>NZ_JADYVO010000003.1:0-637197 GCF_020193825.1 Bradyrhizobium sp. NBAIM18
GGTCGCAGCGCATGAAGCGCAGCGGAATGCGGGGTGGGGTGGGGTGATCTCTCACGCGGGCACCGCCTCAAGGGAGAGACTGTCACCCCACCCCGCTCGCGCGACGCGCGATCGACCCTCCCCCTCCAGGGCAGGGTAAGAGTCCCCTACTCCCGCTTGCCGTAATTCGGCGCCAGCAGGCGGTTGCGGATGAGATAACTCATCGTGCGCGACCAGGATTCATCCGTGTTGCCGCGCATGTCGGCGCTGGCGACCGCGATCATGTTGCCGGTCTTCACGTCGCGCAGATAGATGTTGAGATTGATGATCAGGTTGGAGACCTTCTGCACGAGGCCGGTGATCTCCAGATCGGCGCCGAGCTGGCCGGCGAGCTTGAGGTCGCAGCCGCCGCAGGCCTGCAGGTTCGCGCCACGGGCGGCCTCCCGTACCGGCGCGATGTCAAGCACCTGGAACCGGCCCGACTCTGCCAGCTCCCTGCGCAGCTGCTCGCTGATGCGCACGAGCCGCGCCTCTTCCGGCTTGGAGCCGTAGAACTCGCCCGGCAGGCTGGTGTCGACCAGCTCGAAATCGAACACCGCGAGCTTCGGTGGATCGGCGAGCGCGCCCGCCCCCGTCGGCAGCAATGCTGCGGTTGCCAACAATGCTCGCATGATCGTGATTCCCGGCCTCGCGCGCGCGGGGACGAAATGCGGGGTTGCACGGCCTGACAAATTGGTCATGCTTGAAGCAGAGACAATTCTTCACCGGCGGTCAAGCCGGGGAGATCGTCTGGAGGAAACATGATCCGATGGTTGGCCGGCCTGATCGGCTTTGGTCTTGCCGCGACGAGCGCGCTTGCGGCCGATCCCGTCACGATCGGCATCGGCTATCTAGCAATCGCCAGCACCCGATCGACGCTGTCGCTGGCCGAGCAACCTGCCGAGAACGACGGCCTCGCCGGCGCGCGCCTTGCCATCGAGGACAACAACACCACCGGGAAGTTCACCGGCCAGCGCTTCACGCTGGAGGAGCGCCGCATCAGGGAAGGCGAAGACGCGGTGCAGGCTGCGACCGCGCTCGCCGAGAAGAACGGCTTCATTATCGCCGACCTGCCCGCCGATGCGCTGTTGAAGGTTGCGGACGCCTTGCGCGACCGCGGCACGCTGCTGTTCAACGCCGGCGCGATCGACGAGCGGCTGCGCGAGACCGATTGCCGCGCCAACGTCATCCACACCGCGCCGACGCGTGCGATGCTCGCCGACGCGCTCGGCCAATATCTGGTGTGGAAGAAGTGGTCGCGCTGGCTGCTGGTGGTCGGCTCGCACGACGAGGACAAGCTGTTCGCCGATGCTATCAGGCGCACCGCGGCGCGGTTCGGCGCCAAGATCGTGCAGGAGCGAACCTTCGAGGACAAGGGCGGGGCGCGGCGCACCGATAGCGGCGTGGCGCAGATCCAGCGTCAGATCCCCGTCTTCACGCAGCAGGCACCGGCCTATGACGTGCTGGTCGCCGCCGACGAGAGCGAGGTATTCGGCGCCTATCTGCCCTATCGCACCTGGGATCCGCGCCCGGTCGCCGGCTCCGCCGGCCTCGTGCCGCGCAGCTGGGACGCATCGCAGGATCAGTGGGGCGCGATCCAGATGCAGAACCGCTTCATCAAGCTGAATTCGCGCCGGATGACCGCACGCGACATGCAGGCCTGGACCGCCGTGCGCATGATCGGCGAAGCCACCTCGCGCACCAATTCCGGCGAGGTCAGGAAGGTCACCGATTTCATCAAGGGCCCGGATTTCTCGGTCGCCGCCTTCAAGGGCACGCGGCTGACCTTGCGCGACTGGAACCTGCAGCTGCGCCAGCCGATCCTCCTGGTCGACGGCCGCATGGTGGTGTCGGTGTCGCCGCAAGAAGGATTCCTGCACCAGGTCTCCGAGCTCGACACGCTGGGCTACGATCGCCCGGAGAGCAAATGCAAGCTGAAATGAGGATGCAGATGTCGCGGATGTGGCGTGTTGGACTTCTCTCCGCATTGGCACTGGCGGCAGCCCCAGCGCATGCGTTCATCGCCTATGTCTCGAACGAGAAGAGCAACACCGTCTCGGTGATCGATACCGACAGCTGGACCGTGACCAAGACCATCAAGGTCGGCCAGCGTCCGCGCGGCATCGACCTTACCCGCGACGGCAAGTTCGTGATGGTCGCGGTCGGTGACGACGACACCATCCAGGTAATCGACGCCAAGACCCAAACCGTGGTGGACAGCCTGCCCTCCGGACCCGACCCCGAGCTGTTCGCGCAGGATGCTGCCGGCAAGATGCTCTATGTCGCCAACGAGAACGACAACACGGTGACGGTGATCGACCTCGAGAAGCGCGCCCGGCTCGGCGACATCCAGGTCGGTGTCGAGCCCGAGGGCATGACCATCAGTCCGGACGGCAAGACGCTGATCAACACCTCGGAAACCACCAACATGGCGCATTTCATCGACACCGCCTCGCGCCAGATCGTCGCCAACGTGCTGGTGGACGCGCGGCCGCGCTACGCCGAGTACAAGCATGATTCTTCCGAGGTGTGGGTGTCCTCGGAGATCGGCGGCACCGTCTCGATCATCGACCCCAAAAAGCACGAGGTGATCGGCAAGGTCACGTTCGAGATTCCGGGCTTGCGCAAGGAGGCGATCCAGCCGGTCGGCATCGGCATGACCAGGGACGACAAAACCGCGTTCGTCGCGCTCGGCCCTGCCAACCGCATCGCCGTGGTCGACGTCGCCTCGCGCAAGGTGACGAAATATCTCCTGGTCGGGCAGCGGGTCTGGCACATGGCGTTCACGCCCGACGAGAAATATTTGCTCACCACCAACGGTGTGTCGAACGACGTCTCCGTCATCGACGTCGCCGCGCAGAAGGTGATCAAGACCATTCAGGTCGGCGAGCTGCCCTGGGGCGTCGCGATCGCGCCATGACCAGCCCCGCCCCGATCGCCGAAGCCCAGGAGACGCCGAGACCCGAAGAGGCCGCGGTGCCGGCATTGTCGATCGACGGTGTCAGCCATGCCTATGGTCCGCGGCGCGCATTGACGAACGTGTCTTTCAATGTGCAGCCCGCGAGCTTCACGGCGCTGCTGGGACTCAACGGCGCCGGCAAGAGCACGCTGTTCTCGCTGATCACGCGGCTGTTCGGCATCCAGTCCGGCCGCGTCGGCATTTTCGGGCACGACGTCAGCAAGAGCCCCGGCGAGGCGCTGCGGCTGCTCGGGGTCGTATTCCAGCCGCGCACGCTCGATCTCGATCTGTCGCTGACGCAGAACCTGCTCTACCACGCCGCGCTGCACGGCATTGGCCGCCGCGAGGCCTCGGCGCGCAGCGCCGAGCTGCTCGGCCGGATCGGCCTTGCCGATCGCGCTGCAAGCAAGGTGCGCGACCTCTCCGGCGGACAGATGCGGCGGCTGGAGATCGCCCGGGCGCTGCTGCACCGGCCGCGCCTCTTGCTGCTCGACGAGCCGACCGTCGGCCTCGACGTCAAGGCGCGCGCCGACATCATCAGCCACGTGCGGCAGCTCGTGACCGAGCAAGGCATCGGCGTGCTCTGGGCCACGCACCTGTTCGACGAGATCATGCCCGATGACGATCTCGTGGTGCTGCACCAGGGCAAGGTGCTGGCGCAGGGACCGATGAACCGCGTCGTCGCGGAAGCCGGCGCGCAGGACGTCAACACCGCCTTCATGCGCCTGACCGGCGCGCAAACCATGCCTGGAGGCGGCGCATGAGCAGCATCACGACGCGCGAGGCGCCGCGCGGCTTCTCGTTCGCCGAGTACATGACCTGCCTCAGCGGCATCGTCTGGCGCGAGGGCCTGCGCTTCCTGCATCAGCGCGAGCGCTTCGTCTCGGCGCTGGTGCGGCCTCTGGTGTGGCTGTTCATCTTCGCCGCCGGCTTCCGCCAGGTGCTCGGCATCTCCATCATCCCGCCCTACGAGACCTACATCCTCTACGAGGTCTATATCGCGCCCGGGCTGATGGCGATGATCCAGCTCTTCAACGGCATGCAGTCCTCGCTCTCGATGGTTTATGACCGCGAGATGGGCAACATGCGCACGCTCCTGGTGAGTCCGCTGCCGCGTGGATTCCTGTTGTTCTGCAAGCTGCTCGCGGGCACCGCGGTATCGCTGCTCCAGGTCTATGCGTTCCTGCTGATCGCCTGGCTCTGGGACATCACCCCGCCGCCCCAGGGCTATCTCACCGTGCTGCCGGCGCTGATCCTGTCGGGGCTGATGCTGGGCTCGCTCGGCATGCTGATCTCGTCGGGCATCAAGCAGCTCGAGAACTTCGCCGGTGTCATGAACTTCGTGATCTTCCCGATGTTCTTCGCCTCCTCCGCGCTCTACCCGCTCTGGCGGGTGCAGGAGGGCAGCCCCTATCTCTATTACCTCTGCGAGGCCAATCCGTTCACCCATGCGGTCGAGCTGATCCGCTTCGCGCTGTATGGCCAGATCAACTGGATCTCCCTGGCGGTGGTTGCAGTTTGCACAATCGTCTTCATGATCGGCGCGATCCTGGCCTATGATCCCTCGCGCGGGCTGGCGCGACGCGGGCCTGCGGGAGGCGAAGGATGATTGTTCGGGTTCTGGTCACCTCTGTACTGGTGCTCGCTGTCGCGAGCACCACGGCGCACGCCGCCGATCCGCGCTTTCCGGACTGGCCGTGCACCCAGGCGAAGGTGCCCGAGATCTCGCTGGCGGCCGTGTGGGGCGGTCCGCCGCTCGACGACGTCCAGAACAAATGGAAGGATGACGCCAGGATCAGCGCGCTCGTTGCGAAACTGGCGGCGCGCAAGACGCCGCTGGATGAGGCGGAAAAGCTGGTGAAGGAGTTTCTCGCGGGTTCCGCTGCCGACAAGACCGCGAACGCAAAGCTGCTGTTCGCCGGCCTGTTCGACACGCTCAACGCCCAGCGCTCCCAGGTCATGAACGGACTCGAGCGCGTCAGCCGCAAGCAGCGCGATGCCGCCGACAAGATCCGCGAGGAGGCAATTCAGCTCCAGGCCCTGCAAGGGGCCACACCGCGTGACGAGGCCAAGGTCGAGGCGCTCACCAACGAGCTGATCTGGAAGACCCGGATTTTTGAGGACCGCCACAAGGTGGTGCGCTTCGTCTGCGAGGTTCCAACCTCGATCGATCAGCGCCTGTTCGCGCTCGGACGCGTCATCCAGCAGGAAATGGAATAGTGTCAGTTACGCTGACCGCTCACGAAAAGTTCCCGCAATCGCCCCGGCAACGTTAACCTTTCGCCGCGCTATGTGCCGGAACCAAATCGATTTATGATGGCTTGTCGACGTGAACTCAAGACGTCGGGAGGCCTCGATGGGAACCACAAGAATCATGTTGGCGGGCGCTGCGGCCCTCAGCATGCTCGCAACCAGCGCCTTTGCTGACGACATGACCGGGATGATCACGCGGATCGATCGGCTCAACGGCACGATCTCGATCCAGCAGACCCAGAAGGGCACGGTCGGCGCCAGCACAGGCAGCGCCGGCGCGCTCCAGGAGTACAAGGCGAAAGACGCCGCGATGCTGGATGCCGTCCATGCCGGCGACAGGGTGAGCTATTCTGCGACCGAAACCAACGGTACAGGCACGTTGACGAAGTTGCAGAAGCAGAAATAACACCGTCGCTGCGTCTCCCGCTCACAGGGGGCGGCCAAGCACCTGCATCCAGTCATTTACTGGTCCGGGCGCGGCTCAGGCTGCGCGTCCTCCGTCGGGAGTTTGGCGCCCTCCCAGCCGTCGGTGCCGTCAGGATACCAGGCGATGTTGGCATAGCCGTAAGCGAGCGCACGCTTCGCCGCGTTCCAGGACATCCAGCAATCGGCGAGGCAATAGATCACCAGCAGCGCGGCCTTGTCGCCGCGTGAGGCGCGCGCGAGGCCACGCTGAAGATAATCGTCCATGGCGGGCGGCAAGTTGCCGTAGCCGGTGTCCGGCAGCCAGAAGCTGCCCGGAATGTTCCTGCGCGGCGCGTCACGCCACACCGTGCTCACAGGAAGGTTCTTTGGTTTTGGCGCGCGCGGCATCACGTCAACGAAGGTGCCGCTGTTCGCGCGCCAGATCGCCTCCGCCTCGCCGGTCGTGAGCACGCGCGCGCCAGCGAGCGTCGCCGGCACCGGCGCGCGATAATTGTCGGTACGATATCCCTCGGGCTCGAACGGCTCCTGCTGCTGCGCCGACGCCGGGGCCACGAGCAAGGCAACGACGAACGCAGCGGCAAGCGGCCGGCTCATGGCGCCTTCTTGGCCGTCTCCGCACCGAGCGGCCGGTTGCTCTCGTCCAGCAGCGGCACGCCGAAATCGAGCAGGATCTTGTTGATCTCGCCCTGGTTCTCCTGGATCAACCGGTTGAGCTGCCGCTTCCAGTTCTGGTCGGCGGGTCGCACGCCCATGCCGATGCGATAGACCAGCTTGGACCCGGTGGTCTCCTTGACCAGCGGCATGACGTGCAGCGAGGGGCCGGCTTTCTTCGCATAATAGCCGGCCATCGGTCCCCAGAGCACGCCGGCGTCGATCTTGCCGGCAGCGAGGTCGTCGATCATCGCCTGCGCGGAATTGTCGAAGCGCGTGTCGATCATCAGCTGATAGGGCTTTGCATCGCCCATCAGGCCTGCCAACGCCATATTGGTCGCCGGCGGCGTGCCGGCGACGATGCCGATATGCTTACCTTTCAGGCGTGCGTCCTCCAGCGTGTCGACGTCCTCGAGCCCGCTGCCAGTCTTCGCAACCAGTGCATAGGTCGTGCGGTAGTAGGGATTGGTGCCCTGCACGAGGTCGTCGCCCTGCGGGTAGCCCATGATGACGTCGCAGCGATGCGCACCCAGCGTCATGCGCACGAAGCCGGCGGCCTGCGGGAAGAACACGTAGTCCAGCTTCTTCTGCAGCTTGTCCGCCAGAAACTCGGCGAGCTTGTTCTCGAAGCCCTCGCCCTTCTCATTCGAGAACGGCAGGTTGCGCGGGTCGGCGCAGACGCGCAGCACCTTCGGGTCGACCAGCTCGAATGAGAGATCTCCGGTCTCGTTGGTCTGCGCAATGGCGAGATCGCCATAGGCACAAGATGCGATCATGATCCAGAGTGAAAACCACCAGCGACGATGTCGTCCGGCCTGCGTCATCGCGCTTCCTCCTCGTTTTGTTTGAATGTTATCCATGCAACGCATGACGCGCCACGTGTGCCAACTTTTGCCGGCTTTGCTTTGTTGCAGTGCAATGAGGCCAATCCTTTGAACTGAGGCGGAAAAGTGTCTCGCATCGCTCTCGTGATCGCAGCCTTGTCCCTGGTAACAGCCACGCTAGCACGCGCCGGGGCGGGCGAATTGCCTGTGAGCGAAGTCGCGCCGGGAATCTTCGTACACTCCGGGGCCATAGCGCTGATGAGCCGCGAGAATGAAGGCGGCATCGCCAATGTCGGCTTCATCATCGGAGGTGACGCGGTGGCCGTGATCGACACTGGCGGCAGCCTGCGCGAAGGCGAGGCGCTGCTGGCGGCGGTACGAGCGCGCACGCAAAAGCCGATCCGCTATGTCATCAACACCCATGGCCATCCCGACCATGTCTTCGGCAATGCTGCCTTCATGGCAGAGGGAACCAGCTTCGTCGGCCACAGCAAGCTGCCGCAGGCGCTGGCGAGCCGCGGGCCCTTCTATCTCGACAATTTCAGGCGCCTCATGGGCCCCGAGCTGATCGATCCCATGAAGATCGTACCGCCGACCCTGCTCGTAACGGACACGCTCACGCTCGATCTGGGCTCGCGCCGCTTGACCTTGCGCGCTTGGCCGGCCGGGCACAGCGACAACGATCTGACCGTGTTCGACGAGAGCACCAAAACCCTGCTTGCCGGCGATCTCGTCTTTCTCGGCCACATTCCGGTGATGGACGGCAGCATTCGCGGCTGGCTCGCCACGCTGAAAGAGTTGGAGACGATCCCGGCGCTGCGCGTTGTTCCCGGTCACGGTCCTGTGAGCGACTGGCCAGCGGCCCTGAGCGATCAACGACGTTACCTGTCAACGCTGCTGTCCGACGTCCGCGCCCTGAACAAGAGGGGCGCGCCGATCCGCGCCGCTGCGGACAAGGCGGCGGCGGACGAGCGGCCGCACTGGCAGCTGTTCGAGGACTACAACGCCCGCAACGCAACTGCAGCATTTTCGGAAATTGAATGGGAATAGCGGGCGCGCTACGCTGGCAGGAGATCAGCTTCACCTAAACCGAGGAGCATGACCATGACGGCATGCACACGCCGCCTGCCCCTGATTGCCCTGCTCCTCGGCATCGCCTTTGCCGTGCCGGCGCAGGCGGACGAGGCCTACGATCCCTGGCCGGGCCTGGTGCAGGACATCTTCAGCAACCGGCCGATGAACGACGGCGCCGAGGTCATCGGCATCGAGATGCCCTATCGCGCCGAGGATGCCGCCATCGTGCCGGTGACGCTGCGCAGCAAGCTGTCGCCCGGCGACAGCAGACGCATCCGTTCGATCACGCTGGTGATCGACCGCAATCCCGCGCCGATGGCCGCGAAGTTCGAACTCGGCCCGGACGCCAATGTCACGGAAATCTCGACCCGTGTGCGCGTCAACAACTACACCGACGTGCATGCGGTGGCCGAGCTCAGCGACGGCCAGCTCTACGTCTCGAAAGTCTATGTGAAGGCCTCTGGCGGCTGCTCGGCGCCGGCTGCAAAGAACGTGGAGGAAGCCAAGAACCGGCTCGGCCAGATGCGCTACCGGCAATTCGCCCGTGAAGAGGGTCCGGCAAGCCGGCTGCGCGAAGCGCAGATCATGATCGGCCATCCCAACAATTCCGGCCTGCAGATGGACCAGGTCACGCAGCTCTATATCCCCGCCTTCTTCATCAACCAGCTCAGATTGACGCAGGACGATAGCCCCGTGCTGTCGATGGAAGGCGGCATCTCGATCTCGGAAGATCCCAACCTGCGCTTCACCTATGTCTCCAACGGCGCCAAGCGCTTTCGTGCGGAGGCCCGGGATACGGACGGGCATGTGTTCCGCAATGAATGGGAGGTGGAGAAACCGGGGACGTGAGGCGAGGAGCACCCTCCCCTGGAGGGGGAGGGTCGGCTCACATTGAGCGTAGCGAAATGTGGGACGGGGTGGGGTGACGGTCTCTCCGCATCCGACACTGCCCGAGTGGAGAGATCACCCCACCCCGCTCGCGCTTCGCGCGATCGACCACGGGCGAGCTACGCTCGTCCCGGACCCCTCCAGGGGAGGGTGAGAGACACCGCGGCACAATTCAGAAACACCTCACCTCGGCTTCCGCCTGCGCGCGCCTTAAGTCATTCACCGCCGCGTTGGCCTGCTCCGAGGTGCGAAACTGCACGCCGAGATTGCTGCGCACTTGCGACATGCTGAGCGCGGTCTCGGCGGTCACATAGCGCTCGTAGGGCACGATCGAGGCGACCACGTCGATCGAGCAGGAACATTGCTCGATCGCTGACCGCGTCTCGCCATTGGCCTTCATGCAGCCATAGACGTATTCCGCGCGCGCCGCGGTGGGATAATCATTGGCCTCTTCGGCCCGTGCCACGCATACGCTCGCAGCGAGCGCCGTCAATGCGGCGACAATCGGTCGTAGCCGTCCGGCCAGATTCATGCGCGTCCTCCCGCTGGTTGCGACCAAGGCTATGCTATGCGTATTGTGCTGAAAAGCACTCTGTCAGAGGAAACGGCTCACAAGGTGATGACAGTTTTGGCGCGAATATGGGCGCTCGCAACGGTGCTGGCGCTAGCCGCACCTGCCGGCGCCGCGGACACGATCCGCCTTGCAGTGCAGAAGACCGGAACGTTCTCGTGGGAGCTGGCCGCGATCCGCAGCGCCGGCCTCGACAAGGAGGCCGGCCTGGCGCTGGAGGTCACTGAGCTGGCGAGCACCGAGGCCGGCAAGATCGCGATGCGCGCCGGCAGCGCTGACATCATCCTGTCGGACTGGCTGTGGGTGTCGCGCGAGCGCACGCTCGGTGCGAAGCTCACCTTCTATCCCTATTCCAGCGCACTCGGCGCCGTGATGGTGCCGGCCTCATCGCCGATCAAGAGTCTCGCCGACCTCAAGGGCCGCAAGCTCGCGGTCGCCGGCGGGGCGATCGACAAGAGCTGGCTGCTGCTGCAGGCGCGGATGAAGCAGGACGGCATCGACCTCAAGTCGGAAGCAACCATCGTCTACGGCGCCCCGCCGCTGATCGCCGCCAAGGCGCTGGACGGCGAGATGGATGCGAGCCTCAACTTCTGGAATTTCTGCGCCCAGCTCGAGGCCAAGGGTTTCAGGCGCCTGACCGGCATCGAGGACATCTTGCCTAAGCTGGGTGCCAAAGGCGCGGTCGCCGCGGTCGGCTATGTCTTCGATGAGAGCTGGGCCGCGCGCCATAAGGAGGCCGTCGCGCGCTTCATCGCGATGACCCGCAAGGCCAAGGAGTTGCTGGCGACCTCGGATGCGGCCTGGGACAAGGTCGCGCCGCTCACCGGCACGACCGATCCTGTCCTGCTCAAGACTTACCGCGACCGCTACCGCGACGGCATTCCGCGCCGGAGCATCGATGACGAGGAAAAGGACGCGCGCGTGCTCTACCGCGTGCTGGCCGAGATCGGCGGCCGCGACCTCGTCGGCCCCGCAGCCGAGTTGGACCCCGGCACCTTCTATCACGCAGTCCCCGGAGACTGAGGTGCTGCGCCTGCTGTCGTTCGCCCTGTTCCTCGCGATCTGGTGGATTGCCGCGCTCGTGGTCGGCGGCGCAAAACTGCCCTCCCCGCCGGCGGTGCTTCAGGTGATGATCGCGGAAGCATCAAGCGGCGCGCTGTTCCTGCATCTCGGCGCCACGCTGGCGCGCGTCGCGCTCGCCTTCACCCTCGCGATGTCGCTCGGCAGTGCCATCGGTTATTTGATGGGCCGGGTGAAGCTCGCCGACCGGCTCGGCGATCCCTGGCTGATCCTGCTGCTCAACCTGCCCGCCTTGGTCGTGATCGTGCTGGCCTATATCTGGGCCGGCCTGACCGAGGCCGCCGCGATCGCGGCGATCGCCATCAACAAGCTGCCGACCGCCATCGTCACCTTGCGCGAGGGCACGCGCGCGCTCGACCGTTCGCTCGACGAGATGGCGGGCGTGTTCGCAATGCCGCGCTGGCGCGCCTTCCGCCACGTCGTGCTGCCGCAACTGGCGCCCTATATCGCGGCCTCGGCCCGCTCCGGCCTGTCGCTGGTGTGGAAGATCGTGCTCGTCGCTGAGCTGCTGGGGCGGCCGAACGGCGTCGGCTTCGAGATCGGCGTCGCCTTCCAGCTGTTCGACACGCCGCGGCTGCTGGCCTATTCCCTCACCTTCGCCGCCGTCGTGCTCGTCATCGAAACCTTGCTGGTGCAGCCGTTCGAAGCCCGCGCAAACCGGTGGCGGCCCCGTGCGGCTTGAGGTCGATATCACGGGCAAGACTTTCAGGAGTGCCGCGGGCGGAACGCATGAGGTTCTGGCGCCCGTCAAGTTCGCGCTGCAATCCGGCGAGGTCGGCGTGCTGATCGGCCCCTCCGGCTGCGGCAAGAGCACGATGCTGCGCATCATCCTGGGACTGGACCACGACTTTGCAGGCCACGTCGCGCGACCGCCGGAGGCGCGGATCGGCATGGTGTTCCAGGAGCCGCGCCTGCTGCCGTGGCGCTCGGTCGAGCAGAATGTGCGGCTGGCTGCGCCCGATGTCGCAGATGCCAAGCTCGCCGAGCTCTTCAGGATTTTGGAGCTGGAAGCACATCGCGACCACTATCCCGGTGAGCTCTCGCTGGGTTTGGCCCGGCGCGTGGCGCTCGCCCGCGCCTTTGCCGTCGAGCCGGATATTCTGGTGCTCGACGAACCACTGGCATCGCTCGATGACGCTCTCGCCGGACGCCTGCGCGATGAAATTGCAACGCTCGTCGCGAGCCGGCCGGTGATGACGCTTTTGGTGACACACAGCCTGGACGATGCAGTGCGCCTGGGCGACCGGCTGTTCTTCCTGTCGCCGCGACCAGCGCGGATCGTGGCCGAGGTGCCTATCGGCATCCCGCGCGACACACGCGGCGAAGCCGAAATTGCGGCGATCAAGGCCGGCCTGGCGCAACGAACTCAAGGCGACCGCACTGAGCGAGATGCCTCATAGCCGGTCGCCTGGTGGACGTGCTAGATTAGCGGGCGGCGGAGCTGATGATGACACGGACAGTCGCCTTCGCAACGCTTGGTCTTGCAGCGCTTAGCCTCGCACTCGTTGCGATGACGGCGGGCGCGCAGGACATGATGCGTGGCGTCGACCTCACCTCCCCCGCGATGGTCTCGGCTGAAATGACGAGGCCGGAGGTCGAGGCCATGTTGGCCAAAGCGAGCCCAAAGCAACCTGCCGATTTCACCGGCAAACGCCTGTCGGGTCTCGATCTCTCGGGGCTGGACCTGTCCAACACGGTTCTCCGCGCCGCGCGGCTCAACAAGACAATACTTCGAGACGCCAGGCTGGACGGTGCGATCCTCGATCAGGCGTGGCTGCTGGATGCGGATCTTACCGGCGCAAGCCTGAAGGGCGCCAATCTGTTCGCCTCGCAAATGGCCCGCGCGCGTCTCGACGGTGCGAACCTGTCAGGAGCGCGGATCGCTGCCGACCTCACCGGCGCAAGCCTGGTCGGCGCCTCGATCGCGGACGCGAATCTTGGCGCCGATATGCGCAACCAGTCGATGGGTTTGATGCGCGCGGTGCTGAGATCCGCCAAGCTGGAACGGCTGAACGCGCGCAACGCCGATTTGTCGCGCGTCGACCTCGAATTCGCAGTCCTCAGGGGCGCCGATCTGAGCGGCGCATCACTGAAAAACGCCCAACTCGGCGGAGCCGATCTGACCGGCGCCATCGTCATCGACGCCGATTTCGACGGCGCCGATCTCGTCTCGGCGAAGCTGATCGCACCAAACGGCCTTGACCGCGCCAAGAATTTCGACAAGGCAAAGAACCGCGAGCGCCTGATCAAGGAATGACGGCGCCCTTTGGGAGGACTGGCTGATGCGTGGGGTTCTTGCTTTGATCGCGTTGTTGACGCTTGCCGGCGAAGCCGCCGCGCAGACCAAGGGCAAGGGCATAAGGCTCTGGAATCTCACGACGGAGACCATCTCCGGCTTCCAGCTCGCACCCGCCGGCAAGACCGACTGGGGTCCGAACCAGTGCCTGAATGACAAGGACAAGGAGGTCGACCACGACGAGCGGTTGCGCATCACCGGCGTCGAGCCCGGCCGCTACGACGCCAGGGTCAGTTACCCCAATGCACGGCAGTGCGTCGTCCGCGATATCGAGATCAAGGCGGATGCAGTGTTCTCGATTGCGGACAAGGATCTGAAGGACTGCACCAAGTAGCGTTCGAACCGATTCTGGCAGCTCACGCCTTGTCGTTCGGGTGCGGATATTCGCAGCGCCACTTCACCGCGTGCCACTTCGGATGCTCACCGACCCATTGCGCGATATAGGGCGGCGCGGCCATCGCGCATTGCCGCGGCGACCCGGAATAGTGGAACACCAGATGCCGCTCCTCGCAGGTCGCAGGCGAGAGCACCGCGCACACAGTCACCACCAGGTCAATCGGGTTCATGCCGGGATCCTCTCGCAAGGGGGCGATGGAGAGATTAGCACATGAAGCTACGCGCGAAGGAGGGGGAAGTTTCATAGCGCCGAAGCCTCGTCATGGCCGGGCTCGGCCATCCACGCCTTGCCTCGTGGAACAAAGAACGTTGATGCCCGGGCCGTCGCCTCGCCGAAGCGGCTTCGGCCGCGTAGCCGGGAGAAGCCCGAGCATGACGACCTTCCGTGTTAGAAGTTCACGCCGAACACCAATCGCGCCTGATGCCGCTCGAAATTGACGAGGTCGAGATTGCCGCCTGAGCCGGCCGGGCGCCCCCAGGCCTGCATGCTCCAGCTTGCGGTGAGCCGGGAACGCTCGGAGAGCTGGAAATAGGCGGTGGGGCCGACAAACAGGGCCTGGCCTGAGAACTCGCTAAGGCCGATGCCCTCATATTGCCGGAAGTAGCGCATCTCGCCGCCAAGCAGCACATTGGGCCGCACGCGAACCAGGCCGGCAAACGCGGCCCCGATCGTCGAGCTCTTCTCGGATGCCCCTCCAATCTCGAAGCGCGCCCATTCCGGCTGGTAGATCAGGTTGAGGGCGCCGATGGCGAAGTTCGGAATGAGTTCGCGGTCGAAGGCGAGCGTGAATTCGGTGCCGTACATCCGCCCTTTCGCGCCGCTGGTCTCGTCGATGCGGTCGCCGTGGAGCTCGGCCGCAATCGTGAAGCCGAATGGTGCGCGCTCGCGGTCGAGCAGGCGATAGCGCAGGTCAAGCGAGATGCCCTGGAAGTTGAACTGGCGGCGGTCGTCTATATCAGGGACGCCGGTGATGTGGTGCAAGCTGGCGGTGCCGCCGACCTCGACACGAAAATTCGGCAGCGGCACGACCTCGATCTCGACCTCATGTTCAAGGGCGCGATAAGCGCCCCCGCCTTTGCCGAAGCGCCCCGTCGTCTGGGTCTGGAATTCGCGCTCGCCGACATTGCCGATATCGGTGCCGATCATGAAGCCGAAGATGTGCTCGGTATCAAAACCTGCCTCGGCGCTGCTGCGCGCCGGCGCCAGCACGATCGCGCACACGATCACCGTCCAGAACTTGCAGGCTCTGCCGCCCATCCCGTGCCCCAAAGGCGCGCGCCGCTGTGATGCGGCAGCAGCGCTGACCGGGCGTCAGCGTAACACACTGCCGCAGAGCACGGTCGAAATTTTGCGGGGAAAGAATTGAAGCCCCTCCACGTGCGGCTTTCGCGCGATCCGCAAAGCATGGAGCACGGCGAGGCGCAGATCCGACACTGCCACGGCTCCGACGGCGTTTGCCATCGAAGCCGCGGCAGGTCGTCGGTCTTACTTGCGCGAGGCGCAGGCGTACATGTTGATTTCCATGCCGACCGGCACTTCCACGATCTTCGGAGCTTTCCAAGCCATTCGGGTCTCCCAAGGTATTGAGCGCGACATCGCGCGGCGAAAAACCTAGGGCTGCGTCGAGTGCAGTTCAAGCCTCGATTCGACTGCCGTCGCGTCTGTGCCGATACTTCGCGGCCGCAATTTCTCTCTCGGACAAAGCAAGTTCCCTCCTGGTCAAACACGACCAGCGAGACACCGCCTTGTGCAATGCACCGCGCGTCCAATCGACAACGGTGCCGTCAGCAGTCCTTGTCGGCCATTTCGGCATTCGGCTTGGCGCCCGCGGCGCGCTGAGCCGCCGTCGGCTCGCTCTGCATTTGCCGCTGCGCATCCTCGGACGACGCCGGCGATTCACCGCTGGCCCGGTTCATCGTGCTGGTCGGAGGATGCTGGCTGCTATCGCTCGCCGAACCGGACGTGTGCGATTGCGCGGAGCCCACGGTGACAGGGCCAGAACCGGCATCCTTGTCGGTCTTGTCGGTGCTGGCGCTGCCGGTGTTGCAGGGACCGGCGACCGCAACCCCGGCGCTCAGCGTCAGGATTGCGCAGGCAGCAAGAAGGGAACGCTTCGTATTCATTTGCATCTCCTTTTCTCCCGCAGCGCAGCCCCGGCGCCGGCAGGACATGCGGAGAAACAGGCCGAGCAGCCCGATGTTCCCGAGCGTCAGGCCGGAATGATCGCAAACGTTACGCTCGTCATGCCCGTTCCGCTTGCGGCGCTTCACCGGAGCAATCGTACGAGCGCGCGCCCGGCACGCGAATTCAGCTCCTTCGCATCCAGCGTTCCATCCTTGTCGGGATTGGCTGCGTTGAAACGCTGCTCGACCACCGACAGATATTCGTCGAGGGTGAGGGTCCCGTCGCGGTCGGGGTCTGCCGCGGCGAGTTCTTTCGCGCTCAACCGTCCACGCAATTCGCGCGCATCGAGCGTGCCGTCGCGATCGGGATCGAGCTTTGCGAACGAGGCGGCGGCCACCTTCTTCACCTCGGCAAGATCGAGCGTGCCGTCATTGTCGGTGTCGAACAACTTGACCGCATTGCCGGAGGCCGACCACGCCGGACCGGCCGAAAGTGCAATCACAAGTGCAAGGACAATCGAGCGAGCCGAAATCATCGAGACCTCCCTGACATAGCCCCGGATCAATTGGGGCAGAGCCGAGATAAACCCGCAAGCGGCCCTCGGTTCAAGTCCGGACCTGCAACTTGCGCGCGCCACAACCGGTAGAGATGCATTGCCCTGCTCCCAATAGTGCTTCGCGTCGCGGAATTTCTCAGCGTCTGCGCACAAGTTGGAGTTGCCTTTGTCAGGTTTCCGTCAGGTGACCGCCGACGATATCGGCACGGCAGTTACGACTTTCGTATTGACGCGTTTTGGTTTCCGACGGAGTGTTGCAGCCGCAGCGTCAAAAGGCGCGCATTTTGGGAGGAACGGATGAAACGCTTTGCGATGGCCGCGAGCCTCGTCATGCTTGCGTCAACCTGTGCAAATGCACAAACCACCGAGCAGCTGGTCAAGGGTGCGACCGACACGTCGAACGTTCTCAATTACGGAATGGGCTACAATCTCCAGCGCTTCTCGACGCTGAAGCAGATCAACAAGGATACGGTCAAGAATCTCGTCCCGATCTGGAATTACAGCTTCAATGACGATCGGAGCGAGGAATCGCAGCCCATCGTCTATCAGGGCGTCATCTACGTCACCTCGCACAATGCCACGATGGCGGTCGATGCTAAGACCGGCAAGCAGATCTGGAAGAGCAAGATCGAATATCCGGCCGAGACGCCGCGAATTGTCTGCTGCGGCATCATTAACCGCGGCGTCGCGATTCACGAGGGCAAACTGTTCCGTACGGCGCTCGATGCCCACGTGATTGCCATCGACGCCAAGAACGGCAAGGAGCTGTGGCGGCAGAAGGCAGCCGACATCAAGGAAGGCTATTCGATGACGGTGGCGCCGCTCGTTGCCGACGGCGTCGTCATCACCGGCATTTCCGGCGCCGAGTTCGGCACAAGGGGCTTCATCGACGGCTGGGATCCGGCAACGGGCAAGCATCTCTGGCGGACCCATTCGATCCCCTCGCCGGACGAGCCCGGCGGCGACACCTGGAAGGGCGACACCTGGAAGCTCGGCGGCGGCTCGACCTGGATCACCGGCTCTTATGACCCCGAGCTGAACACGATCTATTGGGGCACCGGCAATCCCGGCCCGTTCAACTCGGCGGTGCGCCCCGGCGACAATCTCTACACCTGCTCCGTCCTGGCGCTAGATCCCAAGACCGGCAAGATCAAGTGGCACTACCAGTTCTCGCCGAACAATCCGTTCGACTACGACGCCGTGGCCGAGATGGTGCTCGCCGACGTGAACATCGAGGGCAAGCCGACCAAGACGCTGATGAATGCCAACCGCAACGGCTTCTTCTACGTGCTCGACCGCACCAACGGGAAGCTGCTCGCGGCTAATCCTTACGTGAAGGTGAATTGGGCGACCGGCATCGACATGAAGACCGGACGTCCGATCGAGACCGACGTGTCGAAGGACGCACGCGAGGGCAAGAAAGTGACGGTCTATCCCTCGATCCTCGGCGGCAAGAACTGGGAGCCGATGTCGTTCAATCCGCAGACCGGCCTTGCCTATGCCAACACGCTCGCGTTCGGCGGCAGGTACAAGACCGAGCCCGTGACCTACAAGCAGGGCGAATGGTACCTCGGCATGGACCTGACCGACCTCTGGGAATACGGCGACGGGCCGCGCGGCCATCTCAAGGCCATCGATCCCATGACCGGCAAATCGAAATGGGAAGCGCCGAGCGACATTCCGCGCTTCTCCGGCGTGCTCTCGACGGCCGGAGGCGTCGTATTCTCTGGCGCGCTGACCGGCGAGTTCGAGGCCTTCGACGCCGACACCGGCAAGAAGCTCTGGCAGTTCCAGACCGGCTCCGGCATCGAGGGACAGCCGGTGACCTGGCAGCAGGACGGCGTGCAGTATGTCGCCGTGACGAGCGGCTATGGCGGCGTCTACTCGCTGTTCTCCGGCGACGAGCGGCTTGCCAACGTGCCGCCCGGCGGCTCGCTGTGGGTCTTTGCGGTCAAGCAGTAAACACGGGTACGATGCTGAAAGTGATCTCTCACAAGACGGCGGCGATGATCGCCGCCGTCGCGGTGCTCTCGGTCGCGCATGCGGCGACCGTCCGCGCCGATGACACCACCGGCAATTCCATGCAGGCGCAGATCGACCATGGTAGGTCGACCTACGCCTCGAAATGCTCCCACTGCCACGGCCCCAATCTGATGAATTCCGGCACCGTCACGCCGGATCTGCGTGCCATTCCCGACGACAAGACGCGCTTCGTCACCACGGTGAAGAACGGCAAGAACAACAAGATGCCACCCTGGGCCGACATTCTCAGCGACGACGAGATCGGAAACCTCTGGGCGTTCGTCTCCAGCCGGAGGAAGCCATGACGGGCCGGCGCGTTGCCTGGAGCGTTGCGGCCGTTCTGTCCGCGATGGCGTCGGTCGCTCTCGCAGCCGACGATCCTCTGAAGGTCTGTCTCGACGAGGACCGGCCGCCGCTCTCGGTGCATCGCCGCGACAAGCCGGATGCTGGCTTCGACGTGCTGCTGGCGCAGGCGATCGCCGAGCGGATGGGACGCCCGCTGAAGATCCAGTGGTTCGAGAGCAGGCTGGATGAGGATTCGAGCCCGCAGCTCGAGGCCAATGCGTTGCTCTCGGACGGGCGCTGCTCGCTGGTCGGCGGCTACGCGCTGACGCAGGATTCGCTTGTCGCACCCGGGATGAAGACAGCGCGCTTGCCGGGTTTCGCCGGCGCCACGCGCGACGATCGGCGGCGCCGCGTCCCGCTCGGCGTGCTCGCGCCGAGCCAACCCTACATCTATTCGCCGATGACGGTGGTGCTGGGGCCAAAGGCGCGCGGGCGCAAGGTCGGCGACATCGGCGATCTCGCCGGCCTTCGTCTCGCCATCGAAAGCGGATCGCTCGGCGACGCCATCCTGATGACCTTCGACAAGGGGCGCCTGATCGACAACATCACCCATCTCGTCCCCGGCCGCGACGATCTCCTCGGCGGACTCGAGCGCGGCGACCATGACGCGACGCTGATCGATCTTGCCCGCTTCGACGCCCATCGCGCCGCGCACCCGGACACGGCGATCACGGCGTCCGGCTACTATTATCCGATCGGAGCCAATCGCGGCTATGTCGGGCTCGCCAGCGATGGCGCGCTGATCGCGGCCGTCAACAAGGCGCTGACTGAGCTCACGGCTTCGGGCAAGATCGCCGAGTTCGGCAAGCAGGCCGGCCTCACCTATCTGCCGCCGCGCGAGCCCGCGATCCTCGGCGATGTCTGGACGAAGATCATCCAGCGGTGATACGGACTCACGTGGCAGACATCACCGCTGTCATGCCCCGGCTTGACCGGGGCATCCAGTACGCCGCGGCCCATCGAATCAACCACAACGGTCTCGGAGTACTGGATCGCCCGGTCAAAGCCGGGCGATGACACCGAGTGGATGGCACGGCCATCGAATAGGCACCGCACAGACGAATTGAATGCGCCAATCTGTCTCGCCTGCGGCCCATGGCAGCGACGGCCTGATGCAGTAGGTTCGGCAAAAATCAGGGAGAGAATCATGTCCGCCAAGCTCGATCGCCGCCACTTCATCGCCGCCGGTACCAGTGCACTGGCGATGCCGTTCGTCGCGCGCGGCGCATCGGCGCAGGGCGGCTGGCCGGCGCGGCAAATTCGCATGATCTGCAGCTATCCCGCCGGCGGCCAGACCGACCTGCTCGCGCGCGCCTATGGCGAGTTCATCTCCAAGCAGGTCGGCAAGACCGTCGTCATCGAGAACAAACCCGGCGCCTCCGGCGCGATCGGGACGGCGGAAGTCGCCCGCGCCGAGCCCGACGGCCACACCATCCTGTGCTCGATCTCGACCACCTACATCATGAACCGTGTGGTGATGAAAAATCCCGGCTACGACATGGACAAGGATCTGACGCTCGTCAGCGTCATTCCCGGCGCGGGTCTGTTGCTGGTCGCGAACCCCAAGACCGGGGTCAAGACGCTGGAGGATTTCGTCGCCTTCGCGCGCAAGAGCGGCAAGGTGAACTTCGGCACCTACAGCGCGGGCTCGGCCCCGCACATGACCGTCAACGAGCTCAACAAGCAGTATGGCCTCAACATCGAGCCGGTGCATTATCGCGGCGAGGCGCCGATGTGGACGGGAATGCTGGAAGGCACCCTCGATGCCGCGATGGGCAGCTACACGGCCGCGCAGTCGGTCCTGCAAAGCGACCGCGGCACGGTGTTCGCCGTGCATTCGAAGAAGGTCGATGCGATCCCCGCGATCAAGACCCTTCCCGAGCAGGGCGCCACGTCGAAATTCTTCACCGTGAGCGGATTCACCGGCTGGGCCGTGCCCAAGGCGACGCCGCAAGCCGTGGTCGACCGCCTGGCCGAGCTCTGCGTCGCCGCCAACACCGATCCGAAAGTGAAGGAGGTTCTCTCGACTTTCGTGCTCGAGCCCGCGATCGGCTTCAAGGAAACCAATGCGCTGTACCAGCGCGAGCTGCCGATCTGGATCGAGAGCGCGAAGTCGTTGGGCCTCGAGCCGGCCTGATCAGAAAGTTGGGCGCATCGGGAGGACGGCCTCGCCGGCCGCTTCTAGAAAAACCGCGTCTAATGCTCGCCCGAGCTCGCAGCGCCCTGCTGTGCCTTGTGGATCGAGGACGGCACCACGCCGAAGTATTTCCGGAACACCCGGCTGAAATGCGATGAGCTGGAGAACCCCCAGGAGAAGGCGACGTCGGTGATGGTCTTGCCGGCATGGGCCTCGAGCTCCTGGCGGCAGTTCTGCAACCGCGCCTGCCAGATGTAGTCGCTCACTGTGGTGCCGCGCTCCGAGAACAGCATGTGCAGATAGCGCTTGGAGCAACCGAGCTCGGCCGAGATCTGGTCGATGCACAGATCCGGGTCGCGCAAGTGCTCCCGGATGAAGAACTGCGCGCGCACATACATCGCTTCGGGCCCGACACGATCGAACATCGTGTCGGCTTCGCGCAGCGGCAGCAGCAACAGGTCGATCAGCGAATCGGCGACGCCGACCGCGCTGTTGGCCGACAGCTTTGCCGCCTCGTCGAAGGTGGCATGGACGAAATCGTGGGCGATCCGCCCGGTCCCCGTCTTCGCCGTCAATTTGCACGCCGGCATCCGCTGCGACGGGAATCCGCGGTCGCGCAGCAGCGCCTTCGGCACGATCACCACGTCGTGACGGGTAAAGGCGGGACTGATGATCGAATGCGGACAGGAGACGTCATAGGCGATGATGTCGCCCGGATTGATCTCGATGTGACGGCCTTCTTGTTCGAAATAAGACACGCCGTAGGTCTGGAAGTGAATTTTTATGTACGGGTGTTCATTGGCCTTGGCGCGCGCCAGCGTGTGCGCGATGCGATGCTGGCTGACCTCGATCTGGCAGAGCTTCAGGCGCGAGACCGTGGTGTAATCGATGCGACCTTCGAGCGAGGACGCTTCCAGCGGATCGACGTCGAAATGCCCGCACAGGCTCGTGAGCCCGTCGATCCAGCTCTGGATCTGCCGCTTCGGCGTCATTCCGGTCGTCGAGAGCGTGTGAATGGTGTCGGACATTAATCCAGCCACTGATTTGATCCGGAGGTTCGGCGCGAATCGCAACCAGCGCTGCCGGAGCCCTCAGCCGTGATTGCGTGACGTTTACCTCGCATTTGAGCGGTCTCTTGCAACGAGCGCCATCGTTCCATTGCCACTCTTGAAACTTAATCCTCCGCCTTAGTTGCAGCGCCGTCAAGGGGAACCTGAGCGCCGAGGCGGCCTCGAGGGCGCACCGAAGCCGCTGAATTCGCTACTGCAAAATCAAAATCTTCACCTCCGTGCGCTGTCGAGCAAACCGCCTTCGCTCTTGGGCAAGTTTCCCGATGGCGAAGCCGTTAGGGATTGCGGCAGGAACAACAAGAACGGGCCGCTCCTGCACGTGGACCCGTAGCTCTCATCAGGAGGAGGAAACAGCACAGCATCGTTTCTGGTCCCCACGCGACCGCCCTGCACGAGCAGACGCCGGACGAGAAGCCCGGTGATTGAGCAATGCTTCGGAAACAATAAACGAGACCAACGGAGGAATGACTATGCGCAAGGTGCTACTGGCGACCTGTCTTGGTTCGGCGGCGGCTCTCGCCGTCGGCAGCGCTTCAGCAAATGACGAGCTGATCAAGATGTCGCAGAACCCGAAAGACTGGGTGATGCCGGCGGGCGACTACGCCAATACCCGCTATTCGAAGCTGAACCAGATCAACGCACAGAATGTCGGGAAACTCCAAGTTGCCTGGACCTTCTCGACCGGCGTGCTACGTGGTCACGAAGGTGGCCCGCTGATCATCGGCAACATGATGTACGTCCACACGCCGTTCCCGAATAAGGTCTACGCTATTGACCTTTCGCAAGAGAACAAGATCGTTTGGAAGTACGAGCCGAAGCAAGATCCGAACGTCATACCCGTGATGTGCTGCGACACCGTCAACCGCGGCCTGTCCTACGGCGACGGCAAGATCATCCTGCATCAGGCCGACACCAACCTCGTCGCGCTCGACGCCAAGACCGGCCAGGTGGCCTGGTCCGCGACCAACGGCAACCCCGCGAAGGGTGAGACCGGCACGTCGTCTGCGCTGGTCGTCAAGGACAAGGTCCTGGTCGGCATCTCCGGCGGCGAGTTCGGCGTGCAGTGCCATGTCACCGCATACGACCTCAAATCCGGCAAGCAGGTCTGGCGCGCCTATTCCACGGGCCCGGATGATCAGATCAAGGTCGATCCGGCGAAGACGATGTCGCTCGGCAAGCCGATCGGCCCGGACTCTTCGCTGAAGAGCTGGCAGGGCGATCAGTGGAAGATCGGCGGCGGCTGCACCTGGGGCTGGATCTCCTACGATCCCGCTCTGAACCTCGTCTATTACGGGTCGGGCAATCCCTCGACCTGGAACCCGAAGCAGCGTCCCGGCGACAACAAGTGGTCGATGGCGATCTTCGCCCGCGATGCCGACACCGGCATGGCGAAGTGGGTCTACCAGATGACGCCCCACGACGAATGGGACTATGACGGCGTCAACGAAATGATCCTCAGCGATCAGCAGATCAACGGTCAGAACCGCAAGCTGCTGACGCACTTCGACCGCAACGGCCTCGCCTACACGATGGACCGCGAGAGCGGCGAACTGCTGGTCGCGGAGAAGTACGACCCGAAGGTGAACTGGACCAGCGGCGTCGACATGGACAAGAACTCGCCGACCTACGGCCGTCCCAAGGTCGTCGCACAATACTCGACCGAGCACGGCGGAGAGGACAAGAACACAAAGGGCATCTGCCCGGCCGCGCTTGGCACCAAGGACCAGCAGCCGGCAGCCTACTCGCCGGACACGCAGCTGTTCTACGTTCCGACCAACCACGTCTGCATGGACTACGAGCCGTTCAAGGTGAGCTACACCGCGGGTCAGCCCTATGTGGGTGCGACGCTCTCGATGTATCCGCCGCAGGGCGAAAGCCACATGGGCAACTTCATCGCCTGGGACAACAAGACCGGCAAGATCGTCTGGTCGAACAAGGAGCAGTTCTCGGTCTGGTCGGGTGCGCTCGCAACCGCCGGGGGCGTGGTGTTCTACGGCACGCTCGAAGGCTATCTGAAGGCGGTCGACGCCAAGACCGGTAAGGAGCTCTACAAGTTCAAGACTCCCTCGGGCATCATCGGAAACGTCACCACCTATGAGAACAATGGCAAGCAATACATTGCCATTCTCTCCGGCGTGGGTGGCTGGGCCGGCATCGGTCTGGCGGCAGGCCTGACCGACCCGACCGCAGGCCTCGGTGCGGTCGGCGGCTACGCTGCCCTCAGCAACTACACGGCGCTCGGCGGTACCCTGACCGTGTTCTCGCTGCCGAACTAAACCCGTCAGCATCGCTCCGGCGCGTGGATCGCTCCACGCGCCGGCTCGTCTCCACCGAATGCCGGCCGAGGAACAATCTCTTGCGTCAAATCTGCTCTGTCATTGCTGTGATGATGATCTTCGTTGTGTCCGGAGGAAGCGCGGTCGCAGAGGGTCCGGGCGACCCGACCGCCGTGAAGAAGGAAGACGACGGAAAGTGGCTCGATAAGGACGGAAACCCGACCTACAAGATTTCGGCCGACGGCACCGTGGACTGGTTCACCTATTCCGGATACCGCCGCTATCATTCGGACTGTCACGTGTGTCACGGCCCCGACGGCATGGGATCCACATACGCGCCGGCGCTGAGGGATTCCGTGAAGTCGATGAGCTACGGCGACTTCCTCGGCGTGGTCGCCTCCGGCCGCAAGAACATCTCGGCCGCGCAGGAGAACGTCATGCCAGCCTTCGGCGACAACCCGAACGTCGCCTGCTACATGGACGATCTCTACGTCTATCTCCGCGCGCGCTCCACCGACGCCGTGGGCCGGCAGCGTCCTTCGAAAAAGGAGGAGAAGACGGAGGCCTATACCCAGGCCGAGGACGCCTGCATGGGCAAGAAATGAACGTTACGAAGGCTGCCAGGACTACTTCTTGGCGCCTGATGAGAATTTGAGGAGCTACCGATGAAGACACGTGCCGCCGTTGCTTTCGAAGCCAAGAAGCCGCTCGAGATCGTCGAGGTCGATCTGGAAGGCCCGAAGGCCGGCGAAGTCCTGGTCGAGATCAAGGCGACGGGCATCTGCCATACCGACGCCTACACGCTCGACGGCTTCGACAGCGAGGGAATCTTCCCTTCGATCCTGGGACATGAGGGGGCCGGCATCATCCGCGAGATCGGCCCGGGCGTGACCTCGGTCAAGCCGGGCGATCACGTCATCCCGCTCTACACGCCGGAATGCCGGCAGTGCAAGAGCTGCCTCAGCCAGAAGACCAATCTCTGCACCGCGATCCGCGCGACGCAGGGCAAGGGCGTAATGCCCGACGGGACCAGCCGCTTCTCCTACAAGGGCAAGCCGATCTACCACTACATGGGCTGCTCGACCTTCTCGAACTTCACCGTGCTGCCCGAGATCGCGGTCGCCAAGATCCGCGAGGACGCGCCGTTCGACAAGAGCTGCTACATCGGCTGCGGCGTCACCACCGGCGTCGGCGCCGTCGTCAACACCGCCAAGGTGACGCCGGGCTCCAACGTGGTCGTGTTCGGCCTCGGCGGCATCGGCCTCAACGTCATCCAGGGTGCCAAGATGGCCGGCGCCGACAAGATCATCGGCGTCGACATCAACGATTCCAAAGAGGAATGGGGTCGCAGGTTCGGCATGACCGACTTCGTCAACCCGAAGAAGATCACCGGCGACATCGTTCAGCACCTCGTCAGCCTCACCGACGGCGGCGCCGACTACACGTTCGACTGCACCGGCAACACCACCGTGATGCGCCAGGCACTGGAGGCCTGCCATCGCGGCTGGGGCACCTCGATCATCATCGGCGTCGCCGAGGCCGGCAAGGAGATCGCCACCCGCCCGTTCCAGCTCGTCACCGGCCGCAACTGGCGCGGCACGGCCTTCGGCGGCGCGCGCGGGCGCACCGACGTGCCGAAGATCGTCGACTGGTACATGAACGGAAAGATCCAGATTGATCCGATGATCACCCACGTGCTCAAGCTCGAGGAGATCAACAAGGGCTTTGACCTCATGCACGAGGGCAAATCCATCCGTTCAGTCGTCGTGTTCTAGCTCGAAAACGTCACACCAAGGAGGATCGACCATGACTGTTGCACTCCATCCCTCGATCGACAACGGCATCAAGCAAGGCAGCGGCAGCTTCGCCGGCGGCACGCTGGTCTGCAAATGCAGCGATCACCCGGTGAAGGTCGGCATCAAGGGCGACGTCGCCCACAACCACGCCTGCGGTTGCACCAAGTGCTGGAAGCCGCAGGGCGCGACTTTCTCCGTCGTCGCCGTCGTGCCGCGCCAGAACGTCACCGTGCTCGAGAACGGCGACAAGCTCCAGATCGTCGACCCCTCCGCGGTGATCCAGCGTTACGCTTGCAAGGCCTGCGGCACGCACATGTACGGCCGCATCGAGAACAAGAACCATCCGTTCTACGGCCTCGATTTCATCCATCCCGAACTGTTCCAGGAGCAGGGCTCGCAGGCGCCGCAATTCGCCGCCTTCGTTTCCTCCGTGATCGAATCGGGTGTGAAGCCCGAGCAGATGGCCGGCATCCGTTCGCGGCTGAAGGAGATCGGCCTCGAGCCCTATGACTGCCTGTCCCCGGCCCTGATGGACGCGATCGCGACCCATGTCGCGAAGGCCAAAGCCGCTTAGGAAGACTGCCTGGGACGTCCGCCTGAACTGGCCGGCCGCCGGATCTTGGCTACACCATCCGCAGCTCGCTGGCGTTCGTTGCCGCCAGCGAGCCTCACGGGTCCCGGCTGCCGGGACCACCGCGGCGCGATGCCGCCGCTTCTGCACCACGCGTGGGTGAGGACCATCGGCTCCTCAGTCCTGGTCTCTGAATGACTGCGCAGGACCGTCCGCTTCCTGCTTGAAGTTCGCGGTGCTCTGCGTTCTCCCTCCCTCGACTGAGGCCTACTGCTTCGTCCGTTCGGTGCAGCCGGCGGACGAAGCTTTTTTCGTTGCGTCCATTTGATACGCAACGTGGCGGATGACGCGCCCTGCTTTTGACAAACCGTCGATGCAATCTTTTCCCGGTGAGAACACTCGGCTGTGAACGCCGGGTGGGCGCGATCTCTGCTAAGGTCGCGCCGTCACGATGCCGCACGACGTACAATCAATTAAGAAGAAAACGGGAGGTATCGAGCACATCCAGACATCGCTAGCTGCGTTCCTGCCTCCTTCCGGGATTTGCCCGCGCGGGACCACGGCGGGATGTGGCGAGACGACGCACGAACCGTCGCCGGCCGGCGTCGGCGGACTTTGAATTTGGCATGCTTATTAAGAGCGAGGCACGATCATGATCAAGGTGAAGATCAACGGCCAGGAACAGAGCTGGGACGGTGACCCGGATCTCCCGCTACTCTGGTTCCTGCGTGACGAGGCCGGGCTCACCGGCACTAAATACGGCTGCGGCCAGGCGCTGTGCGGCTCCTGCACGGTCATCGTCGACAAGCAAGCGGTGCGCGCCTGCATCACGTCCGTCAACGACGTCGCCGGACGCGAGGTCACCACGATCGAAGGGCTGCATCCGAACGGCGATCACCCGGTGCAGAAGGCGTGGCGCCAGGTCAACGTGCCCCAATGCGGCTTCTGCCAGGCCGGCCAGATCATGCAGGCCGCGGCGCTTCTGATGGAGAATCCCAAACCCTCGCATGACCAGATCCGCGAGGCGATGTCCGGCAACATCTGCCGTTGCGGCTGCTATCAGCGCATCGAGAACGCCGTCCATCTCGCATCGACGGGAGTGTGACATGAACTTCATCGACAATCCCCGCAAGCTTCGCGGCTTCGAAAAGCACATCAAGGTCGAGAAGGTGTCGCGCCGCAGCATCCTGAAGGGGCTCGGCGTCACCGGCGGCTTCGTGCTCGCCGCTCCCGTGATGTCGCGCCAGGCGCTCGCCTATGAGACCGGCGCCGGCAAGATGCCGCATGGCGTCGTGGTCGATCCGCGCGTGTTCGTTTCGGTGGGCGCGGATGGCATCGTCACCATCGTCGGGCATCGTTCGGAAATGGGCACCGGCGTGCGCACCAGCCTGCCGCTGATCGTGGCCGAGGAGATGGAGGCCGACTGGTCCAGGGTCAAGGTGCAGCAAGCCCATGGCGACGAGGTCAAGTTCGGCAACCAGGACACCGACGGCTCGCGCAGCACGCGGCATTATCTGATCCCGATGCGCCAGATCGGCGCTTCCGCCCGCACCATGCTGGAGCAGGCCGCGGCCAAGCGCTGGGGCGTGCCGGCAACCGAGGTCAAGGCGGTGAACCACGAGGTCGTGCACAGCGCCAGCGGGCGCAAGCTCGGCTTCGGCGAGCTCGCTGCCGACGCCGCCAAGGAATCGGTGCCCAGCATCGAGGGCCTCAAGCTGAAGGACCCCAAGAACTTCCGCTATCTCGGCAAGGGCCAGATCGGCATCGTCGATCTCCACGACATCACCACCGGCAAGGCGAACTACGGCGCCGACGTGCGGCTGCCCGGCATGAAATATGCCGTGATCGCCCGCCCGCCGGTGACCGGCGGCAAGCTGGTCAAGTTCGAACCGGAGGAGGCGCTGAAGGTCCCCGGTGTCGAGAAGGTGATGCAGGTGCGCGGCTGGCCGTGGCCCTCGAAATTCCAGCCGCTCGGCGGCGTCGCGGTGATCGCGCGCAACACAGGCGCGGCGATCAAGGGCCGCGACGCGCTGAAGCTGACCTGGGACGACGGTCCCAACGGCAAATACGACTCCGTCGCCTACCGCAAGGAGCTCGAGGAGGCCTCGCGCAAGCCCGGCCTCGTGCTGCGCAAGGAGGGCGACGCGGACGCTGCCCTGAAGAGCGCCGACAAGGTGATCGTCGGCGAATACTACCTTCCGCATCTTGCTCATGTCGCCATGGAGCCGCCGGTGGCGGTCGCGGACGTCAAGGGCGACAAGGCCGAGATCTGGGCGCCGGTTCAGAGCCCCGGCGGCACCCGCGAGGACGTCGCCAAAACGCTCGGCATTCCCGAGGCCAACGTCACGGTCAACGTGACGCTGCTCGGCGGCGGATTCGGACGCAAGTCGAAATGCGACTTTGCGCTCGAAGCCGCGCTGCTCTCGAAGGAGCTCGGTGCTCCGGTGAAGGTGCAGTGGACGCGGGAGGACGACATCCACAACGGCTTCCTGCACACCGTCTCGGTCGAGCGGATCGAGGCCGGCCTCGACAAGAGCGGCAAGGTGATCGCCTGGCGCCACCGCAGCGTGGCTCCCAGCATCGCCTCGACCTTTGCCGCCGGCACGGTGCATCAGGCGCCGTTCGAGATCGGCATGGGCCTGGTCGATATGCCGTTCGAGATCGCGAACATCTCGTGTGAGAACCCGGAAGCCGCGGCGTTCACCCGCATCGGCTGGTTCCGCGCGGTCTCGAACATCCCGCGCGCCTTCGCCGTCCAGTCGATGGTCGGCGAGATCGCGCAGGCAACGGGCCGCGACCAGAAAGACATGCTGCTCGAGCTGATCGGCTCGCCTCGCATCGTCAAGCCCAACGTGAAGGACCTCTGGAATTACGGCGAGCCCCAGGACAGCTACCCGATCGACACCGCGCGCCTGCGCAAGGTGGTCGAGCTGGTCGCCGAGAAGGGCGAATGGGGACGAAAGGTGCCGAAGGGCCACGGTCTCGGCATCGCCGTGCACCGCAGCTTCGTCAGCTACATCGCGACCATCGTCGAGGTCGCCGTCGACGACAAGGGCAAGCTGACGGTGCCGCGGGTCGACACGGCGATCGATTGCGGCACCTATGTCAACCCCGAGCGCATCGCTTCGCAGATCGAGGGCGCAGCAATCATGGGGCTCAGTCTCGCCAAATACGGCGAGATCACCTTCAAGGACGGCAAGGTCCAGCAGAAGAATTTCGACGACTTCCAGGTCGTCAGGATGGACGACTCGCCTGTAGTGACCAACGTCTACATCGTGCCGCCCGGACCCGACACGCCGCCGAGCGGCGTCGGCGAGCCCGGCGTTCCTCCGTTCGCACCGGCCCTGATCAACGCGATCTTCGCAGCGACGGGAAAACGCATCCGCGCGCTTCCGATCGGCAAGCAATTGGAGGCGTGAGACGGAACCGAAGTGCGAGGCGGAACACAAGCCGCCTGGCGCCGTTTCCATCGATCTGACAGGAGCAGATCGATGACCAACATCTCAAGGGCGCTCGCAGTCTCGCTGTCGGGCGCCTTTCTTTTGACCGCCGCGGGCGCATTCGCCCAGAGCAACACGACGCCGCCGACCACCGCGACGCGCCCCACCGGCCCCGACCAGACTTCGCTGCCGAACGCCAACGCCCCACCCGCCTCCGCCACCCAGACCACCGGGCAGCACAATCCGGATCCCAAGATTCGCGAGATGAACCAGAAGGAGAAGGACAAGGTCGAGCGCGAGGGGAAGTAACTCGATCTGGGCTGCGCATGGATGTGCCCTCTCCCGTTGTTGTGGGAGAGGCCAGAGGCGCGTTCGACGCCCATCGCAAACAAATGCGGCGGATGTTGCCATCCGCCGCATTCGCCACCCCCCGCTGCTCCGCTTCTTTCGATCCGCCCGCGGAGCTATTTCTTCAGCGCGAAGACCCAGACGACGCCGCCCTGCGGCACGTTGGCTTCGATGCCGATATTGTTGGTCACGAGCGCATCCTGGATGCGCTGCGCGTCGACGCCCCAGCCCGACTGGATCGCGATGTACTGCGTGCCGTCGATCTCATATGACACCGGCATGCCGACGATGCCGGAGTTGGTCTTCTGCTCCCACAGCAGTTCGCCCGTCTTGGCGTGGAAGGCGCGGAAATAGCGGTCGTTGGTCCCGCCGACGAAGACGAGATCGCCAGCGGTCGCGGTGACCGATCCGAACAGATGCGACTTGGGGAAGTTGTGCTGCCAGACCTTCTTTCCGGTTGCGGGATCCCAGGCCTGGAGCTCGCCAAAATGATCCGCGCCCGGCTTTGTCTTCAGGCCGATGTCTTCCGGCTTGGTGCCGAGCCAGAGCTCGCCCGGCTTGAGCGGCACCTTCTCGCCGGTGAAGCCGCCGCAGAAATTCTCGTTGGCAGGCACGTAGACGAGGCCGGTCCTCTGGCTGTAGGCCGCCGATGGCCAATCCTTGCCGCCCCACAGCGAGGGACAGAACTCGACGCGCTTGCCGATCACCGGCTTGTGCGCTGGATCCACGATCGGCTTGCCGGTCTCGTCGATGCCCTTCCAGACGTCAGTGAAGACGAACGGCCATCCGGCGACGTAATTGATCTTGGTTGGAGTCCGCTCCAGCACCCAGAAGATCGCATCGCGTCCCGGATGGACCAGGCTCTTGATGGTGCGGCCGTTGCGCTGCAAATCGATCAGCATCGGCGCGTCGACCTCATCCCAATCCCAGGAATCGTTCTGGTGGTATTGGTGATAGGCCTTGATCTTGCCAGTGTCGGGATCGAGCGCGAGCACCGATGCTGTGTAGAGATTGTCGCCGGGATGCGAGTCGCCGGGCCATGGCGCGGCATTGCCGACACCCCAATAGATCGTCCTGGTCTCCTTGTCGTAATTGCCTGTCATCCAGGCCGACCCGCCGCCGTTCTTCCAGTCGTCGCCTTGCCAGGTGTCATGACCGGGCTCGCCTTCACCGGGGATGGTGTAGGTCCGCCACAACTCTTTGCCCTCCTTGGCGTCATAAGCAACGATATTGCCACGCACGCCGAACTCGCCGCCGGAGCCGCCGACAATGACCTTACCGTCGACGATCAAGGGCATCAGGGTGAGGTACTGCCCCTTCCTGTAGTCCTGCACCTTCGTGTCCCACAGCACCTTGCCGGACTTGGCATCGAGCGCGACCACGTGGTCGTCCGTGGTGGCGAGGTAGAGCTTGTCCTCCCACAGGCCGACGCCGCGGTTGGTCGGATGCAGTTGGAACAGATCGTCAGGAAGCTGCCGTTTGTAGCGCCAGTATTCGTCGCCGGTCTTCGCATTCAGCGCGATCACCTGGCCCATTGGGGTCGTCACGAACATCACGCCATTGTTGACGATCGGCGGGGCCTGATGGCCTTCGACCACACCAGTGGAAAAGGTCCAGACCGGTGTGAGGTTCTTCACGTTGGAGGTGTTGATCTGGTCGAGCGGGCTATAGCCGTGCCCGTCATAGGTGCGCCGGTAGAGCATCCAGTTGTGGGGCTCGGGGTTTTCCAGCCGCTGCGCGGTGACCGGAGAATAACTCTCGATCGGACCCGATAGGGCGGCGGTTGAGGCAAGACACGTGAAGGCGACCAAGCCGGACAGTAACCATTGCTTCCTGATCATGGAAGTTTTCATGGACGTTCCCCTTTTCATCCGCTTGAATTCTTGTTGTGAATTCTTGTTGTGAATTCTTGTCGTTCGTCCCGTCGCCCGCCCTTCGGCGGAAGCGGCTAGTCGTGAGGCGGGCCCAGCCCGCAACCGTCCATCATCCTGGCTGTGTGCCACCTACCTTTCCCATGAAATTGCCGGCGACGCTGAGCGAACCGTCAGCGAGCGCCAGCGGCAGCGCTGCAAGCCGCCGCGGCGCCGGCCCGAACACGACCTGCGCGCCCGCGCGGGGATCGAATTCGGAGTTGTGGCACATGCACTTGAACACCTCCTTGTCGCCGACATCGCTCTTCACCCAGGCGGTGACGGGACAGCCGGCATGCGAGCAGATCGCCGAATAGGCGATGATGCCGTCGACGGCGCGCGCGCGGGTCTTCTCGTCGAGGTCGGCGGGATCGAGCTTGATGATCAGGATTTCGTTGAGCCGCGAGGCGCTGCGCACCACCGATGTGGTGGGGTCCTTCGGCCAGGCATGGAGCGGCGGTCCACCGACCTTGAGATCGGCCGCAGTGACGAGCTTTCCCTCCTGGTCACCTTCGGAGAAGACGAGCAGATCACCTTTCTGCGGCCGCTCATCCGAGCCGGGCGGATCCTCACCTGCGCGGGCCCTGGTTGAACAGCCGAGACACGCCGTCGTCGCCATCGCACCGAGCAGCAGGGATCGCCGTGTCTGTTCGGTGCCCGCTTCGACGTCGGGTTCCGTAGCATTTTCGGAAGATGATGAATGGGTATCGAACGATGCGCGAGCCATGCCCGCTAGGAGGCGCTGGAACTCTGCCGAAAACAAGGCGAAGACTTGGCGCCGCAGTGCATCAATATGGCTTTGCTCGCGTTGATTGCGTAGGAGTAAATGCGTTCAAGCGCGTTTTCGCGATTCTACATCGCGTTGCGCGAATGGCATGATGATTTCGCAGATCAGATCCGATGATGGAGGAATTGCTGCGACGCCACGATGCGATGCGGAATCCCACGCAGGCATCCTGTCCTTCACGACCTGAGCACGTGACGCGGCGAAGCGATGCGGCCCGCAAGTGTCGCCGACGCCATTTCAAAGCTATCGGCGATACGACGCGCCTTGTCGATGAACAGTGCAGCCGCCGCCGGCGGGCAGACCTCGCGCGCGGTCTGCTCGAACAGGTCGAGCCAGCGATCGAAATGGCCGCCGGCCAGGCTGAGCGGCAGGTGTGCCCGCATCGGTGAGCCATGATAGCGGCCGCTCATCAGCACGACCGACGACCAGAAATCCCTGAGCTTGGCGAGATGCTCGTCCCAATTCTGCACGACGCCGAAGACGGGCCCCAACAGCGCGTCCTCTCGCACGCGTCCGTAGAAGCGGGTGACGAGTTCTCCAATCATCTCCTCGGTGATCCCGGTTCGCTCGATCGCATCCTGGGTCAACAGGCTGCGGCGCGCGGCCGCAGCTTCCCGCTCGGCCTTCAGTCGATCCGACATGTCCTTTGCTATCCGTTCCGTTATCCCCGCAGGCCGCCCGACATTGTCGGGCCTATCGCACGCGGCGTCTTTGTCGCAGCGCAAATTGCGGGATCTGGCGGCGGACGCTGGCGCCCGCCGCCAATGCCTTCGTCAGGCGGAATAAGTGTAGAAGCCCTGCCCGGTCTTGCGGCCGAGATGGCCGGCATCGACCATCTCTTTCAGCAGCGGCGCTGGCCGATATTTAGGATCGTTGAAGCCCTTGTAAAAGACCTCCATCACCGAAAGCATGGTGTCGAGCCCGACGAGATCGGCAAGTGCGAGCGGCCCGATCGGATGGTTGCAGCCGAGCTTCATGCCCGCGTCGATCTCTTCCGCCGTCGCGATGCCCTCCTGGAGCGCGAAGATCGCCTCGTTGATCATCGGACAGAGGATGCGGTTGACGGCGAAGCCCGGGCTGTTCTTGGCCGTGATCGCCACTTTGCCGACGCGCTTGGCGAAATCCAGCGCCTTGGCATGGGTGTCGTCCGAGGTCTGCAGGCCGCGGATGAGCTCGAGCAGCGCCATCACCGGCACCGGGTTGAAGAAGTGCATGCCGATGAAGCGGTCGGGACGGTCGGTCGCGGCGGCGAGCTTGGTGATCGAGATCGAGGAGGTGTTGGTCGCGACCAGCGTGCGCGGCGACAGGGTGGCGCAGAGATCCTTCAGGATCTTGACCTTGACCTCCTCGTTCTCGGTCGCCGCCTCGATGACGAGGTCGCAATCCGACAGCTTCGCCCGGTCCGTGGTGCCGGTGATGCGCTTGAGCGTCGCCTCGCGGTCGGCCGCCGACATCTTCTCTTTCTTGACCAGCCGCTCGAGGCTTCCGCCGACGGTCGAAAGGCCGCGGTTCACCGCCGCATCGGAAATATCGACCATTACGACCGAGAGGCCGGCGGCCGCGCAGACCTGCGCGATGCCGTTCCCCATGGTCCCTGCCCCGATGATGCCAACGGTCTGGATCATTGCGTCACATCCTTCATCCTTGCGGGCGCGCCAGTCGCAGCCCGGCTCCATTGTTCCTGCATAAGGGTCTAGCACCGCCATTGGCCCGGCGCGACCCGATCCTGTTCCTTAGCGCATCCGAGGCCGGAAGAAAGCCGCCCGCGGGCCGGTCAGGTGCCTCGATTGTGGGTCCCTGGCCGCGTTTACCGATCATCCTGAGCCCTTCTCCAACGGCTCCGGCGAGGCTGCCCACCCCCTCGCCCCTTGATTATGGCCGCGGCAGCAGCGAGAAGGGCGGCGCGGGGCTACCGCGGAACAGGGGCTTGCCCGAGACCGGATGAACGATTTCGCACGATCCATCGGTGCCGCCTTTGCGCTGATCGGCGACGCCGACACCGAGCTATTGGGCATCGTCGCCTTGTCGTTGCGGGTCAGCCTGACCGCCAGCATCCTGGCGCTCCTGATCGGCGCCCCCTTTGGAGCCCTGCTTGCGATCACCCGCTTCCGGGGACGCCAAATCATCATCATTCTGACCAATGCCCTGCTCGGGCTTCCGCCGGTCGTGGTCGGGCTCGCGCTCTATCTCTTGCTGTCGCGCTCCGGCCCGTTCGGGGCGGCGGGCTTGTTGTTCACGCCGGCCGCCATGGTGATCGCGCAGACGCTGCTGGCGACGCCGATCGTGGTGGCGCTGGTGCACCGGCCGGCAAGCCTGTTGTGGGCGGAGTATGGCGACCTGGCGCGGATCGACGGGCTGTCGGCCCTGCGCAGCATGGCCCTGCTGTTCGCGCTCGGCCGGACCTCGTTGCTGACGGCCTTTCTCGCCGCGTTCGGGCGCGCCATTGCGGAAGTCGGTGCCATCATCATCGTCGGTGGCAACATCCGCGGCTTCACCCGCACGATGACGACGGCGATCGCGCTGGAAACCAGCAAAGGCGAGCTGCCACTGGCGCTCGGGCTCGGGCTGATCCTGCTCGCTCTCAGTGTCGCGGTCTCGACCGTCGCCTTCGTCCTAGTTGGGCGCGTTGGGGAAAAATAGCTGCTCGCCGCCGACCTTGTACCCGGCGATCGCTTGCTGCCCTTGCGGCGAGACCAGCCAGTCGACGAAGGCCTGTCCCTCCTTCGCCTTCACGTTCGGATGCTTTGCGGGATTGACCAGCATGATTCCGTACTGATTGAAGAGCCGCTTGTCACCCTCGATCAGGATGGCGAGTTCGCCACGGTTCTTGAACGACAGCCAGGTGCCGCGGTCCGACAGGAGGTAGGCGTTCGACGACGAGGCCATGTTCAGCGCCGGACCCATGCCCTGGCCGATCTCCCGGTACCAAATGTCCTTGCCGGCACTGAGGTCGACGCCAGCCTCCTTCCATAGTCTCAGCTCGGCCGCATGCGTGCCGGACTTGTCGCCGCGCGAGATGAACGGCGCCTTTGCGGTCGCAATCTTGCGCAGCGCCTCGGCCGCGTCCTTGCTGCCCGAGATCTGCGCCGGATCGCTCTTGGGGCCGATGATGACGAAGTCGTTGTACATGACGTCGAAGCGCTTCACGCCCTGCCCTTCGGACATGAACCTGTCCTCGGCGGGCCTGTCATGGACGAACACCACGTCGGCATCGCCGCGCCGCCCGATATCCAGCGCCTGGCCGGTGCCGACGGCCACGACCTTCACGCTGATGCCTTCCGCCTTCGAGAACAGCGGCAGCAGATGGCCGAACAGCCCCGACTGCTCCGTCGAGGTGGTCGAAGCAACCGTGATGGTGCGGTCCTGTGCGGATGCGATGGAGGAGTAGAGCAGGACCGCTCCGATGATGACAAGCTTCCTCATGCGACGTCCTCGGCCAGACAATGACGTTCTTGAATAGCGGCTCGCGACGACGACCGGAACCACAAGCTTGGATCGCAACGAGAGTTGGTGCGCGCGGGCTAGGCACGCCTGCAAAACAAGAAGTGAAAAAACAACCCCATGCACAGTAGCGATGGGGTTGATATCGCTGATGATTTTCGGTTTTGCCGAAGACGCGCTTGCGGCGTCGGGCAAAACAGGGGTATTATTGCATCATCGGCTGCTGTGCGGGTTTCGTAACTCGGGCGGATGCGAGTGCTCTTTCGCCTTTTCCTGCACGCGCGCAAAATTCGCGGTCGCAATCTTGCAACATGCCGTCACAGGCATGCAACAGATTTGGCTTGGTTACTGCTCCATTGACTTAGACAACCTGACGTTGCAGCGGAAACACACTGCGCACCTTTCCCAATACGCAGCAATGATCTGCATTGACCGGTCACCGGCAGCCACATACCGTAACAACCACGATCCGCTGTCGATGTTGTTCCAGGGCACAGCAGCAAGAACAACAAGGGCTGTGCGCCATGCGCGAATGCATCGGGCCTATGACGTTTTCACGACAATCGAGCGATGCTCAGCGCAGACATCCGCACCACCTTTCATCCTTCACAGGCAAGCGTGTCGCGGTCCGCCGCCGGCTGCTGATGGGCGTCTCGGTGGCAGCGCTATCGGCGTTGTTCACGGGATCGGCGGCGGCCCAGACATGGACCGGCGCCACCAGCAACGACTGGACGGTCGGCTCGAACTGGAACAGCGGAGTGGTACCGACCGCCGCCTCTGCTACCACCGTCGATTCTTCATCTCCAAATCCGACGGTGCTGGGCGTCAATGGTCCGGCAAGCGGCGCAACTCGTAACATAGCCGTCGGTTTAAATGGAACCTCGGCCAATCTGACCATTCGGAATGGCAGTACGCTGACCAGCGCCGGGACGCTTTTTGTCATCGGCTCGACTGGAGGAAGCGCCGGTACCGTTACTGTTACCGGAGCCGGGTCGAATTGGCTTCTCTCGGGTGCGACATTAAGTGTCGGCAATTCCGGGACAGGAACGCTCAATATTGAGAATGGCGCACAGGTGACCGCCAACAACGGAGTTAGTGTTGGAAGACTGACGAACGGCTCTGGCACGCTCAACATCAGCGGCGGCGGCACGCTGGTAACCCAATTCTTGCGGGGCGGCCTCGGCGCGAGCCAAGTCAACTTCGACAGCGGCACCCTGAAAGCGACTGCCAGCAACGCGACCTTCATCAACGGATTTCCAGGCCCCAACCTGAACATCCTGGCGGGCGGGCTGACGATCGACACGGGCGCGTTCACCGTGGGTACCGATGCAACGTCCACATTCACGGGCGCCGGTGGATTGACCAAGATCGGCGCCGGCACTCTGAACCTGGCCGCCAGCAGTGCGTATACCGGCCAGACCGCGATCCAGGCCGGCATCCTCGCGCTGACTGGTGCGGGCGCCATCAGCAATTCGAGCCGCGTCGTTGCGAACGGAACATTTGATATTTCCGGCATCACCGCTGGTGGCACCAGCATTCAGAGCCTCGCCGGCAACGGCGGCGTCAGCCTCGGCACAAAGACTCTGACGATCACCAACGCGAACGACACTTTCGCCGGTGTGTTCGGCGGCACGGGCGGACTGACAGTCACCGGCGGCACGCAGACGCTGTCGGGCGTCAACACCTACAATGGCGCGACCACAGTGTCCGGCGGCTCGCTGCGCGCCGGCGCCGCGGGCGCGTTCAGCGCCGCTTCCGCCTATGTCGCCAACGCCGGCGGAACGTTCGACCTGAACGGCTTCAATCAGACGATGTCCTCGCTCAGCAATGCCGGCATCGTGCGAACCGGCGGCGCGCCGGGAACGACGCTCACGGTGGCCGGCAATTATGTCGGCAGCGGCGGCACGCTTCTCCTCAACAGCACCCTCGGCGGCGACCATTCGATCACCGACCGCATGGTGGTGCAGGGCGCCACCTCCGGCGCATCCACGCTGCGCATCACCAACATCGGCGGCGGCGGTGCGCAGACCAGCGAAGGCATCAAGGTCATCGACGTCGCCGGCGCCTCGAACGGCACCTTCGCCCTGCAGGGCGATTACGTCATTGGCGGCCAGCAGGCCGTCGTCGGCGGCGCCTACGCCTATACGCTGCAGAAGAACGGGATCAGCACGCCCACGGACGGCGACTGGTATTTGCGCTCCAGCCTGATCAACCCGCCGCCGTCGGTGCCCGCCGGGCCGCTCTACCAGGCCGGCGTTCCCCTGTACGAGAACTACGCACAGGTGCTGCTCGGGATGAACCAGGCGCCGAGCCTTCAGCAGCGCGTCGGCAACCGCTATTGGGGCGGCAGCGAGGCGATGGCGCGCGCCGGCGTGAACACTGCGCAGACGTCCGATGGCTCGTGGACGCAATCGGCCTTCTGGGGCCGGATCGAAGGCGGACAGAGCGCGTTACGGCCTTCCAACACCACGGGATCGACCTATGATTCCGACGAGATGAAGGCGCAGGTCGGGCTCGACGGCGCCGCGCTCGACAACGCGCAGGGCCGGCTGATCGTCGGCCTCACGGCGCAATACGGCCTGACCACGGCCTTCGTCAATTCGCCGTTCGGTAACGGCCGCATCCGTGCGCAAGGGACGGGCGTCGGCGCGACCGCGACCTGGTACGGCCATGACGGCTTCTACGTCGACGGCCAGGCGCAGACCATGTTCTACCGCAGTGATCTGTCATCGGCGCTCGTGGGCAGCATGACGCATGGCAATGAAGGCCTCGGATACGCCTTCAGCGTCGAGGGCGGCAAGCGGATGGCGGTCGGCAATGGCTTCTGGCTGACACCGCAGGCTCAGCTTGCCTATTCGAAGGTCGGCTTCGATGCCTTCACCGACCGCTTCGGCGCGCTGGTCTCGCTTGGCAATGCCGACAGCCTGCTCGGCCGTCTCGGACTGTCGCTCAATCATCAGCGCACCTGGAACGACGGCACCGGCATCGTCCGTTCCGACCTCTACGCCATCGGCAATCTGCACTACGAATTCCTTGAAGGCACCGGGATCGATGTCGCCGGCACCGGCTTCGCGAGCGGCCATGACCGCCTGTGGGGCAGCATCGGTGGCGGCGGCACGTATTACTGGGCGAACGGCCGCTATGCCGTGTTCGGCGAGATCACCTACCGCGCGAGCGTTGATGATCCCGGTGACAATCACGGCTACAGAGGCACCGGCGGCTTCCGCATCGTCTGGTGAGCTGGCGCGCGGAACCTCGATCTGATTGCGTTGGCATATGCGCGCTGGATGCGCGGATGTTCTGCAATTGGTCCTGCCTACATTGACACGGATGTGACGGCCGGGGCAGGTTTTCACATTGCTGACGAATCAGCGATTGCCTCACGCCGAGCACCTCTTGGACAACTCCCAGTGCTTTCGAGACTGATATCGTTGCTGCGCCGCATCCCTGCGGTGAACTGGGCGTTTTCCCGACTCCGGCCTGTGCCGCACAGCGGCAACATTGAGGTCGCGCCGACCGTCACGGACGCTTCGCCCGCCATCATCGAAGACGTCGCGGTCCCGGCTCAAGCTCCAAGCGCCGAGATCAGCACCGCCCCGGTGCGCGACGACGCTGCCCCCGCCACCCAGGCTCTGGTCGCGGAGAACAATGCGGCTATGTCTGTCGTCGCGGAGAATCCGTCCGACGAAATCCGTATCAGCGGGGACTCCTCTCCGGAGACGGTGCCGGAAATCGAGGCGCCCGCGACGCCGCCAGCCTCCGAGGAGGTGCTGGCTGCATCGGCCAGTGCGGAGAGTGAGCCAGTTGCAGCCTCTGATCTCGCCATCGTTGACGACGATGCATCGCCTGCTGAGATTCCTGCAGAGATCGACTCCGCCGTCGTAGAGGAGGTTGTGATTTCGTCAGCGGACGTCGCGACCGCCTTGACTGATGTCCCTGATGTCATCATCGAGGCAGCCTCCTCACCCGACGTTTCCGCCGCCGTCGATCCAGTCGCCGTCGAAGAAGTCGAGCTTCTCCGCGCCGAGGCCGATAGCGTCACGACCGATGTTTCTGAAACCAGCGCCGACAGCGAACCGGTGCCCGTTGTCGAAAGCACGCAAGTCCCCACAAACGATGTTCCGATCGCTGCGGCGACTAACGACTCATTGAGCGGCGTCACCGACATCGAGCCGGCTCCGGCTCTCGCGTCTCCTTCGCCAGAGATCCGCAACGTACCGAAGGCTCGCGCGCGAGCCGCAGAGCCCGCCGACCGCGCCGCGCTGATCCGGCAGCGCTGGGCGGAGAGTGGAATCAGGATGTGGAATCCGCGGCTGCACGGCACCGGCGAAGCCGCGCTGAACATCCAGGGAAGCATCGGGCTGCTGCCCCCGGCACCCGGCGAGACAATGCCGCGCTACGACAAGCTGGAATTCAGGATGCTCGGCGGACAGATCGTCTGTGAGGGCGTGATCGTCGAGGCACCCGTTCAGGCGAGCCATCGGAGCTTCACGCGGCTCGCCGAGCCGCGGACCATCGAGCGCGTCCGCGAACCGGCGCGCGAGCGCCGGGCCGTTCTCGCCTGATCCTTTCTTCTGCGGCGATGTCGGGCGATCTGCGCCTGAGACGCACGCCCGTTGCCGCCGGATATCCTTAACGGGACCTCACCAATGCACGCGATCGGAAAATCGTGAGGCAGTGCGCAACCAGTGCTGGCCTGCCCCGGGCCAGAATTGATCTAACGGGCCCTTTACCCCTGCTGTGCAAGATTGCCCGCGTTTTCAGGGATCTGGGGCTCGTATTGCAATGCCTGTTGCCGATTTGAAATCTCATCTTGCTGCCGCGATGCGATTGTTTCGCGTCCCTGCCGACAATCCGGACCTGACGCGGGCGCAATTCGACGCCTTCTCCAAGCAGATCCCGCTGCTCTACTTCATTCTCATCAGCAACACGATTGCGGTCGCCTACACCTATGTGAACGTGGCGCCGGATTGGCTGACCATGATCGTGCCGGCCGTGCTAACGGTGCTCGCAGGCATACGGACCTTCTGGTGGCTACGCCAGCGCCGGCTCGTGCGCAGCGATGCCGACATCCTGCGCAATCTGCGCGCCACCAACTGGCTGACCCTGCCGATCGGTGCCGGCTTCACCGCCTGGTCGTTCGCGCTCTACCCCTACGGCGATCCCTTCGCCAAGAGCCAGGTCGCGTTCTACATGGCGGTCACCGTCATCGGCTGCATCTTCTCGCTGATGCATCTGCGCTCGGCGGCGCTGATCGTGACGCTGATCGTCGATGTGCCCTATGTGCTGTTCTTCTTCGCCACGGGCGAGCCGACGCTGAAGGCGATCGCCGTCAACAATCTCCTGGTTTCGGGCGCGATGGTGACGGTGCTGTTCATCTACTACCGTGACTTCGCCGATCTCGTCGCCAGCCGCAAGTCGCTGCTCGCGCAACAGGCGGCGACGCAGGCGCTCTCTGACGAGAACTTCCGCCTTGCCAATCTCGATTCCCTCACCGAGCTGCCGAACCGCCGCCGCTTCTTCGCCGAGCTGTCGAGCGCCTTCACCGATGCCGAACGCAGGAACGTCCGGGTCGCAGTCGGCATCATCGATCTCGACGGTTTCAAGCCGATCAACGACAATTACGGCCACTCGGTCGGCGACCGCGTCCTGATCGAGGCCGGCCGGCGCATCCGCGAGGTCTGCGAGGGCTTTGGTCCGCAGCGGGTCGAATTCGCCCGACTCGGCGGCGACGAGTTCGGCCTTGTCGTTTGCGGCGACCCCGACGATGCGGAGCTGCTGCGGCTGGGCCAGCGCATCGGCGACCAGGTCAAGCTTCCCTACCAGCTCGACACTGCCCATACCGGGCTGTCCTGCTCGATCGGCTTTGCGTCGTTTCCCCAATCGGCAACGACCGCGGAAGCACTCTATGAGTGTGCCGACTATTCGCTTTATCATGCCAAGCGCCATTTGCGCGGCCGCACCGTGATCTTCTCGAGCGAGCTGGAGGCCGAAATCCGCAGTCGCGGAGTCATCGAGAATCTGCTGCGCACCGCCGATTTCGGCACCGAGATGGACCTGGTGTTCCAGCCGATCGTCGATGCCATGAGCGAGCACACCGCCGGCTTCGAGGTCCTGGCGCGCTGGCGCAGCGCCCGCCTCGGCCTGGTCTCCCCGGCCGATTTCATTCCGGCCGCCGAGCGCATCGGGCTGATCCGGCCGCTGACGCAAGCGCTGCTGGTGCGCGCACTCGCCATCGCCAAGACATGGCCCGATCACATCCGGCTCTCGTTCAACCTCTCCGCCCACGATGTCTGTGCGGCGGAGGGCATCCTGCCGCTGATCTCGATCATCGAGAAGAGCGGGCTGCCGCCGCACCGGATCGATTTCGAGATCACCGAGACCGCCGTCACCTTCGACTTCGTCCGCGCGCAGCAATCGATCGCAACGCTGAAGGCAATGGGCTGCGGCATCTCGCTGGACGATTTCGGCACCGGCTATTCGTCGCTGAGCCACGTGCACCGGCTGCCGCTCGACAAGATCAAGATCGACCGCAGCTTCGTTTCCGACATCAACCACAATCCCGTCAGCTACAAGATCATCAAATCGCTCACGGGTCTCTGCGACGACATGGAGATCGCCTGCGTCGTCGAAGGCGTCGAGACGCGTGCTCAGCTCGACACCTTGCGCCGCCTGGGATGCGACTTCATCCAGGGTTACTATTTCGCCAAGCCCATGCCGGCCGATGCGATTGGCGACCATCTGGCGAAGGAGAGCCGGCGCCTCGACGCCGCCGGAGCCAAGGTCGTGGCCTGAGCCTCGCCTACTCCGCCAGGCTCGGCAGATCGAGCCCCTTGTCGCGAGCGCACTCGATCGCGATGTCGTAGCCTGCATCGGCGTGCCGCATGACGCCGGTGGCGGGATCGTTCCACAGCACGCGCTCGATCCGCTTCGCAGCCTCGGGCGTGCCGTCGGCGACGATCACCATGCCCGCGTGCTGCGAATAGCCGATGCCGACGCCGCCGCCATGATGCAGCGACACCCAGGTCGCTCCGCTGGCGCAATTGAGCAGCGCATTGAGCAGCGGCCAATCGGACACCGCATCCGATCCGTCCTTCATCGCCTCGGTCTCGCGGTTGGGGCTCGCCACCGAGCCGCTGTCGAGATGATCGCGGCCGATCACGATCGGCGCTTTCAATTCGCCGCGCGCCACCATCTCGTTGAAGGCAAGGCCAAGGCGATGGCGATCGCCGAGGCCGACCCAGCAGATGCGTGCCGGCAGGCCCTGGAACTTGATGCGCGCCTTCGCCATGTCGAGCCAATTGTGCAGATGCTTGTCGTTAGGCATCAGCTCCTTGACCTTGGCATCGGTCTTGAAGATGTCCTCGGAATCGCCCGACAGCGCGGCCCAGCGAAATGGCCCGACGCCGCGGCAAAACAGCGGGCGGATATAGGCGGGCACGAAGCCGGGAAAATCGAACGCGTTCTTCAGGCCCATATCCTGCGCCATCTGGCGAATGTTGTTGCCATAGTCGAGCGTCGGAATGCCCTGGGCATGGAAATCCAGCATCGCCTGGACATGCTCGACCATCGAAATCTTCGACGCACGCTCCACTGCCTTCGGATCGGACGCGCGCTTGGCTTCCCATTCGGCAAGCGTCCAGTCTTTCGGCAAGTAGCCGTTGATCGGATCGTGCGCGCTGGTCTGGTCGGTGACGATATCGGGCTTGACGCCGCGGCGCACCAGCTCAGGGAAGATTTCCGCGGCGTTGCCGAGCAGGCCGACCGAGACCGCCTTGTTCGTCTTCGCGGCGTCCGCCATGATCGCGAGCGCTTCATCGAGCGTTGCGGCTTGCCGGTCGAGATAGCCGGTGCGCAGGCGCATCTCGATGCGGCTCGGCTGGCATTCGACCGCAAGCATCGAAGCGCCCGCCATGGTCGCCGCCAGCGGCTGTGCACCGCCCATGCCGCCGAGGCCGGCAGTCAAAATCCATTTGCCGGCAAGGCTGCCGCCGTAATGGCGACGGCCGACCTCGACGAAGGTTTCATAGGTGCCCTGTACGATGCCCTGGCTGCCGATATAGATCCAGGAGCCCGCCGTCATCTGGCCGTACATCATCAGGCCTTGGCGATCGAGCTCGTTGAAATGATCGAGCGTCGCCCAATGCGGCACAATGTTGGAGTTGGCGATCAGCACGCGCGGTGCATCGGCATGGGTCCGGAACACGCCAACCGGCTTGCCGGACTGCACCAGCAGCGTCTGGTCGGCTTCGAGCTTGCGTAAGGCCGCAACGATCCGGTCAAAACTCTCCCAGTCGCGGGCGGCGCGGCCGATGCCGCCATAGACGACGAGCTCGCTGGGACGCTCCGCGACGTCAGGATCGAGATTGTTCATCAGCATGCGCAGCGGCGCTTCGGTGAGCCAGCTCTTGGCGCTGATGTCGCTGCCGCGGGGAGCGCGGATGGTGCGGTCATTGTCCAGTCGGCGGTTCATGTGGGCCTCTTCAGACGAGTCGCGGAAACGGATCGGTGGGAAGCTGGGCGAGCGCGGCAGCTGGCAGCGCATCGGCCTCGATCAATGCAGCGGCCTTGGCGAGGTCGCCGGCCATGTAGCGATCGGCGCCCAGTGCGGGCACCTGCTCACGCAACGCGGCAATGACGGCGACCAGCGGCGCACTGGTTGCATGCGGCGCGCGCAGCGTGATGCCTTGGGCCGCGACCAGAAGCTCGATGCCGAGAATGGCGGCGAGATTGTCGGCCATGTCGGACAGACGCCGCGCTGCGTGCGCGGCCATCGAGACGTGATCTTCCTGGTTGGCGCTGGTCGGCGTCGAATCGATCGAGCAGGCGAGCGCACGCTGCTTGTTCTCGGCATAGAGCGCGGCCGCCGTCACCTCGGCGATCATGAAGCCGGAATTGAGGCCGGGATCGGGGGTGAGGAACGGCGGCAGTCCGAAATTGAGCGCGGGATCGACCAGCGTCGCGATGCGCCGCTCGCTGATTGCACCGATCTCCGACAGCGCCAGAGCCAGCGCATCTGCGGCAAACGCCACCGGCTCGGCGTGGAAATTGCCGCCGGAGACGATCTCTCCGGTCTCGACCAGCACCAGCGGATTGTCGGTGACGGCATTGGCCTCCACGATCAGCGTGCGCGCCGCCTGCGTGATCAGATCGAGCGCGGCACCGGCAACCTGTGGCTGGCAGCGCAGGCAATAGGGATCCTGCACACGCTCATCACCCTCGAGATGCGACATACGGATGTCGCTGCCGTCGAGCAACGCATTCAGCGTCGCAGCCGCCGCGATCTGGCCGGCATGGCCACGCAGCGCCTGGATTTCGGGCCGGAACGGTGCCGTTGACGCCATCGCCGCGTCCACCGACAGCGCACCGGTCACGAGTGCGGCGCGGGCAAGGCGGAATGCACGCAGCACGCCTGATAGCGCATAGGCGGTCGAGAATTGCGTGCCGTTGATCAGCGCGAGGCCCTCCTTGGGCCCGAGGGTCAGCGGCGTGAGGCCGGCGGCGGCGAGTGCCTCGCTGCCGGATACAGTCTTGCCACCGACGATCGCCTGCCCCTCGCCGATCATCACGGCCGTCATATGTGCGAGCGGCGCCAGATCGCCGGAGGCGCCGACCGAACCTTGCTGCGGCACCAGCGGGTAGACGCCACGGGCCAGCATGTCCTGCAACTGCTGGATCACCGCGCGGCGTACGCCGGAGGCGCCGCGGCCAAGCGAGACGATCTTCAGCGCCATCATCAGGCGGACGATCGGCTGCGGCGTTGCCGAGCCAACGCCGCAGCAATGCGAGACGATCAGGTTGCGCTGGAGCAGCGCGGTCTGGTCCGGCGGAATGCGTTTGGATGCGAGCTTCCCGAAGCCGGTGTTGATGCCGTAGACGGGGACGTCGGCCTGCGCGGCCCGCGTAACGATCTGCGCAGCCGCCTCGACCCGCGGCCAGAACGAGGGATCGAGCACGACAGGGGCGCCTTCGAGCACGCGCGCGAGATCGTCGAGGCTCACTGTTCCCGGCTTGACGGCGATCGCCGTCTCCTGCTCCGTCATTGCCCCCTCCATACCCGCTGGTGCAGCGGATTGAAGCCGATGCGGTAGACCAGCTCGGCGGGCCGCTCGATCTCCCAGATCGCGAGGTCGCACCATTTGCCGGCATCCAGTGTGCCGGTCTCATTCAGGAGGCCGAGCGCCCGCGCGCCTTCACGGGTAACGCCGGCGAGGCACTCGGCCACATTCATCCGGAACAATGTCGCGCCCATGTTCATCGCGAGCAGCAGCGAGGTCAGGGGCGAGCTGCCGGGATTGCAGTCGGTCGCCAGCGCCATGGGAACGTTATGCTTGCGGAACGTCTCGATCGGCGGCTTCTGCGTCTCGCGAATGAAATAGAACGCGCCGGGCAGCAGCACGGCGACAGTGCCGGCCCTCGCCATTGCGGCGGCACCGGCCTCATTGGTGTGCTCGAGATGATCGGCCGAGAGTGCCGAGAATCGCGCGGCAAGCGCGGCGCCGCCGAGATTCGAGAGCTGGTCGGCGTGGAGCTTGACCGGCAGTCCAAGTCCCCTCGCCGTCTCGAACACAAGCGCGGTCTGCTCGGCGGAGAATGCGATGCCTTCCATGAAGGCATCGACGGCGTCGGCAAGGCCCGCTTTTGCGACCGCCGGCAACATCTCCTTGCAGACGAGATCGATGTAACCATCCTTGTCGCCACCCGCCTCGCCCGGCAGCGCATGCGCGCCCAAGAACGACGTGCGGATCGTAACCGGCCGCTCACGGCCGAGCCTGCGCGCAGCGGAGAGCTGTCGCATCTCGGTTTCTGTGTCGAGGCCGTAGCCGGACTTGATCTCGACCGTGGTGGCGCCCTCAGCCGTCAGCGCGTCCAGCCGCGGCAGCGCGCTTGCGACGAGCTCGGCTTCGCTCGCCTTGCGCGTTGCCGCCACGGTCGAGACGATGCCGCCGCCGGCCCGCGCGATCTCCTCGTAGCTCGCCCCCTTCAGGCGCAGCTCGAATTCATGCGCGCGGTTGCCGCCATAGACGAGATGGGTGTGGCAGTCGACGAGACCGGGCGTAATCCAGCGCCCCTCGCAATCGATCCGCTCGATCGCGTCCGCATCGACGGGAAAGTCCGCTTTCGCACCCGCATAGGCGATGTGGCCGCCACGTGCGGCGATGACACCATGCTCGATCTCGCCAAGATCGGGACGATCGACCCGCATCGTGGCGAGGCGGGCATTATGCCAGATCCGGTCGAAGCGCTCTGCCATGCGGGTATCCGTTCGCCCTGGGGATGCTTGACTTATATGTCTAGACATATAATCGTAAGACGGTTCTGTCCAGCCGGCGTGTAAATCATGACCCGACTGCATTTCGCTTCCGCGCTCCTGCCTTCGGGCTGGGCCAATGACGTGCAGGTGGTGATCGCCGCCGGCGCGATTGCGGCGGTGACACCGGGCGTGGCGCCGGCTGCCGGCGACGAGCGCCATGCCATCGCGCTTCCGGGACTTGCGAGCCTGCACAGCCACGCGTTCCAGCGCGGCATGGCGGGCCTTGCCGAAATGCGCGGCGACAGCACCGACACCTTCTGGACCTGGCGCGAGACGATGTATCGCTTTGCGCTGGCGATGACGCCGGACGACGTCGCTTCTGTGGCGACGCTGCTCTATGTCGAGATGCTCGAGCAGGGTTTTACCCGCGTCGGCGAATTCCACTATCTGCACCACGACCGCGACGGGTCGCCCTACGCTGACCCCGCCGAGATGGCCGCGCGGATTGCACAGGCCGCCGAAGCCTCGGGCATTGCGCTGACGCTGTTGCCGACTTTCTATGCGCATGGCTCGTTTGGAGGCGCATCGCCGCATGCCGGGCAGCGCCGCTTCATCTGCTCGGTCGATCAGTTCGCCGCATTGATGGCGGCATCGCGCCAGGCAATCGGCGCGTTGCCCGGCGCCAATATCGGCATCGCGCCGCACAGTTTGCGCGCGGTGACGCCGGACGAGCTCGCCGCCATCATTCCACTCGCCGATGGCGGGCCGGTGCACATTCATGCCGCCGAGCAGGTGAAGGAGGTCGATGATTGCCTCGCCTGGTCGGGCCGGCGCCCGGTGCAATGGCTGCTGGAGCATGCGCCCGTCGATCAACGCTGGTGCCTCATTCACGCGACCCACATGACCAATGAGGAAGTGACGGCGTTCGCCAAGACGGGTGCGGTGGCGGGCCTCTGTCCCATTACGGAAGCGAGCCTCGGCGACGGCACTTTTTCGGCGCGGGAGTTTGTTGACGCCGGCGGCTTTTTCGGCGTCGGTACCGATTCCAACGTGTTGATCGGCGCCGCAGACGAGTTGCGCCAGCTCGAATACGGCCAGCGGCTCAAGCACCGCCAGCGCAACGTCCTCTCCGGCGGCGCAGGTCGCTCCACGGGACGCTCGCTGTTCGACGGGGCGCTCGCCGGCGGCGCGCGGGCGCTGGCGCAGCCGACGGTCGGCCTCACACCCGGCGCGCGCGCCGATATCGTCACGCTCGACACGGCGCATCCATCGCTGGCGGGACGCGCGCACGATGCCGTCATCGACGGCTGGATCTTCGCCGCCGGCGGCGCCGCCATCGATTGCGTCTGGGCCGGCGGCAACAAGGTGGTCGAAGGCGGGCGGCACAAGCTGCGCCAGCCCGCGCGTGAGCGCTTCAATACATCGATGTGGAGGCTCGTCGCATGAGCCTCGTCACCGATGCCGACAAGCCGACGCTCTACAAGCGCATCCGCGCCGACATCGAGCAGCGCATCCTCACCGGCGAATGGCCGCCCGGCCATCGCATTCCCTTCGAGCACGAGCTGGTCGCGCGCTACGGCTGCTCGCGCATGACCGTGAACAAGGCACTGTCTGAGCTGGCGCAGGCCGATCTGATCGAGCGGCGGCGGCGCGCCGGCTCGTTCGTGCGCCGGCCGCAGCATCAGTCGGCGGTGCTCAAGATCGCCGACATCCGCGCCGAGATCACCGCGCTTGGCCGCAGTTACGGCTACGAGCTGATCGGCCGCAAGCTGCGCGCGGCGACGGCCGCCGATCGCGACCGGCTCGGCGTGAAGAAGGCCGGCAAGGTGGTCGCGATCACCTGCCGGCACAGCGCCGACAAGGTCCCGTTCGCGGTCGAGGACAGGCTGATCGATCTCTCGTCCGTTCCTGACGCCGCGACCGCGGATTTCTCGCGCGAGCCGCCCGGCTCCTGGCTGCTTCACCATGTCCCATGGACCGAGGCCGAGCACACGATCAGCGCCATCGTTGCGGACGACCGCGCGGCGGAAGCGCTCGCGATCGCCGTCGGCGCCCCCTGTCTCGTGATCGACCGCTACACCTGGCGCAGCGCACGCACGATCACCGCCGTGCGCCTGCTCTATCCCGGTGACTCTCACCGCCTTGTCGCGCGATTCAAGGGAGGCTGAGAGGACATGTCGGCACAAATCGTGCAACGCTTCGCGGAACCGCCCATATGGGCCGGCAGAGATCAACAGGACGTCAAACCATCGATCGGCAAGAGGACGATAATCATGCGTAATTCGACAGTATTTGCGACAATCATTGCTCTCGCGGCCTCCACTCCGGCGCTCGCCCAGGACGTCAAGGTCGGCATCGGCATTTCCGGATGGACCGGCTTCGCGCCGCTGACGCTGGCGAAGGAGGCCGGCATCTTCAAGAAAAACGGCCTCGACGTCACCATCAAGAAGATCCCGCAGAAGGACCGCCATCTCGCCATCGCCTCCGGCGACATCCAGTGCGCGGCGACGACGGTCGAGACCTGGATCTCCTGGAACGCCAACGGCGTCGCGACCAAGCAGATATTCCAGCTCGACAAGAGCTATGGCGCCGACGGCATGGCCGTGCGCAACGACATCGCCGCGATCAAGGACCTGAAGGGCAAGACCGTCGCCGCCTCCGCGCCGGGCACCTCGCCTTATTTCGCGCTGGCCTGGATGCTGAAGAAGAACGGCCTCACCACCAAGGACGTGACGGTGGTGAACCTCGAGCCGGCGGCGGCCGCGCAGGCCTTCGTCTCCGGCCAGAACGATGCGGCGATGACTTATGAGCCATACTTGTCGACCGTGCGTGCCGCGCCCGACAAGGGCAAGATCATCGCGACCACGCTGGACTATCCGATGGTCATGGACACGTTCGGCTGCACGCCGAAGTTCCTCACCGACAATCCCAAGGCCGCCAAGGCTCTCGCCGACAGCTATTTCGAGGCGATCGAGATGATCGCCAAGGACCAGGCCAAGTCCTACGAGATCATGGGCGCCGACGTGAAGCAGACCGGCGAGCAGTTCGGCAACTCGGCGAAGTATCTGCGCTGGCAGGACAAGGCCGCGAACCAGAAGTTCTTCGCCGGCGAGTTCCTGACCTTCAACAAGGAGGCCGCCGAGCTCCTGCTCGAGATCGGCATCATCAAGGCCGTGCCGAAGGTCGAGGACCTCTACGACGCGAGCTTCATCAAGTAACGTTCTCCAAGCTGCCGGTTCCGCCTCAGGCGGAGCCGGCGCACCATTCGGATACAGTTTGATGCGTCCCCTGGATCCCGTGACATCGAAGCAACGTGCGGCATATGGCCTGGCGTTCTTCGTGCTGTTCGTCGCCCTCTGGTCATGGGCGACGTTCGGCGGCCATGTGTCGAAGACCTTCCTCGCCAATCCGCTCACCATGGTGCAGGAAGGCCTCGAGCTGCTCACCAAGCACGGCTTCCTGTTCGACATCGGCATGACGATCTGGCGCGTCGTCGGCGGCTTTGCGCTCGCGGCGGTCATTGCGGTGCCGCTCGGCGTGCTGATGGGCGCCTATAAGCCGGTCGAAGCCTTCCTCGAACCCTTCGTCTCATTTGCACGCTATTTGCCCGCCTCGGCTTTCATCCCGCTGCTGATCCTGTGGGCCGGCATCGGCGAATTGCAAAAGCTGCTCGTCATCTTCATCGGCTCGGTGTTCCAGGTCATCCTGATGGTCGCGGTGACGGTCGGCGCCACGCGGCGCGATCTGGTCGAGGCCGCCTATACGCTTGGCGCCAGCGACCGCGGCATCATCCGCCGCGTGCTGCTGCCTTCCTCCGCGCCGGAGATCGCAGAAATCCTGCGGCTGGTGCTGGGCTGGGCCTGGACCTACGTCATCGTCGCCGAGCTGATCGGCTCGTCCTCGGGCATCGGTCACATGATCACCGACAGCCAGGCGCTGCTCAACACCGGCCAGATCATCTTCGGCATCATCGTGATCGGATTGATCGGCCTGATCTCGGACTTCCTGTTCAAGGCATTCAACGCCTGGCTGTTTCCCTGGAAGCTGGCATGACCATTCTTAGGATCGAGCAGGTCTCGCGCACCTTCCCTGCGCGTCACGGGAACGCGCCGACCAGGGCGCTGGAGCCGACCGATCTCACCATCGGCAACAACGACTTCGTCACCATCCTCGGTCCCTCCGGCTGCGGCAAGTCCACGCTGCTGCGCATCGTCGCCGGCCTCGACCGTCCGACCGGCGGCCGCGTCACGCTCGATGGACGCGAAGTGACCGGCCCGGGCGCCGATCGCGGCATGGTGTTCCAGTCCTACACGCTGTTTCCCTGGCTGACGGTGCGCGAGAACATCGCCTTCGGCCTGCGCGAGCGCGGCGTGTCCGAGGCGGAGCGACACAAGATCGCCGATGCCTTCATCCGCCAGGTCGGGCTGTCCGGCTTCGAAAACCATTGGCCCAAGCAGCTCTCCGGCGGTATGCAGCAGCGCACCGCGATCGCACGCGCGCTCGCCAACGATCCGAAGATCCTGCTGCTCGACGAACCGTTCGGCGCGCTCGACAACCAGACCCGCGCCTTGATGCAGGAGATGCTGCTCGGGATCTGGGAACGCGACCAGAAGACGGTGCTGTTCGTGACCCACGATATCGAGGAAGCGATCTTCCTCGGCAGCCGCGTCATCGTGATGAGCGCGCGCCCCGGCCGCATCAAGGCGGACATTCATGTAGACCTGCCGCATCCCCGCTCCTACAAGATCAAGACCACGCCTGAATTCGTCCAGCTGAAGGAACGGCTGGTCGAGGAGATCCGAACCGAGGCGCTGAAGGTTGCCGAACATGCCTGACACCCAGCCCCGCGCCGACGGCCATCGCGTTCTTGCCGACCTCCACGCACTGCGCGCCTTTGGCGCCTAAAAGACCGGCGTGCACAAGCCGACCTTCTGCGAGCCGCACAAGCTGTCACTGGAGTGGCTCGTCCAAAAGCTGCCCGAGGCCGAGCTCTCCGCGACGATTGACGGCATCGGCAATGTGTTCGGGACGAGCTCGAAGCCCGGGCCGAAGCTGCTGGCGGGCTCGCACCTGGAAAGCCAGAACTATGCCGGCTGGCTCGACGGCCCGCTCGGCGTCGTCTATGCGCTCGAGGCCGCGCGCGTGCTCAATGCCGACGCTTCCGTGAACGGCGCGGTCGAGGTCGCCTCCTGGTGCGACGAGGAGGGACATTTCGGTCATTTCCTCGGCTCGCGCTCCTATGTCGGACAGGTGACCGAGGCCGACATCGACGCCGCGCGCGACCGCACCAGCGGCCGCAGCATGCGCGATGCCCTTGCCGACATGGGGCTCGCGGGGCGCCCGCGCATCACCACCGAGCCGGGACGGCACGTCGGTTATCTCGAGGCGCATATCGAGCAGGGCGACACGCTCGAAAGCGGTCGCCTGGCGATCGGCGTCGTGACATCCATCGTCGGCATCTGGCAGTACCAGATCAACTTCGTAGGCGAGCAGAACCATGCCGGCACCACGCGCATGGCGGTGCGCAAGGATGCGGGCCTGGCGCTGGCCAAGTTCTGCGTCGCGATCGACGAGCGCTTCCCGACGGCCTGCGGCCCGCGCACGGTCTGGACCACCGGCCGCATCACGCTCGATCCGGGCGCACCGAGCATCATTCCCGGTGGCGCGGAGATGTTGTTCCAGATCCGCGACGACGACCCGTCTGTGATCGCGCGGCTGGAGCAATTGCTGCGGACCATGGCGGACGAGGCCAGTGCCAACGGCCCCTGCACGGTCAGCGTGACGAAGCTGCGCACCGGCGCACCCGCGATGATGGACGCGGGCTTTCAGGACGCGATCGAGGCCGCAAGTAAGGCCGTCGCCGGTGGCCGTTCCATCCGGATGCCGAGCGGCGCCGGCCACGATGCGCAGATGCTGGCAACCGTCATGCCTGCCGGCATGCTGTTCGTGCCGTCGATCGGCGGCATCAGCCATCACTGGACCGAGAACACGGCGGATGCCGACATCGTGACGGGCGCAGAGGTGTTCGTCGAGGCGTGCCGGCGGATCCTCGGGGGCTAGGTCGAGGCATGCAGCCGTTGAGCGCCTGCCACGACCATTCGAGCAGGGCTCTGCCATAAAGCCGCGGCAATCCTCGGGCCTGTCGACCGTCTCCTCCCCTGCTTTCCCGGAGTTCCCATGTCTTCTGCCGACCGGCCGGCAACCCGCCTTGCGACGCGGCTTGCCTTCCTCGTTGCGGGCTTCGGCATCGCGTGCTGGGCACCCCTGGTGCCGTTCGCGAAGGCGCGGCTCGCCGTCGACGACGGAGTGCTCGGCCTGCTCCTGCTCAGCCTCGGCATCGGCTCGGTCGTGGCGATGCTGCTGACCGGCGTGCTGAGCGCGCGCTATGGCAGCCGGCCGATCATCGTCGCGGGCGGACTCGGTTTGACGCTGGTGCTGCCGCTGCTCGCGATCGCAAGCTCGCCGCTGGCGCTGGCGCTGGCGCTGCTTGCGTTCGGCGCCGCGCTGGGCTCGATCGACGTCGCCATGAACATCCACGCCGTGGAGGTGGAGCGCGCCGCGCGACGCCCGCTGATGTCCGGCTTCCACGCCCTGTTCAGCATCGGCGGCTTCGCCGGTTCCGCGCTGATGACGGCGCTGCTCTCGGTGCAGCTCGGCGCGCTCGCCTCGACGTTGATCTGCTCCGTGCTGATGCTGATCGCGATGCTCGTGACCTGGCCGCGCCTGCTTCGCTCGGTGCAGGTGCAGGAAGGCCCATTGTTCGTGCTGCCGCATGGATCGGTGCTGCTGCTGGCGCTGCTCGGCGCCATCACCTTCCTGGTCGAAGGCGCGATACTCGATTGGGGCGCGCTGCTCGTGATCGGCGCCGAGCTTGTCAGCGAGCCGCAAGGCGGCATCGGCTACATGGTGTTCTCGATCGCCATGACGATCGGCAGGCTCGGCGGCGACGCGGTCGTTGCACGCATCGGAGACCGCACGACATTGCTGTGGGGCAGCCTCATCGCGATCGCCGGCTTTGTGGTGCTGCTCACCGCGCCCGTGGCAGCGGTCGCCATCGCCGGATTCCTGCTGATCGGGCTCGGCGCCTCGAACCTCGTGCCCGTGCTATTCCGCCGGGCGGCGCAACAAAAGGTGATGCCCACGGGACTTGCGGTCGCGGCGATCACGACGGCCGGCTATGCAGGCGTCCTGCTGGGCCCTGCCGGCGTCGGCTTCGTCGCACAGCTCGGCGGACTGCCGCTGGCATTCTGGCTGCTGGCCGCCTTGATGGGTCTCGTCACGTTGACCGCCCGGACCGTCACCGCGGAGCAGCGCCTGACCTTGCATGTCGATGCGTGACCGGACTCGCGTCGGCTTTGACCGATGAGGAGGTGGACCGCCACAGCCGGCGAGCCACCTTCTTCAGGCTCTAGCCTCCGACCGCCGCAGCGCGCCGCGGTAGCTTCCAGCCCGGCCGGATGAAGTGGCAGGTGTAGCCGTCAGGATAACGTTCGAGATAATCCTGATGCTCGGGCTCGGCCTCCCAGAACTCGCGCGCGGGCGCGACCTCGGTCACCACCTTGCCGGGCCACAGGCCGGACGCCTCGACGTCGGCGATGGTGTCTTCGGCAATCCGCTTCTGCTCCTCGCTGGTGTAGAAGATCGCCGACCGATAGCTCGTGCCGATATCGTTGCCCTGACGGTTGAGCGTGGTCGGATCATGGATCTGGAAGAAGAACTCCAGCATGGTCCGGAAGCTGGTCCTGGCCGGATCGAACACGATCTCGATCGCTTCGGCATGGCCTTCGTGATTGCGGTAGGTGGCGTTCTTGACGTGCCCACCGGTGTAACCGACCCGGGTGGAGATCACGCCCGGCTGCTTGCGGATCAGATCCTGCATGCCCCAGAAGCAGCCGCCGGCCAAAACTGCGCGTTCCGTCGTCATGTGATGTGCTCCCAATGATCGCTCAAAAGCTTGTCCATCATATAGGCTTTCGGCCGCCCGGCCGAAAGCCGCGCGTTGACGCCCACCCGGTCGCTAGGGCTCGGTGCAGCCTCTCCCGCTTACGGGCGAGGTCGCCCGCAGGCGGGGTGAGGGCTTTCTCCTCCAGGAGACTATCCCATTGCGGAAACACCATCTCCCCAACCCTCTCCCGCAAGCGGGAGAGGGAGCGCACCTCCGCCTTTGCAGCGATCTAGCCTCAGTCCATCGCCCTAGACCAGCTTGGCGTCGAGCGTGATGGCGGCGTTGAGCACCTTGGACACCGGGCAGTTCTTCTCGGCCTCGCCGGCGAGCCGGGCGAAGCCGGCATCGTCGAGACCAGGCACTTTCGCCCGCAGAGTCAGCGCGGATTTGCTGATCTTGAAGCCCTTGCCCTCGGGCTCGAGCGTGACGGCGGCTTCGGTCGAGAGCTCGTCCGGCGTGAAACCCGCCATCTGCAGGCCGAAGGCGAGCGCCATGGTGAAGCAGCCGGCATGGGCCGCGGCGATCAACTCTTCGGGATTGGTGCCCTTCTCGTTCTCGAAGCGGGTCTTGAATGAATAGGGCGTCCCGGCAAGCACGCCGGATTCGCTCGACAGATGGCCTGTGCCATCGCGACCAGTGCCCTTCCAGACTGCTGTTGCCTTGCGGATCATCTAAAGGTCTCCTTGTTTGCCTAAACCGGATCGAACGCGCGGATCGGCGGTAGATTGCCGGTGAACTTCTCCACCTCGACGGTCGTCAACTGGCCGGTGCAGCCCTGCGCCAGGGACGAGGTGCCGACGTCGCGGGTCAGCACGTTCGGATTGCCGTGAACGCAGAGCGGCGCCTCGTCTTCCGGATCCATCGGATCGTACCACGCGCCGGTCGGCAGCTGAACCACGCCTGATACGATGCCGTCGGTGACGCGGACCGCGGCGAGACAGGCACCGCGCTCGTTGAACAGGCGGATGATGTCGCCGTCCTTGATGCCGCGCGCCTGTGCATCGACCGGGTTCATGCGCGCGACCTCACGGCCGCGATGCTTCGAGTCGAGCGAATGTCCGCCGAAATCGAGCTGGCTGTGCAGGCGCGTCACCGGCTGGTTGGCGACGAGGAAGCAGGGCGCCCCGGGCTTGGGAATATCGGTCTTGTCGAGCCAGACCGGATGTCCGGGACAATCCGCATCAGCGTGCCTCGCGATCTTGGCCGAGTAGATCTCGATGCGTCCGCTCGGCGTCGGCAAGGCATGATTGTCGGGATCCTCGCGAAAGCGGCGTAGCCGGCCGCCGTCATCGGGCTGCTGCGGCACGACCAGGCTGCCGCGCGCCCAGAATTCTTCGAAGCTCGGCGCTTCGAGGCCGCGCTTGGCAAGCGATGCGCGGGTCGGCTCGTAGAGATGCTCCAGCCATTGCCGCGACGTGCGCCCTTCGGTGAACGGCTCGCGCGCCCCGAGACGTTCGGCGAGATCGGCGAAGATGTCGTAATCGTCACGCGCGAGCCCAAACGGCTCGGCGATCCGGTGCATCGCGACCATCAGGGGATCGTTGGTGGAATAGCCGATGTCCTCGCGCTCCAGCGTCATCGTCGCGGGCAGCACGATATCGGCGTGGCGGGCGGTGGCGGTCCAGGCGAGCTCGTGCACGACCAGCGTGTCCACCTTCGCGAAGGCCTTGCGCAGGCGGTTGATGTCCTGATGGTGATGGAAGGGATTGCCGCCCGCCCAGTAGACCAGACGAATATCCGGATAGGTGCGCGTCTCGCCGTTGTAGCGATACGTGGTGCCGGGATTGAGCAGCATGTCGGCGATGCGCGCCACCGGAATGAAATCGGCAACGCCGTTGCGGCCCTGCCCCAGCGTCGGTCCCGGCACGTCGTTGACGCGGCGGCCGTAATAGCCGATCGCACCCAGCGAATAGGCATAGCCGCCGCCGGGAAGGCCGATCTGGCCGAGGGCCGCCGCCAGCACCATGCCCATCCACACTGGCTGCTCGCCATGCTCGGCGCGCTGCAGCGAATGGGAGACGGTGACGAGCGCGCGCTTTCCGGCGAGACGCCGCGCCAGCTTGCGGATCGCATCCGCACTGACGCCTGAGATCGCGGCGGCCCATTCGGCGTGCTTGGCTTGCCCGTCGCTCTCACCGTTGAGATATCGCAGGAAGATTGCCCAACCCTCGGTGTAGCGGTCGAGGAAGGCCTGGTCGTGCAGCTTCTCACTGACCAGCGTATGGACGATGCCGAGCATCAGGGCGGTGTCGGTGCCGGGCACGCAACTCATCCATTCGGCGCCGGCCTCGACCGGCAGATCGTCGCGCAGCGGGCTGACCAGGATGAACTCGCAACCGCGCGCCCGCGCCGCCGCCATGGACCCGCGCTCGACATGCTTGCTGATAGAGCCGCCGGCCACCATGGAGTTCTTCAGCGCCATGCCGCCGAACGCCAGCACGATGTCGGTCTCGGCCGCGATCTGCTCCCAGGTGACGTTGCGCTTGGTGATGTCCTCGTAGCCGGCCAGGATCTGCGGCAGCAGCACCGAGGACGCACCGGACGAATAGGTGTTGACCGAGCGCACATAGCCGCCCATCGCGATGTTGAGGAAGCGATGCACCTGGCTCTGGGCGTGATGGAAGCGCCCGGCACTCGACCAGCCATAGGAGCCACCGAACACGGCGGCGGGTCCACGGGTGTCGCGAATGCGGCCAAGCTCGTCGCCGAGAAGATCCAGCGCCTTCTCCCAGCTGACGGAGACGAACTCGTCGCGGCCGCGGCGATCGTCCGGGCCCGGCCCGCGCTCGAGCCAGCCGCGGCGGATGGCCGGCTGGGCGATGCGCGCCTGATGGCGGAGCGCGCCGGGAAAATTGTCGATGATGCCGTTCGGATCGGGATCGCCCGCATAGGCCCTGACCTCCAACCCGGCCGCGCCCCGACGCGCGGAGAACACGCCCCAATGCGAGGTGTGCGGCTTGAAGCCGTCCGACAGGTCAAGACCGGGGTCGGGGAAGCCAATCGTATCGTCCATCTCTGATCCTTGTTCCGGCGGCGTCGGCATGTGTGGTAATATACCGATCCGCTCCGGACGTCGTCGAGATCAGGGTTGACGGGAACGCTGACCTGCCCCGCGCAAAGCCAGCCTCAAGGCCGTTGACACTCCCGAGCGTCATCGAGCGCGTCATGTAGCTCGTTTTGGCGCCGACGCTGCATCATCCGCGTGCGCAGCAATCGACCAGCAGATTCCAGATCCGCTGAGTCTCTTCTCTCTTGTTCGCCTCCGGCACGTTCTCCGCGCTCGACCGATCGAACGCGGCGATGGTGTGGGGTTGGCGAGGCACGATCCACCGCTCCGAAATCGGGTCGTACCATTTGCCGATATTCTCAGTCACGTCGGTCGACTCACAGGTTGACAGGCTCGGGCGATGCGCCCCGCGGTCCTCGTTGGAGCCCGTGTGGCGCCACCCGATTCACCAATCAGGAGATCGCATGTTCGTTCCCAGCGCGCCGGCGTCAGCCCGGCCGGGCCGGATGCAGCGTGCGCGGATGCCGCTCGTGCAGCAATCGCGCCAGCTCCTCACGCTCGGTGTCGCGGCCCTTCATCGCGGTCTCGAACAGTGCCTCCTGGATGTCGCGAGGCATGTCGCCCCATACGTCCATCGCCGCACGTCCGAGCAGGCCCACAAAATGATCCACTCCATCGCTCATTCGGCTCTCCCGATCTGCACACGGGAATGGAACAGCGGCGGCCGCTCCGCGTTCCACTGCCATCATTGTGAAAAGGAGACGTCTTTTATGGGATTCTTCACCAAGGATATCCAGTCGATGGAAGACCTGCTGCTGCACGGGCTCCAAGACATCCACTACGCGGAACAGCAGATCCTGAAGGCGCTGCCGAAGATGATCGACAAGGCCACCAACAGGGATCTCGTCGCCGGGCTGAAGGCGCATCTGGAAGAGACCAACAAGCAGGTCGAGCGCCTCGACAAGGTCTTCGCCAAGCTCGGCAAGGAGCCGAGCGGCACGCATTGCCCGGCCATCGACGGCCTGATCAAGGAAGCCGACGAGACCGCCGGCGAGATCGAGGACAAGGCCGTGCTGGACGCCGCGATCGTCGCCAACGCACAGGCGGTGGAGCATTATGAAATGTGCCGGTACGGCACGCTGATCGCCTGGGCGGAAGAGCTCGGCCACGACGACATCGTGCGCTTCCTCACCACCAATCTGAACGAAGAGAAGGCCGCCAACACCAAGCTGAACACGGTGGCCCTGCGCAAAGGCGTCAACGCCAAGGCGTCCAGCGCTGCGTGATTGAAAGCTACTGATTGAGAGTGGCGGCGCCGGTAGTGCGGTGCCGCCACGGTGCTCGCCCGGATCAGATGAAAGGCTTGCCACCTGTGACGGGCAACGTCGCCCCGGACGTGTAGCTCGAAAGCGGATCGGCCAGCATGACATAGGCCGTCGCGAGCTCGGCCGGCTGGCCGGCGCGTTGCATCGGCACCTGCTTGCCGAAGTTCTTGACCCTTTCCTCCGACATGGTCGAGGGAATCAGCGGCGTCCAGATCGGACCCGGGGCCACCGCATTGACCCGAATGCCCTTCTCGGCCAGCATCTGCGCAAGCCCGCCGGTGAAATTCTGAATGGCGCCCTTGGTCGTGGCGTAGGCCAGGAGGCTCGGGTTCGGCATGTCGGAGTTCACCGAGGCCGTGTTGATGATCGCGGAGCCCGGTCGCATGTGGGGGACGGCGGCTTTAGCCAGATAGAACATGGCGTGGATGTTGATCTCGAATGTCCGCCGCCATTCGTCGTCGCTGATATCCGCGATGTCCTTGAACGTCGCCTGATGGGCAGCGTTGTTGACGAGGATGTCGATGCCGCCGAGCTCCTCGACGGTGCGGCGCACGATGGCGCGGCAATGTTCGGGATTGCTGATATCGCCCGGGATCAGGACGGCCTTGCGTCTCTCCCGCTCGACCAGCGCCTTGACCTCGGCCGCATCCTCGTCCTCGTTCAAATAGGAGATGACGATATCCGCGCCTTCACGCGCATAGGCGATCGCCACCGCGCGGCCGATGCCGCTGTCGCCGCCCGTGATGATGGCCTTCTTTCCGGTAAGACGGCCGGAGCCCTTGTAACTCTCCTCGCCATGATCCGGGCGCGGCTGCATGGCCCGCGTCGAGCCCGGCATCGGCTGCTGCTGCGCAGGATAAGGCGGCTTTGGATAATTGGTCATGGACAACTCCCGGCGTTTGCTGCGCTAACGGAGCGCCGCCGGAAGTGTTCCTGGCCTTGATTCCGTCATCGCACAGCGTGGCCGCACCCCCAGAGATCCGATTACGACGTCATCTCTCGCACACCCTCCAAGCGGGTATGGCGATTGGCTTGCCGGGCTCCGCCCACAGGAACTCATTCGAGAACGGCACGCCCGGATAGGCTGCAGCAAGCCGGCGGTTGCCGCCCTCGACGTGATCGTTCAACGCACCCTCCTGTTTCTCGCGAATGCCGGGCTGCCCCAGCGGCTTGCGGAACTCTCGGCTAGAAAAACTCCCGAGGATCGCTCACCATGGCGTCACCCTTGAGGAGCATGTTGCGGAGAGCATCTTGATACTCGCAGGTGTTTCAAGTGCGCTAAGATATACTCCAAGCAATCGGACACGGACTTGACACCTGTAGCCAAATCGAACGAGCGAATTTTCGGACTCCTGAGCGCAGCTGGCGTGTTCTGCATCTGGTCCGGCTTTCTCGTCTTCTCGAGAGCCGGCATGCAATCCGGCCTGACACCCTTCGATTTGACCGCACTTCGGTTCCTGGTCACCGGCGCCCTGGTTCTTCCGTTCGCCAAGGCCTGGTGGCCGCGCCACCTGCCGCTGCACGCAATCTTGTCGATGTCAATTTGTGGTCCCGGCGCGCTATACAGCATTTTGATGTACTTCGGGTTGAAGGGGGCGTCGGCGGCATACGGGGGAGCGTTCGCCAACGGCTCGCTGCCGATCTTCACCATTCTGCTGGGATTGCTTTTCGCACGGCGCGTGCCGTCCCGGCGGCAACTCATTGCAGTTCTCATTCTGCTTGTCGGCGCAGTGCTCGTTGCCCTTCCAGGCATGCGCGCCGGCGGCAACAGCGTGGCATCGGCCATCGGGTTCTTCCTCGCAGCCTCAGCCGTGCTCTCGATCTACTTTGTGGGCGTGAAGCACTGGCAGATCGAAGCGCGCCAGGCGCTGGTGCTGGTCAGCGTGCCGAACGCGCTACTTTTCGTACCGGTCTGGTTCTTCTTTCTTCCTTCCACCATGCAGGATGCGCCGTGGTCGACCATACTGCTTCAGGCCGCCTTCCAGGGCTTGGGCCCAGGTTTCCTGGCGGTCATCCTGTTCTCCATTTCCGTCAGGATTCTCGGGCCTACGCCCTCGGCCGGTCTGGCTGCGGCGGTACCGGCCAGTGCAACGCTGTTGGCGATACCGATACTTGGCGAGGTTCCTACAACCATCGAATGGATCGGCATCGCGATCGTCACCGCCGGGCTCATTCTGCTCCTCGGAGGTCACGCCGAAACCAAGAGCCCATCCAAATAGCGAGGCGATCTGCTCCAGCTACGTCAATGCCGGAGCGATTGCGTCCTTCCTCGGACCAAGCCGCGCACTACGTCTGTCGGCTTCGGCTGCCGCAATCTGCACCTGCACATCCCTGGGCTTTGCCAGATAGGGCGCGGACGTGACCAGGACATCGGCGTCGGCTGCCGCATAGGAACAGATCGCCGAAATCTTTGCTGCCATCGCCCGTACGTTGAACAACATCAGCTGACGGCCGACCGGCAGCCGGATGGGAAAACTATCGCGCTGCGGGCTCCGGTGCTGGAAGGCTGAATCAGTTGGCGTGTGAAACGCAGGAAATCGTATATCTTCGCGCACAATCGCCTGATTGGTAGATCCATGTTGTGCGTTTGGGATTGACGCTCTCGCCGCTACACGTCAGTTGGTCCAGTCTATCATGGGGGCACAAGAGAGATTTCCAGCGTAAAGCACTCGTTGGACCCCGCAGCCTGGGGCGGAGAGGGAAATAGCTGTCTACGGCCCCAAAAAAAGAAGCCGTGTCCAAGGGACACGGCAAGTTTCAGGGAGGGTGAACCGGGAGAATTCCCGAGTGCATGCGTGAGGCGTGGCCCCGGCCGATCGTCCGCCAGAGCACGATCGAAATCATCAACAGCCGTTCGCAGCCGCCATCACCATTTCAACGCGGCCGTGCGCACGGGATGGTCCCACAGCGCCCGGGTCTCGGTATCGAGCAGGCTCACGGTGAGCGAGCACCCCGCCATGTCCAGCGAGGTGACATAGCTGCCGACCAGCGAACGGGCGATGCGCAAGCCGCGCTTTTCGAGCATCCGCCGCGCCGCGTTGTACATCAGATAGAGCTCGATCGCGGGCGTTCCGCCAAATCCATTGACGAGAAGCAGGGCTTCGTTGCCATCGCGGGCGTCGAGATCCCCGGCAATGGCAGTTGTCATCTCAAAAGCGATCGCATCGGCGCGCTCCAGCTTGACGCGGCGGCGACCCGGTTCGCCATGGATGCCGACACCCACTTCCATCTCGTCCTCGGCGAGCACAAAGGTCGGCGTGCCTGCAGCCGGAACCGTGCAACTCGTCAGGGCCACCCCCATCGAGCGCGTCCGGGCGTTGACGCGCTCGCCGAGTGCAACGCAAGCCTGGAGGTCAGCACCCTTCTCGGCCGCCGCGCCGACGATCTTCTCGACGATCAGAGTGCCGGCCACACCCCGGCGGCCGATGCTGTGGGTGGAATTCTCGACCGCGACGTCATCGTCGGTGACGATGGTGGCCGTGCGACCCTCCGAAATCTCGGCCGCCATCTCGAAATTCATGCGATCGCCCGCATAGTTCTTCACGATGAAAAGCACGCCGGCATCGCCCGAAACGGCCTGCGCCGCCTCGACGATCTGGTCCGGTGTCGGCGAGGTGAAGACTTGCCCCGGACAGGCCGCATCGAGCATGCCATAGCCGACGAAGCCCGCATGCAGCGGCTCGTGCCCGCTACCGCCGCCGGATACGAGCGCGACCTTCCGCGAATTGAGCTCGCGGCGCCGCACGAATTTCCGCTCGGGCCCGAGCGTCACGAGATCGGCATGCGCCGAAGCCAACCCGTCGAGGCTCTCCGCGAGCACGCCATCAACCGAATTGATGAACTTTTTCATGTTCTCCTCCCCGCTTCGTCGCTCTGAGCTTGGCGCTCATTTTTCCCGCATGATCGCACTCAAACGCCGCGCGAATTCCTGCAGCAGCGCATCGAGCTCCGCATTGCGCTTCGAGCTGCCGAGATCCGGCAGGTGCAGCGTCAGCGTCCGTTCATGCGCCCCCTCGGTCAGGCGGCCGATCCGGCGCGGGTGCGCACGGGTATAGGCACGAAGGAACGCCGCCTTCGCCTGCGGCGGGAAATGGCAGACATCGAAGATCGTGTTCAGGTGCTGCACGGGAATCGGCACCGGATAGGTCGGGTTGCTGATCTGGCTGACGAAGCTGCGGTTCTTGCCCATGGCATGGGCCAGACGCAGCCGCATGCCTGACGGGCGGCTCTCAAGCACCTCCTTGAAGATGCGCTTGTAAACCGCAACGGCGCCCGCCTCGGCCGGTTCATCGATCGCCATATCAGCCAAGCCCGCCTCCGCTGCTCAAGCGGTCGATTGTCTGTTTGATCTGCGCCAGCGCCGACGCATTCACCGACAATTCGCGCAGGCCGCATTTCAGGAGCGCGGGCAGACAGCGCGGGTCGCTCGCCATGTCGCCGCACAGGCTGACGCTGGTTCCGGCGCGACGTCCGTGCTCCGCGGTTCGCGCGATCAGTTCGAGGAGCGCCGGATGCAAGGGATCCATCAAGGGGGCGAGAGCTCCATTGGAACGGTCGCATGCAAGGACATATTGCGCGAGATCGTTCGATCCGATCGAGAAGAAGGAAGCCTTGAAGGTCGCGATCGCCAGGGCCGCCGCCGGGACCTCGACCATGATTCCCAGCTCGGGGAGCATCGCGGCAATGCCCTCGGCCTGCAAGCGCTGCACGATTTCGGCGAACAGCTTCCGTCCGCACTCGAACTCGTCCGGCGCCGTGACCATCGGAAACATGACCCTGAGATTTCCATGCACGGCCGCACGCGCCAGCGCGCGGAGCTGCACGCTGAATATCTCGGGGCGGGCGAGGCAAAGCCGCAGGCCACGCACGCCCAGAAAGGGATTGGCCTCACCGTCGACGGTGAATCCAGGTACCGGCTTGTCGCCGCCGGCATCAAACGTGCGAATGGTAACCGGGCGTCGATCGGCCCAGCGCAGAACGGCAGCGTAGGCGCGATACTGCGTCTCCTCGTCGGGCAGGCCGCCGCGCTCTGCGAGCAGAAACTCGGTGCGCATCAACCCGATGCCGTCAGCATATTGTGCGTCGGCATGATCGAGATCCTCGACGCGCTGGATGTTGATGAGCAGCTTGATCCGCTCCCCGCGCCATGATGCGGTCGGCCGTCGCAGGATCGCCCGCGCGGACGCCCGGCTCTTGCGATGAATTTCGCGCCGCTTCTCGAACAGCCGCAGCTGCTCGGCACTGGGATCGAGCTCGAGCGTAGCGCCCTCGCCATCGAGCAGCGCCGTCGCGCCGATCTCCGGAATGGCGCCGAGCTGCACGACCATGGGGATGCCCCGCGCGCGCGCCAGCATCGCGACATGGCTCGTGGGGCTACCGCGCAGGAGCGCAAGACCACCGCCGGTCGACCAGTCGATCTCCAGGAAACGCGAGGGCGGCAGATCGTCGGCGCAAACGACGGCACCGCTCGGTATCTTGGGGGCCTCGCCCCCGCCTCCGCGCAAGATGCTGATGATGCGGTCGCGTAGATCCGCAAGATCGGAGCAGCGCGCCTTCAGATACTCGTCCTCGGCCGAATTATAGTCTGCAATCTGCTCGTCGAGCGCGGAACGCCATGCGACGTCGGCGGCATCTCCCTCGCTTATCGCCGTGAAGATCGCTTCGATGAAATCCTCATCCTCCAGCAGCGCGACCTGGAACTCGAGAATCTGCGCGGCCTCACCTCCCGCGATCGCGGCGAGCTCGGCGATCTGCCCGCTCGCCGCGTCGATCGCCTTGCGAAGATCGAGCGCCTCCTCGACCAGCGAGCCTGCGATCCGTTCGCCGTTCGTGCCCGCATCGACACGGACGAGCGGGCCGTGGGCAAAGCCGATCGAGGCGGTCCTGCCGCGAAAAGCCAGTCCGGCGGCGCCTCCCTGCATGCTATGACGCCTCGTCCGGAAAGTCGGTTGCGATCAGGTTGACCAAGGCGGCGACGGCAGCCTGTGCGTCGCTGCCCGACGCCTTGATCTCGATCGTGCTGCCGTGAGCCGCGCGCATGGCCATGATCTTGGCCACGCTCTTGGCATTGATCCACTCGGTCGCGCCCGCGACCCGGACGGAAATCTGGGCCTGGAACTTCTTGGCCAGCTTGGTCAGCTTGACCGCCGGGCGTGCATGCATGCCCACCGCGTGCACCAGCCGCACATTCTCGGTGATAATCTGGCCGTCCGCTTTATCCAGCATCGTCTTATTCCATCATCGTTTCGCCGACGCATCATCAGTCGGCAGAGAGTTCCTCGGCCACGGCCTTGACCTGGGCCAGCGAGCTGCCGCCCGCCGCCTCGGTCGCCGCCATCACGGCGCCCTCGACGATCGGCGCGTTGCATACGACAACGAGATCGCGGCGTGCCGGCTCCAGCATTTCGACCGCCATTTCGCTGTTTGTTTCGGCGCCGCCGAGATCGACGAGGATCGCGACGCCTTTCGCCGACCAGGCATCGTTGATGGCGTCGACGATCAGCGACACGCTGGTGCCGAGCCCGCCATCGGGATTGCCGCCGCAGAAGGCCACCTTGACCTCGCTGCCGACCATCTGCCGCACCATGTCGGCGGTGCCTTTGGCGATGTCCTTCGAATGCGAGACGATCACGATCCCCACGGCATCAGTCATTGCTTTCCCTCCAGACTCGCGCATACCGCCTGCACGAGAACACAGCTCGAGCGCGCGCCGGGGTCGATGTGACCGACGCTGCGTGGCCCGAGAAACGACGCCCGCCCCTTGGTGGCCTGCATCGGCGCGGTCCGCTCGACCGCCTCTGCGGCCGTTGTGTTGACTCGCGCGATCAGGTCCGGTTGCCCGGCTGCATTCTTCAGCGTCTCCAGCACGGGAACGAGCACGTCGAGCATGGTCTTTTCACCGGCGTGCGAACGGCCGCGAGCGCTGACGGCGTTCACGCCGCTGCCGAAGACATCAGCGATGTCCTCAGGCAGATGCTTGTCGTGCGAGAGGGCCTCGCCTGCAGCCAGGAAGAAGCTGCCGTAAAGCGGGCCGGAAGCACCGCCGACCGTCATCACGAGCGTCTTGCCGATCGTCTTCAGAGCCTCGTCGAACGGCTGTTCGGAGATCGCATCGAGCTTGCCGAGCACGGCTTCGAACCCGCGCTTCATGTTGAATCCATGGTCGCCGTCGCCGATCGCCTGGTCCAGGCTCGTGAGCTCCGGCGCGCTGGCAATGACCCGCTCTGCGGCCACCTTGACCAGCGATTTGAACGTCTCGGGTTGCAGCGACATCGCGTTTGATCCTCTAATGAACCGCCGGGAGGCGCTGCCCGGCGCCGTCGAAGCAGAGTGGTTGCACCAGATCCAGCTCGACCTCCTGACCGGCATGCAGCGGTTGGTGCGGATCCGCAAGCGTGACCAGCATCTCTCCCTTATAGTCCAAGTGAACGTGATTCTGCTCGCCGAGGTGCTCGACCCGGTGCACGCGGCCGACCATCGACCCGCCGTTGCGCGCCCCGAGGCGAAGGTGCTCGGTGCGAATACCGACTGTCTCCGTTCCCGGCGGCAGCGGCACGTCCGACAACAGCCGCGCGGGGAGGAAATTGATCTGGGGCGTGCCGAGGCGCGAGGCGACGTAGCTCGAGGAGGGACGCTCGTAGATTTCCCGGGGCGTGCCGAGCTGGAGCAGCTCGCCGTCCTTGATCACGCCGATCCGGGACGCCATCGTCATGGCCTCGACCTGATCGTGGGTCACGTAGAGGATGGTCGCACCAAGCTCGAGCTGGATCCGCTTGAGCTCCAGCCGAAGCTCGGCACGGAGCTTGGCGTCCAGCGACGACAGCGGCTCGTCCATCAGATAGATCGAGGGATCGCGGACCAGCGCACGACCGATTGCCACCCGCTGCATCTCGCCGCCCGAAAGTCGGGTTGCGCGATTGTTCAGCTTGCTTGCGATATGCAGCAACTCCGCCGTCTGCTCGACCCGCTTCTTGATGATGGGCTCCGCTACCCGTCGCGCGGGCGAGCGCAACGGAAACGCAAGGTTGTCATAGACGGTGAGATGCGGATAGAGCGAATATTGTTGGAAGACGAAGGCAATATCGCGCGCTCCCGGAGGAGCCAGCGTCACGTCGCGTCCGTCGATCATGACCGAGCCGAAATCGGGAGTCTCGAGCCCGGTGATCAGCCGCAAGGTCGTGGTCTTGCCGGCACCGGTCGGTCCGAGCAGCACCATGAATTCTCCGTCGTTCACCGAGAGCGAGAGCTCGCGCACGGCCGCCACCGCGCCGAAGCGCTTGCTGATGTTGCGTAGGGCGACGTCAGCCATGGTCTGCGCTCCCCGCGGCGGCAGTTCGTATCGCAAGGCCGCTGGCGACGTCGAACAACGCGAGTCGTTCCGAACGGAATTCAAGGCCGACCCGCTCGCCGATCCGCACGGGCGCGCTGGAAGGCAACCGCGCCGCAATGCGTCCATGTGCGGTGTCGACGGTGACAATCTGGGTTGTCCCAAGATACTCGGCGCCAAACACCTCGCCGCGGACGGGTGCCGCGTCGGCGAAGCGGATATGCTCCGGACGAACGCCGAGTGCCATGCCGGCGCTGGCGCGATCCTCTCGGATCTCCGGCACCGCGATGCTCGTGTCATGGAAGCTGATCGTCCGATCGCCGCAGCGCAGACCTGCCTCGAAGCGCAGAAAATTCATGGGCGGCGAGCCGATGAAATCGGCCACGAACATGCTCGCGGGCCGATCATAGATCTCCTGCGGCAGGCCGATCTGCTCAACGCGTCCCTGGTTCATAACGGCGATCCGGTCCGCCATCGACATCGCCTCGAGCTGGTCATGCGTCACGTAGACGGTGGTCGCCCCGATGCGATCGTGCAGATCGCGGAGCTCGCTGCACATCAGATGACGAAACTCGGAATCGAGCGCGCCCAGCGGCTCGTCCATCAGAAAAGCCTTTGGCCGCCGCACCATGGCACGCCCCAGCGCAACCCGCTGCCGATCGCCGCCGGACAGCTTCGACGTCTTGCTCGACAGCAGATGCTCGATTCGCAGCAGTTTGGCTGTCTCCTGCACCCGCTGGTGAATATCGCGCCGGGCCATGCCCTGGCACTTGAGGGGAAAGCCGATATTCTCGGCGACGTTCATGTGCGGATATAGCGCGAAAAGCTGAAACACGAAGGCGATATCGCGCGCGGATGCCCGCTGGAAGGTCACGTCCTCATTGTCGAGCAGGATCCTGCCCTCGGTCGGCAGCTCCAGGCCCGCGATCATGCGCAAGGTGGTGGTCTTGCCGCAGCCGGAGGGGCCGAGCATCGCAAAGAAAGCGCCATCGTCGATCGTGAAGTTGGAGCCTTGCACGGCCGCAAACTGATCGAACGACTTGCGCAGGTTTTCGACGCGGATCTGTGCCATGTCTGCCGCCCTATTCCGGAAAATGGCTCACGACGACGTAGCCGAGCGTACCGGCGAGGATCGTCACGAAGGAATAGCTGTAGAGATCGATCGACCAAGGTTGCACCAGCATGACGATGCCTCCTCCGATCAGGGTCATGGCAGCCGTCTCCCAGGGTCCGCGTCGGAACCAGCGAGAGACCAAGCCTTTGGCGATTGCAGCAGAACTGCTCATTTGCGCACAGCTCCGAAGGTGATGCCGCGCAGCAGGTGCTTGCGCAACAACACGGTGAACAGGACGATCGGCACGACGAACAGGGTGGTGGCCGCGGCAACGGCCGGCCAATCCTGCCCGCCCTCTCCGATGATGAAGGGGATGAAGGGGGGCATGGTCTGCGCCTCGCCGCTGGTCAGGAGAACCGCGAAGGCATATTCGTTCCAGGAGAAGATCAGGCAGAAGATCGCGGTGGCTGCGATACCCGTGACGGCTTGCGGCAACACAACCTTGCGCAGCGCCTGCAGCCGCGTGTAGCCGTCAACAAGAGCAGCCTCCTCGTATTCGCGCGGGATCTCGTCGATGAATCCCTTGAGCAGCCAGACCGCGAGCGAGACGTTCACGGCAGTGTAGAGCAGGATCATTCCGAGCCTGGTGTCGGTCAGATTGAGCTGCCGGTACATCAGATAGATGGGGATTGCGACCGCAACGGGCGGCATCATGCGCGTCGAGAGAATGAAGAACAGAAGGTCGTTAGCCAGGGGAATGCGGAAGCGTGAGAAAGCGTAGGCCGCGAGCGTGCCGAGAAAGACCGCCAGGAAGGTCGAGCCGAACCCGATGATCAGCGAGTTGACGAAACGCGGCACGACCTTCGACGGTCCGGCAATGACCATGTCGCGCTGGCGCACGAGCTTGTCGTACCACGTCTCCGGCGGCGGCAGCTTGGCGATGAAGTCAGGCGTCTGCCGGGTGCGCACAGTGAACAGGTTCACAAAGCCTTCGAGAGTCGGCTCGAAGATCACCTTGGGCGGATATGCGATCGCGTCGCTCTGCGATTTGAAGGCGGTGGCGACGATCCAGACCAGCGGCAGGATCGTGATCACGGCGTAGAGGATGACGAGGCCACCCGCCACCATCTTTGCGCGCGGCGACGCTTCGACAATGGAGTGCGCGGTGGACTTGGTGAGGGCGGCGGTCATCGTTGCTTCACCTTGTTGAGGGCTTTGACGTAGATGTTGGCCGCACCGAACACGGTCACGAACAGGATGATGGCGAGTGCACTGGAATAGCCGGTGCGCCATTTCTCGAACGCGGCGCGCTTCAGCGTGATCGACACCAGCTCGGTGGTGGAGCCCGGGCCTCCGGACGTCAACAGATTGACCATGTCGAACATCTTGAAGTTCTCGATCGCGCGGAACAGCACGGCGAGCATCAGGAATGGAACTGTCATCGGCAGCGTGATCGACCAGAATTGCCGCCAGGCCGAGGCGCGGTCGACTTCGGCCGCCTCATAGATGTAGTCGGGGATGGAGCGAAGCCCGGCGAGGCAGATCAGCATGACGTAGGGCGCCCACATCCAGGTGTCGACCAGCACGATGGTCCACGGCGCGAGCGAGACCTGCCCGGTCATGCTGAACGAGCTCGGCGGCACGCCGGTGAACAGGCTGATCACGTAGTTGAATGGCCCGATCTGCGGCTGCAACAGCAGCGTCCAGAAGTTGCCGACCACCGCCGGCGACAGCATCATCGGCAGCAGGATGATCGTGGTCCAGAAGCTGTGACCGCGAAATTGGCGGTTGATCAGCAACGCCAGGCCATAGCCGATGATCACCTGTAGTGCCACCGACCAGATCACGAATTGCGCCGTGGTCTGGAGCCGGAACCAGACGTCCTCGTCGGTCAAGATATCAGTGAAATTGTCGAGGCCGACGAAGCGCAGCGGCAGATAGGACATACTGAGATTGAGGCTGGTGAAGGACAGCCGGATCATCCACAGCAGCGGAAAGATGTTGATCGCCAGCAACAGCGCGATCGTCGGCGCCACGAACAGCCACGCGATTGTCCGGTCCGACAGTCCGCGGACAGGTCGCCCGGTGCAGGATTTGGCGGGCTCGCTCATGCCGGGAAACGTAGCATCGTCAGGTTGAAGGATCGTGGTCATTTTGTCCATCGGCTGGCTGGCTCGGGTTCCCCGAGGCGCACACGCCCCGGGGTACCGTTTCGTCGACGCAAGGCCTACGGCCTATTGCGAGGCGACCTGCTTGCCCTGCTCCTTGAAGACCTTGGTCCAATCCTTGACGAGGAGATCGAGCGCCTGCTGCGCCGTGCCCTTGTCGGCGACGACGTAGTCATGCACACGCTTCTGCATGTCGAGCAGCAACTGGGCGTAGGATGGCTCGGCCCAGAAGTCCTTGACGATGCCCATCGACTCCAGGAATTGAGGCGCGAACGCCGCGCTTTTCGGGAAGCTTGGTGCGTCGACCACGGCCTTCAGCGCCGAGTAGCCACCCAGCTGCCACCACTTCTGCTGCACGGCGGGCTGCGCGAACCATTTGATGTAGGCGAGCGCGTCGTCCTTGCGGTCGGAGGTCGCGACCACCGAGATCCCCTGCCCGCCAAGCTGGGTGAAGTGTCCGTTCGGCCCGGACGGGTTGACGAAGAAGCCTATTCTGTCGCCGCCGACATTCGGATCCTTGTAGAGGCCGGGAAAGAAGGCGAACCAGTTCATCTGCATCGCCACCTGACCGGACTTGAAGGCGTCGAGCCCCTCCTGCATGTAGGCGTTGGTCATGCCCGGCGCCGTGCAGCACTTATAGAGCTCCTTGTAGAACTCGAGCCCCTTGGCGGCGTCGGCCGAATTGACGACGCTCTGCATCTGGTACGGCTTCTTGGGATTGTCGTAGCTGAAGCCGTAATTGTAGAGCACGTTGGTCACGCCCATGGTGATGCCTTCGGAGCCGCGCTCGGTGAAGATGTAGGCGCCATAGACCTTCTTGCCGTCGATCTCGCGGCCCTGGAAGAACTGCGCCATCTGCTTCAGCTCGTCATAGGTCTTCGGCGGCGCCAGATCGCGGCCGTACTTCGCCTTGAACGCCGATTGGATATCCGGGCGCGAGAACCAGTCCTTGCGATAGGTCCAGCCAACCGCATCCGCCATGGCCGGCAGCGCCCAATAGTTCGGCGAGTTCTTCGGCCACTGCGAATAGCCGACGACCGTCGCCGGGACGAAGTCGTCCATCGATATCTTCTCCTTGTCGAAGAAATCGTTGAGCTTCACGTACCACTTGTTCTCGGCCGCGCCGCCGATCCACTGACTGTCGCCGATAATCAGGTCGCAGAGCTTGCCGTGGGAGTTGAGCTCATTGAGGAAGCGATCGGCATAGCTCGTCCACGGGACGAACTCGTATTTCATCTCGATGCCGGATTGCTTGGTGAAGTCCTTGCCGAGCTCGACCAGCGCGTTGGCCGGATCCCATGCCGCCCAGCACAGCGTGAGCTGCTTACCTTGGGCCGCAGCTTCGCCTCCGCCAAATCCCCCCAGTAGCGCCACCCCAAGAACCGTGGTGGCCGCCGAGCCTCTCAACCAATTGAAAGTCCGCATATCCGTTTCCTCTCTCGTTGAAGCATCTAACCCGCTTGGCGCGTCCTGCCGGAACGACGCCAAGACCCTGAAACCGAGTTTGAGGAACGATGAGTGAAGGACGAGACGGGCCGCTTCCGGAGACGGCTCCGGAATGGCTTGGGCTCCTCCCACACATCGGCCCGATGCGTGATGTTTAGTTTTTTGTGACACTAAACGTATTACTAAATTTCGGAGATCGTCAAGCCTCGTTTGTCGCGAGTCCGGCGAAAGACCCGCGGCGCTGGCGCGCAAGCGGGATGTTCGCAGTCGCAGCGAAAATGCCGGAAGATCTTGCCGAATGCGACCGCCGACGTCACCCGGCAGGAGAATCCGCTCCATCTGAACAACAGGAGAGCAGGAAGGTCGGCCATAGCCGCGTGTTTAGCAAACTGCTTTACTGAATGTTCAATGAAGCGGGCGCGAGGAGCCGCCTAATCGTCCGAAAGCTGACGATGCCGTTCCGTTCGGATACGTCGCGTCTGTGCGCTCAGTGCTGCCGCTCGCTACCTACCTCGTAGACATTTCACGAGCGGCAGGCGCGAGCATGTAGCGTATCGTCGAAACCTTCTGCAGGGCGGACCGCTAGATCAGATTGGTCATTCTCAGTAGAGCCTCGTACGATATCCTTCTTCCATCGTCTTCTCGGCCTCTTCGACCGCGATGGCGACAGTCTGCTCGGCGATGATCCGGCCGAGCGTCGGGAAACTGTTGCGCTCGACCTGAGCAGCCGGATTCCAGAGCTTCGAGCGCATCAGCGCCTTGCCACAATGAAAATAGGTTTCCTCGACATGGATCTTCAGCCCGATGATTGGGACCACGTTCTGCACCGCGAGCGGCGTCAACAGCTCGGCATCTTGCGAAATCTCGGCGCGGCCATTGACGCGCAGGGTCTCGTTGATCCCCGGCACCAGGAAGATCAGACCGATGCCGGGGGAAGCGATGATATTGCCGAAGGTGTCGACGCGGTTGTTGCCGCGCCGGTCCGGGATCAGCAGCGTCTTGTCGTCGAGCACGGCGACGAAGCCCGGCGCGTCGCCGCGCGGGCTTGCATCGGCATGACCGTTGCCGTCGCTGGTGGCAAGGACGAGAAACGGGGAAAGCGCGATGAAGTCGCGACAGAACCTGTCGAGATGGCTGAGAACCTTCTTCTCGGCGAGCGGGCTGAGCTGCCCGAAATGCGCGCGCAGATCCTCTTGCGTCTTGACCGGCGGCTTGCCGCCTGCACCCTGGCTGCCCATTCGCGAACCTCCCTTTTTGCGGTGAATTTCCTTCTTTCGGCTAATTGGCCTCGATGCCGCACCAGCTCGCGGTGAACAGCGCAAGCGCCTTGGTGACGCGCTTGACCGAGGCGAGATCGACGCGCTCGTTGAAGCCGTGCGCGCCTTCCATCGTGGCGCCAAAGCAAAACGCAGGCACGCCGAAATCGAGACCATAGAAGCGCGCATCGGTCAGTGCGGTTGACGAGAAGCTGGTCAGCTTGCGGCCGAACACGTGCTCGTAGACCGGAGCGAGAACCGCCTCGCTTTCCTGAATCTCGGTCGCCTCGTAGCCCGGCGACAGGAAGCCGGACCAGACGATCTCCGGCGGATTGTTGGCGAGGAATGGATGCGAGCGCGCCGCCTTGGCGACGAAATCCACGATCTCGGCCTGGGCGTCGGCGATCTTCCAGCCGGGCAGCACACCAATGCGGCAATCGACATCGCACCAGGCGGGCACGCTGGAGGCCCAGTCACCGCCCTTGATGATTCCAGGATTGAAGTTGAGCGGATGCTCGACCGATTTGAACGAGGGGTGCGTCTTGGCGCGCTCGTTCCATTCGGCCTCGAGACCTTCGAGCTTCTGGATCAGGTGGATTGCAGCCTTGATCGCATTTGAGCCGGTGCCGGCGCGTGCGACATGGACTGGTATCCCGCGCACTTTCAGGCGGAACCAGATCACGCCGACCTGGGCACGCATCAGCTTCTCGTCGGTCGGTTCGGGCAGGATGCAGACATCGGCACGATAGCCGCGCTGAAGTGTGGAGAGCGCGCCGAGACCGGTGCTCTCCTCCTCGATCACCGATTGCAGGTGGATGCGGCCCTTGGGCCTGTAGCCCGCGGCCTTGATCGCATCGAGCGCGTAGAGCGCCGAGATTGTACCGGACTTCATGTCGCCGGCGCCGCGACCATAGAGCCAACCGTTCTCGACCACCGGCTGAAACGGTGGCCGCTCCCACATGTCGAGCGGACCTGCCGGCACGACGTCGCAATGGCCCTGAAGGATCAGTGAGCGGCCCTCTTCCCTGGCCGGCCGGCAGGTGCCGACGACGGAGCGGGCACGCGAGAAATCGGTCTCGACCGGACCATAGCCCGGCAGCGCCTTCAGATCGTCCTGGTTGATGACCCAGTCATCGACCTCGTAGCCGCGATCGCGCAACAGCTTTGCGAACATGTCCTGACAGGGCGCCTCCGCCGCGCGCGTGCTCGGGATTGCCGTGAACGCGATCGTGGTGTCGATCTGCTCGTCGAAGGCGGCATCCACGGCGGCCTCGATGCGCTCGCGCGCGCCGGCTGGAAGGGGACGGCTGTCGGTCATGAACTCATCCTCGCTGTCGGTAGTGCGCCGGTCACGCTGGCAAAGCCCGGCTGGTCGAAGAAATCGCGGCCCGGGATCGCATCGAGCAGCTCGCGTGTGTAGGCGGCTTGAGGGGCCGTGAAAACGTCCGCGGTCGCGCCCTCTTCAACGATGCGCCCCTTCTGGAGCACGATGACGCGGTCGGCGATCTCGGCGGCGATCCGCAGGTCGTGGGTGATGAAGATCATGGCGAGCTTCATCTCCTGACGGAGCTCGGCAAGCAGCGCCAGCACCTGAGCCTGGACGGAAACGTCAAGCGCCGACACGGCTTCGTCAGCGATGAGCACGCGCGGCTTGAGTGCCAGTGCGCGCGCAATACAGATGCGCTGGCGCTGGCCGCCAGAGAACTCGTGGGGGTAACGATCGGCGGCGACGGCGTTGAGACCAACTCGCACCAGCAGCTTTCTCGCCTGCTCCATCGCTTCCGTGCGCGACGTGCCAAAGGCCATTGGTCCGCGCGCAATGGCATCGCCGACCTTCTGGCGCGGATCGAGGCTCGCAAACGGATCCTGGAACACGATCTGGAGCTGTTTTCGCGCCTGGCGGAGCGCCTCGCCGCGGAGCTGGCGCAGATCCTGGCCGTTGAAGCGGATGGCACCGCCATCCGGCTCGGTCAAACGCATGATCATGCGCCCGAGCGTCGACTTGCCGGACCCGGATTCGCCGACGACGGCGAGCGTCTCGCCCTCGTACAAGGTCAGCGAGATGCCGTCGGCCGCGACGACCTCGCGCGGCGGCTGCAACAGGCCGCGCTTGACCCGGAATGTCTTCTCAAGACCGATGACTTCGAGCAGCGGTGTAGGATGGACCGCGGTGCGGCGGATCTCGTCGAGCCGCGCCTTCGGCACGGCATCGATCAACTCGCGGGTGTAGTCAGCCTTAGGACTGCGCAGAACTTCCTCGACCGTCCCCTGCTCCACCACCTTGCCGTGACGAAGCACCACGACGCGGTCGGCGACATCGGCAACGACGCCAAAATCATGGGTGATCAACAGCACGCCCATGCCGCGGTCGCGTCGGAGATCGTCGATCAGCCGCAGGATCTGACGTTGGGTGGTGACGTCGAGCGCTGTGGTCGGCTCGTCAGCGACCAGGAGCGCCGGACGGTTGGCCATCGCCATCGCGATCATGACGCGCTGGCGCTGGCCGCCGGACAGCTCGAACGGATAGCTCTTCTCAAGCAGCTTTGGATTTGGCAGGCCGACCTGCGTCAGGAGCTGCTGCACGCGTTCGTGCACCTCGATTGCCGACGGCATCGGCTTCTGATGGGTGAGGATCATCTCCTCGATCTGCCTGCCAACCCGCTTGAGCGGATTCAGCGAGGACAACGGCTCCTGAAAGATCATCGCGGCTTCGCCGCCGCGCAGGCGGCGCAGCGCCTGCCGGTCGAGCTTTGCCGGATCTTGTCCTGCGACAGTCACGGCGCCCGCGGCAATATTGACGCTCTTCGGCAGCAGCGACAGCACCGCATGGGCGATCATCGACTTGCCCGAGCCGGACTCGCCGACGAGACAGACGACCTCGTTGGGCTTGACCTGGAAGAAGACGTTCTCGACCGCGAACGGGCGATCGCCGCCTTCGGGCAGCGCGATCGAGAGCCCCTCGACCGACAGAACGGGTGCCTTGGCTTGCACGGCCTCGCTCATGACCGGCGCCTCGATACACGCGGATTGAGCACATCGGAGAGACCTTCGCCGAACAGGTTGATGGCAAGCACGGTGATGAGGATCGCGAGCCCCGGAAACACGCTCATCCACCAGGCATTACGGATGACGGTGCGGCCGGCTCCGATCATGAAACCCCAGGACATCAGATTGGGATCGCCGAGGCCCATGAAGGACAACGCGCTTTCGAGCAGGATGGCGGTGGCGACCGTCAGGGAGGTCACGACCAGGATCGGCGAAATCGCATTGGGCAGGATATGGCCGAGCACGATCTGCAAGGAGCCCTCACCCTGGCACAGCGCGGCTTCGACGAACTCACGATTGCGCAGGCGCAGGAACTCGGCGCGGGTGAGGCGCGCCAGCGGCGGCCAGCTCACGGCGCCGATGGTCAGGATGATCGTCAGCAGCGACGGGTTGAAGGTCGCGACCAAGAGGATCGCAAGCACGAAAGCGGGGATAGTCTGGAACAGCTCGGTCACCCGCATCAGCACGAGATCGACCTTGCCGCCGAAATAGCCGGAAATTGCGCCGATCGTGACGCCGATCACCATAGCCGCCATGGCCGAGGCGATGCCGATGACGAGCGACACGCGGGCACCATAGGCGACGCCAGCCGCAACGTCGCGGCCGAGCGTGTCGCCGCCGAGCAGCAGGCCGTCCTCGCCGGGCGGCGTGAACGGCGCGCTGACCATTTCCCAGGGCGAGACCGGAAAGACGGTGGGCGCGATGAGCGCGATGACGACCACGACAAGCAGCACGGCGAGGCCGACCATGCCGCTAGGATGACGCAGGAAGGCGCGAACCGCATCCATCACGCAGCTCCTGTCGTCATGCGGGGATCAATCAGCCTGTAGATCAGGTCGGTCAGCAGATTGAGCACGATGACCACGATCGAGAGAATGAGAAAAATGCCGAGCAGCACGGGATAATCACGCTGGAGCAGCGCATCGAAGGTCAGCCGGCCGAGGCCCGGCCAGGCGAACACCGTCTCGATGACCACGGCGCCGCCGACCAGCGCGCCGGCTTGCATGCCGGCCACGGTGACGACGGGCACCAGCGCGTTGCGCAGCATGTGGCCGACCACAATGCTGGGCCCGGACAGGCCCTTGGCGCGCGCGGTCTTGATGAAGTCCTGCTGGGCGACCTCGATGATCGAGGACCGCATCAACCGGGCATAGATCGCGAGATAGATCGCCGCCAGCGAGGTCACCGGCATGATCATGTGCTTGGCGATGTCGAGCGCATGCTCCAGCGGCGAGAGCTTGACGTTGATGGTCTCGTAACCGAACGGCGGCAGCCAGCCGAGTGTCACGGAGAAGACCAGCACCAGCATCAGCCCCAGCCAGAACACCGGCGTCGCATAAAGCACCAGCGACAGCACGGTGAAAACCGTATCGAGCACGCTGCCCGCCGCCAGCCCCGCGAGCGCGCCGAGGGTCGTGCCGATCAACAGCGCGAGGCAGAAGGCCGTCACCGTCAACAGCAGCGTCGCCGGCAGCCGTTCCAGGATGAGATCGACCACCGCGCGGCGCTGGCGGTAGGAATAGCCGAGGTCGAGCCTGACGACGCGGCCGAGATAGCTTGCGAGCTGCACGGCGTAAGGCTTGTCGAGCCCATATTCCTTGCGCAGATCTTCCAGCAGCTTCGGATCGGACGCGCCGGATTGGCCGGCCATGACCTGGGCGGGATCGCCAGGGGCGGCCCGCACCAGCACGAAGTTGAAAGTGGCGATGACGAGGATGACGGCGACGAGCTGGACAATTCGGCTCAGTGCCATCAGCCCGATCGTCGCCGCGCTGCCAAGACGGATCACGATTTGTAGACCGACCCGAAAGTCTCGTGCGAGCCGATGCCGGTCGACACGATGTTCTTGAACGCCTTGTCGTAGATGATGGGATATTCGAGCTCCAGCGTCCAGGCGACCGGCACGTCCTCGACCAGGATCTGCTGCACCTTGGAATAAAGCTCCAGTCGCTTGGCCTCGTCGAGCGTGACGGCGGCCTCGTCGAACAGCCTGTCGACCTCAGGGTTGGAATAGCCTTCGGTGTTCGAGAACAGGATGCCTTTCTTGATGTTCGACGACACGTAAGTGCGGGAGACGCCGAGCGCGGGATCGCCGAGCTGGTAGAGCAGGTTTTGGGTCATCTCATAGTCCCAGTTGCCGACCTTCTCGGCCCAGCCCGCCATATCGGTGCCGACGAGGACGAGATCGATGCCGACGCGGGCAAAGCTCTGGCGGAAGAACTCGCCGGCGCGCTGATAGGATTCGCCGTAAGGCGGCACGATGTATTTGATCTCAGCGCGCTTGCCGTTGGTGTCGGGCTTCAGCCCCATCTCGTCGAGCAGCGCCTTGGCCTTGTCGATCGAATAGTCGTAGCGCTTGACCTTGCCGTCGTAAAATTTCGTCTTGGACGAGATCGGGCCGGTCGCGACCTTGGCGCTGCCGAAATAGACCCGCTTGGCGAGCGCGTCGCGGTCGATCAGGTGCATCACCGCCTGCCGGAAGCGCTTGTCGTTCATCGGCGCGATACGGTTGTTCATCTCGAGCCACTGGTGCGGCGCGAAATACTCATAGCCCTTGGTGGTGACTTCGAGGTTCTTCTGCGCCTTGAAGCGCTGCACGTCGAAGAACTCGACGTCGGTCCATTGCGCGAGTTGCACCGTGCCGTTCTCCAGCGCCAGCGCGCGCGATGCCGAATCCGGGATGATGCGGTAGATGATCTCATCCAGGTACGGCTGGTCCTTCAGATAGTATCCTTCATGGCGCACCAGATGGACATGCGAGCCGCGCACCCATTCCTTCAGCTTGAATGGGCCGGTGCCGATCGCCTTGTCGTTCAGCGGGTTCTTGCGGTAGTCGGTGCCTTCATAGATGTGCTTTGGCACGATCGGCGCCGAGGTGCAGTCAAAGCAGCCGAGGAACGGCGCAAAGGGCTGCTTCAGCTTGAACACGACGGTGAGCGGATCGGGCGCCTCGGCCGAAGCGACGCGCGCAAAATTCTGCCGCGCGCGCGGATGCGTCTCGGTCAACACCTTCATGCAGCTGAACACGACGTCCGCGGACGTCATCGGCTTGCCATCGTGGAAGGTGATGTTGGGAAACAGCTTGAACGTATAGGTCAGCCCGTCCGGCGAAATCTCCCAGGACTGCGCCATGCCCGGCATCGGCTTGAGGTCAGCGCCATATTTGAGATTCTCGTAGATCTTGCCGCCGAGCGTCAGCGTCGGCTGTTGCTGGTTGAAGGCGGTGACCAGCAGCGGCGGCTCGGGCTGGATGATCGTGTTGAGTGTTCCACCGCGGGTCTGGCCGGCCGCTCGCGTGATGCCGAAGGGGATAGCGGCGCCGGCGGCCAGCATGGCCTGGGTGAATTCGCGTCTGTTCATCGAGCTCTCCGTGTCGCATATCGGCGTGAGAAGGACGTTGCCAGACGCCGTTCGGCTTTGACGAATCTGGCCGGCGCGAGCATTGTTGCCAAACGCCCTGTCCCGCGCTACCTGATCGGGGACAAGAACCATCGCGATCGGGCCATATCTGGCCCGGAAGATGCATAAGAGCCTTGCAGAAAAGGACTTGGATCGGGAGTTCACGACACGTGAAAGTCGTAGCGCGGCGAGATGTGACTGGCGAATTGCGCACCTGCAGCAAACAGGAGGGCCCCGCAGCGGCCGCCAACTATGCCGGACAACTTCAGACGATCGCGCGGCCGGTCGCCGCGATGACCGCAACTTATCCAAACGAGAGCACCAGCACGCGGCACGCGCATCGGCGCGACCAGTTCGTCCTGCAGATCACCGGCGTCACGGCGATGATGACCGAGCGTGGTCATTTCGTGGTTCCACCCGGCCATGGTTTATGGATTCCGGCTGGCGTTGTACATCAGTCGCGCGCCTGGGGTGAAGTCGAGGCCCAGACGATCTATGTCACGCCTGATCGCCGACGAGGAACGTCGGAGACGTGCCGCCTGATTCGTGCATCCTCGCTCGTCGAAGCCCTGATGGACGAGGCGGTGCGGATGCCGCAGACCTACGACCAGGACGGACGCGACGGCAAGCTTCTCGAACTCCTGCTCGCCGAGATCTCACACATGCCGGAGGTGACGCTTCACGTGCAGGTGCCACCGGACCCCCGCCTTGCGGCGATCTGTAAGGCAGTGCTTGGCGACCCCTCCTCGGACCTTACGCTCGACGACTGGGCAGACAAATACAGCCTCAGCCGGCGAACGCTGACGAGGCTGTTCCGCCGCGAGACCGGTCAGAGCTTTTCAGTGTGGCGACAACGCGTGCGGCTCTTGGAAGCTTTGGCACGCCTGGGCGCAGGCGAACCCGTCACATGCGTAGCGCTGGACGTGGGCTATGACAGCCCGAGCGCATTCGCCGCCATGTTTAAGCGCGAGCTAGGCGCTGCACCGCGGCATTATCTTCGCTGGACAGATCAAGAAGTCGTGCTGCGCTAGTCGCTAGCGACGACGCCGGTTCGTCGAGATGAAAATCGCGCTGAGACAGCCATCTTGTAGTAATGGTGGTCGCGCCAGCGCGTGCGTTCGCCCGTAGCGGGGACCATCTTGCAGCAGAACCATGATGTGTCATCGCGTGCTGAAGCGTACAGGCGCCGTGATGGATCGCCGGGCGCCTGCCGGAGGTACCGGCGAGGCACGGTGCACCAGCGCGATCACCTCTCGTCGAGCTCAGCTGAGCCTGCCGAACGGGCGAGGCTTGCGAAGAGCACATTGCCTCGAGGTCGAGCACTCCGTAGACGATGTCGTCCGATTGATCCATAGTACTGCAATCGAACGACTTGTGTTGCGCCTTCGCGTGCTTGCCGGGCGCGGTGTCGAACCGCTGAAACAGCGTCCGGTGGTTCGGCGACATCGGGGGCAGAATGAATAGACTTTTCCGGCAAATGCGATGGTGTCGGAGCGGAAGTCGGTCGAGGAGGCTACGATGTTCGTCGGATTTGAGAAATAACGGCGCGCGGCGGGCTGGAGGTACAGCAGTGATACGCGCCATGGTCCGACACGCAATTGTGCTGGCGGCGGCTTTTGCCGCTGCCTTAGCACCTGCCACATGCTTCGGCGAAAGCAGCAAGCCGCTGCCCGCCAAGGCGACGCAGGAATTGCCGGCCGAGCTGCTCGCGCTGCTCGAACAGAAGAAGATGCCGAAATATTCCCCTATCCTTGTGCGTCTTTTCAAGGACGAGGCAGAGCTCGAAGTCTGGAAGCAGGACACGGCCGGCCGTTTCCAATTGCTGAAGACCTATCCGATCTGCCGGTGGTCGGGCGATCTCGGGCCGAAATTGTACGAGGGCGACCGACAGGCTCCGGAAGGCTTTTATACAGTTACGCCTGAGTTGATGAACCCCAACTCCGATTTCTATCTCTCGATCAACCTCGGCTATCCGAACAGCTTCGACAGGGCAAACAAGCGAAACGGCAGCTTCCTCATGATCCACGGCGACTGCTGGTCGAGTGGCTGCTATGCCATGACGGACGAGCAGATCAGCGAGATCTATTCGCTGGCGCGTGACTCGTTCCGCGGCGGCCGAACATCGTTCCAGGTCCAAGCCTACCCGTTCCGCCTGACACCGGTGAATCTGGCGCGCCATCGAAACAATCCCAACCTGCCCTTCTGGGAAATGCTCAAGGTCGGCAACGATCATTTCGAGACGACACAACTCGAACCCAGAGTGGATGTGTGTAACCGCCGCTATGTGTTCGATGCGCAACCTTCCCCGAATTCGCCGCACCCTCTCGTGTTCAATCCGATCGAGAAATGCCCTCCCTTTGTCGTCAATCCGGAAATCGCGCGAAGGGCGCTGGAAAAACGGCGCGCCGACGAGCGCGCGTACGCGCAATTGCTTGAAGACAACGTGCCAGTTGCCCCGATCTACAGCGGATTCGACGGCGGAATGAACAAGGCTTTTCTCGCTCGGTACCCGGGCAGGGTGACGCTTGCGAAAGTGATGCCATATGCATCCTACCTGCCGCAATTGCCACCGATCCCCTGGACCGACAATGATGGTTCGTTGACGAGCAAATGGTTTGGTACTTGGTCCTCCAGATCGTCTGTGTGTGATACGGCGCGTGCCGGCTTCCCATCGCGCCAGTGCTGAACACCTGTTGCGACTCAACAGTCCAGAGTGTTGTCTCGCTCCCATTGCGTCAGATGGCGTGCGTAGTCGTTCCACTCCTCATGCTTCAGCTTGAGATAGGCGGGTACGAACTCCCCGAGATGATCCCGCAGCACGCTTGAATGTTCGAGCGCTCGCAAGGCATCGAGCAGATTCATCGGGAGCCGCTTGGCCGAGGTCACGGTGTGCCCCTCGGTATACATGTTGATGTCGAGTCGCTTTCCGGGATCTCGCTTGTTGCTGAGGCCGTCGAGTCCGGCGGATAGAACCGCGGCCTGCAGCAGGTAGGGATTGGCAGCACCGTCGGCGAGCCGCAGCTCGAAACGGCCGGCCTCGGGAATTCGGATCAAGTGGGTTCGGTTGTTTCCGGTGTAGGTGACCGAGTTCGGCGCCCAGGTCGCGCCCGAGACCGTTCGGGGTGCATTGATACGCTTGTAGGAATTGACCGAAGGATTGAGGATAGCGGCCAGGGCGTCAGCCGAATTGATCACGCCGCCGAGGAAATGATAGCCGAGCTCGGAGACGCCGAGGTCGCCGCCTTCGTCCTCGAACAGGTTTCGCTCACCTTTCCACAGCGACACGTGCACATGACAACCGCTGCCGGTCAGCGAGATGAACGGCTTCGGCATGAAGGTCGCGCGGAGGCCATGCTTCTCGGCGATGGAGCGCGCCATGTATTTGAAGAAGGCATGCCGGTCCGCCGTGACCAGCGCCTCGGCGAACTGCCAGTTCATCTCGAACTGGCCGTTGGCATCCTCGTGATCGTTCTGATAGGGCTGCCAGCCCAGCTCCAGCATGGCATCGCAGAGCTCACTGATGACATCGTAGCGCCGCATCAGCGCCTGCTGATCATAGCAGGGCTTCGTCTGCCGGTCGGCGGTGTCGCAGACCTCGCGGCCATCTTCGGTCAGCAGGAAGAACTCGCACTCCACGCCGGTCTTCATCGTCAGGCCGGCGCTCGCAGCCTCCGCGATCTTGCGCTTGAGCACGTTACGCGGCGCGTGCGCAACCGGTTTGCCGTTCATCCAGGGATCGGCGGCCAACCAGCCGACCTCGCGCCGCCAAGGCAACTGGATGAGCGTATCGGGATCCGGCACGGCAAACAGATCCGGATCAGCAGGCGTCATATCGAGCCAAGTGGCGAAGCCGGCAAATCCCGCGCCGTTCTTGGCCATGCCGTCGATCGCCGCGGCCGGCACCAACTTGGCCCGCTGCACGCCGAACAGATCGGCATAGGAGATCAGAAAGTATTTGATCCCCTTCTCGCGCGCTGTATCCGAAATCTTCGTTGACATCATTGTCTCCACACTACTCGCCATTGAGCAGGTTCACGTCAAATCCGTCTTCGGATCGTGATGACCCGGTATCCACGAAGTTCCGGCCAAGGGGACGCGCGCCATCGCCGCGGCTTCGATCGTCAGCGCTACGAGGTCCTCGGGCTCAAGATTATGGACGTGGCTCTTGCCACATGCACGAGCGATGGTTTGGGTCTCGAGTGTCAGCACCGAGAGATAGTTTGCAAGGCGCCGGCCGGCCTTGACCGGGTCGAGCCGTGCGGCAAGCTCCGGATCCTGCGTCGTGATCCCGGCGGGATCGCGTCCGTCCTGCCAGTCGTCATAGGCCCCTGCAGTGCTACCCAATTTCCGATATTCGTCTTCGAGGCCGGGATCGTTGTCGCCGATCGCGATCAGCGCGGCCGTCCCGATCGAGACCGCATCCGCTCCCAACGCGAGCGCCTTGGCCACATCCGCGCCGTTGCGGATGCCGCCCGATACGATCAGTTGGACCTTCCGATGCATGCCGAGATCCTGCAAAGCCTGTGCCGCCGGCCGGATCGCAGCGAGGATCGGCAACCCGACATGCTCGATGAACACATCCTGCGTCGCAGCCGTGCCGCCTTGCATGCCATCAAGAACAACGACGTCGGCACCGGACTTCACCGCGAGCGCCGTATCGTAATAGGGCCTGCTGGCCCCGACCTTGACGTAGATGGGCTTTTCCCAGTCGGTGATCTCGCGCAATTCCTCGATCTTGATTTCGAGATCATCTGGCCCGGTCCAATCCGGATGCCGGCAGGCCGAGCGCTGATCGATGCCTTCCGGCAACGTCCGCATCCTGGCGATGCGCGGCGAGATCTTCTGGCCCAGCAGCATGCCGCCACCACCGGGCTTGGCACCCTGCCCGATCACGATCTCAATCGCATCCGCGCGCCGGAGATCGTCCGGGTTCATGCCGTAACGCGAAGGCAGATATTGATAGACCAGGATCGACGAGTGCCCGCGTTCCTCGTCAGTCATGCCCCCGTCACCGGTCGTGGTCGAGGTACCGACAGCGGATGCGCCGCGCCCCAAGGCTTCTTTTGCCGGCGCCGACAGCGCACCAAAGCTCATGCCGGCGATCGTGATCGGAATCTTCAACTCGATCGGCTTGCTGGCAAAGCGGCTGCCGAGCACAACATTGGTGCCGCAGCGCTCGCGATAACCCTCCAGCGGATATCTGGAGATCGACGCGCCGAGAAACAGCAGGTCATCAAAATGCGGCAGCTTGCGCTTGGCGCCGCCGCCCCGGATGTCGTAGATACCGGTCGCCGCCGCACGATGGATCTCGGCGATGGCCTGCGGATCGAAGGTCGCGGAGAATCGCGGAGGAGTGGCGGCTTTCGGACTTTGTGCGTTCATCGGGAAGCCGTCCTGCCTCAGTACGCATCGACGTTGTCGACGTGGAAATGATAGAGCTTGCGGGCCGATCCATAGAGCCGGAAACCGTCTGGGCCGCCGTCCGAACCGGCCGACAGCCCTGCCCTCTCCAGCACCTCGCGAAGAATGACCTTGTCCTCGTCCGACAGCGGCTTCTCGATGCAGTCTGCACCGAGGCTTGCCACCGATCCGCGCACGAAAAGCCGCGCCTCGTAGATGGAATCGCCGAGCGCCTCGCCGGCATCGCCGAACACGACGAGAGTGCCGGCCTGCGCCATGAACGCACTCATCGGACCGATCGAGCCTTTCACGACGATATCGATGCCCTTCATCGAAATGCCGCAACGTGCCGACGCATTGCCCTCGATAACCAACAGCCCGCCAACGCCGGTCGCCCCCGCTGCCTGGCTGGCGTCGCCCTTCACCCGGACCTCGCCGGAAACCATGTTCTCGGCAACCCCGACGCCGGCATTTCCATGGATGACGATTGTGGCATGCTTGTTCATGCCCGCGCAGTAATAGCCGACATGCCCCTTCACCTCGACGGTCACGGGGGCATCGAGACCGCAGGCGATGGCATGCTTGCCTTGCGGATGCTCGATCACCCATCGCGTCTCGTTGGTCTCTGGCGTGAGCCGATGCAGCTCGCCATTGAGTTCACGGACGCTGCTTTCTTCGAGATCGACGGAGCGCATCAACGCAATTCCCACGCATAGACCCTGGCCGGCTCCGGCTCGAACACCCGCGCTTTTCCGGCATTGGGAAGCACGGCGAGCGCGCGATATTCCGATCCGAACGCGACATAGTCGTCGGTCTCCGCCATGACCGCCGGCTTGCAACTGATGGGGTCGCGGAGCACCGCGAAACCACTCTCGGTTCCGACCACGAATGTGAAGAACCCGTCGAGATCGGCGAGACTGTCCGTTAACGCCTGCTCCAGCGACGCACCCTGCTGCATGCGCCAGGTGAGGAAACCCGCGGCAACCTCGCTGTCGTTGTCCGTTTCGAACGTCAGCCCTTCCCGGCTGAGAAAACGCCGTACGCCGCAATGGTTGGAAAGCGAGCCGTTATGAACCAGACACTGGTCCTTTCCGGTCGAAAACGGGTGCGCACCACGCGTCGTGACGGCGGATTCGGTTGCCATCCGGGTGTGGCCGATGCCGTGCGTGCCGCTCATTCCCGACAGTTCGAACCGCTTGGCGACTTGCTCCGGAAGCCCGACCTCCTTGAACAGCTCCATCCTGGCGCCCACGCCGACCAGCGTCACGCGACTGTCGCGCGCGATCAGCAACCGCACCTCTTGTTCACGCGCCAACGGCACTGAGACCACGGCGTGGGTGTCGTGAAAGACTGAGTCCAGATCGCCCGCGCCCGCCTTGCCGAGAGCCGCCACCGCCTCACGAATCTCGACGGCCGATGCTGCACGCAGCGTAAGCTTGACGTGATCCGCTTGCGAGCTGCCGTAGACCGCGAACCCAGCGCTGTCGGGACCGCGATCGCTCATCACGCCGAGCATGGCCGCAAGGTGAAACCCGAGCTCAGGATGCAACCCGGGGTTCTTGAGGAATAGACCGACAATACCGCACATGCCTGCTCTCCATCGGGCGAACCATGCATATCGTCCCGTGTGGACGGCTGTCAACTATCGAGAACAATGTTTTCTTGTCAGGAAATATCGAATAGTGTGGTCCGGGCTCGACTTCCAACTCCAATGCGATCCTCTCCATGCACTACTCGATCTTCCGTCTCGCTCATCAAGCCCTGCTCGGCCATCGCGGCTGGACGGCGGCTTGGCGCGACGCCAGCCCGAAACCGTCCTACGACGTCATCGTCGTCGGCGGCGGCGGGCACGGCCTTGCGACGGCTTACTATCTCGCGAGACATTTCGGCATCGCCAACATCGCCGTGCTGGAAAAGGGCTGGATCGGCTCCGGCAATGCTGGCCGCAACACCACGATCATCCGCTCGAACTACCTGCTGCCCGGCAACAATCCCTTCTACGAATTCTCGATGCAGCTCTGGGAGGGCCTGGAGAAAGATCTGAACTACAACGCGATGGTGAGCCAGCGCGGCGTGCTGAACCTGTTCCACTCCGATGCGCAACGCGACGCCGCAGCCCGCCGCGGCAACGCGATGCGACTGCATGGCGTCGACGCCGAACTGCTCGACCGGACCGCCGTCCGGCGCATGCTGCCGTTCCTCGATTTCGACAATGCCCGATTTCCGATCGAGGGCGGCCTGCTGCAGCGACGCGGCGGAACGGCCCGTCACGACGCCGTCGTATGGGGCTATGCGCGCGCGGCCAGCGACCGCGGCGTCGACATCATCCAGAATTGCGAAGTTACCGGCATGATCCGCGAGGGCGATCGCATCGTCGGCGTGGAAACAACGCGTGGGACGATCCGCGCACCAAGGGTGGCGCTGGCTGTTGCCGGGAATACCTCGCGGCTGACGGCCATGGCCGGTCTGCGCATGCCGATCGAAAGCCACGTCTTGCAGGCCTTCGTCAGCGAGGCCATCAAGCCGTTGATTCCGGGTGTCGTCACCTTTGGCGCAGGCCACTTCTATATCAGCCAGTCCGACAAGGGTGGCCTCGTGTTCGGCGGCGACATCGATGGCTACAATTCCTATGCGCAACGCGGCAATCTGCCGACCGTAGAGGATGTCTGCGAAAGCGGAATGGCATTGATGCCCATGATTGGACGGTTGCGGATGTTGCGCTCGTGGGGCGGCATCATGGACATGTCCATGGACGGTTCGCCCATCATCGACCACACCGCGCTTCACGGCCTCTATCTGAATGCCGGCTGGTGCTATGGCGGATTCAAGGCCACGCCGGCATCCGGCTGGTGCTTCGCCCACCTGATTGCCCGCGACGAACCGCATCCGGTGGCACGCGCCTTCCGGCTTGATCGTTTCGCCAGCGGCCATCTGCTCGATGAAAAGGGCCAGGGCGCCCAACCCAATCTGCACTGAAGGGCGATCGCATGCGCATTCCCTGCCCGTTCTGCGGCGATCGCGACGTCAGCGAATTCGCCTATCTTGGCGATGCCGGCGTCCCGCGGCCGGCTGCCGACGCCCCCGACGCCGACCGTCAATTCTTCGAGGCGCTCTATCTGCGGGAGAATCCGTCCGGGCTGCATCGCGAACTCTGGTATCACGCATCGGGCTGCCGAAGCTGGCTGGAAGTCGAGCGCAATACCAGGACCCATGACATCACCAAGGCGACCTTTGCCCGCGACCGGGTCCGTTCATGAGCGACAAAAGCGCCCCGCAACCCAACAGAATCGAAGGCGGTCTGATCGACCGCAGCAAAGCCTTGCGCTTCCACTTTGACGGCAAGTGCTATCAGGGCTTTCAGGGCGATACGCTGGCATCCGCTCTTCTCGCCTCCGGCGTCAGGATCGTCGGCCGCTCGTTCAAATATCATCGTCCGCGCGGCATCATGACCGCCGGCGCCGAGGAGCCGAATGCGCTGGTCGAACTGCGGAGCGGCGCACGTCGCGAGCCAAACACGCGCGCCACCACGATCGAGCTGTTTGACGGGCTCGAGGCGCGGAGCCAGAACCGCTGGCCGTCGCTGCGTTATGATATCGGTGCCGTCAACTCGCTGTTGTCGCCCCTTTTTGTCGCCGGCTTCTACTACAAGACCTTCATGTGGCCCGCTTCGTTCTGGGAACGGGTCTATGAGCCTCTGATCCGACGGGCCGCTGGCCTCGGCAAAGCCAGCCTGCAGCCCGATCCCGACGAGTACGAGAAGGCGCACGCCTTCTGCGATGTGCTGGTCATCGGCGGCGGCCCCGGCGGCCTCGCCGCCGCGCTGGCAGCGGGACGCGCGGGCGCCCGGGTCATCATCGCGGATGATGATTTCATCCCCGGCGGCCGACTGAACAACGACGTCCACACCATCGACGGCCTCTCAGGCGCCGAATGGGCCAAATACACCGCCAAAGAGTTGGACGCACTCCCGAACGTCACAATGATGCTGCGGACCACAATCTTCGGCGCCTATGACGGGCGCACTTTCGGCGCGCTCGAACGCGTTTCCGATCACCTGCCCGTTCCCCCCGCACATCAGCCGCGTCAGCGCCTATGGAAGATCGTGGCGCAGCGATCCATTCTTGGGGCCGGCGCCATCGAACGGCCGATCGTGTTCGGCGGCAATGACCGCCCCGGAATCATGCTGGCCTCCGCGGTGCGCACCTATCTCAATCGCTACGGCGTGGCGCCGGGCAAGGCGGCGACCCTGTTCACGAGTTGCGACGATGGCTGGCGCACGGCGCTCGACCTCGCGCGTGCCGGAGTCAAGGTCCAAGCCATTATCGATGCACGATCCGAGATCTCCCCATCGCTGGTCGCCTCCGGCCAGACGATCGGCGCCAGGCTGTTGAAGGGCGCGCACGTCGTTGACACGCGCGGCGCACATGGCCTCAGCCAAATTCGCGTGCGGACCAATAAGGGCGACGACATCGCGATGGAGTCCGACCTGCTTGCGGTCAGCGGCGGCTGGAATCCGAACCTCGCGCTCTCGACCCATCTCGGCGGTCGTCCGCGCTGGTCCGAGGAACGCTCGGCCTTCCTGCCCGGCGATCTGCCGCCGGATCTCGTCGTCATCGGCGCCGCGAGCGGCGCACTGACGCTGGCGGAGGCGCTGAAACAAGGCGCGGCTGCCGGGGCGGCCAGTGCGGATGCTGCCGGATTCAATGCAGGGGTCCCGCCCGAATTCGTCGTCGACGACGAGAGCATCGCCGGCGAGCCGCTGTGGCAAGTCTCAGCATCCCGATCGAAGGCTTTCGTCGACTACCAGAACGACGTGACGCAGGCCGACATCGCGCTTGCCGCCCGCGAGGGCTTTACGTCGGTCGAGCATCTGAAGCGCTACACCACGCTCGGCATGGCCACCGACCAAGGCAAGATGGCAGCCGTGATCGGTCACGCCATGATGGCGGCGCTCACGGATCGTCCGATGCAGCAGGTCGGCACCACCATCGCGCGCCCCCCCGTCACACCAGTCGCGATCGGCGCCTTCGCCGGCCGTCATCGCGGCCAGGATTTCCGCCCGGTCCGGCTGGCGCCGAGCCACCGCTGGGCCGAACAGCTCGGCGCGACCTTCGTCGACGCGGGCCCGTGGCGGCGCGCGCAGTGGTTTGCACGAGCAGGCGAAGCGGACTGGCTTTCAACCGTGATTCGCGAGGTCAAGACCGTGCGCAGCGCCGTCGGCGTCTGCGACGTCTCGACCTTGGGTAAGATTGACGTCCAGGGCGCGGATGCCGGTATCTTCCTCGATCGCATCTACATCAACACCTTCTCCACCCTGCCCGTCGGCAAGGTGCGCTATGGATTGATGCTGCGCGAGGACGGCATCGCGATGGATGACGGAACCTGCGCCCGCTTTGCGCCCGATCACTACGTGATGTCGACGACGACGGCGAACGCAGCGAAGGTGATGCAGCATCTCGATCACGCCCGACAAGTGCTCTGGCCTGAGCTCGACGTCCAGGCCATCTCCGTCACCGAGCAGTGGGCCCAATTCGCCATTGCCGGACCGCGTGGGCGCGAGCTTCTGGATCGCCTGCTCGGCGGCGCGATCGACATATCCGACGCCGCATTTCCGTATCTCGCCTGCGCGGAGTTCCGCTGGAGACAGCGGCCGGCGCGGCTGTTCCGCGTCTCCTTTTCGGGCGAGCTCGGCTACGAGCTCGCGGTCCCGGCGCGCTTTGCCGACGAGACGATCCGAGCCATCATGGAGGCCGGCGCCGGGTACGGCCTCACTCCCTACGGCACCGAAGCGCTTGGCGTGATGCGTATCGAGAAGGGACACGTCGCCGGCAACGAGCTCAACGGCACCACCACCGCGCACGATCTCGGGCTCGGCCGGATGGTGGGCAAGAAGGACTTTATCGGCAAAGTGCTTTCGCGTCGGCCCGGACTCGTCGATCCGGACCGTCCGGCCGTGATCGGGTTAAAGCCGATCGATCGCCGGCAACGCCTGCGCAACGGCGCTCACCTGCTCTCGCCCGGTGCGGCCGTCAAGCTCGAGAACGATCAGGGATACGTCACGTCGTCGGCATTCTCGCCGATGCTCGGCCATTGGATTGCGCTGGCTCTGCTGACACGCGGCCGAGAACGCGTGGGACAGATCTTGCGGGTCGTCGACCCTCTGCGAGGTGCCGATTTCGAGGCCGAGATATGTTCTCCCGTCTTCTATGATCCGGAAGGAGCGCGGCTGCGTGGCTGATCGTCTCAATCATCGCTTTGCGGTGTCCTCCAACCCGGGCGTCATCGTATCGATACGCAATGATCTCGGCTGCGCGACCATCATGGTTCGGCGCGGCGCGGACGAGCAATTGAAACAGCGCGTCAAGGCCGCCTATGGAATCGATCTCGTTCCCGGTCCGCGCCGCAGCGCATCTGGCAATGTCGCCTTTCTCGGAATCGGGCCTACGACCTGGCTCGCGACGCAGGATGATGGCGGCAATGGATTTTCCGTCTCGTTGAAGCAGGCTGTCGGCGATGCCGCATCGCTGACCGATCAGACCGACGGCTATGTCATCCATCGCGTCAGCGGGCCGCGGGTCGGCCAGGCTCTCGCCAAGGGTTTTCCGATCGATCTGCACAACCGTGCCTTCGCGCCGGGCGCCGTCGCCGTGACGGCCGTTTCGCACCTCGGCGCCATCATCTGGCGGCTTGATGATCTGGAAGATGGTACACCGGTTTTCGAGATTGCGGTCTTCCGCAGCCTTGTCGACAGTTTCCATCGCTGGCTGGATGACAGCCTGGCAGAGTTCCGCCTCGCACGGAGCTGATCGCCTATCGGCAATGCATCGAAGCTGCGTGCCGTCCAATCCTGGTATACTGGTCGATCGGCCCTGGGACATGCTCGGGTCACATCTAAAGGACCTATCTGATGGCGAGGGCCAAAAGCTCGAAAACAGTCTCACGCGAGGCGCCTGAATACCGCACCGGCTCCAATGCACCGCAGGATCCCCGCAACCTCGAACGCGCCCTGGGTGCCCAGATCCGAAAGTTGCGCCGGGATGGCGATCTGTCGGTGCTCGACTTATCAGCCGCATCGTCGATCTCGGCCGGCATGCTGTCGAAGATCGAGAACGGGCAGATTTCTCCGTCACTGGCGACGCTTCAGTCGATCGCCAAGGCGCTCAACGTCCCGCTCAGCCTGTTGTTTGCAGCCTCCGAAGAGCGACGCGATTGTTCATTCGTGCGCGCCAAGCAGGGCGTCGTGATCGAGCGGCGCGGAACCAAGGTGGGTCATGTCTACCAATTGCTCGGACATGTCATCGGCGGCGACGTCGTCGTCGAGCCGTACATGATCACGTTGAAGGAGGACGCCGAGCCCTTCACGGCATTCCAGCACGCCGGCATGGAATTCATCTACATGCTCACCGGCGAGGTCGACTATCGGCACGGCGATAGCAGTTACCGTCTGCGGCCCGGCGATTCCATCCTGTTTGATTCCGGCGCGTTGCATGGTCCGGAGAGGCTCGTCAAGCTGCCGATGACGTATCTGTCTATTATCGTGTATCCACGCGGCTGATCTTCGCAATCTAGCGCGTCGGGTTCTGACCTATGGGGCGCTATGCCTCTCTCCTCGCCCGGTTCAGCATCGGAGCCGCCCCGTAAGTGGTATCTCCAACAAGCCGCTCCGGCTTACGTCCGAAGCGCTCGTCGGCCTGGCTGATCCGGGTGGGATGTCGGGTTCGTGCCATCGGCGGGAGAAGGCACTTGGCTGAGCTCTCGCGGAACCTGCGGAGGCCCGACCGAGTGGCCGGGCGCATGCATTAGCAGCAATCGCTCTGTAGGTACGGCAATCGCTCTGGCGCAGCAGCAGACCCGATCCGCTAAATCATCGGCCGACATCCAAGCGGACGGAGAAAAACGATGATCTGGAAAAACATTGTCAGTCCTCGTGTGATCGCACCGGCTTCTGCGCGCTGGTCCGCAAAGTCTGTTTTTTGCTCGAAGACGGCTGTGACCGTGTCCGACATCGCCAGCATTCTTCAGAACCTATTTTTGGACCTACGCGATAGCTACCGGCCCGAGCTGCACTACATGCGTGGTCCTGGCCCGAAATGGCGGGCCAAGCATCAGCCTCGGCCGAAGTTCGCTTCTGAAGGTGTATTGGCGGTGGTGCAGCACCGGACTGGGCAGCCCCAACGCAGTGGTCGAGCTGACGCCCTAGGTGAGAGTGGCCGATCGTCTTTTGGAGGTTCTCTGTCCAGAGAGAGCTCCGCGATTGCTAAGCGTCAGAACGTAAGCGGCTGCTCGTCTGCTCCCCTCAAGGCGGGCTTCGCCAGCTGCAGCGTTCGCGTCAGCTCCGGACCAGAAGCGAACTGAGGTCCTGCGAACGGTACGCATCGGGGATGCTGCCGTCGGCAAGCTTTGTCGCAGAAACGGACAAGGCGGGAAGGATTCGGGAAAGACGCCCAAAGTTGTCCTGCCCAAGAACTTTACCAACTCTAGATCACGAGGTCCCGTCCTGCCCAAGTTCCCCCGCGGCCTTGCCGGCTCCGCATCCATAGTCGCCGCCATGAAGACGGTTGGCGGCCTTCCGCCAAAGTCACGTGCAAGCTTTGCCAATGGCCGATGCGTTCGCGGCACCTATACCCCATCGGACCAGGCGCGGGAGGTCACGAAATCCTGTAGCTTCACCAAGCCTTCGCGCCTCCTGGCGCGCTTCTCGGTGGCGGAAGGCCCAGACACCAACTACCTGTTATTGCGCGGATTCAGCTTCCGGCTTGGCAGCGATGGCGAGCGCTCGGATATTTTAACCCAGAGTGCCCCGGTTCATTTCGCGAGGACCCCCGACCAGATGCTGGCTTTCCTTCGAGCACGTACTCCAGGACCCGACGGCAAGCCGGATCTGGAAGTGGTCGAGACATTTTCAGTTGCCAATCCCGAGACGCTGCATCAGGCGAGCTACATCGCCGCGCATCCGCCTGCCGCAAGCTTTGCCTCAACAACCTATTGGGGCGTGCACGCGTTTCCCGCGACCAGTTCAAGAGGCGAGACAAGGTTCATCAAGTTCAAGGTCACGCCAGTCGGCGAACAGGCGGCGAGGCGCAGGGCCGCAGCCAACGCAAAACCCACCGAGCACGACCTCGAATCCCGGATCGCGGCTCGCGATATGAGGTTCAGTGTGATGGCGCTGCTGGACCGTCCGGGCGACCCGGTCATGGACGTGACCGTCCGATGGCCCGATGAGGACGGACGCGAAGCGGTACGGCTGGGAACGATCGTGATCACTGGTGTCGAAGAAAATGATGCCTGCGACGAACCCGTGTTCAATCCGGCAACTCTGGCCGAAGGAATCGGTCATCCGTTGGACGAGATGTTTGCGGTGCGTCGCGCCGCTTACGCTATCTCGCAGGCAACGCGTCGCTGAGCGAAAAGGCTTCTGCCGGGGCCCGATCACTTCTCGCTTTCCGGTGCACCCTGCGCCTCGCGGCGCCACGTTCCCGGGCTGACGCCGACCACAGACGAAAACACCCTCGTGAAGTGGCTTTGATTGGCGAACCCGGCCGATATTGCAATTTCCGACAGCGACAGGTCGCGAACCGTCATCAGTTGCTTGGCCGCCTTCACACGCTGGCGCAGCAGCCACTGGTGCGGCGGCAGGCCGGTGGAGATGCGAAACGCGCGCGAAAAGTGGCTGATCGAAAGATCGAACTCGGCCGCGATTTCCTGCAACGAAAGCTTTCCGCCGAGATCAGATTCCAGCCTTTCGCAGACGCGCTTGACCTGCCACGGCGCAAGACCGCCGCGATTCGGTTCAGTGCAGGGACGTAGCCCGCCGTAGGCCTGGGCGACGTGTGCGGTGAGCGCGAGCATCATGTGATCGATGAAAAGCTGGTTCGTCTCGTCTGGCCGACGCAGCGCTTGTTGCAATGACGCGCCGATATGACGGACGACCGTGTCGTCATGGCCTACGCCGAGTTCACAGGCAAGCTGACCGACGCGCGGCATGCGGGCGTGCTCAGTGAGGCCGTCGAGCGCCGAGCGCGGCAAATAGAAAAACAGGGAGTGGAACGGCTTGTCGATCACGTAGCGCGGATCGCGCTTGAGATCGTACAGATAGGTCGCTCCCGCGGGAACATCCGCTTTCATCACGCACTTGCCATTTTCCCAGAGTTCGCAGTCGGGATAATCGTGAAGTTTCAGGCTGACGACGAAAGCATCCTCCGCGGTAAAGGAACCGGAAAGACCCGGCACTGGATTGTCATCCCGGGTTTCGGTGACCGCGAGCTCCACCCCGCGCAGTGACCTCGTTATCAGCGAGGGCGGCGCATCCTTCAGGTGCAAAAACCGCCCGAGCTTCCGGCCGAAGGCGCTCGCCTGGGTCATAGGATAACTCTCTCAGCGAAGTTGGACTGACAAGCGCCCGCACGTGATTTCGTGAACCCATTATCTGACGCTAGCGCACGGTCGTCCAGTTTCGTCGTGGCAGTTTCGTGACACAAAGCTCGATGTCTGCTCGAGAACGTCAGCGATTTTGTCCATTCGCTGCCGCTTACGACGGCTCCCGGCGTCGATTGCCTATTTCGACAGCAGCTAACCGCCACCGTCCGCCGCGCTGATTGCGACTTTAATCGCGGCGCGGGCACTTAGCATCAGCTTACAGCAGGATCAGGCAAAGCATGGGAGTTTTGAGAAAGACGCTGGGACTCTACCCGCTTAGAACGCGCGCCGAACGCTCAACGATGCTCCTCGAAGCTAGGACAGTTCATGAGCCAGCCAATCTTGCGCGATCATTCGCACCAACAAAACCAGTCAGACGCTTCCGGCGCGCAGCAGCGTTATTTGCAGGTTGCCGACCGCCGTCCTGCCGATGTTGAGATGGCACGCGTGCTTCACACCAAACCACTCAGCATGGCTTTGGACCCCTCTGGGAGCGCGATCGCTCACTGGAAACATGAGCCATTGCACGACGTCGTCGAGCCTATGAGCCATCACGTCATTATGGCTTACAACGGCTCGATGCAGCGCATGGAGCGTCGGACAGGCAGATCGGTTGCGATCGGAACGTTTCGGCCCGGTGTATTGATAATCATTCCGGAAGGATCAAGCTCACGATGGGATATTCCGAAACCTGTTGATGTCGTTCAGCTCTATCTTCCTCACGCAGTGCTCAAGCGCGTTGCTGACGAAGCCAACACCGCCACACCGATCGACCTCGTGGAGCGAACGGCGCATCACGACCCCATTACGTCCCGATTGATCTTGAGCGCGACGGATGTCCTGGAGAGCAATGAGGCGCTGGATACGCTGTTCAGGCACCAATTAATAGACCTTCTGGCCACGCGTCTTCTGGCTGCGCACACCGGCTCGCCAACGACGATCCAGCCAACAATGGGCGGGCTTTCGCCGAAGGTCCTGCTCCGTGCCACCGACCGCTTGCGCTCGGACAGCGATTCGGACGTCTCGCTCGCGGCGCTGGCTTCGGATGCCGGTCTATCGCGCTTTCATTTCTGCCGTGCCTTCAAGGAAAGCACCGGGCTTTCGCCTCATGCCTGGCTGCGCCAGTACCGGCTCGAGCAGGCCATGAGCATGCTGCGCGATAGCGATGAATCCGTCGTCTCGATCGCGGCGGCCCTCGGCTACTCCTCCCAGACCGCCTTCGCCGCGGCATTCAAGAAACTGACCGGCGAAACGCCAAGCGACTGGAGACGTCACAAGCGTTGACGGCATTCGGTCTACCGTAACAAGCTTTTCCCCACAGCGGGAACTGTCCACGACGCAGTCGCACTTATGGCCGACCACGTCCATGGCTTTCCCCCACGGCATCACTGCGGTTCTAGCGGTGAGTGGGAAATCGGCGGTGTTTGGAGCGGCGCGTTCTCGCACGATGACACTCATCGACCGGTCTCGACCTCGCGATGGGTATTCCCGGGTTCTTGAAACGTGATGCTGTAATCCGCAGGCAACAGTCGAGCGCGTTGTCCGGCACGGCATCCCCTGCGATCTCTTGGACCGCGATCCAGCCTGTCATTGACGCGTTGTCGCCGATGGCAATGCCGCCGCACCGGCGAACACTTGCGCCGACATCGATACCGATGTCTCACTCGCGAGGCGGGCCTGTCGAGCTTCCACTTCTTCCGAGCCTTCAAGGAAAGCACCGGGATCTCGCCGCCCGTTCGGCTGCGCCACAGTACCGCTCGATCACCATGAACATGCTGCAAGTCGCCGACGCATGGTTTTTTGTCGCTGGCGGCGGAGCTCGGCTACGCGGTCTCGTACGCCCTCGCCGTGGCGTTCAGCGATTGGCTGGGCGAAAGCCCTAGCGCAACGCCGCATGCGTTAGCAGCAATCGCTCTGCAGGTACAGCAATCGCTCTGGCGCAGTCGCATCTTCGGTCCGCTAGATCATGAGGGTGCCCCACGCCCCAGCAGACGGAGACAACATGCTCAGGAAGAACTTGGTCGACCGGCTTGCAATCACTTCACGCCGAAAAGGCTTCGTGACCGCACTCGTGTACGGACTTTCGTTGGGAGTTCGCTTCACTTCAGCAGCGGGGGAAGAGGTGGAAATTCCAGCGCAGGCCGTGCAACGGACCAGTCCCGTGATTTCCATCATGTCCAAAGTAGGCGCCCAGCTCCCCTACCAGAACTGGGGCCCGAGCCCAGCTTTGCCCGTGACCCTTAACCGTGCCTGGGCATCCCCTTTCGGAGGCTGCCGCGCGGCTTGTGAAAACCCCATGCCGATGTCTTCGGCACCGAACTGCCTACCATAGGCCCGCCGGTCCTCGGTCCGCCTGTTCGCGTCGACGTCGATCGGAGGATGCTTGCCGCCCAAGAGAAGCGGCGGTGCACTACCGAGAAAATCAAACCAAAGGAGTAGGTCACATGCGACTTGTTATCATAGGAGCCGGCTTCGCTGGCATGTACGCCGCACTTTCCGCAGCCCGCCTGCGCGATATCCAGGGCGTTTCGCCCGAGGAGCTCGAGATCGCGCTGGTCGCGCCAGAGCCAACGCTGGTGGTCCGGCCGCGGCTGTACGAACCGAAGCCCGAGACCCTGACGGCGCCGCTGCTGGATGTGCTCAAGGCCGTCGATGTTACTTACGTGCAAGGCAGCGCCGAAACCATCGACGCCAAATCCCGCACGGTGGGCATCGTCGCCACCAAGGGTGCGAAGAAGACCCTTTCCTACGACCGGCTGGTGGTGGCGACCGGCAGCCGGCTATTCCGTCCGAACATTCCGGGCCTCAGCGAGCACGGATTTAGCGTCGACTCGCTCGATGATGCAATCGCCCTCGACAAGCATTTGCACGGCCTGGCGAAACGGCCGGCGGCGAACGGGCGTGACACGGTTGTCGTTGCCGGCGGCGGTTTCACCGGCATCGAGGCGGCCACCGAGATGCCCTCGCGACTGCGCGGAATCCTCGGCAAGGACGCCAAGACGCGCGTCATCATCGTCGACCGCAACAAGGCGATCGCGCCTGATATGGGCGAAGGCCCCCGTCCTGTCATCGAAGAGGCCCTGCGCAAGCTCGGCGTGGAGACCCGGCTTGGCGCCGGCATTACATCGCTGGACGAATCCGGCGTCACGCTTTCCGACGGCGAGCACATCGAGGCCGAGACCGTGATCTGGGCGGCAGGTATTCGCGCGGCACCGTTGACCCAGCAGATCCCGGCCGAGCGCGACAATTTCGGCCGCCTACTGGTCGACCGGGATTTGCGCGTGCCATCAGTGCCAGGTGTCTTCGCTACCGGCGATGCCGCCAGGGCCGCAAGCGACGATATCGGCAATTACGCGCTGATGTCGTGTCAGCACGCCACGCGAATGGGCGCTTTTGCCGGCAACAACGCCGCCGCCGAACTGCTGGGCGTTCCGACCAAGCCCTATCACCAGAAGGGCTATGTCACCTGCCTCGACCTCGGCGAAGCCGGTGCGCTGTTCACCGTTGGTTGGGAACGCAAAGTGGCGATGGTCGGCGAGGTCGCCAAGAAGACCAAGCAGGAGATCAACACCGTCTGGATCTATCCGCCGCAGCCCGAGCGTGCCGCCGCGCTGGCCGCTGCCGATCCGGAGCGTGTGACTGACGTGAGTGGCTTCTTCTAGATGCTTCACGCGAAATGGGCCGCGCTTCTCGCTGGCTGCGCGGCCAGCTCAACCGAGACCAGCCAGTAGCCTTGAACATGAAACAGGAGATCGAACATGGACGTCGACACGAGCTTCGCCAACACCTCACACCCCGGCGGACCGGGGCCCAACGAACTGGTTCCGTCGCGCTACGCGGTTCAGGTCGGCGACATTGACGTGCTGGTCGTCAGCGACGGCGTGCTACCGCTCCCAACCGCGATGTTGGCACACAACATCGACCCGGCCGTCCGGGCGACCTGGCTGAAAGACATGTTCCTGCCGGCCGACGCTTACGATTGGGCGCTGAATGTGGTCGTGGTGCGTAGCGGCGACCGGACCATACTCGTCGATGCTGGGCTTGGGCTCGACCCGGACTTGCACTTGCCGCGCGCCGGGCAATTGATCAAGCGACTGGCGGCCGCCGGCATCGATCTTGCGTCCGTGACCGACGTGGTGCTGACCCACATGCACATGGACCACATTGGTGGGCTGCTCGTCGAAGGGGTCAAGGAACGGCTACGTCCGGACCTGCGGATTCACGTGGCGGCCGCCGAGGTCAAGTTCTGGGAGGCGCCCGATTTCTCCCACGTCGCAATGCCGCCGGGTTTCCCGGACGCGCTTCGATCGACCGCCAAGCGGTTCGTGAAAGAGTACCGCAGCCAGCTACGGCCGTTCGAGGAGGAGTACGAGGTGGCACCGGGAGTGATCGTCACTCGCACCGGCGGCCACACCCCCGGGCACAGCGTGGTCCGCGTGGCGTCCGGCGGCGACCGGCTGACGTTCGCCGGCGACCTCGTGTTCGCGGTCGGGTTCGAGCACCCCGACTGGTACAACGGCTTCGAACACGATCCCGAGGAGTCGGCCCGCGTTCGTATCAGTCTGTTGCGGGAACTGGCTGAGACCGGTGGACTGCTGGTGGCCACTCACCTGCCGTTCCCGTCCGTCGGACATGTGGCAGTCGACGGCGACGCCTTTCGTTGGGTCCCGGTCTTCTGGGACTACTGACCGCACGGTCCGAACGAGAGGCGCATCGTAAGCACCTCATTCGATAAGGGCCGCGTTACCGGCACCGGAGCGCGGCCCGCTCACTCAAAATCCTTTTGGAGCTCGACCTCGATGAAACACGAGACCGTGCGCGCCTCGCAGGTCAACAGCTGCGCCTTCTGCGTGCACATGCATATCAAGGAAGCCACCCACCACGGCGAGTGCGCGCTCCCGTTGATGACCCGGGCGCAACCTGAGTGTCCGCGCAAAGATGCTGCTGGCTACACGGACCAAACCACTCCGTACGGCGATCGCGCCTCGAAGCCGCGCGATGGGAGAGTGTGATGAACGTCGTTGTCTTTGGTTCAACGGGGTCGACAGGACGGCTCGTCGTTGAGTCCGCCTTGTCCGCGGGTCACGTCGTCACTGCCTTTGTCCGTGACCCGAAGCGCATGCCCTTGACGCATCCGAATCTCAGGATCGTCGAGGGCGATGCAATGGATGCAGCCTCGGTGGCATCTGCGGTCCAAGGTGCGGATGCGGTGATCTGCACGTTGGGGATGGTACCCCAGGCGAAGGAGGATCTGAGGTCGACGCCAGCCCGGTGTCCCGGTTTGCTCGGTGGGAGCCAAGAACATTCTGGCCGCCATGCCTCCAGGCCAGGGCCGACTCATCGTTGAGAGCTCGGTGAGTGTCGGTGAGAGCTACCGCACCGGGAGTTTTGGCGCAGGCTTCATGGTCAAGCTCGCACTCAAGGAGGTGATGGCAGACAAGGAGGCGCAGGAGGCAGCTGTCCGGGAGAGTGACTGCGATTGGACGATCGTTCGACCGGCGACGCTGACATTCAAGCGTGCTCGCGGAAACCTGAAGGCCGGGACCGATCTGCGCTGGAACATCACCTCAACAGCCACCCGCGCGGACGTGGCCGAGTATTTGGTCAAGATCCTCGATGACCCCGCGACATACAAGAAGGCCATAACGGTGCGCAACTAGGTTTGGCGACGAATTGCGGTGAACCGCGATCTCCGTCGATGGCGGCCGGAAAGCGAGTGAATTGGCAGAGTTGTCAGCGACAACAACCGTTGCAGGAGGGTATCGTGGTGCATGTTAACAAGAAGGCGGTCGGCTTGGTGCTGTGCCTCGGCGCTGTCGTACTTGTGGCTGGTGGCTGGGCATATGCCCATTCGAACGAGACATTCACCGATAACGCCTATATTCGCGGCGAAATGACGTCGCTCGCGCCGAAGGCTGCAGGCTACGTCACGGCCGTGGAGGTTCAGGATAACCAGACCGTTCGTGCGGGCGACGTCCTGTTCCGGATCGACGATCGCGACTACCGCGCACGCCTGGCGCAAGCCGAGGCCAATGTCGAAGCCGCCCAAGCCCGCCTCACCAATGTCGATGCGGAGATCCAACTCCAGCACGCCCTGATACGGCAGGCCGAAGCTCAAAGACTTGCGAGCGTGGCCGAGATGAATCTGGCGCGGAAGGCCTCCGATCGCCGCCGCGAACTGATCCGCACCAACGCGGTCAGCCAGGCGCAGGTCGATGAAAGCGATGCGGCGTTGTCGAGAACCGAGGCGGGCGTATCGGCGGCGGGGGCAACGGTGGAGGCCCAGCGGGCACGCATCGCCGTCCTTGCCAGCCAGCGCGAAGCTGCACTTGCTGCAGTGGCGCAAGCGCACGCCGCACGCGATCTCGCCCAGATCGATCTCGACCACACCGTGGTGCATGCGCCGGTCGACGGCGTCGTCGGCAACCGCCAGGTTCGCGTCGGCCGGCTTGTCGCGCCGGGCACCACCTTGCTCGACATCGTTCCGGTGAAGGACGTGTGGGTGGTGGCGAACTTCAAGGAAAGCCAGATCGAACATATCCGGCCCGGTCAGCGCGCCCGCATCAAGGTGGACAGCTATCCGAACCAGACGATTGAAGGTGTGGTGGACAGCTTTGCGCCCGGCAGCGGTTCTGCGTTCACCCTGCTCCCCACTGACAATGCGACGGGGAACTTCATTCGTGTCGTTCAACGCGTGCCTGTGAAAATCCGCTTCGACAGAAATCCATTGCCCGGCCGCGTCGTGCCTGGCCTGTCGGCGCGTGTCGAAATAGATCGAGGAAGCGGCACATGACCGCGATCGCCGACGCCACGCCAGGCTACGACAGGCGCGCGGCAGGAATCATTCTTGTCGCGGGCATCGTGCTCGCCACTCTGACGGAGGCAATCGCAAGCACCGTCCTGTCGCTCGGGCGCGCAACGACATCATTGGCGACACCCATGCGACTCCCGACGAGTTCGCCTGGCTGGACATCGGATACACCGCAACGAAGCTAGTCGGGTTCATGGCCGCCTCCTGGCTCATGACACGCACCAGTCCGCGCCGCCTGATCATCGGTTCGACGCTGGTCATGGGCACGGCCTGCGGCATCGCCGCCATCACGTATCGGTTAGATCTGCTGGTCGCACTCCGCATCATTCAGGGCTTCTCCGGCGGCACCTTGCTTGTCGCGGGACAGTCGATCATTTTTCTCGCCTATCCGCGATCCTACCAGCCGATCCTTCAGGCTTTGTTTGCGATGGGGTCCGTGGTCGCTCCTGCGACCATCGCTCCGGCGCTCCAGGGATGGTTGATCGACAGCCAGTCGTGGGCATGGATCTTCTTCGGCGTTGTTCCGGTAGCCCTCGCCGCTATCGGACTTCTGCTGATCGCAGACGGCCCCAGGCCCGTTGCGGCTGCGCGCCTTCCGTTCGACTGGGTCGGCTTCTTTCTGATCTCAGTCACATTCTTCTGCTTCACCTATGTTCTCAACCAAGGCAGCCGATGGCGCTGGTTCGAGGAGCCTCGCATCGCGTGGCTGACCGTGATCGGCGCAGCTGCTTCGCTGGCGTTTCTCGGCCAACAGGCGATGGCCAAAAGCCAAGGCCTGTTCGATTTCACCCTGTTCCGGTCGAGCGATTTTTCCTTCGCCTTCATCGTGAGTTTCGTCGCTGGTGCCGCCCTGTTCGGCAGCGCGTATCTGATCCCATCGTTTGCCGTGTCCGTTCTCGCGTTCACGCCTACCGATGCCGGCCAGCTCCTGTTGCCGAGCGGCGCGTTTTTTGTTGGCGCCCTCCTCGTGGCCGCCTTCCTCATGCAGGTCCGCGGCGCCCCGCCGATCGTCACCGTGCCGTTCGGAATCCTGATGATCATGGCCGCGATGTGGATGCTGTCCGGCTCGACCAGCGAAAGTGGCGCCGACGACATGATGACCGCCATCCAGCTACGCGGCTTTGGACTTGGCTTCCTCTTCCTGTCGATCACCCTTATCGCTTTCAGCGACCTCAACAACCGCAATCGAGCGTCCGGCATCGGTCTTTTCAACGCCGGGCGCCAGCTCGGTGGCCTCATGGGGGTAGCCGGGCTCCAGACCATGATCGACCACAATGTCACCACCAATGCCACGGTGCTCAGCGCCAGTGTTACCGCAGGCCTTCCCGCGGTCAGCGAGCGGCTGGGAACGACGAGTGCCATGCTCGCAGCACGAGGAATGGACAGCGTGGCCGCCGGCCGGACTGCGATGGGTCTGTTGGGTCGAGCCCTCACCGGTCAATCCACGGTCATCGCTTTCGACACCGCGTTCGCTGCCATCGCTCTTCTTTTCGTCATCGCTGCGCCGGTTCTGGTCACCATCAAGATCGCGTTTGCCCTGCACGCGAAGAAGCGCGCGGCGCAGTTAGCCCGAACCGAGGAGCCGTACATGACATACCCCACGTCGAAACCCTCCCGCCAAGCCAATGCCGTGTCGAGGCCAGACCCTCGCGCCGAGATCGTGCTGGCGGTCAGCGAGGCTCTCGCCAATCCGAGCGGCGCGCCCGCTGACCTCGACAATATCTTGGATCGAAGCGGATACTCGACGGAAGACATTCTATCGGCATTCGAGAGCGTCGACGATCTCATTGTCGCGATCGCCGAACACAAAGCCTCCCTCATATCGCAGCCATTGGTGAGGAGAGCGCGCCCCGGCACCGTAGATGATGCACGCGAAACACTCATCGCGTTCGGACGCGTCGCCTGGAAGGAATACTCGACCACCCTGGTCGGACTCGTTCGGATGATGATGACCGAGGGTGCACGCAATCCTGCGCTGAAGAAGCGGGTGCACGAGGCGGGACAAGCGATTGTCACACTCAAGCTACGGGAGTTTCTGTCCGCAGCAAATGAGCGGGGGATCCTGTCGATATCGGACGCTCAGCTATACGCCGAGCAATTGCTGGGACTACTGAGAGAACCGCTCTACCAGGCGCTGATGCTGACTCCGGCAATGAGCCTCGAAGCCCCAGCCGCCGACCGCGTCAGAGCCAGTATCGAAAGCTTCATTCATGGATGTGGGAGCACGAGGAGCATGAAGCGATGAGCGCAGCCAATGATATTGGCCGGTCAAGATGGTCTGGCCCGAGCGAGAGCCCTTCAAGACTGAAGGTCGTCGGCGACGTCCCGGCGGACCTGGCGAACAGCATCGACGATAATGGGTCCTGGTGACAGTCGACCCCGCCGACTGGATCGTCTGTTTCGTGCCCGGCCTTCGACGGCAATGGTGGCATCGCTTCGTCCATCACAGGCATAAGCATGTCTTTGCCATGCGACCCACGAGCACGGGGAGTTGGCTGCTCGTTGAGCCGTGGTGGACGCGCATGATGGTGACGATCCTGCCACCGGCCGATGCCGTCAGATTTCTTCGGTGGGGTGCGACGGGCGATATCCTGCGGGTCCGCGAAGCGGTCCCGGGCAAAGCGAGCCAGCTTCGCGGTTGGTCGAACTGCGCGGTTCTCTCGGCGTTCTTGCTCGGCCGACCGAGCTGGACATGGACGCCGCACGGTCTCTACCGGCAGCTACTGCGCGAAAGGTCAACGCGGCGCGAGAACGTGCAGCAACTTCTCATCGACCAGTTCACCAAAGTCGTCAGCCATTACTCGTCTAACGCGCTGAGTGTCAGTGCCGACCAGCTTTCCTTGCCACTCAGGGAACTACTCATCATCATTGGGCGCAATCTCCTCGAAACGATGATGACGTCGTCGTTGCTGGAGGTCTGTTATACAGCCATACTTGAAGCGGACCGCTACCCCGATGCGACACGGGCCTACGCGCAACATGGACCTACGCCGGCCATCGCGGTCCTTACGAAAATTCTGGCAAAAGCGAAGCAGGCCGGAGAAATCGATCTAGCACATTGCGAAGGCGGCGCCCGCCAGTTTCTTGGGATGCTCCATGGAAACGTCCATCTGGAGGCCGTGCTTCAGCTCGGCGACGTACCAACGCTTTCCGACATCGATTTGCGCGCTCGCACCGCGGTGAAAGTCTTTCTCGACGGCGCCGAGCCTGACGAGAGGACAGGAATCGTTGCTCGAGCGGCATTGACGGCATGACTGGTGCCACTCGCAGCGACAATCCTACTGTGAGGTGGGGTTGCCATGGCCAGGATGCGCCGGTCTCTCTACATACTCGCAGCGCGGCGCAGCTGCCCCCATGCGTCGCCGACGACAAAGAACCGAAGTGGGAAGATGCCGGCTATGTCGGCCGGCTCTAATCCAGACAGAACGTTGAAAGCGGTTCTGTCGGGCGGCCTTCGAGTCGGCTTCGCCTCCGCCTCGGCGGGTAAAGTAGATCACAATGCCGAGAATGGCCCCGCCGATTGGTCGCCAAAATCACCGTTTCAAAAACCGTTTTGAGTTCGGTCGTCTCAAACGGTTCGCTAGGGCAAGTCCTTGAAGAACTTGGTGGGCGCACCAGGGCTCGAACCTGGGACCCGCTGATTAGGAGTCAGCCTTGGGTTGAGAACAATCAATGACTTGCTGGTCGCACGACCGGGCTTATCCGACTGAAAGTGGGCGTTCGTCGCACGATCAAAGTGCTGCATTTCACCGGCTAACATCCGCGCGGTCGGAGCATCCGCGGGGTAGACTCTGGCATCTGGTTGGCGCCGTGTCTCTTGCAAGCTACCGTTAGAGCGGCTCACGCGGCGGATTGGAGCCTTTTCCGTTCCGATTGATCGAATCCTCGGGTACCCTCATTCTGCCGCGTCGGCGGAACTGGCGAAGTTGATAGATGGCTGCATGGAGAGCGGAGATGGGCCGGCTCGATAAGCAGATGGATCCGTTCCACCCTGCCGCGCATCTGACGACGGCGGATCGCGTCCCCGACAATCTTGGGCTTGAGCAAGTCGACACGTCGTCGTCCGTTGAACCGGCCCGAGAGAAAGCCGCCTCGTCACCCGCGCATTTTGGGTCGGGCCGGGCGGGGACCGGCGTAACGGGCCCTACCAATTGGATCGACCGAGCACGTCGCATCTGGCGGCGCCATCTCCAGCGCGATCAACTCCCCCGAACGACCGGGGGGTCGACGGGAAATTTCGAGCGCTGGTTGATCGCACTGCTGAGCGTCGGCTTCGTCGTGAGTTGCGTTTGCGCGATCATTGTCTTCATGCAGGTCAACGCGCGCAAATTGGAGATCGCAACACTGCAACGTGATATCATCGCACTCAAGCTACGAGTAGCCAGGCTCGATCAGATCGCAAGCACGAACGAGATGCGCGAAAAGGCAAGCAGTGGAATACCCAAACCGCCGTCGGAGATCCAACCCGACCAGGCTCCGCTCATCCTGTCACGTGAAGAGATTCAGCTTGTCCGAGACTATATCAAGCCTGCACCAGTTGCTGGCCCCGCGACTGAGACGACAAAGGTCGGCGATCCCGTCGTGGGAGAAACCGTTCCCTTTTCCTCTCCGATCACGGACAGGGTGCGGAAGCTGCTCGGCGCGAGATTTACCGTTCGCAATGGCGTTGTTGTCATCGTCCGCAGCGGCAGCCGTCACGCTGATGCTGTAATTGGGCCCAATTGACGAGAACTGGCCGCGATCGCAGTAGTCGATCGCCCTCTTAAGGCTGGTTGTTCGGTGGTCTTTCAATGAACCGCCGGCTGCCATTGAGAAGCTCGAGGTTATTGGCGATAACCGGGTTGCCTGGATCGAGCGAATAGGCCTTCTCGAACTTTCGGCGCGCCGCACTCAGATTGCCGCGCAGCATGTACGAATATCCCTGGTCATTCAGAACCTGCACGGTTTCGCCGCCCAGCCGGATCGCTTGGGCATAGGCCTGATCGGCGAGATCAAAGCGACGTATCCGATCATAGCTCGCCGCGAGTCCAACCCAGGCCGTCACGTCCTTCGGCGATTTCTCGACCGCATCCCTGAAATAGCGATTGGCTAACCCGTAGCTGCCGCGGTTGAAATGCTCCAAGCCCAGCCGTACCGGCTCGTCCGAGGGATAATATTTGACGTCCGTCGGCTCCTGCACGGGGTCCCCCCCAGGCGGCTCGACGGGAGCGACGACGGCAGCCTGCCTCAGCGTATGATCACACCCCGCAAGGCCGATCCCCAACCAGCAACAGGTCAGCATGAAGATGATACGTCGCATAACCCCTTGGTCCCCCGCACGTCGCAGCAACTTCACTGCGCCGTTCGCAAACAACATCGCCAAAACCACGCACTAAAAATCGTTACCTGCCGCCTACGCCTACTCCACCAACCGGCACTGATACTCCAGCAGTCGATCCAGCCCCCAATCCTTCTATGTTGACGTTCTGGGTTGGGGCAGTCCGCACGCCCATTTGTTTCGTCGCATCGCCAATGTCGGGAAGCTGATCCACCGGCTGTTTCGTGTTGCCATAGCGAGTCACGGCGGCGCCCACGCGCCGGGCGTCGTACGTGATCCTGCGATCACCGACGTTTCGCGGCCATGGATGGATTGTGTGGGTGACCGCGTTGACCTCCTTGGCATTGCCGGCACTCATCGTGATGGTGTCGGAACGCTGGAAATAGCGGTCCACCTCGTCATGACCAGCCACCCCGTAACATCCCCCGAGCAGCAGCGGTGCGAACAGAGCCAGATACCTGATGGTCATCTCCCGCTTCCTTCTCAGTTGAGCGTTTTTACGACGGGCTGGTTCGCAACAGCCGGTGCCGGAATGGTCGCAGTGACCTCGGGAGCGATGATGTGACCATAGGGTCCTTTAACGTCGCCTCCGGAGTTGACGTAGTCATTGTAACGCTTGCGCACTTCCATCTGGCCATTGAGAAAGAAATCGACGTCGTTGGCCGGAAGGCGGGAGTCGAGCGGTGACGCCAATTGCTGACCGGGCGCGGCCGGTGCGACCAGGCGCGGCGTCACGATGATGACGAGATCGGTTTCCTCCTGCTGGTACGACTTGCTGCTGAACAAGGCTCCCAGCACGGGCACAGAGCCGATCCAGGGCAATTGCGACACGTCCTGGCGGTTGCGGGTTTGCAGCAGGCCGGCGATCGCAAAGCTCTGGCCGTCCCGCAGCTCCACCGTGGTGCGTGCATCGCGGCGGGTCAACGCCGGAACCGTCGTTCCCTGAATCGTCACCGCATTGGCGAAATCAAGCTCGCTGACCGACGGCTCCACCCGAAGGTTGACGACCCCCCGCGAGAGCACGGTGGGGACAAAGGCCAGTTCGACACCGAACTTCTTGTAATCGATTGTGATGGTCGGAAAGCCAGTCGCGGTCGTGTTTGGTATCGGCACCGGAAATTCACCACCGGCCAGGAAGCGCGCTGCATCTCCGGAAAGCGTGGTCAAGTTCGGCTCGGCCAACCTGCGAGCCAGTCCCTTGGTCTCAAGCGCCGAGATCAATAGGTCCACCGAACCCCCATTGCTCGTTCTGACGATGCTGGTCAACAAGCTTCCGAAAGGTACCGGAGCGATGCCGCCCCCCGTGCCAAGAAGCGTATTTGCCGTGGCTAGTACTGGGAGGCTACCCGTTGGGGGAGCACCGACAGGCCCATTGACACCTCCGATCGGTCGCCGGCCGGTCAAGCTGGTCACCACTCCGCCACGCCCCGTGTTTCCGACGTTGGTCCCGTTGGCATTCGCTGCGTACAGGTTCACACCGAGGTCGCGGCCGGCATCCCGGGTGACCTCAAGAAAACGCACCTCCAGCATCACCTGCTGCGGCGCCGCGACACTCATCGCGTTGACGACAGTGCCCCCCTTCGCGACTGTGCTGGTGGCGATCGCCATGGCCCGCTCGGCCGTAACCGCATCGGCGGCCGTTCCGCTGAGCACCACCTGGCCCTCGGAAGCCGAGACCCGGATCCCGTGCCCGCCAGTGCTGCTGCGGATGTTCTGCTGGAGATTGCCGGTATCGATCACGACCTCGACGTCGAGGATGCCGATCTGCTTCATCGAGGAGTCGAGCAGGATGACGTTGGTGGTGCCGGTCTGCTTGCCCTGGACGTAGATCAGGTGATCGCTGAGCGACTTCACGTCCACAATGTCGGGCGAGCCGGCCACGATAGTTGCGAAAGCCGTATCGACCTTGAAGGTGCGTGACTTGTTGACCACCACCTTGACCCGCTGGACGTCGTTCATTTCGCTGACGAAGACGCCGCCGCCGGAGGAGCCCCGCCGGTCTGCCGCTGTCGCGGGGTCAGCGGACGCAAAGGAGGCGAGCGCCGCCCCAAGACCCATCACGCTGAAGGCGAGAAGCCTCCTTATCTTACCCGAAATGCGACCGCCACCCATTCGAGTCCCCCCAACTGCGATCCGCGGCTCCCCCGCAAATCTACGTGCTCGATATCCCCAATAGTTCCCCTCTGCGCACCACGCCGCAGAGCTTACAAGATGTCCGACTACAATTCGTTACTTCGCGTTTCCAAGATCATCGTCCTTGATGCTGCCTGCGTGCAAGAAGAGACGCTTACCGCACAGCCTCAAGTGGCAAAGAAAACTTTCCAATGTTGCGGGCGCGCATCATTTCTCTCTGCAGCTCCGTTCAGAACTGCTGTAGCACGACCACGTTTGCGCGATTCCGTCGTGGCTCACGATCGAACGGCGTCGGCTCGTCGTCTCCAAACGGCACTTGGCCAGGCTCAGATTGCTTTGGCGCAGTTCGATTCCGAGGGGTTTGTCCAGCTCGAGCGCCGACCCGAGGCCAAGATGGGTAAGGTACGTTGCCATATTTTGCCTAGAAGGGAATCTGCGTTGACGCGCTCGGCGCATTGAGTGCTGTGCCCCATATCGGCATCAGCATCGTGAAGCCGGCTTGAGAAGCAGTCACGGTCAAATTGCTGCCGCTGGATGCCACGCTCAGCGTCGGCGTGAGACCGCCGCGATACAGGAACGGCGCGGCAGTCTGCTTAGCGGTCGTGGACATGGGATCGCCCGCGCAGCTTGACGGCGACTGAGGCGGGCTTTGAAGCAAGGCGGGCGTGTAGCAGCTGATCATGACCGCTCGGGCCCCGGCGCTCGCGAGCGTCCGCAAGGACTGCATCGTGATCGCATAGCGTCCGAGATCGAAGATGGCGAAGATCAACATAAAAAGGGACACAAAGGCGAGGATGAACTCGAACGATGCGATGCCCCGCTGATCGAGCTTTCTCATCACTGCACCAAGCGGACAACTTGGGTGTAAGGGACGGTGACCGGATTACATCCATCCGTGCTCAGGAAGCCGCCACCGCCCATGGTGAGAGTTTTGGCGATCACTTGTGAACAGGTCGTATTGGTACTTTGCGTCGCTCCGTTCCAGGTCACGTCGACGTGCGGGAAATACATCGCACCACCCAGCTTAACCGAACCACCGTTGATGGTGACCTGATTACTGCTCTTGCTCGGTGCTTGATCATCAATCAGAACGCCGTTCAGATCAGAAGAGAAAGTGTTGGTGTAAGGCGCGGACAGATTAACTACAGCGCCGCCAGAGATGGAAATGCTGGAATCCCCGAGTAATACAAGAGTGACGCCTAAACCTGTGCCAGCCGGTGGCCAGGGTGTGCAGGCACTGCAAGTGATGGTTCCGCCATTGAATCTTATCGTGCCATTGTAGAAAAAGTACGTGCCCGGACTAAAATCTACCGCGTTCCCGGTCGTGCACGTTAGGTTGCGGTACAGGTTAGTGCTGCTCGGCGGGGTATTAGGCGTCAACGTACCACTGCATGCCAAATCGTTTGGCTTCCCGCTCGAGGTCAAGCTATTGAACGATTGGCTGTCCAATTTGCTAAGTGGATTGTTGGCATACGGCATGAAATAGTTGTACGTGACGCCGGGATTGGCGCAGGTGCTGGCTGGACTACAGCCGGTTACACCCAAGACGGCCCATCCCGAACCGGTGAAAGAGGCAGTGCTGGCAAACTGAACACTGGCATCCGACATTATCGGGCAACCCGTGCCGTTGTTGCTGACGTTACCGGCAATCTTAAGCGCCCCTCCGCCGCCGTTCGGATCAGGTCCGAGCGCCAAGGCGCACACCTTGCTCGGCAGTTCGACCAGAGCGATGGCTTGGGCGGGGATGTTGACGGTCGTCAAACCCAGCACTGCCGACAAATAGGCCGGCTGTTGCTGACTGACGAGGGCGCGAACGGCGTTACCGCCGCCTCCTCCGGGCGGCGTTGTGAACGCACCCGCACTGTAGCTGCCGATGTCGATCTGCACCGCCCGCGAGATTCCCGTTGGAAGGCTTGGCGCACAGTTGGTGCCCGGATAGGCCGTATCGCCGGTGTTGCAGAACCCGTTCTGTGCCGCGAATTGCTTGGCGTGATAGTCCACTGATGTATCGCAGAGCACACCAGCATTCGCGCATGCAAGTCGCAAAGCGCCCGAATAGGCCGCTGCATCGGCGGCATTCTGCGCGTGCTGCCTGGTAACGTACCACGATCCGGCCTCGGCCCCGAGCGCGACCACACCGATGAGCGGCACCAGCGCGATCACTGTCGCAAATGCGGCCGAGCCTCGTTTGGAACGGAGCAGACTACGCATGAAAACACCTACTGGAAACGTTCCGAATAAGCCAGTGTGTATGTGCAACTGTTGGGACAGAGCACCGACGTCAACACAATCGGGGCCAAAGTGACAGTCGTCGAAAATGTAAAGTACTTGGGAGTCGAACCAAGGGTGCCGGAGCTGCAGACAGTGCTTCCGCACATGACCTGGATATTGCCGATGGTATGCCCGGCGACCGTTGTCTGTAGCGCCGACACCCAAGTCCCCGGGTCCGCCGGGTCGGGCGGGTTCTTGTATTGAATGTACTGCCCGAAAGACCGCAGCGCCGACCACGCAGAGATGAACCGGAAGCCCGCGGCAGCGACATCGGCGAGCGGCATCAGCAGGCTCGCCACCATGAAAATGTAAACGATGACTGTCTCGAACGCGACGGCGCCGCGCTGATCGGCGACGAAGGACCCTCTACGATACGCGCGCCTGCCTCCACGGGGACTTGCCACGTGCGATCGCGTCACCCGAGCCGCAGCGATCTGAACCATATCCACCACAATCCGGCCACGCATAGCCGCTCACCAAACGTAAGGAATCACTCGCCAACGTGATGCTTCGTAACTCGAATATTCAGGGCAATTGCGCCGAAGCAGGTCTTCCTCGTAAAGGATTCGGCAGACCTGAATGCCGATATGCAGGACCAGGACGATCACCGTAACCGGTGTCAGGTATTGCAGCACGACGCCCAGCACCACGATTTCTTCTGCGACATAGAGCGGGTGCTTGATCCATCGATACGGACCGGTCTGGACCACCGAGCGCGCCTGTGGCACCAGGCTGAACGACCGACCCAGATGTCGGATCGTAACAAGCATCATGATCGTGCCGACCAGCACGCAGGCGGTCGATGCCAGGTTGGGCAGCGTGTCGTCGGTTTTGCCGAGGAAGCTGATCGTCCATGGCAGATAGCTGCCGACGAAGGCAGCTATTCTTGGAAGCAGGCCGTCGGCATGCGCCTTTGCCGGTGAGCGCGTCATGATCAACAGCGCCAGGAGCATGTAGAAGATGCCGAGGCAAAAGCTCGACAAGAGCGAGGGCCATGGATCGTGCAGCGACGCTCCAATCCTGACGGCGACGCAAAGAGCCAGCAACAAGAACCACAAGCTGCCAAGCAGCCGCATGATCCGGTCGTAAGATCCGCTCTTGGAGAGGGCGATTGTGCTCATGGCTACTTTCCGAAGCTGGCGAATGAACGCACGAGGTGCAGAACGGGACTTCCTCCCATGATGACGAACATCGCTGGGAGCAGGAACAGCACCATCGGAATGGTCAGCTTGGCGCCCAACTTGTGCGCCCTTTCTTCTAGCTTGGTGATTCGTTCCCGCCGCAGGTCGAGCGCGATACTGCGTAGCGCCTGGCCCAACGGCGTTCCGTACTGCAAGCTCTGGCTGATCATCGTGCCAAACCGGCGAAGACCATCCGAAGTGACCGCCAAGTTCTCGAATGCTTCGACGCGACTTGGCAGTATCCGGAGATCATCAAGGAGTCGGTGCAGCACCCAGGCCATAGCAGGATTGGTCGACTTCATTTCTTCGGCGACGCGCCCCAGCCCGCTTTCCAGGCCCATTCCCGCCTCGCTGCACACGATCAGCAAATCGATCATATCCGGCGTGCCCAGCCGAATGGCAGCATCAAAGCGCCGCTTCATCACCGACAGAGCCAATCGCGGACCCAAGATTCCGATCACCACACCCATCAGCGTGAAGACCAGCACGTCGGCAGGTCTCCTTCCCGAAAGTTGCGCCAGAAGCAGCGCAATGACCGGCAGCGCGAACATGCTGACGATCTTGATGCCGATCCAGATCGGCAAGGTTCTATGATGATTGAAACCAGATGAGTGGAGGACCGTTCGTAGCTCCTCCAGATTCTCCTCGGCGTAGAAGCGCCGATAGCGCATGCCCAGCCACGAGAACCAACCGGTCAGGTCTTTGAAGGGGGCTGAACGGTAAGGGATACCCATCACGGCGTTTGAGACCCGCGTGTCCAATGCACGGACGTGTAGTTCGCGGATGATCAGCATGAAGGCCGCCGTTCCAGCTACGACTGCGAGGGCCGCCAGCCCCAGACCAAAAGTCATAGTTCTGTTTCCCGCCTGACCATCCAACTTATCACCAGATGCCCGATGAGCACCGAGACTACCGCGTAAGCCAGAAGCTTGTTTCCGGTCGGGTCAGTGAACAGCAGATCGACGTTCTGCGGATTGGCCGCGTATAGCAATGCTCCGGCAATCAGGGGCGAGATCGTGAGTGCTCGCGAGGAAAAGATCACTTCTCCCGCCAGCGCCTTGGCGCGAGCAGCGAGCGCAACACGCTGACTCACCGTGTCGCCCAGCGTCTGCAAGGTCTCGGCCAAGCTGCCGCCGGACTTCAATTGAACCGCAAGTGTCACCGCAAACATCGCATACTCTGCCACTTGCGTTCGCCGATAGACGCCTTCGACGGCTTCCTCCGGAGGTCTTCCCAGATTCATTTCGCTGCACACGATTGCAAATTGTCCAGACGTCGGTTGCGGCATTTCGCGCGCGATGGTGCGAAATGCTTCGTGCACAGGCAGACCCGATCGAACCGTACTCGTCACCAGCTGAATGGCGTCAGGCAGCTGCCGGAAAAGTTGACTGGCGAACCGACGTTGCTGCCAGCCAAACAGACCTCGCACGACCACCACGGCGGCAATCGCAGCCGCGACAGACACGTAGAGAACGGAAAATCCCAGCAGGCGATTAGCGTAGAAGATCGCTGCTACGGCGATAGCGGCAGCAAGCAGCACATACGCCGGATGCCAGGCGTGAACCATCTCGGGCCTATAATTGGCCAAACGGTGGAGAAGCAGATACCGGGAGCCGGTCTCCGCCCGGCGAATGGATGGCAGACTGGCCGGATGGGAGGCCGGTAGAGCGACCGCCAGCCGGCGGTCCATGCGTCGCTCCCGGCCGTCGAGCCATAACGAGCCGACGGCTGCGCACATCGCGAGCACCAGAACAGCGACGATCACGGCCTCAGGTATCATATCTGCCTCACTGCCTCGGCCCAGGCGCGATCGAGCCCGAAATAGACGAGACGGCTCTTGAATTTCGGGACTGCAAGGGTGGCCCGGTAAGTGCCCGAGATCCGCCCATTGTCGTCCTCCTCCTGGTATTCGAAAGTTGCGATGTCATTGGTGGTGATCACATCCGATTCCAGCCCCATCACCTCGCTGATCTGGATAATGCGACGTTGCCCATCGCGCATGCGTTCGACTTGCACGATGAGATCCAGTGCAGCGACGATCTGAGTTCGAATGGCTCGCGACGGCAGATTCACCTGCCCCATCTGCACCATGTTCTCGATGCGGGTCAGGGCGTCGCGAGCACTATTGGCATGGACCGTGGAGATCGAACCATCATGGCCGGTGTTCATCGCCTGCAGCATGTCAAACGCTTCCGCGCCGCGCACCTCGCCCACGACGATCCGGTCAGGACGCATGCGCAGCGCATTCCACAAGAGATCGCGCTGTGTCACCTGCCCCGTGCCTTCAAGGCTGGGAGGCCGGGTCTCCAGGCTGATCACGTGCGGCTGCTGGAGCTGCAGCTCCGCCGCATCCTCGATGGTGACGACGCGTTCGCTGTGATCGATGAACTGGCTCATGGCGTTGAGCAGCGTCGTCTTGCCGGACCCGGTGCCGCCGGAGACCAGGACATTGAGCCGACACCGGGCGGCAATCTCCAGCAATTGTCCGACGGCTGCGGTCATCGAGCCGTTTTCGATCAGTGCGGCGATATCCAGGCGGCGGCTCGGAAACTTTCTAATCGAGATGCAGGGGCTGTGGATCGCCAGCGGCGGGAAGATGATGTTGACGCGGCTGCCGTCGGACAAGCGGCAATCCACCATCGGACTGGATTCGTCGATGCGCCGTCCAACTTGCGCGGCAATTTTCTGGGCCACCGATGCGATGTGATCATTGTCGCGGAAGCGCACCGCGATCCGCTCCAGCTTGCCGGCTCGTTCGACATAAACGTTGCTCGGCCCGTTGATCATAATGTCGTTGATCGATTGATCGAGCAGAAGCGGACGCAGCGGCCCATAGCCGGTCATGTCGTCGGCAATCTCGTCCGCCAGTTGAAGCTGCTCGCGACCCGACAGTTCGAGCCGTTCCTCATTGGCGATGCCATGGATGATTTCCTCGATCTGGCGCCGAAGGACGTCACGCGAAACAGTTGCGGCCACCGATGGCTCAATCTGCTCGATGACGCGTTCGCGCAGTGAAGCTGGCATCACCGGCCGGTCAATCGAAGCCTCGTCGCGCCTTGAGGTTGATGCAGGCACGCTTGGCGTCGTTGCAGCCAAGCTCGGCGTCGGTGCAGGCAAGCGAACCGGCGTTTCCTCGTCGCGCCTACCAAACTTTCTCATAGCCCCAGCAGCCTCCGCAGCCGTCCCTTCTGCTCGGCGCCAAGCCCCGTGATCTCCCGTACGATCGGCGCGAGATGGCGTCGCAGTGCAGATACGTGCTTCAGCGCGGGAATTCCGAGATTGACCGCCTGGGTCATGCCCTTCCCGAGATCGGGTACGACCATGTCAGGCTCTGTCCCCAACGCCTTGACCACCGCGGCCCTGGGAAGGCCCCCCGGGCGATTGGCACGGTTCAGCAAGGTGAAGACCCGATCCCTGCCGGCAATGTTGGTGACGGCGGCCCGCAGTGCGTGGGCATTGCGAAGTCCGGTCACCTCCGCCTCCAGCAGCACCAGCACGTGCCGGGAAAGAGAAATCACCGGATGGATGGATGACGGAAACGGGACCGGGACATCGACAACGATGTAGTTGAATCGTTGGCGGAGCAGGCCAAGGACGTGCCTCACGCCCGCTTCGGTGATGTCGAGCTGAGCGTCCAGTTCCTCATCGGCGGAAATCAGGCTGACTCGCTCGTTGACTGCGATTGCGGCGCGCTCGAGGAACAACGTGTCCGCCCGCATCGGGTTCTCCAGGGCGATGCGCAGGCCTGGTCCGGGCTGAACACCCAGCATCACGGCTGTTTCGCCGCCTTGAAGATGAAGATCGAGCAGCGCGACCTTGGCCTTGGTGGTCTCCGCCAGTTGCAGCGCGAGATTGATGGCGATGCTCGTTGCGCCGGCACCGCCCTGCGCGCCGCAGATCGAGATCACATGCCCGCCTCGGTCGGTCGGCGCCGGCGCACGATCGCCCAGCAGCTTTGGGCGCAGCTGGTCCAGCACCATGTCCCGCGTGATCGGTCTCGGCAGGTACTCGGTCAGGCCGAGCTCCATAAGCGCGCGATAGAAGGTGATCTCCCTGCTTTCACCGATCAGAGCCACCCGGACATCGGGCGGACAGACGCCGGCCAGCCGCTCCAGTTCGGCAAATGGATCATCGATACCACTGATGTCCGTCACCAGGGCGAATAGTTCGGTGTCCGTTTCGAGCATCCGTATGGCATTGCGGATCGTGCCCCGCTTGATCGAAATATTGCTGCCTTCAAGGCCCTTGCGCAGAGCCGCGGCACTCAATTCGTCATTGACGAAGCAGACGATTCGATTGCGGGCGACAACAGACGTCGCTTCTTCAGGAGTGCTGAGGGCCGCTATGTTAACGCTCATCAACGTTTCTCCAGCAACTTGCCTGCCTGAACCACCATCGTCGCTCCGCGGCGGGACACTTCCGACCCGTCGCAGTTGATCGGAACGTCGCCGTCGGCAGATTCCTGTTTCCTGACGGAGTATTGTTTTATCTGACCACCGGAATGAACAACGACCGCTGCTGTCCGGCCGGCAATCGCATTTTGGCGGGCGATTTCCGGCGACACATCGCAGCTGGACATGGCGCCAGTGTCCGCCGTATCCCACTGCTCGACTGCGGCCCGCACCGCCAGGGAAAGCGTTCCGAGCTGCCTTGCGACCGTGATCTTCTTGACCTGGTCCGGGGCAAGCTCCAACGATACAGTCTGCGCTTGCTTGCCGGCCACCGAGCCGGCTACCGAGCTTACGGTTCGGCCACCCTGCATGATTTCCTGGTCAATCGCGATGACTCGAACGTTTCCTAGAACGGTCTCGCTCAGGGCCCGGCGCGCGGGATCTGCCTTCTCGAACACCTGGGTCAACAAGACATCAACATGATCACCCGGCCTGATCAGCCCCGACACGCCAGACTCCTCGTCCACCTTGATGCTGATCGCACGGCTATCCGGTGCCAGGACGCTGGCCAGGAAGCCACGATCCCGAGGTCGCAATACGTCCTGCAAGGTGATGGGACTGCCAGCGTCGACGAACTTGCGGACCAGAGAGCCGGGAAGTCCGGCCTTCGAGTCCGGTGTTTCCAGGATCGCCCCTGCGGGAAGGCGTTCAGGCGACACCGAGCGCACGGCGAAATCTTCTTCGCGGGCCAATGTACCTTTCGACAGCGGACGTGCCGCGACAAAATACCCGATAGTCGAAGGAGGCGCCGGCCCTTGCGCCGTAACCGTTACCGGAACCTGTTTCGGCAGGTTCATGTTGTAGGCGATCAGCCCGAATGCGGTGGTTGCGAGCAAGAGCACCAGGATGATCGAGAGGCGCAACGTGGATGACATGTCAAAATCCTCTGCTCGAGATGGTCCAGATGCCACCGCACGCTATGGCCACCCCGTAAGGCAGGGGCGCGTGTCGCACGTGGCGCCAGCGCTCGATCGCGTAGACGCGCCGTGCGAGCGACGAACCGACCGGCGCCAATTTCGGATATGGCAGGACGCGCATCACCAGATGCACCAGGGCAAGAATGCCCCCGGCCAGCGCGGTTACCGCCAGCAACTCAATCAAGCCTGTCGGCGGCAGGCCAATGGCCAAAGCTACCAGTAACTTGACGTCGCCTCCGCCAATCCCGCCACGCTGGTAGAGCGCGAGCAGCAGCAGGAACAGGAGCGTCGCGGCGATGAGGGATTCGGCAAATTGCATTGGGCTGGCAAGCTGACGGGCGATCCCGAGCAGCGCCAGCAAGAGACAGACGTCATTTCGGATCGTGCGGGTCGCGACGTCGAGCGTTGCGACATACAGCAACAACGAGATTTCCAGTATCGAGACGATGGAAGAAACCCAGCTCATGCATGCCTCAGGGTGGTGGGAAGGCACAGCAACAATAAGAATGGAGAGAAATAACATTCGGAGGGGGACACATTCCGATGCCCCCCTCTGGCCGGACGGCCGTATCAGACTGCCGCAGTAAAAGCGGTGGTGATCGCGGTGATCCCGCCTGTCAGCGCGGTTCCGATCGCACCGCCGGCCCCAACGCCGAACACAGCTGACACTGCGCCGATGATGCAAACCGCGACGATGATGTACTCGAATGACACCACGCCGTCCTGGTCCGTCCGCAGACGCTTCAACGCTTCCTTGGTCTCGATGAAATGATGCAACATAGAGGAATCCCTTCTTTCAAGATGGATTTTTCAGACACCTTGGCAACTTCAGCGGCTGCGGATTTATCTCCGGCCCCGCCAGCGACAAACTATTCATTAAATACCTATTAGCGTCAACATTTAATATATAATTCCGATTTTAAATCGACGCACTGCGAAGCGAGCCGTCACAACAATCTCAGAATCGACAAAAGCGCCGTAAATCAAATACGATAGCCGAACCAACAATCGGATCCTGGGCAGAGCGCTGGCAGGAGTCGGTAAGCAATCACCGGATTATTACGGATGAGCAGCGCTATAATAAGATTAATAGGTAATCATGTGAGGGCGACATAATCGACCGGATGCTGCGCCCCTGGCCCGCGCACATGGAGCAAATTCGCGACGTGCGAAGGCGCGACGCAGCACATCTGTCACGACGGGTGAGGTGATCCGTTCGAAGATTCCGATCGCACTGATCGCTGCCTTGCAGCCGCACGATTCCGTCAGTTGCACTGCCGCAATCATCAGTTCGTGTTCGCGCTTCGATATCTGCGCCGTTTGCAAGCAGAGGCTCGATGAACTGCACTCAATCGCAACTCGAGCCGGATTCGCTCAAGCCGAACGAAAGATGTCAGCTCTTCAGAAGCGGCGGGATGCACAGCGCAGTCGGCAAGACGTTGAGGCAACGGCGAATGCAGCCAGTCCCACCATCGTCCGGCGTAGCGCATCCGAATCTCCAGGCGAGCCAGGTACCGACTTTGCAGTCGGCACTACTCGCCAATACAGTCGAGCTTCGCAAGCGCAGATCACTTGCCGGCTGCCGTCCACCACGAACACCTTGTACCGCATGAAAGGGTGACCATCATCGTACCCGAATGTCCGGTTTAGGCAGCACCAAACCAGGTGCGACGCAACGAAACCTTTGTAAGTGTGGCAGTTCGGCTATACCTGCTCGTTCAAACCCTCGGTCGCGCAGCGGCAGTACCTCGTATGTCGTTACCTCAGTGGCGCTATCTCACTGCGTGCCAAAGCGTGCCCGGGGGGCCCGCGGGCGCAGTGACAACATCGACGCGAATCTCAAGCGCGCAATGGCCGCGTCTAGTTGCGATGCCCTTTGAAGTGCCGTCTGGCCGCCTTCCACGCCCGAAGGGCTGGAAGGACGAGGACGGCGAAAAGAACTCTGATTGGAACCGGCGTCATCCCGCGCTGCAAGAGTGGTGGGTCGTGAATGTCCAAGCGGCTGGCCGTCCTGTTGATCGTCACCGGAGATGGAGTTACTGCGCGCCGAGTAGGTGCCGGTCTGCGCGAGGGCAGGACAGCTACAACGAACAGAACGTTCACCAGCAGCCATATTCCCACTATGAGAAGGAAGCTACGCACGAGAACGACCATCGTTGATCTAATCTGCCGAGCTTACTCCTGCCTCATGCAGCCGGCAACACTGCGTTCGCGGACGGAGCCGCTTCGCCGCAGCCGGCACATTTGGCATCCGGCGATGCCGTTGGGCCTGAGCGCTTCGCGAACGCCCAGGATCGCTCGCAGCCTAGTCGGGCGCAACACTCGCGTCTGTGCGCTTTCGGACATTCAGGCCCTTCAGGTATGCTAGTCTATGCATCATCGGGCGAGAGCCGGACAGAGATGGCTCATCAGCCAAGACGGCCGACTTCAGCTTGCAATCCCTGAACCGGGGCTGGGTCATGGAGCATGGCTAAATATCGCAGCACTATGAGCGGCGAATTAGCGGTCCACATAGAACCAGTATCGAGCTTCGGCGGTTGACTCCCGGTGGATCCGAACAAGCAAACTGATTGTTCGGATCCAAGGATAATATTGAAAGCTACGCCGGCACACATGAAGGACCTCCGACGACGTTTGGAAAAGGTCCGCGCTGACGCCAGAGAATTTTCGATGATGAGTCGGCGGGCGACGGACATAGAAAAGCGCGAGCTGTTCAAGCGCTTGGCGGATGAGCTCGCCTTCGAGGCTCTCGAGCTCGAGCTGATCGTGAAGAAAAATCAGCCACCTGATCGGTGCGACAAGCACGAGGTCGTGGAATTTACGTTACCCTCTCCGCGAAAGCGCGGCTGACGCGAAAGAGGTTAAGCCGGCTAGATCGTGCGTGCATAACGGATCTTTGCGCATGACTCCGCCAGCGATCGCTGCGCCGCATCGAACTGCGCATTGCGCTTCGGGGGCCCAGATCCGGAACCTTCTGCTTCTGGTTCTGCAGCAAGCGGTATCTTGCTGCGACGGACAGAACACACCGTCCGTTCTGCCCGCTCCAGTTTCCTAATCTACGACAAGCACGTGACCGACTTGTCCCATCGGATCTGCGCGCTGTATCGAATGGATGAAGATATCGAAAGTAGGGAAACACCGAATAGCAAACGATCGTGGCAGAGCAGCGCGTGTTCAGATATCAGGCGGTGCTATGATTATGATCGTGCGACGAATGCCTGCAAATGGGCGGCCCTGGCCCGACCGCAAGATGTCAGATTCGTTGTTCATCAGTGCTCAGGAAATGCTTCGAACGCGTTCAGGACTTTCTCACTGAAGAGAGCCAGATTGGAGAGAAGCCCGGGAACTTGTTCCAGCGGGATCGCCCTTTGCTCGATCGCCCTGTTGAAAACACGCAACAATCTTGCAAGACCATAATTAAGAAACGCGCGCCGTGTTTTCCCTGAATTCGGAACGGCCAGCGCATCGCCTTCAATGATGATCTGATTCCCGGCGCGCGGATCCATCTCGAGCACGAATGTTCTGCAGGCGAACGCGAACTCAATCTCCTGAACGGTTAGGATCACACGCCTCAAGGTTCGCTACCTCCACCAACACCACGTTCGCTGAACAGACCCTGCGGGCAAATGCTGTGATACCATCCCTGGCGTAAGCATTCTGCTGAAAGCAGCCGCTCCACTATCTGCTATCGCAGTCTCTGCCGTGGATCGCCTTGGCGACGGCAGATCATGCCGTGATTTCACGAAGAGGGGCGATTTGTTCTTGGCGGACCTGCGCGAGAGCCGCTATATTTGGTGGCCGTCGCACGACAAGGCAGGTAAATCGCCCGAGTTCAACGAGCAGATCTAATCATCGGAGCAAGATCGTGTATCGCCCCCCTGAAATGCAGGTACGGTTTCCGCGGGACGATGCAGGCCTGCGGATGATGCAGCTGCCAGATCTGCGGATTAACTACACGCCGATCGATCCCGACTTTCTCGACCGCCCCGTTATATCCGTCTGCATTGAGACCCGGCAGAACGATGACGAATTGCCGATGCACGTGCATAAGAAGGGGCAGTTGGTCGTAGCCTCTCGCGGCTCGGTCATGTGCCGGGCGCCGGACGGTCTCTGGATTGTTCCACCGCAGGGGGCGGTCTGGATTCCAGGAGGCGTCCAGCACAGCAATTGCGTCTCATCATTCGGCAAGATCTATTGCGTCTTCATCGACCCCCGTGCAATGAAGCTGCCGTCCGGATGCTGCACGTTCACGATCTCGCCCCTTGTGCGTGAGCTGATCGACAGGCTTGCCTCGTTCCCTCCGCTATATCCTGTGGGCGGACCGACGAGCCGGCTCGCCCAGGTCTTGCTCGACGAACTGGTGCAGATGGACTCCGAGCAGATGTATCTGCCGATTTCACGCGACATCCGCCTGCAGCAACTCGCTGCGGCTCTCCTGCGCGATCCCGGTGACCGCAGCACGCTCGACGAATGGGCGGAGCGATACGCGATGAGCGAAAGGACTCTGGCGCGTCTCATTCAGAAGCAGACAGGATTGACATTTGGCCGCTGGCGCCAGCGTCTGCATATTCTGGTCGCGCTCCAACGGCTTTCGGCCGGAATATCGGTTCAGACTGTTTCACAAGATCTCGGCTATGAAACGCCAAGCGCCTTCATCACGATGTTCAAGAAGGCCCTGGGCAAGAGCCCCCGCCGGTATCTGGCCGATCGAAAGATCAGCGGTATCTCGAGGACAAACTGACGACAGCGCAAGTCGCTCTCACAAACCCAGATAGGCGCGCCGGACATCCTGATTGGTGAGCAGAGCGGCACCCGTGCCTTCGAGTACAACATGTCCGTTCTCCAGCACGTAGCCACGATCGCCGATCGAAAGCGAGTCCGCGACGTTCTGCTCGACCAGCAGGATGGTGGTCTTCTTGGTGTGCAGCATTTTGACAATATCGAACATTGCCCGAGTCAGTGATGGCGAAAGCCCGATAGACGGTTCGTCGAGCATGATGAGTTCGGGTTCGGCCATGATGGCCCGTCCGATCGCCAGCATCTGCTGCTCGCCGCCCGACAATGTGCCCGCGGCCTGCAGCCGCCTTTCCAGGAGCCGCGGGAAGAGCCCATAAACCTGCTGCATGTTGCCCGATCTGCGGGCTCTTGCCCGCTTGAGCGAGCCACCGATCAGCAGATTCTCCTCGACCGATAAATTACGAAACAGCTCGCGACCTTCGGGTACTTGCGCGATACCGAGTTCGCAGATCTCCCATGGTGGAAAACCCGCAATATTGGTGCCGCGCCAACGTATCTCGCCATCCAGGGGCCGGACGACCCCCGCGATCGACCGAATAAGAGAAGTCTTGCCGGCGCCGTTTGCGCCGACGACGCTCAGCAGCTCCTCCGGATAGATGCTGAGCGATACGCCGTTGAGGGCCGTGGATCCACCATAATCCACTGTAAGAGACCGTACCGTGAGAAGCGGCTCGTTAGGCACTGAACCCCTCCCCGAGATATCCGGCGACGACTTCCGGATGGCTGACGATGTATCGTGGTGTGCCTTCGGCGATCTTCGCGCCATGATGGAGAACAATAACATGCTCTGCGGCTTCCATCACGATACGCATGACGTGCTCGACGAGCAGGATCGACAATCCCCTCTCGGCCAGACGCCTGAGCACCGCGACCACGGCCGCAGCCTCAGGAGGCCGAAGCCCGGCCATCACTTCGTCGAGCAGAAGCAGGCGTGGCCGGGTCGATAGCGCCTTGGCAGTCTCGAGCATCTTGCGGTCGGGGAGCGTCAGCTTGCTGATGGCGGCATCGGCCTTCGGTCCGAGCCCCACCATGTCAAGCGCTTCGCGCGCTGCGTCTCTCGCCTCACTCACCTTTCGGGTCCAGCTGAACGCACCGATCATGACATTCTCGAGAACGGTCATGTCGCGCATGGGCCGGACGACCTGGAAGGTGCGGCCGATGCCGAGCCGGCATATGTCCTCTGCCGGAAATCCGGAGATGATCTCGCCGCCGAACCTGATCGACCCTTGCGTCGGCGGGAGGGCGCCGGCAATGAGATTGAAGCATGTCGTCTTGCCGGCGCCGTTTGGTCCGACCAGCGCGGTGATGCCTTCGCATTTCAGGCGGAAGCTCACATTGTCGACGGCAAGCAATCCGCCAAACCGGCGCGAGACGCCGTCGAGTTCGAGAAGATCAGTCACTTCTTGACCTGCTCCATCCGAAGGTTGCCGAACCAGGAGAACCTGGTGATGGATTTGGCTGAATTGACAATCGCTGGCCAGATCCCATCGGGTAGCAGCCAGACGACGGCAATCAGGGCGAGGCCGTAGCCGACGTTATTGAGGCCCGGAATCCCGAACTTGTTGCCGATCGCGCTCGCGAGATGATCCAGCGGCAACGTGATGAGAGTGCCGATCAGCGGCCCGAACGCCGTTCCGAGCCCGCCGACGATGGGACCGACCAGGATGTCGACCGAGATGCCCATGCCCATGATCGAATCCGGAAACACCGAGCCTTGAACCAGCGCGAGCAGTCCCCCGCCGATCGCGGCCCAGGCGCCGGAGAACGAAACGACGAGGATCTTGTGCAGGAACGTCCGCACACCGAGCGCGCGTGAGGCGTCCTCGTCGTCACGCATCGCGCGCCATACATAGCCGAGGAAGGATTGGCGAATGAGCGCCGTGGCACTGACGCCGAGCAAAACTGCGGCAAGCGAAACGAAATAGTAGAAGCGCGCATCACCACGCAGCATCCAGAACGAGTTCGGCCCGGAATGCGCCGGGAAGAACAAGCCTTGCATGGCTCCGACGAATTCCCAGCCGCTGAACACGACGCGGGCAAACTCGGCCGCAGCGATCGTCAGCAGCGCGAAATAAATGCCTCGGACCTCAAAGCGAAAGCTCAACCAGGCCAGCGTCGCGCCGACAATAGCTGCCAGCGCCATGCCGACGACCAATCCGAACCACGGGCTCAGACCGTAGCGGATGTCGAGGACCGCGACCGAGTAGGCGCCGATGCCGACGAACAGCGCGTGACCAATCGAGAGCTGACCGCCGAGCCCCAGCATGATGCTCCACGACTGACCGATGAAGGTGAACAGAAACACGATCGTCAGCAGCGAGATCAGATGGGAGTTCAACACGCCGCCGAGCATCGCCAGGACGGCGAAGCCAGCCAGACAGCCGATAACTGCACCACGATCCGGTAAGGCATCACGTTTCTTTTGCACCGAAGAACCCTCTTGGACGCACGATCAGGACAATCATCAGCAGGCCATAAGACAACGCCGACTTCAGCGAGGGGGCAAACAACAGCGCCGCAACTGCTTCCGTGAGACCGATCGTCAGCCCGCCAACGAGAGCTCCCACGAAGCTTCCGAGACCGCCGACGATAACCGTGACGAACGCCAGCAGCGTGAAATCGACGGCGAGGAACGGCTGGGCATCGAACAAGGGCGATATCAGCGCTCCAGCAACGCCCGCGCAGGCCGCGCCGATGCCAAACGTCATCGCGTAGATCTTCGGGATCGGCAGCCCGACCATCAGGCCGCCCAGCCGGTTGTCGGCGGCGGCACGGATGAACCGACCGAACGTCGAGTATTTGAGGAACGCCGCGAGCGCCAGGATCATCACTGCCGCAACCGTTGCCGCCTGCAGCCTGGCGAGGTCTAGCCGGATCGGCCCAAGGGCGATGGTCTCGAAGGAAAGGTGTGAGACCGAGGGGCGCGGGTCGGGTCCGAACGCGATCAGTTGCGCTCCGCTGAGGACCAGCGAAATACCGATGAACAAAATGAACTGGATATGGTGCGGCCGCGTGACGAACCGCTTCACCACCAACGTCTCGAGCCCGTAGCCGAACACGAACAGCAGAGCGCCGGCGCTGACCGCCGCGACGATCGTCGGAATCCCCCACCAGGCTCCGGCGCAATAGCCGACATAAAGACCGAACACGACCATCGCACCGTGCGCAAAATTGACGATGCGGATGACGCCGAAGATGATCGTCAGCCCCAGCGCGATGATACCGTAAACGAGACCCATGAGGATCCCGCTTGCAAGAACATTGCCCCACAACGTCAGCATCTAGCGCTTCTCGAATGGCACGAGAGGATACTGCGCCTTGTACTCGGCTATGCCATCGGGCCCGACTACGCGCGGCTTCGATTGCCTTGCCTGCAGCACGGTCACGGCTGCCCCGGTGTTCTGCCCAGTGGCATCGAACCTGATCGGACCGCTGTACATGAGCATGGGCTTCAGGTCCGTCGCCTTCAGCGCGGCGTGAATCTCGGACGAGACCGCCGATTTGGCGCGCACGACCGCGTCGGCCACGATCTGGACCGCCTCGAACGCGCATCCCGAATTGGCATCCATCCATTCGTTGGCATAGGTGGACTGGAACCGATCCACGATCGTCCGCGCATCTTCGCCCTTCGGATTGTACCAGAGGTTCGAGGACATCGCGCCATCAGCATACTTTCCAAGCGCGTCGTAGAATGCCTTGTCCGGCACGCCATTGCCGTTCGGCGAGAAGATCAGCTTAGGATTCCAGGCCTGTTTGATGCACTCCCGGATGATCATGATAGCGTCGTTGACGCGAGTGACTGAGACCAAGGCATCGGCGCCGGATGCCTTCGCTTTCGCCACCTCGACCGAGAGGTCGCGTGCCTTCTCGTCGTAGGGAATATATTCGAGAAGCTTGACGGGTAGGTCGAGTTCCTTCCAGGCCGCATCGAGGCTGGTCGCCGTCGACGTTCCCATCGTGTTGCTCAGATGCAGGACGACAGCGCCCTTTGGAGGATCGTTGACGCTCGTGACCAGCGCTCTCATTTCGGCGAGCGACTGGCGGACGATCGTGGCGGCGGGCGGATAGAAACGAAACACCTGCGTGAAGCCCTGCGAGGTGACCTGGTTGGCACTCGCGATGTGCACGACCATGGGCACCTTTGCCGCTTCCGCGGCCTGCAGGGCCGAGATGGTCGCGCCGGAGTCCCACGCACCGATCAGGACGTTGCACCCTTGCTGGATCAAAGAGTCGGCTGCGATCCTGCCGTTCTCCGGCTTGCTCTGCGTGTCCGCGTGAACGACGGTGATCTCGACGCCATAACGCTCCCTAGCGAATTTGGCGCCGAGATCGATGCCACGCACGCAAGACTGGCCCGGAAACGCAAGTATGCCGCTACTCGGCATGATCGCACCAACCTTGACGGGCGGCGGCACTGCCGCGCGAACCCAGGGTGCCATCGTCGCAGCCGCGAGCCCGACAGCGCCTTTCATCGCCGCACGTCGGTTGATCAGTGGTCCCTTGAGGCTGGTCATCGAAGTCTCCGTCTATGAAAGAAGCAATGCTTGCATAATTCAGGTCGCCTTTTCCGTGCCGCCGGGATCGAGACTGGCGGGCACGGCAAATTGCCCGTGCCTGTAGACAAGGGGTTCGAGCTCGTCGCGATGCTGTTCTGCCAGCACCGCCCCGACAAAGACCGTGTGCGTGCCGATCGGATGTACCCCGATGACGCGGCAGTCGAAGCTGCAAAGCGCACCGATCAGAATGGGCGCGCCAGTTCTGAGCGAGCGCCATTCCTCGTCAACGAAGCGGATGTCGCCTTTGCTGCCGTCAAGTCCGGCGAACTTCTGGGCGAGCGGCACATGACAGGAGGACAACAGGTTCCAACCGAACGAGCGCGTCTTCACAATCGTGTCGTGCGCCCCTGCCGATTTGTTGATGCAGACGAGGACGGTCGAAGGCTCGATGGACAGCGAACAGGCGGCGGTGACGGTCAGACCGTGGCGCGACGGATAAGATCCGGACGTCACGATCGACACCGCGCCAGCCACGCTTCTCAGCGCCCGCTTGAAAGATGCGCTGTCGACGAGATTGTTCGGGTCGAAATAGGCTTCGGCAGTCATGTCGTCTCTTCCGGCTTTGGCACACGGTTCCAGGCGAGCGGCAACAGCGACCTCGCTCATGCTTTGGCCCGCTCGAAGAACTGGATCAGGTTGTTCTGGGGATCGCGGATCTGGGCCGCACGGCCGTGGCTACCCATGTCGCGGATGCCCGAGATGTTCGTCCCGCCCGCGTCGATGGCTTTGGCCAGCGCGCCTTCAAGCTTCTCGACTTCGAAGACGACAACGGCATTCGAGGACGGCTCCACGGCCGATTCGTCCAGACCCGCAATGCAGAATGCGGCGCCATCCGTTGCGAACTGTATCCATCGCTCGCCATCGGCGAAACGAACCGGCATGCCGATCTCGCGATAGAACTGCGCCAGGGCCTCGGGGTTCGACGCGGTCAGGTACGCGTGCTTGATCTTCATGGACTGACCTCGTGCGACTTCGACGCCGGCGACAACTGATCCTTGATGAGCTGCTCTTCGGAATCGTCATAGAGGGTATCGATCAGCGACTTGTACCGCTCCATCAGCGGCTTGCGGCGCTTCTTGCGCGTCGGCGTCATGACGCCGGTGTCGGGCGAGAGTTCTTCCGGCAGGATACGGAACGACTTGATCTGCTCGACGCGCGCGAGCCGAATGTTGGCTTTTGCGACTTCGCCCTCGATCAGGCGGATCACAATCTCGGATTTGGCGAGGTCTTTGTACTCCTTCACCTGATCATCGCGCGACCGCGCCCAATCCAGGCCGGCTGTGGCATCGACTTCGATCAGGGCCGTGAGGTACTTCTTGCCCTCGCCGATCACAGCGGCTTCAGAGATATACGGGCTCTGACGCAGTTCGTTCTCGATCTGGGTCGGGCTGACCGATTTGCCGCCCGAGGTGTTGATGATCTCCTTCTTGCGATCGACGAGCTTGAAGGCCCCATCGGGTTGAACCTGGACCACGTCCCCCGTATAGAGCCATCCATTCCTCAGCGCGGATTGCGTTTCCGCGGGCTTGTTCCAGTAGCCACTGAAGAGGCCCGGACCTCGCACGATCATTTCGCCGTCTTCGAGAACCCGGGTTTCCCAGGCCGGGTCCTGAACCGGAATGCCGACAGTGCCGGCCTTGGACCAATCCGCCATCTGGCCGAGATTCCCGCCTACCATTTCGGTCTGGCCGTAGCACTCCTTGAGGTTCAGTCCCCAGAGCTGCCACAGGGTCATGACTTCCGACGGCATTGGCGCCGAGGCGGTGTAAGGATAGGTGAGCTGATCGAAACCCACTTCGGCCAGCAGAGGACGAAACACCTTCTCGCAGCACACCTCGAACAGACCGTCGAGAAAGGGATTCGCTTCGCGGCCCGCCTGGCGATGCGCGAGCACCGTCTTCGCAATCCGCATCGCGTGCTTGTAGTTTTGGCGAAGCCGAGCCGATCCGGATTGGACCTTGCTAAGAATCTGCGCCGCATTGCGCTGATAGAACCGCGGCGGCGCCATGTAGAAGGTCGGTTTCACTTCGCGAATTGTCGCGGCGAATTCGGCCGTGGTCTCGCCGAAATAGGGGACGACGCGCGTGATGAGCGGCTTTGTCGTGGCTTGCGCGCGGGCGACGGTGTGGGACATCGGCAGATGCACGACAACCCGTTGCGGCTCCGTTGCGAGTGGTGGACAGAACGTGATGTTCGTATGCGCCCCCGCAAGCAGAGCCGTATGGCTTAGAATGGCTCCCTTGGGATAACCCGTCGTTCCCGAGGTGTAGCCGATCGTTGCGATGTCGGAGGCTTTCGCAGTAGCGGCTTCTTCGGCCAGCGCCGCGCCGGCATCGACCGCGACCCCGCCGATAAAGTCCGCCAGCGTCGTGACGTTATTTGCCGGCGAAGCCCCGCTCCAGCCGGGATCCATAATGATGATCTTCTCGAGTGCGGTCGCCTGGCTGCCGGAGAGAAAGGCGCGAAGCTGCAGCTCGCAGCCGACAAAGGCAATTCGCGCCCCCGAATCCTGCAGGTAATAGTCGACTTCCTCCGGCGAAGAGGTGAAGTATATGCCAACGGTCACGGCGCCGGAGCAGATCGTGGCCATGTCGGCCAAAAGCCACTCCTGCGACACGTCCCCCATGATCGCGACGCGGTCTCCGCGATTGAGCCCAACCGCCTTCATTGCGGCGGAGATACGGCAGACGAGCGAAGCGTAGTCCTTCCAGGTGGTGCGAAGCCATTGGCCGTTTCGCTTCTGACAGAATGCGACCTCCCCGGCTCGCTCGACGCTTCTGGTCCTCAGCAGGCTCGGGATCGTCACGTCGGCATATTGGGCGCCAGACGTCCGCGTTGGCTCTGTCATCGTCACTTCTCCGCGAAACGCTTGCGCTTCTCGGCGAAGGCAGCGACGGCCTCGCGGCGCTCGGGGCTCGCAAAGGTCAGCGTTTCCAGCGCAATCGACGTGTCGAGCAGCAGGTGGGTGTACTGCTTGATGATCTTGTTGACCGAGTATTTTGTCCAGGCAATCGCTTCGCGCGGACCGCTCGCCAGCATTTCGGCATATTCGATCGCGTGGTCGCGGACGTCGCGGTCGGTCACCACCTCGTTGATCATCCCCATCGCCGCCGCCTTTTCGGCGGAGATGAAATCGCCCGTCATCAGATAGTGCTTGGCGCGCGCCGGCCCGATCAGGAGCGGCCAGATGACGGCGCCGCCGTCACCGGCGACGACACCCGCCGTGACGTGGGTATCGGCGAAGCGCGCGCTAGAATGGGCGAAGATCACGTCGCACATCAGGGCGAGCGTCGCTCCCAGCCCGACCGCGGCGCCGTTGACGGCGGCGATGACGGGCGCCTCGACCTCCAGGATGTTGCGGATCAGGTGACGTCCGGCCCGCGTCGGCGACGGGATCGCGACTTTGTCGAGCGATTTCTGGTCGCCGCCCGAGCAGAAACCGCGGCCCGCGCCGGTCAGCACGATGGCGCGCACGTCCTTGTCGGAATCGAGGTCGACGAAAACGCGCTCGAGCTCATGGTGCATCTCCCAGTTCACGGCATTGAGGAGCTCGGGGCGGTTCATCGTCACGACGGCGACGCCGCTGGGACGCTTGTCAATGAGCAGATACGTGTAGTTAAAGGACGTCATGGCCGTCTCCTCAGGCCGACTTGGCCGCCGGCGAATCGTTTTGCGGACGCATCGCCCTGATCCTGTCGAGTATCTCGTCGGTCGGGCGAACGACGTTGTTGCGGTCGTTGAAGTGCGGAATGACGTAGCGGCCCACCATTTCGATACCTTCCATGATCTTCTCGTGGGTCACGGAGTCGAGATGCAGGAGCACCTCCTGGATGCCCATCGCCTGGAATTTCTCGATCTGGCGGATGACAGTATCGGGGCTGCCGCACACCGTGGTGCCCGAATGATTGAGCAGATAGTCCCAATCGCGACCTGCACGCTCCATCGCGGGCACGCTCTCGCTCATATAGGAGTAGTCGTCGGCGAGCTTGGCGAGACGCGGATAGGCGTCGGTCGAGATGCGCGCGTAGTGCATCAGCGCTTCGGCGTAGTCGTCCTTGGCCGCCTGATCGGTCTTCCCGATGCCGAAGAATAGCGGCACGCCGACGCGCGGGCGATCGAGGGGACCGGTCTCGTCGCGCTTCCAGGCCTTCTGATAGGCATCGATCAGCTTCTGCTGATTCTCGAAACCCTGGTAAATCGTGGCGCTCATGAGAGCCAGGCCTTCCGCGCCTGCCCAGGCGTGGCTGCGCTCGCTCGTCGCCGCAATGCCGATAACGGGATATGGCTTTTGCACGGGCTTCGGCACCAGCATGCGCGGCGGCACCTGATAGTACTGACCATCGAACGTGAAGATGTCCTCGCGCATCGCCTTACGCAGCAGGGCCATGCCTTCTTCCATCTGCGGCAAGGTTTCCTTGGGATCGACGTTGAAAGCGCGCATGGCGATCGTCGTGTTCGCGCGGCCGCAATACATTTCCATCCGCCCGTGAGACAGAATATCGCTGACGGCGAGCCGCTCGGCCGAACGCAGGGCATGGTTGATGCGCTGAGGCATCAGGGTCACCGCAGTGCGGAGCCGAATCCGCTGGGTGACAGCCGCAAGATAACCGAAGACGACTTCGGGAGCCGAACTCGATATGCCACCGAGCGCAACATGCTGCTCCGATAGCGCGACGAAATCGAAGCCCATCTTCTCGGCGAGCCTGGCCTCGTCGACAAGTTCGTGCAGTCTGCGAGCATAGCTGTGTCCGACCTGCGTTTCCTGCTCCGACCACAATCCAAACTTGAGTGACATGCATCGTTTCCCTTCGCCTCGCCTCTGATGCAAAGAGACTGTCATAGGTCGAACGATATTTTCTCCCGAAGGTGACGCCGAGAGATATGGATTTCCCTATTTCCTGCTGCACGAAGGATGCGCAGTCATTGCTGGTTCGGAACGGAAAAACCCCGCAACATAGTTGCGGGGTCTTGATGCGATGTCGGCAAGAGCGACGCGGAAGTCTCAGTCCAAGGTACGGAAGAAATTCGCCAGAAGGCCACCGACATCATGCAAACATTGTTCTCCGATCGCAGCTGTCGATCCATGCGGATCGCCGACGATGCCGTTTCTTGACACGGACACGATGCCGTTCTTCCACATCAGATCCAGTTGATCGGGTGTCAACGCGCCGAGATGGCCGCGCACGAAGCGATCGATGCGGACACTCTCAGGCCGAAGCTTGAGCATCAGAGACGTTTCGGCAATATCCGCGTGGCCACCGACATTCTCCGGATCGCCTCCGGCAGCCTGGACGGCATGCCTCCAGCATCCGATCCAGGCTTGGGAATCCGTATAGGCGGCGATGCGGACCTGGCCGTCAGTGGCCCGGAGCAAGCGCGGCAGCATGTCCGCCAGAACAGGAAAATTGCCGATATGGCCCGAGAACAGCAGAATGCGCCTGAAGCCGTGCAGGGCGAGGCTGGTGCAATAATCCTGGCAGACCGCCTCGAACGTCTCGTTGCGCAGGGAGATTGTCCCTGACAGCGCTAGGTGATGCGACGAGCAGCCAACCTTGATGGTTGGCGCAATGAGCGTCTTGCCAAGATCTCGAGCGATCAACACTGCCAGATGCTCGGCATGATCGGCATCCATGCACAGGGGCAGATGGGGTCCGTGCTGCTCGATTGCGCCGCACGGCACGAGCACGGTGTCGAAGCCGTCCTTCAACGCAGCCGCTACCTCCTCGAACGTCATGAGCTCGAGCTTCAGGGCGTCCGCGGATGCATCCTCCGTCATCTTGCTTTCATTTCCTGGCGAGAAACCGCGCGCGGGCATCCGCGGAGTCGTCGTTGTCGAGATATTGGCCGAGGTCGTCGACCGTCATCTGTTCAAGCTGATCATCGCTTAGCTGGCCCGTCAAATTCAAGGATCGCTTGATGGCCGCAAAGAGTTTTGGGTCCTTGCTTCGGAAGTCCCGACAGACATCGATCGCGCGATCCAGTACTGCGTCGGTGTTAACCACTTCGTCGAAGGCACCGATCTGCATCGCTTTCCCCGCATCCACGAGGACTCCTGAATAGAGCAAGACCTGCGCCGCCCGCTTTCCTAGCCGCAGCGCGGCCTGGCGCATGCCTTTGGCCACCGGCAGAAGACCGTGATTTATCTCGGGAAATCCGATCTTGGCCCTGTGGTCGGCAATCACGTGATCGGAATGCAGGAGAAATTCGAGAGCGCCGCCGACCGCGTAACCGCGCACAGCACAGACCACGGGACCCGGATAGCGCTCGAACGCGCACAACACTGCATGGAAAAAGCGAATGCGCGGCGCGGCGACTTGCAGCCCGGTGACCTCGCGAATATCGCCGCCAGCACTGAAGAAGCGATCTCCCTCGCCGGTCAGAACGATGCCGGGCGGATCCGGCTCGGATTCCAGGCGCCTGATCTCTTCGAGCAAGCGCGCAATCAGCGCATAATTGAGGGCGTTTGCGGGAGGCCGGTTCATCGTGAGGACGACGAGGTCCGGTTCACGCCTGATCTTGAGAATGTCTGCATCCATCATGCCCGATAGGCTAACGGGATCCGCGTTGAATGAACTACCGTATTGTGAGAGGCTTGACCCGATCGACGGCAGAAACGATTGCGCGGAGCGCTCCGCGCCGACTTTTCTACTGCACCGCGCTGCCGGTCCCTTCGACCCAACCCGGCGAGAACGTAGCACGCCCATTGAGCAATTTGATCCATTCGTGATCAGCCGATTGGAGCGATATTGGTCAGTTCGAAGGGCGGCTTATGACATAAATTTCAAGGTTGTCTGTTTTTCGATATAGGATGACAATTTAGCGAAATACAGACCCCCAGAGCCGCCTTAGCTTCCTCGAATACCCGAAGCTGCGGCTCTTACCCAGAAAAACTCGCCCGGCGGGTATTTGGGGAAAGCTAAGGAGGTCTCGATGAGCTTTGACACGCTGGACAAAATCGATCTGCGGATCCTGCAAGAACTTCAGAATGACGCCAGTCTCACCAATGTCGAGCTGGCCTCGCGCGTCAACCTCTCCCCGTCCCCTTGTCTTGCCCGAGTCAAGAATCTGGAGCGGCTCGGCGTGATCAATCGGCGCGTCGCCGTTGTCGATCCGCAGATCGTCGGCCTGCGCGTCATGGCGTTCATCCAGGTGACGTTGGAAAAACACGTGCAGAGTGTCCGCGACGGCTTTGCTGCTGAAGTCGGTCGCATCGCCGAAATCATGGACTGCTATCTCATGGTCGGAGATCAGGATTATCTGTTGCGTGCCATTGTGTCCGACGTCTCCGACCTCGAAAATCTGATCGCACGCATATCCCGGATCGCCGGGGTCGCGAGCATCCGCTCTGGTCTCGCGGTGCGCAACGTCTCCAGCCGGCGAGCGCTGCCGCTCGATGTATCCAGGCCGATCCAGGTAAAATCGGCATCGACCGACTCGGAACGACATCGCCCATCCCTACATCGCCACCTACAAGCCCTCGCCTGACAAGCGACCACAGGATCGTCGTACAATTCACGGCCCGGACCCGGACTGTGGCAAGCGATCGCCACGTATATTGTGGGCTAATGGTGCTCGGAAGCGGATTCATTTGCTAGCCGCGGCCGCCCGCCTCTACGACCTCACCGCCATGCTGAGGCCGGAGACGGAACGACAGACCTTTGATAGTCAGGCCGACATTGGAGCAAATCAATAGCCTGCGGCGACGGGCAGAACAGATTGCCCGTTTTGCTCGCTCTTGTATCCTAATCTACGATGAGCACGCGATCGGCCTGTACCGTCGGATTTCCGCCCTGTATCGAATGGGCGAAGGTACAGAAACAAAAGGTCGACGCCCGGTCCGCCCGTGTAACGTCCGATTACAAAAAACTCGCACGAGACCCGTTTTGTTCTCGAAAAGGGTCCGCCCAAGCGATGGATCGAGAAGGCCTTGTATGGTGGGCGCACCAGGGCTCGAACCTGGGACCCGCTGATTAAGAGTTCAAGACGGGCGCCTCTCTACGATTTCTGAATCTACGCCACGCCGCGACAACGGCCAAGAAGGTCTTTTATTTCTAGGGACTTGTCGCATAGCTTCGCAGTCCAGCGAACCCAGACCTTCAAACACCTCGGCTCGCCAAAACCGTTTGAAAACCGTTTTAGCAGTTCACATCCGCCCCCATGAGCGACATTCGCATTGCTCTCAGCGACAAAGCTATCGCTCAGCTACCGACTCCTGAAGATGGCTGGTATTTGGCTCGCGACACCGAGTTGAAAGGTTTCTTCGTCGTCGTGGGTAAGCGGAAAAGGACCTTCACGGTTCAAGGCGACCTCAGACATCGGGGGAAGCGGGCCTCTTCCATAAGAGTGTCGATTGGAGATGCCACCGAATTAACGACTCGAGCGGCTCGCGCAATTGCCAAGGAATACCTTGCTCAGATCAGCAAGGGGCAGCACCCGAAACTGAGGCTAGGCGGAAAGGCCGGACAGGCCGAGACCGATTGGAACAGTGGGGTAACGGGCGCGACCCTGAAGCAGGCTTGGCAACGCTATTTGGAAGCCCACCTAATCCGAAAAGGCCGTAGCGAGAAAACGATAAGTGGTTATCGGGATCACGTCGAACGTCTCTTTTCGGAATGGCTTGACACCCCTCTGCTCGATCTCGCGAATGATCCGGCTCGCGTCGCCAAAAAGCATGATCAGCTTACTAGGGAGAACGGTCCCTACATGGCCAATGGGAGCATGCGGACGCTGCGAGCCATCTACAATCATGCTCGGAAGACCAATCGATCGCTGCCGCGTGACAATCCCGCGGATGCTGTCGATTGGAATCAGGAGGAGCGCAGGAACACGGGTATGGGCACCGGCGATTTGAGAAGATGGTTCATAGAGCTGGCAAATCTGGACAATCCAATCCGGCGCGAATTCCATCTTTTCACCTTGCTGTGTGGGTCTAGGCCAACCGCATTGCAGCAGGCTAAGCCGGAACACATCAATTTTCGACGGCGAACGCTCCACATCCCTAGGCCCAAGGGAGGCAGCAAGCGAGCGTTCGACATCCCGCTGTCTCGGGTGATGATACTGAGCCTCATTCGAGTGCTTCGCTTCGGCAGGCAAATGCATCCGACTCAGGCGCAAGAATGGTTATTCCCAGCTGAGAGCGCCTCCGGACACCTGGCGGAAACCAAGGAGGACCGAGATATCTTATCAAAATGGGGCAATGACCTTCGTCAAACATTTCGGACACTTGCCACCGCTGCTGGCGTTTCCGAATTCGACGCCAAGCTCCTGATGAACCATTCAATCCCTGGAGTGAATGCAGGCTATGTCACTCGACACAAGCTAGTTGAAGACCATCTGCGCAGCCAGCAACAAGCTATCAGTACCGTCGTGTTTTCCGCACTCGGTAAGTTGCGCACAGAACAGGGAGCTCTGATCGATTGGCTTGGTCATCGGGCAAGCCGAAGAGCTGTGAGCAAATTCCGATCGAAGCCAAGCAATCTCGGCGAGGAGCAAGGCAGCGATCAGTGCGATCGGAATCTTCGAACGGATCACCTCACCCGTCGTGACAGAAAGAAACCGATTGCCGTCACTGCGGCGAAGCACCTTTCTACGCTATCCATGAACGCAACCCTTGCTAAAAAGATCAGTTCAGCTTTTTCGTAATGTAAGTGCGATTGCAACTGCCAACTTGCTCGTACTCGCGCGACGAGTTTGAGAGTCCCTCCGGCCAGAACAGAAAATAACCGAAACGCTCATACCGCCATACTGGGCGCCGATTGCGTGGTGTTCGCATCATCTCCGATTGCTAGGAGCGGGAAGGCAGATGCGCACGAGTGATCGTGCAGCGCATCGTTGGCTAAATGCTCCCAATACTCAGCTTCGGCGAGCAGTTTCCAACTTCTATCGGGGTGATGCGCGGCAGTCTGACGGCACAGCGATGCCATCGCGCGCAGGCGACTCACAGTATCCACCTACTCCTCCCATTCATTTTTTGTTTTTTGCACCCTATTTTCTATTTTTGCGTCGGAGTCATTATAGTTATAGCTCTGAACCAATTTTACTTTCCGAATCTCGATCGGCTTTCGCTGCGGTTTCAAATCGCGCGTCAATCACAATGGGCGCAATCCATTGCGTTCTTTCGGGCTCAATGTCGAAGCGCGCGGCTAAAGCGGTCGTTGAGCATGCCGTATTTGCACTGCAATGGTCCGCCATGGCCGTAATTCTACGGAGATTGCGCACCCCCAGTGTTTGGCTTCTACTTCCGATTGTTTTTATGACGATTAGCTTTTGAGCGAGAGGTCATGAGCGTCAAAGCCATGATGGCAACTATTCTACGAAGCCAGATGACATCGCGCGGCATACACTCCCTGCCGCGATCTGACTACGAGGAGATAGTAGAGGAGTTGGTCGAACAGCTCAGAGAGCTGGAGCTTAGCTTGGCCGCTCGCGAGTTGGCAGACAAGCAGAAGCCGAAGTAGCTTCATATTGGCTGACACCGCACATGTGCTTGGTCTTCCACGGCGACTCAATATTTCGATTGTCCGCCATGAAACACGCCGCTGCCCGCCCCTTAGCTGATCGGAAGTCGCCGCTGGAAAGCTGGTCGAGATCGCCAGCGGCATTAAACCCGTACAGGACGGACGGATCGTCATTGAGCTGATCAATGTGCCTTTCCTTAAACAGGGCGGCACGGGCCAACAGTTCAGCGCCGCAGTCGCGTTGGCGCAGGAGCGCGGCTGGCTGGAGCTGCATGAGAGTAGCACGTATGTGCGGCTACGGGGGCAAACAGAAGCATTGGGTTAAGTGAAGTACTGAATTCAGCAATTGAGCAGTGATTTGGTCTGCGTTTAAGCCAGTCTTGTCGTGCTGTACCGCCCATCAACCCCGAAAGCGAACCTCCCAGCAATCGGCGATCTGGAGCGTGTTCACGCGCTTAGTTCGGGCGCTCCAGATGTCCGCTCATCGTTCAACAGCGGCACAAACAGCAGACATGATCGTAGGTCGCCTATGGGCCACTTCCGGACTCATGCATCGCAGCAAACTGCGTGTCATTCGATCACCTCGTCAGCACGGCCGAGCAGCGAGGGCGGCACAGTGAGGCCAAGCGCCTTGGCAGTCTTCATGTTGATTACTAGCTCGAGTTTGGTTGGCTGCTCTACCGGCAGATCGGCAGGCATGTTGCCTTTGAGGATCTTATCGAGATAGCTGCCTGCACGACGCCAGATGTCGGCTAAATCAGGACTGTAGACGACCAATCCGCCCTTGGCGAATTGCCGGAAGAGATGAATCGCGGGCAGTTGGTGTTGGGCCGCAAGTGCGATAACTCGCGGAGACTCGAAAACAGTCAAATAATCGCCAAGGACAATGATCGCAGCGGCGCGCTGGGCGGAGGCCGAGGCAAAGGCGGTGTCGAGTTCTTCGGCCTTGGTTGCCTCAACAATCGGCAGAGCCAAGCCTAGCTCGCGCTGTGCGGGGTATCTCCTCGGGCTAATGCCAAGCGGTGCATGGGGTTGTCCGGATTGACTAGGATCGCAACCTTCGAGGCGCCAGGGACCAGTTCGCGGAGGGCTTCGGACGAGGCCGAGCCCCACGGGGTCAAACACAGCCACGAATACAACCGGAATGGTAACAGTTGCCGATTTCAGGGCTAGTGCTGCTGCGGGCCCGGAGGCAATTAGCAGATCCGGAGTTAGAGCGATCAACCCGGCGGCTAAAGCTGGCAGTCGATCCCGGGCATAACGATATTCGATAAGCAGGTTCTTGCCCTCGATCCAGCCCTTCTCGCGCAAGCCGCTGAGCCACGCGGCGTGAACTGGGTCGCGAGCCGGCTCATCCGCCCAAGCGCCGAGGAAACCAATTCGCCGAGGCGTCCCTGCGCCTCCGAACACCTTGGCGAAACGAGTATTGCCGCGGTGCCCGCTATGAACTCCCGCCGCTTCATTCGATCCTCATCAAGCTCGAGGACGATGAGGCGAGAGTATCCTGTTTTCGATGGTTATACCCATTGCGTGTGCAATGCTGCGTGGCAAATGCGTGGGTGGCGCAGGACGGCTAAGGGCCAACAGCGGAAATCGCGCTCATTCGATCAGCTCGTTGCGCAGATAAGTCCTTGGCTCAGATTTCATTTCGGCAGCCCGGGGCAATGTGCCAGCACGCCGGTTGATGGCCCTGCATGGTTGGAAGTTCCCACTGATTTCTAAAAGTGGATCAGGCTTTTTCGGACTTGTTCTGTTCTCGTAGGACCAAATACCTTGACCTGCCGCACGGGGGTCACGGTGTTAGGAGAACGAATGACGGCCAGTTCCCGCTAAGCTCCGGTTCCATGGTATTGTGCGACCTCATAGGCGTGCTGGAGGGCGAGACATGGCCATCTACTTGCATTTGCAAACCGACAGTATGGCGCCGAAGCAGATTGCCTGTATTACAAAGGCTTACGAGCAAACGTTGCGCACCCTTTGTGTGAAGGATCGCGACGATCCGCTCACGGAATTGGTGGCGAAGACAATCATCAAAATCGCTCGAAGCGGGATCAAAGACCCCGCAAAGATATCAGCGCAAGCAACGTTCCTGGCTCAGCTAAGGCTGCGCCCTTCTCTCCGATCCGCAAGCTAACGCCAGAACAGCGCAAGCAGCAGGATGACAGGGAGGGGAATACCGAACAGCCACAATAGGGCACCTCTACCAAGTGTCATGGTATCCGGCCTTCTTCTACCTTGTGCGAACCAAAACGCGAATGCCTCCGGAGTTCCTGTCCCAGGAACGGAAAATTCGAGGGAGCGTTGGAACACGAAACAAAGTTCGTGGAGGACTCGCTATGGGCACACGTACAATAGCCAACCCGTTCTTTGGTTGGACCTGGTCGGCCGTACTGGCCGGAGTATTTACGTCATTGGTCGTCCAGATCTTGCTGACCATGCTGGGCCTGGGCGTCGGTCTGCTCGCCATCGACATTCCCACGGCCGCGTCGGCGCCTGCTGGCGCCAGCTGGGCCGCTTTCGTGTGGTGGGCAGTGTCGGGAATCATCGCCGCGTTTCTTGGCGGTGCGGTTGCCGCAGCCAATTCGCCGGACCAGACCGGGCTCGGCCGCGTCGGCCACGCACTTGCCGCTTGGGCGGTCGCGACCGTCGTCGTGGTTGGTGCGGCAGCGATGATGCCGGCGTCCGCGACCAGCATCGCCAGCAACCTGGTCGGTCCGTCATATACAGCCAGCGCCCGCGTCGCCTATTGGTCCAACAACACGGGACGGGACACTGTCGGTGCAACGGGCCGACCTGCGACGCCGGCCCAGATCGATGCAGCTCGCAAACACTTCGCGTATGTGATGTTTGCAAGTTTCTGTTCGCTTCTCCTCGGCGCAGGAGCCGCCTATGCCGCCGGCATGGCGACAACAGCCCAGGCGGTGAAGGAAACAGCACGACCGGTGACGTGACCACAAGTCTATCCGAAAGGCGGGGGCGTGAAGGTTGCTCACCTTGGTCGCGGCGAAAGCCTGCCCTCCGCGCGTCGGGCTCTAGCGTGACGGCCTGCCTCGCTTCGCGACATCAGTGTTGGAGCCGGCTTGTCCAGCCGTAGCTCGCGCGCAAGGGCTGGTGGGCGCTCACGGATTCGAACGACGCGGGCGAACTGCTAGGGACTGTCCTTGATTGAATCAAAGAGGCGCTCAGTCGGACCATGGTCGAGGCCGTGAAGCAGAGCGAGGTAAGAGAGCCAAGACCGTCCCGGCTCGCAGAGGCGCGGCGGGTCATTGAGGATTTCGCCGCCGATCTCTCAGGCGTCCCTCGCGAGCAACTATCAACGATCGGCTGGGTTACAGCACCAAACAACCCCTGAGGTCGCCATGAACAAAGATCCCCCACTGACACCGGACGATTTCCCAATCGAAGTGCACAGGGAAAAGCTCAAGAACCAAAAAGGCGAGCCGGTCGCCTCTGCCGAGACGGAACAGCTTGCGGGGGAGATCGCTGAGCGGCTCAACGAGCAAGCCTATCAGGAAGAGCAAGATCGTTGGTCGGCTTAGAAAGCTCGTGTGGCCGAGCCTTTGACTACGACAAGTGATGCAGACGGTGCAGAAGTACATCAACATCGCCGCTATAATCGCGCTCGCTGGTTGGTGTGGCCTCTGTTTCAAGATGGGCTGGTATTGATGGAACGGCTTTCGCCGCTGTAGACCACATCGGTCCCAGCCTGGAGGTTTTTAGGATCGAAAAACGAGCTGGGACCGAGGCTCTGCTGCTGTCGATCGGCAAACGCTTGGTTCATCCAAGAAATTCTTCCGAATCGGGGAGTTCGCTGGTGGGCTTCGGGGCTTTCGCAACGTGCGAGGCGCGCCGTGACCCCTTTCCCGGTCTGCGGCGTCGAACTTGCGGACCGCATTTCTCGATGCGCGTTCACTCGTCCGGAAGCGAGAATTGCGGGAACATTTCGAGCCGTCGAATCGGCTCATGGCGGGCGGTGCAGACGTGCTGCCATTGCTCGTCGGACGCCCTTAAGCAACCGGCCGTGAGCTCAGACGCTATTGCTCGCGGGCGTATCGCCGTTTCCGGTCACACCCGACAAGCAAACTATTTGGCTGCCCGCTTAGACTTCGCATTCGGGCCAACAGCAGTCACCGTCAGCATTTTGGTTAATCGTCCCTGAAGGCCATCCGAGCATTGGATCGTGAAGTCGTGAACCGCTGAAAGGCCCGTGGTAAGTTGAAGTTATGCTCAGCCCTGAACCACCGGTACGAGACGTACCGAAGTCGCTCACCGACGATCAAATTGCTTCAGCACCGCTCATCGTCAATGGCCTGACGGTCCGACCGCGCAAGCAAGTGAACCCGTGGCTCTGCGCACTTTGTCTGCTGCCGGAGTTCGTGGCGCTCCCCGTTCTTGCCGGTCTCGGCATGCAGCGGCTGCCGCGATACTTAGTCACCCAGCGGAAGAAGGCTAGCTAGGCGTGACTTCCGCAACGGGTCAAAAGCGCCGGTTTGAACGGCGCCGTGTCACTTCCGGTGTGCCCCGATCAAAAGACCATATCTGAGCCAAACCGAACTTCGTCATCGGGCCCATGAGCGGACGGCCGCTACCCTGATCGCTGCGCGAGCGAATGCCCGAGGAAAAAACGCATCATTTCCCTCGTTGCGTCCGGTCCTTTCGGATCAGTGTAGGAGCCAGCAGGGCTGCCTCCGGACCATGAGTGTCCTGCGCCGTGGATATTCCAGTGCTCCAATATTCCGCGCCCGCTCGCGTCGCTGAGGATCGTGCAGGTGTAGGCATGGCCTCCAGGTACCTGGCCGCGGTCAATTTTCTTATGCAGCCGCATGGCTCGTACAGACTGCTCAAGAATTTGATCACCGTTGTTGGGATGAACGATTGTGTCGTGATCGCCGTGAAAAACAATGGTCGGGACAGGCGGCCCGTCACCAACAACAGCCCAGCGATTGGATCCCCCGCCTTGTCGCATGGCGACCAGCGCAGAAGGAAGGTCAGTGGCGGCGCCGCAAGCAAGTCCAGAATGTACGCCAATTGCTGCGTACAGATCTTTATAGGTGTTACCCATGACAGCAGCAGCGGCAGCTCCGGCCGATAGTCCACCGACATAGACACGATCCTTATCAACCGGAAAATCGCGCATGACCTGACGAGTGATCCCCGCAATGATCGAGGGTTCACCCCTGCCCCGCTGCTGGTCGGCTGCGCGAAACCAATTCCAGCATTTCGCGCGGTTTGCCTCGCTGCGCTGCGCCGGATAGACCACAAAGCAGGATTTTTGCTCAGCGATGAAGTTCATCCTCGTACCAGCGGCGAAATCGTCCGGGGATTGGGTACAGCCGTGCAGCATCACGATCAAGGGAAGGGGTTGTTCCTTATGGCGGCTCGGGATGAAGAGCTTGTAGGCACGACTTCCCGCTGGATTGCTGTAGCTACCTTCGATGAATCGTGTGCCGTCAGGCACGACATCTGCCGGCGAGGGCGGCTTGCGCGCAGTTACACCCCGCAATGCAAACCCACCGCGCTGCGTTGCGCGGTCAAGCAACTCGCCGAGCATGTGGGCTTGCGCCGGCGTCACGTCCGGCCCGTTGTTCTCCTCGATAACATTGGCCTGCCCGTCGATGATTGTCGGCTCTTCAAGGGTGGGCTGGGCATTGCGCGAATTCGGGCCTGGCGCACCTCCGCCGCGCAGCATGCGTTGCAGCAGTGCGGTAGCCTCGACGAGCCGACCAGCGCGCGTCAGGCGCGTGGCTTCTCCAATCATGTCCTGTCTCAGCATCGTGTTCACCGCGTTCTATCGGCGAGGGCGGCCTTGACCGCCGGACTGGCCTGCAAAGCGCCCAGGACGTAGACCGACGCAATCGCGGCGCGAGCAAGCTCGGGCGTGACATCTTGAGCGATGCTAGCAAGGCCCAAGACGTTGATGTGGAGCATTTCGCGGGCTTGCCGCGCCGCTTCGAGATCTTCGCGGCTGAAGTGCCTCAAACCCAGATCCAAACTTTTTCGGGTGGCGGACTTCTTCAGGATGTCGGCATGCCGCTCCAACTGGTTGCGGATTGCCGTGCGGATGAAATCGGTGCGGTTCGAATAGAAACCCTCCTGCACCATCAGGTCGACCTGACCAAGATCGACATAGCCAAGATTGATGGTGATTTTTTCGCTGTCCGAAGGCTTCGGCCGGAGTTCGCGAACGTTGTCTGCCATGGAAAAACCATCCATTCACCATCCATATAGATGGTTTACGGAGCGAGAGAAGAGCTGTCAAGGTCTTAGGGCAAGTCCTAAGCAAGTCGGCCCGTTTGGCGCCTTTCACATGCATCGGGGCACGATGTTTCCGGCCTTCAAAATTAGCGACACCTAATAGAAGGTCCGTTGGCGGCCTACTGGAGATTGCTGGTTACGGGCTGCATGAAGCGCGCGCAGGCAGCAGGCATCACCGTCACATCACCGCAGACCTCAGGAGCGAAGGCCGCCGGCTCCCATATGCATCGCGTGGCCCGAAGGGAACGCGCCTTCCCGTTTTCCGGAGAATGGAACGCCATGGAGGTGGCCAATCACCGTCCTGCGGTTGGGCCGGGTCTGGTCGAACAGCCGCTTCAGGGCATGGGGCAGCAGCGAGGCAGCGACCGTGACGAGCAGAGCATGATTGCCGGCGCGCTGTAGGGTCTCTTTGCGTCCACGCAACCCAAGCGACGGCTCCGGGCGGCACAAGGACCTTCTCGTTGGCCCCCAAGTCAGGGGGGCGACTACCTCCGGCCCCGGTGCAGTGTGCGGGGAATGGACGGTGCGATCACGCCATCCGGTTTAGTCGGCCGGATCTTTGACCAGAAACGTCCGGCCTCGCGCTGACGCGACGCTAATCCAACCCTAACATGGCTCATGCATCGGAAGGTAAGTACCTCCCAACGCGCCGCCCGTCACCAAGGTGCTTCCCGACGCTACTTACGCCGCCTGTTCGTGCGCGACGTAATCCATCGTGACCTTCGCCACATTGGCGTCGATCCAGGCGGCCATACGCTCCTCCTCGTTCAAGGAGGCCTCGAGCGGAGCGCGGGCGGAGTCCATGCCGGCCGCCGGGCAAAGGGTCAGCAGCGACTTGTAGGCGGCGATCTCGAAATGCTCGAAAGCGTTGTTGGCGAAGGTATTCTTCAGGATCTCATCACCTGCCATCGAATGAGCCATCGCCATGGTGTTCGCCGCGAGCGACTGCGCCGTGTCCTTGACGGTGGAGGTGCTCTCACCGCATGCTTCCAGACATTGCTCCAGCCTCTTCAACTGCTCGTTCGTCTCTTGAAGGTGGGCGGCGACCTTTTGCTTCACCTCCGGGTACTCGTCCAGGCGCTCGGATTGCCGTTCCATCAGTTCGCGCGCCTGGATCTCCATCGCGTGCGCGTTCCTCAAGCCGACCACGAATATGTCGCGAGCCGTTTGTGTCATCTGTTCCTCCGCTGGTTCTGAAGGCAAGAACATCGTGTGCGGAGCTACGTTCCTAAACGCGCCCGGCGCCGGGCTTCTGCCGCCCTCAATGTCACGAGCATTCGCCATTCTGAATCGAGCTCGCCTCAGTTGTCCCTCAACCTGCAGCAGATTCATCGCTTGTTGCCGCTCAGCGGACGATGCGACAGTGGCGGTCCCGAACGTACCGAGGTTAGAGCCGACATCGATTTATGAGCTTCATGGCCCTGACCGGCCCGCGCCAACCGAGAAACTCGAGCTTTTTGTCTTTGAGCGCGTTGGTAGCATCAAAGAACTTTTCCAATTGCTTCTTTGCAGTCGCAGGTAGGTTGCGAACGTCCGGCAAATCACCGGCAAAGAAAGAGTGACGCGGCACCGCAACAACTCGGTCGTTCCTCTTTTTCTTGCGCTCGGTCACCTGAAGGACCTTGAGAATGCCAATGGGCCTACACCTGAGGACCGTGCCGGGGTACGTAGCGCCGTCGTGGATCACCAACACGTCCAACGGGTCGCCATCATCAGCTAGAGTGGATGGGATAAATCCCCAGTCGTAAGGATATGTTAAGCCAGCCATCAATGCCTTTGATAGCGTAAACACCCGCAGCTTCCTATCAAACTCCAATTTGCAGCAACTCCCGCGAGGAGTTTCAACGACGGCGAAGATATTCTCATTGTCGGCCCAAGTCGGCAGCTTCAAATAATTGGTCATCGCAGCTATCCTGGTGTTTGCAACGATCCTGTTGACTTCCGGGTTCCTATTCGTCCAAGACACCGGCCCGGGGCATGTAACCAAGCGAGATGCGCTGAGTGTTCTGCCTACCCCTCCATCCTGCGTGCCATTGGCAAGACTTGTCGCGAGCTGGATCCCTACCGTGTTAGGGCCTTCATTTTTGGGCGGCTCACAAAGTTGAATGCACTAGGGGATGTTCTCGGAGAAGAAATGGCGGCCAGGTAGCCACAGACCGCTCACTCCCAGCTCGTGCTCGATCTGAAGACCTCTACGTTGGGCCGACGTGGTCGACTCCGGACGTCTGATCCTCCCGCGGGCAGCCGCACGCATGTCCCCACTTTGATGGAGATCACCTGGTGTTCGGCAGAAGAACGACCCCAGGCCTGGATCAATGACCCAGGGCTGGGGCCGCTCGGGCTATGGACTGGATAGCCGTGCGCCTAAGCGCATGTTCCTCAATGTGACGGGGCGGCAAGGGTTGCGGAAGCGGCAACGAAAATTGATGAAGGCCCAAACTATGTTAGGAATGTCCGGCTGGTGGGTTAGCTTAGGTTAACTCTTGGGAAACTAACCACTTTGATTCCGCACTCGACCCGCCCCCTCGATTCCGCACGTGCCGACACTGCGGTCGATTGAGCCGAGTGCAAAGCTCCCTCGACACTAACCCCGTTTACGTTCGGTGAGCTGCGCCCGATGGGCTTGCGCGAGGTCTTGGTCTACTGCCATTGCGGCCATCACGTCGCTCTGAGGGGAGATCGCTGGCCTGATGAGATGCGCCTGTCTGATATCGAGCCACGCTTCGTCTGCGCCGGCTGCGGCATTCGAGGGGCTGAGGTCAGGCCCGATTTCGAGAGCGGCAAGCCACCGCAATTCATTAGTTGAGACGCGCCTACAGATCCATGGAAACGACAGCCGCCAACCCTGGGACGGCTAACCCCCACGCCAGCGCATGTAATGTCCAATGCTGCATGGTTGCCTCGCTGGAAGCAGGCTGCAACCGGATCACGTGCGCTACTTGCGATCGATCGGCCCTCGAGACGACAGGTGCATGGGGTCGGTGCCGACGCCTCTGCAACGTCGAAGATTGGCCTTACATGCGACCTCGACAAGTCTCGCGATACCTACGGCAATTTCCTTCGCCTCGTTCGCCCAACTCGTTCTTGTAGAGGCAGGCTTGTCTCAGTTCGCCGCAGACATCCCTCCGAACTGGTCGTTGGCAAGTCTCCCGGTATCTGCGGCAATTTCCTTCGCCCCGCTCCCCTAAGATGTCCTTGTTTTCACAGGCACGCCGCAATTCCTCGCATTGCGGACCCCCTCGACCGTCGTACACTCGGACACCTCCCGGTCCAAACTCAATGGATTGGGAAAAGGCGGAGATCGGCATTACGAAAAGAGCAGTTGCTGCTGCGGCGCCGAGCGCATACTTGCGCGTAGCCGAAATAAGAAACTTCCTCATAGCGTCTCCTCCATGGTGCGTAGATTACGCGGCGGCGTGGAGTCGGATCCACGGCTGGCACCTACGTTTATGTGTTCACTAACCTTCAGTTCCTGGACGGAAACCTTAAAAGGTTGATCTGAACCCCAGCCGAACAGCCAGTTCAAAGACTGTTTATTTCGAGCTTACAGATCTTCGCGATCATAACCGCGCTGTTCCTGAAGGACGACTTCCGGCTCGGATCAAAAACTGTCGAAGCGTTGTGCGGCAGGGCAGCTCTGGGCGATAGGAAGACATCCCATAAATAGGGTCGCCTAGGACGCATTCTCATTCCGAGGAAAGTTTGTAAACGTCACCTGGCTTGAGGTTGACTTCTTCAAAGATTCTCTGCTGTTTTTCAGAAAGAAGAGTAGGTAGAACTTGCGCTGTCCAACCTAGCTGCGAGGACCAGCGTGACGCCTGGTTTGGCTTAGCAAGGGCAAGCCATATCTCCGTCGCTGACCCTGAATCCGAGGTCACCTCGACGATAGTAAACTCATGACCGAACGACTCTGCCGTGAAGGGTCAAGGCGCACTCAGGGCGACAGTTGCCGGCTGAAACGCCTCACTCGGGCGGATTTAGTCCAGGCGATTGCAGCCACTCGCTCATGTGCGACCCTGTCTCGCATTGGCGAGCCTTCCGAATGACCTGCTCGCGTAGACGCCCGGGCGGAATAAGCGTAGCTTGTTCGCGCAAACGCTTTGCCTCTTCGGCAAGCCGCTCTTCCAGGGATTGAGTCTGTTTGAAACGACGCCGCGTCAACATGGCGACTCCCGTGTTCGAGAGAGCGGGAGCGCTATGGCGTTCTCATCACAGACGGAACCTGCAAATGACGTTGCGAAGTCGCCTCCTTCACTCGATTAGCCTATCTGAGCGAGTCAGGAGGCTAGGAGGAAGCTCTAAACCCAGCTCTTGGCAGCCTTGAGATTGATGACTAATTCAAAATGGATCTCTTGAAAGAAAGGCATTTCTGCTGGGTTGCTACCATTGAGGATTTGGACGATCCGCGCGACTATCCGTCGACAGCCTGCCCTCAGATCGTTTGCGTGCGACATAAGTGCGCCCGCCTCGACCATGTCGCCAAAGATTCAAATAGCCGGCAATCTGAGATAACTAAGTGATTGACTTAGCCATGTCGCATTGCCTCGACGGCCCGGCGAAATTCTGCTTCGTTGCGGGCGAGCGCAATTAAAGTCGCAGGCGTTGCAGATTTGCAACCCGCACAGTTATCCGCGATACTAAGCTCCTGCATTGAGACGACCGAAGCATATTTCGTGCTTAATTCGATACGATCAATGGGGGCGAAAAGTGTTTGATGTCTATCGCAATGGCAAGCGGGACTTGCTCGTTCTAAGCACAGGGGCCGCGATACCCGGTGCTTACTCTGCAAATAACTGGCGCAAGAGTAGAAAAAGAATTCGCAAAGTAAGCGACGAGATTAGGTCAGCCGTTCATCGACAAGGTTATTACGTTCGTAGCTTCCGTGTCGCGAAGGAGGGCACGATCTAAGTGAGCGGGCCGGCGGCCCTGATGCTCCCATCTGCAATATCTAGAACACCAGCTGCGAGCCCGGATACTCGGCAACCCATTGTTCGCCGAACTTCGATCCTCCCCGACACAACTTGTCGTACTACGATACCAGCTTCTCGCAACCTGCTAACTATTTTTCAACCGCTTTGACTTAATTTCTGGATACGGAGCATCTACAGCCGGTCGGCGTGGCCATTCTGCGACAGCAAATGCTTGCCCGAGTGGACCTGTCCCCGTTGTAACTCGCGTATAGTGTCTTTCTTTTATCATCGCTTTTTTGATCTTTCGGCAGGACAAGGCCGATCGGAATTAGAGATTCGCGACAGATGTCGTCAGTGATACAATTTGAACAGCCATATAAAGCAAAAACTGCGACAAGTCCCTCGTGCTATGGACTGCCCGATATTTTGGTGAACCTCCTCGCTTTATTATCGCAGATTCAAGCTCTCGAAATTCAGACGATAGATGACGCTCGTCAGGCGATCATCCTTCTTGAACTCGCGAATGGCTGCATCCGATTGACCGTCGGACAAACCAAACTGAACGAGACAACCCGAACGACTTTACTGGCTCAGTCGGCGCGGATCGATCTGCTGATTGCAGAGACCTGCAGAGAGGCGGCGTGTTTATTCGAACGAGCTGATTTGAAATCGTGGATTGCAGATGAAAGAGAACAATCGAAAGGCGCACCGCGTTCGATTTGAACACAAACACATCGTGAGCATCATGGGTGTTGATGGCACGTGGCGAAGAAGCTGCGTTCTCGTGGACGCCTCTGCAAGCGGCGCGAAGCTTAGGTCGACGGCTCAACGGACCCCCTGAAGGCACAGGAATTCTTTCTAGTTCTCTCGTCAACTGGACTGGCATTTCGGCGCTGCGAGCTGGTTTGTGTGGACGGGTCTCACGTCGGAGTTCAATTCGTCACAGCAAAGACGAAGGCCAAGGCGAGCCCACAGAAACGTCTTGTTGGCTCACAATGAGGCGGGTTCGGACTTGCCAAATGACCGCTCAGCAGGATGACAGGCTTGTTGTCGGCAGTCGTTTCAAGATGAGCGAGCTGGGGATCGTTCAGTTCCCAAAATTGGCCCACAAGACCGGCACCATTGTCGAAATCAGTATTCGCACCCCCGGCGTGACGGTGCTGTTCGACGGCGCAGTCAGACCGACCGTCTTAGATCGAAGCTACATATCTCCTCTCTCGAAGTGACGATCTTCTCGACCGAGAACCTTCTCCGACTTTTGCAGGTCGCGCTCACCATGAAAGCACCGAAGCCAAAGCAATGGGCCGAGCAGGAAGTCCGACGATTAGTCAGGCTCGCTCGGCGGGGAGTTGGCACATCGCGGATAGCCGCCGAACTCGGCCGTCACGCCGGATCGGTGAGGCGTATGGCGCGAACGTTGGGACTGCTGTTGAAGAAGTAGCTCCGAGCGTTCGTCAGCGCAGCGCGGCTGGCCTACAGACCAAAACCTCGGCCAATCTCCCGCGCAAGCTTGCGCGCGGCGTCGGTATGGCGGCCATAGAAGAACGCTCGGTCAAGCTGCGAAAAGATGCCCATTCCAAATAGCGCGATGGCAATGCCTCTAAACATGGTCATGGACCGGGTTGAACGATGCAAGGAAAGTTCAAAACGGCCCCAGCCGCAGGACTGGGGTAAACAGCCGGGGCCGGCATTCCCATTCCAATGTGCCGCAATCGGCGGTAATCGGCACGCTTTCAGCAAGCCACAAGAAACCTAACGAACTCTTTCTCACGCCGCCATCCGGGCGCGAGCCACGCCGTTGAGGTTGGATCAATGTGAAGCGCAGTGTGGGCGCTACCCATCCGCTGCTTTGCCGAGCTGCTGTGCGATTCTGAGGTCTTGCATTTCCCAATTGGCGCGCCCTCGCTCCTAACGATCGGGATAGCAGGCTCTCATCCTGATGCTGCAAAGCCCCTCGGGCCAGCCTTGGCCCCTAGGGGCTGGAGGGGACAAGTGCGGGGCCAAGGCGGTCCGACGGCTGGCGCTAAGGAGCGCCACGCACTTGGAGGCTAGTCCCAGTCAGCAAGATTGCTGTGTTCACTTGTGACCCGAGGCAGGTATTTGTAATGTTCCCGCACACGGCAGCGGCCTTTGCAGGCCTAGATCACTAGAGGAATCCAGCACAGCGTGTAGTTGTGGCACGCGGTTTAAAGACGGAGTAAGTGAGGGCGGATGTTGACCCGCCCTCACACGAGTGCTGGCCCTCCATCGGCGAGGACTGAACTCAGCGCTCAGCCTTGTCGATGTCGGCCCTGGTTTTCTTCACCGTATCGGCAACTCTCTCGGTACGTTCTGTCGCTTCTTTGCGCACCACTAGTTCTTCGCCGGCTCGAACATCCTTCTGGACCACGGGCTCCTCGTGCAGTTCTCGCACTTCGTACTCGCGCTCCAGGGGTTGTCCCGTCGCAACTCCCGTGGCTGGACGGCGCTCGACCACGGTTCTCTCATCGCGCAGTCGCACATCCTTTTGCACGGGCTCCTCGACTACGTAAGTTTTTATGTGTTTGACGGTCTCGGTGGCCCGTTTGCCAACCTTCAGTTCTTCTTCCGGAAGAGGGATGACCTTTTCGCGTTCGACGCCTTGAGAGACATATCCTTCTTGCCTTACCGCGCTTCCTGATGCTCCGCTTCCGACCGCTGCCGTGCCATCGCTGTTTTCTTCGTGAATCTCGACTGGATTGTACTCTTGCAGCACACCTTCAATACGTTCGAGATCGGCCATGCTCGGAGCATCTACTAACACCGACAACGCGGCACCACCTCTTTGCATGTGGTTTTCATAGAGACGGCGCTCGTCATCCGGCACATCGCTTCCAAACAGCCAGTCCCAGAAACTTTCTCCATCCGAGCTGGCGCTTACTCTATCGCTGATCGAAGATTGTGATGGTTGATTGCTCACTCTCACATGATCCGCTGGAACCCCTGAACCGACCAAAGCTCGGTACGCTCGCTCTGCATCGTTGCGGGAGCTGTATACTGCTACTACGCATTGTCCTTGCATGGTTTGCCTCCTCTATGGACATGCGCCCAACGCGAGCATCAACGCATCGTTCTTAACTTTATCGCAAACTTTAGTCCGGTACGGCGCATGAGATCGGCTTCGGCGCAAAAGTGGCTGCGAGCGGAACGTTGAGCCCGCGCTGAGGTTGATCGAAGAAGAAGAGATGGGCCCCGCCAGCTGAGCACACTGATGGACAAGACCTTCGTCTATGGTGCGTTGAGGCAGGTCGAGCGCGATGTAGTTGAAGGAGAAAAGGATAGCACAGCCGCTGAAGCAGAGCTGGACACAATGCGCAGAGCCCAACGTATTCTTGATCAGGACCGACAACGCCTCCTCTCGCTGTTACAGCCTTGAAAGGGTGTCGCCCGCAAGCAGTTTGACTTTGAACCGCGCGCTGAGGGCCGAGCCGCGTTAAACTGTGCAAATGCGGACGCATCGTCCCACTTGCTCAGGACATTGAAGTCCGCCAGGGTCAGACTGAGAAGAGCTCGGGCTGAGCAAATCTGGTCCGGTATGCTCCGCTGAGCAGACGCCGTCAGGCCGTGCCGCCACTTCGCATTCGGGCCATATGCAGACCTGCTGACTTTGGATGGCCGAAAGGTTAAGCTGTCGCATTATCAGCCAGACGGCCTTCAGGGGGGCGCCAATGGCCATCTTGTATTTCGAGGAGGCGGAGGTTGGCAAACTGCGTACGGCTGGCCCTTACCAGGTCACAAAGAACAGATCATCGAATTTGCCCAAAAATTCGATCCGCTGCCCATTCATACCAACGAGGAGATTGCCGCACGTTCGATCTTTTCCGGACTGATCGCTTCGAGTGCACACACGTTTGCGATACTTATCTCTTTGTTGAGCAGAACACAGCCGTACTCGCTTCGTATCGTTCTCGGGCTTGGCTGGGATGAACTCAGGCTCCCCGCGAAAATTCGCTCTTGAAGAGGCCGTCGAAAGCGCCTGATAACTCGCTCATCCCGCACCACCGATTGACTCGGACTCGCTTCTGCTCATCGGTTAAACTCCGACCATAGTGGCGGAGCATATGCTTGTTTATACAGGTAGAGTCTGCATAGGGGGATCAGAATGATCCACCCGTTCTGAAGTCTCCGCCCCCGAAGGATCCTCCGGTCCCGAAACCGTCTGGAGGCGGAATCGGCAACCCTCCCCCGAAACCCGAGTCCCATGGGCTGGGCCCACGATGGAAGCCATCACGTAGAACTTGCCCCAGCACCGCACTCCCAATAACCCCAGTCAGGATGCCGCCAAGCACGTTTCCGAGTGACGCCTCGTTACTGAACGTGCCGTAAGGGGTGTCGTAGCCTTGATGCCGTAGTTGCTCCCATTCCTGTTCGACCGTCTCGCGGCGCCGGGCGAGTTCCTTGAGCCGCTGGTGGGAGTCTGCTGCTTGGCGTAACGCTGAATTCATTAGCTCGTCCGTAGATTGGATACGCCTGACGATCTCCTCATCCTTGGGCGTCGGAGTTTGAACAGCCTCCCTGTAGAGTTCCTGCAGATCTTCGCGCTGATCGGCGGCTGCCAGCAGGTCGACCGCATCACGATAAGGGGCATCCCCCTGGAGGATCGATGCATCGAAACTTCGGTCCTGAGCAGCGAGAGCTTCCCGCGCCTGTTGGAGATGGGCTTCGCGATGTGCTACCGCATCCCTTCCCTTGGCAACTTCAGTTTCGGCGGCCTCAAAGCCGGACTGGACAAGTGCGTTGCGCTCCAAAACTTTTAGATCGGATCGTTCCTCGCGCAACCTTTCAGCAATTCGCTTGGAGTGCTCGCGTAGCCGCACGGGGATTTCGTTGAGCAGGGCATAGTTGACTCGTAACCTGTCATAACCCACGACGCCGGCCACCATTCGATCCATGTAGCGGGTGAACGGGTTGGCTCGGTAGGCGGCGGTCCCGAACTTCCGGCGCCAGAGATACATGAATAGCGGATCGGCTTCGTAAGGACGACGTTTCTCGTCCCGATCGGCTTCCGCCTGGATAGCCTTCTTCTCAGCCTGCTGGACTTGCCCGGTGATCTCCTCAACTCGCGCCCGCAGGGCAATCCATTCAGTGTTGACGCTGATCTTAGCCTCGACATCTTTGCGAATCCTCTCCGCGCCGCCCAAGGCACGTTGCAAATCGTCCAGGGCAGCCTGCCGCTCAACCTCCGCTTGCTGCACCCGTTGCTCGGCTTCATGCCGCCGCTCGGTCAACTGCTGCAAGGCCTCCTGCCGGCTCTGAAGCAGGCTGATTGCCTCGCGCTCCGCGCTATCCAGCTCGCCAACGACCTGGTTCTGCCTGATGGTGTCGAGCTTTAGCCGTGCAAGTTCGCGGAACGCTTCCGTGCGCTGGACACGCAGGCGGCCGACGTCTTTCGTGGCCTTCGCATAAGCTTGCTCGAGTTGCGCTTCCTGCTGGCGAACTCTCTGAACGAACTGTTCGATCTGGGCAAGCGCCTGCCTTCCGGATATCATGGCCTTACCATTGTGTGATCGCCCCGCCCAGAACCGGCAACCTGTAATCCACGTCGAGATGGCCTCGGCGCTTTTCACCAAGGCTATTCTGCTGCACGATTCCGTCATCGTTCTTGTCTTGCTGCACGCGCATGGCCGTCGCCTCGCTCACACGCACGCCCCATTTCGAGGCCTCCACGGTCCGGCCATCCTCTTCGCTCGTCACGGGTAGCTTGAGAACGCGGCCATCGGGCGTGAGGGGTTCAACGATTAGATAGTAGTTACGGCCTGTGGGATTGCGTTGCGGTACGCGCCAAACACCGGTGGCCTCGCCCGGTCGCGAGACGATACGCAGGAGATACTCGCGGCGCAGGTCCCTATGCAACGCGTCAAGATCGTTCACGGCCCGCCGTGCTGCATCGACGTCGCCGCGGGCAATGGCGGCCTTTCCATCGGCAAGAAGCCTGGTGGCCTTCTCGCGCGCGGCGGCGACTTTCGCTTCGCGCAGGACATCCTCGTGCTCCTGCTCCAGGGCTGCCGGCAGCCTCTCAGCCAATTCGATCCTGTTGCGCTCCGCTTGGGCCCGCTCCTGGGCGACCCGCCGCTGTGCGGGCTCGACAACGCCGAAGTGGTATGCGCCCCAGCCGAACGCCACTACCGCCAGCAACGCCAGCAAACGGCGACCGATGCGACCACGATCGACCCAGGCAAGCGCAATCGTGCGGGCGAAGCTTGGCGGAGGTGGGGTATAGACGAAGCGCTGTTCTTTGAGGGCCTGCACACCCTCGACCAGAATACGTTCAGGGACCTCGATGCCCTGCCCAAGATAGATCTCACGAAGTCGCTTCAGGAGATGGGCGTCCCGCTGCTCTCCGCCTAGCTCGCGGCTGACGAGATTGTCTTGATGGCGCAGAGTGTCCACGACATCCATCGCGAGCATCAAATCATTGAGGCTCGCAGGGGCCTTCTCCTGCGCGATCGATGCAGCTTGATCAGCCATCTACTGGCAACGCCTGTCCTTCCGCTACGAGACGTGCGATGCGGCGCTTGCCGTCCTCAACCGCATCTCGAATCTCGGCCGAGTTTTGAGTCGCAAGTCGTCGCATCTCACCAATGATCTCCTGAGAGCGCTCCTGGAAGGTGATCACGGATTCCACGAGCTTCTTGACCGCATCCGCGCGGATCGTCGGCCCATAGCCCGCCTTGATGGCGGCTTCTCCGACCTGATCCCCGATTTCGGCCAGCACTTCCAGGCTGCGGGACACGCCCTCTTTCATTTCGTTGAGGGTCTGTGTCGACTCATTCAGGCCGAACATGCCCGTGAACGAGGCTTTCAGAGCCGTGAAGACGGAGTCGTTGGTCGAGAAAAACGTGACCGCCTGCGCGTAGACGCGCTCCTTCGCGCTGGTCATCTGCATGAGCCGAGCCATCACCACTTCAGAAGTGTTGTATCCGATTGTCAGATTGTCCGAGAGGTCTTTGGCGATCTGATAGCGTTTCTCCTCGTCCTGGGTACGTCGGAGTTGCTCGTCACGGGCAAGCTCTAGCCTTGCGCGTTCAGATACCTCCTGTCCTGTGAAGTTGGCCACGGCGTCGGCCGCCTTCTGCAATTCGACCTGAGCGCCCTTGAGTTTTTGCTCGGCGGTCTTAAGCACCTCCAGGGCCATGACCTCGGCATGTTTCAGCGCGCCGCGGAAATCACGGTAGGAGTCAAGGATGATCTGCTCGCGCTGGATCTGGTCCTTGGTTGAGCGAGTGACGTCAAGATAGACTTTTCTGATCTCATCGAAGCGATCGGCGACATCCCCGCGCGACAGCTTCATCCAAACGTTATTGATGCGCTCGAACAGATCGATCTTCTGATCCGCGAGCTGGTCCACCATCTTCTTGGTGTCGTCGCGAATGGAATTGAAAGAGTCGGTGATCTGACGGTAACGTTCGCCGATCTCCATCGCCTGAACCTGCTCGCGGACCACCTCGTTGAACACACTGGTCTGCCCCAGAGTACGAGCGATGATTACGATTCGGTCCTTATCGAGAGCGGAGATTTTTTCTAGCAACCCGGCAATTGGAGCCTCGATCGGCTGGGGCGGCGCAATTCCGATCTCCCGCAACGCTCGGGTGGCCCTGTCGAGATACTGCATGGGCGACGTTGGCGCGACGTCAGACATTGGGGCCTCCGTGTAGTTTCCTTCCTGAGTTCCAAAAACCCGCTCCTGGAATCAGCTCCACCGAAAACAGCGAGCGATCCCATGGAGAATTCATCTCAATAGGATCCGATTGTCTTGGTTCCTATAGACGGTATGACAAGCCGCCATCGTAGCGACGATGCGTCCGCTGCGCGATACAAAAGCTCTCGAAATATGCGATTGCCATTACCGCCGACCTGAATGCCTCCGCGGCCAAAGCGCTTACCGGGCCTAGAGGCGCGAGTCTGCAGATAATAGCCGATGGCCTTGATCAGCTCACTTAGCCGTCCTCGGCCAGTCAAACGCTTTCCATTGTCAAGTAGCTCCACTCAGAATAACGCTCACTAAGCTTAAGAGCTGCTTAGGCCCGCTCGCATCGCCTGTTTCGGATCATTGCGGGAAGCAGCGTGGCGACGCTTTGAACTAGGGTCAGGAACGGGCAATTTCTGCCTTAAATAGGCGGCAGAACATGCCAGCGCATGCTGCGGCGAATGCTGTCGCTCCACGCTTGGGCGGGTCAACGCTGCGCTGGTGAACCAGAAGGTCCTTGACGCGACAGAACACCATGGATTCGGAACACCTTTGATTGGTAGATGGACGGAGCCGACCCGTGCAATTTTTGCTGAGAGTTATGCTTGCAACCGCCCTCGTGAACCTTGCTCCAGCCGTCGCCGCGACGCCGAAGAACGCCGTCGCTTCTCCTGCCTTACAGAAGGAATTCAATGATTTCATCGAGAAGTTTCGCGCGGCGCTGAGGACAAACGATTCCGCCGCCGTCGCTAGTATCACACGATTGCCGTTCATGAACGACAGCGGAATTCGCGCCGCCGCGCAGTTTCGTGCCAAGACCTATCCGACCTCGTTCACGGCGAAAAATCGCGCGTGTATCCAGCGCGGCAAAGCCTTCTACGATCGCGATCAGGAGAACAATGACTATTACTCCGTCTTCTGCGGCCAGCTCATCTTCGTCTTTACCAGGACGCCGGCCGGCTTCCTTTTTACGGACGTTGGCGTGAATGACTGATGAGGCAACAATGCTATCACTGCCGCCAGACGTATGACCGGTCGGCTCCCTTAACGACGCATTGGATAATAGGCGGTGGGCTGCACTCATCAACGGAAAGACTCGCCGCGAGTGCAATGAGCCGGCTCAGATCCCCATTGACGGATATGCAAATAGACGGCGGCGACTTCGCCTTCGGTCAAAAGCGGCGGTCAGCCGACCAGCCCGGAAACGTCTGCTCAGCGGCCAGAAGCGGACACCAAATGAGGGAAAGGTCCGGGGAGTCTGCCGGCATTCTCCCGCAGGTGTCTAAGCGCGCTTCACATGGCGAGCCGCCCGAAGGCCGCGCAGTCATTGTGGAGGCGAGCCGCGACCGGTTTGTTGGCGAATTTAGTCCTTTTGTTTCTCGCCTGCGCTTTTTCCATCGGAGCTCTTAGAGCGCTCTTCGAGCGCCTGGTCCTAGTCCAGCAAAGCTCGGAGCGATTCCGTGACGATCCATGCCGCAAATGAAGCAATGGCCGCCAAGACGATCATTTGGAGCCGCTCGTCCGCGGCGACCTTCCTGATCATCTGCCAGCGATGATGCATGATAGGTCGCCTGCGTTTCAACGAGGGACAAAGGGCTGAACGACGACTTTCGGTCAGCTAAACTTGGTCGAGAGCTGAGGTCAATTTTTCGGTCCGTGTTGTCAATGCCGGGCGACTTGCGCCGACACTGTTGGATTCACGGCACCGGCTTGCCCTGCAAAGAACGCGGCCAAGGCGCCCACTAACAAAGCCACCGCCGCGAACAATGCACCTTGCGAGACGCGCTTGGCCGCTGTGTCCGCCGCCTGCTTGGCCTGCTCCTTCGTCTTGGCTACCGCTTCTTTATATTGTTGCTGGTACTGACTGATCTGCGCCTTTGCTTCGTCTTGTGATATATTCTGCGCCTTGGCTAGAGCCTCGGCGGCCTTGTCGTTAGCCGCTGCCTGCTGAGAAGCGTCACCCGTTAGCGCCGCGCGGACGGCTGTGGCCGCGGCATCACGAAGCGCAGCGGGATCTTGCCCTCCCGAGGCGCCTCTAACTTTGCTTTCGATGGCAGCCATCGGATCGCTAACATTGTTCAGCGTAGGCGCCGCCGTCTGAACTGCCGTTTGTACCGACCCTCCAAGCGCTTTGCCCGCTCCGCCCAAAGCGGAGGACGCTGTGCTGAGAGCGCCACCAGCGATGCCGGAAGCGGCGGAAGAAAGCAGATACATTACTGCCAGCGTCGAGACGGCCCATGACATCAGTCCATGATAAGCCGTCGTTGAAGCCGACGCCTTGCCAGAAAGCCGACCGGCTATGTAGCCCCCTAGCGCTGCAGCCACAATTCCAGAAACTACGAACCAGATACCAGCACCAACCGACATCGAGCTTGCGCTGGGCGTACTACCCTCCCCAACGTCGACCGTCGATAAACCCACGCCCAGACCGATCATGTTCAGGATAATCTGTATGACAAGGGCGATGGCTGCACCCGCGAAAACGGCGCCCCACGCGACCTGGTTCAACATGATTGTGCGAATTTCGTCAGCGGGAACGACCTCGCTCGTCTGAGGGGGCGTGCGGTGGCTTGAACGAACCATTTCGGGAGAGTTGGCCATGACATTATCCTTGAAGCCTGTTTGATCCCGCAACTTGCTTTTGGATGCGACGTTCCTAAAAAGTCGCAGGCCTCAACTGCAAACCCCTTGCAGCACCGCCGCTCGAATGCCCGTTAGCGTGCACCTCCCGATTGTCCTTCGCCGAGTTCGAGCAGAACGGCGGCTCCGGCAGGTGTCGAATTGCTGTTGGCGCCATGGGTAGGCTCGGGGTGCTGACACGAACAGCAGCTAAGAAGCTAGCGAAAGATGACCCGCTTCAGGTCGGCATTCAGGTGCAAAGCCGTCGATGCCGGGTCTGCTTTGCCATTACCGGGCAGCCCCTCCTCGCCCAGCAGGTTCCACATCAAGCTCCCCACTCTCGCGCTCAATGGGAACTTTTGCCAGTTTTTCCCGTATTCGACAGGACGAACCGATCTGCCATGTCGTCCCAACAGACATCTCAGTTTCGACCGACTGCTCCTACGCCGCCGGCCAACCGGCTGCCAACTCTTCCTTCCCAGAAATCCATTGGAGTGCTGGAGCGCCGAGTTTTTCCTCGCACCTCTTTCGACGGTTCGGCTTGCTTTCTTGGCGGCTATCCTTGTGCACGAGCCGAGTATTCTGAAGACTTGGCCTCTGCAACTCCATGCCACAAATGAACTTGGGTTGAGCGCAACCGCCCGGTCAACCAATTCAATCTAACTTTTATAATCGCCGACCACGAAGGCTGATGTCTAGCTCTTGGCGATATGTTGTAATGTTTCGCGCCTAGACTCATTGCCGACTTGATCGGCCATCTGTAAAGCTTCGGCGGCCTTGTCCTGAAAGCGCTTGGCGTTTTCCAAACCAGTACGCGCCTTCTGACGGAGTTTGCTGGGCGACGTCAACCACTCGCTCATATGCGAAGCGGTTTCGGCCTGGCGGGCCTTCCGCAGAACTTGCTCGCGCTCGGGGCCGCGCGGCAGAGACTTCACCTCCTCGCGCAGTCGATTGGCTTCCTGGTGAAGCCGTTCGTCGAGAGATTGGGTCTGCTTGAACCGACGGCGCTCTATCATGGCGCTGCTCCATTGGTGAGTTAGGCGGAGCGCAACTGGCGTTCACACACCGATAGAGGTGTCGGACCAGTCGGTGATGGAACAAAGTGCGGCTAGGAAGGTGACAAGGCCAACGGTTTATTTCGTCCACACGCAACTATCCAGGAACTACTCAAAAGTAGCCGAATTGGCCAATACCCACATTCGCTTTAGGAACGACCAACCCGGCGGCCCATTGAAGATTGAGGGACGTCAGTTCCGCGACACGGTGGCGCGCCAGCACGTTAGTGCCGCAAGGATACAGCCATGCACGACATGCGAATCCACCAAGAAAAACTCCTCACGGAAGCGGAGGAGTGCGCGGTTATCAGCAGACGCCACGCAGCCGACCAATCGAAGAAGGAGTTGTTTGCTGATCTCTCCTCGAACCTATTGGGGCTCGCCACCAAGGTGGAACTCGCCATCCAAGAGCGTCAGGACTGGTGTAACAGGTAGTGTGCATCGGCGAGCCTTTCCTGCGCCTTGCACCTGACGCTCGGGGACTACGTCTAATCGCGACAGGCGATCGGTAGTCAATGATCAGGTTCTTCCCTTCATCCGGCCATGATAGCGCAAGCTTCCCTGCCACACCTTTAAACAGCGGCAACTACACGGCCGCACCATCAAGACTGCCAATCCAGCGAGTCGGCCCTTCTGCCAACAATGCGCGGCGAGACAGGCAGTGCCGCACTAGTTGCCGCAGTTCCTAACTGGCTGCTCTGCTACATCTCGGAGGGTGCGGACCTGCTCCGCGCGGCGGGCGAGCTCCTCATAGGTCTTAGCGACCTTACGCAAGCTTTTCCTTGTCTCAGGATGCTCGCAGTTGTCCGCCTTCGTCCGAAACTCCTCCGCTCGCATCTCCCAGTAATGAGGCGAGTGCATACGTTCGATACCCATGACGCCAAATTTCCTGAATTGGTCGTTCATGTTGATTAATGTACATTCAGTCCAAGTGTTCCGCGCTCCTACCGGGGAACGGTTAGGTCGCTTCCTCACCCTAGCGGGCAAAAGCGACAGGAGCAGGTCGCGCCGGAGAGCCGGCCTACGTCAGCTATGGGTCTTGGTTGTGTGCAAACGGATGGTCGGCACGCGGCCGTGGTCGCCAATCACTGCAGGCGGCTGATGTTCTCGCGTCGGATCGCCCAATGACGGCCAAAGGGGGGATCGCGAGGCAGTATTGCGCTTTTGGGCGCACTTTCCGCTCTTCAGGTGGCGCGGATGGCTGCAATCAGGCTCGGCTTGCCGATGATGTTCATCACTCGTGTGAGGTTATAGGCGAGAACATGCAGCGCCATCTCGGCGGCGACATTCCGCAGGCGCTTCATCAAGAAGTGGGTCGCACCCATACGGGCTTTGATCGTGCCGAAGGGATGCTCGACCGTCTCGCGCCGCGTCCGCATGGCGTCTGGGTTGGAATCGAGCCGTCTCTGAACCTCCTCGACCACATGCTCATGCTCCCAACGCGTGATGCGACGCTCCTTTGAGGGCGTACATTGGCTCTTGATCGCGCAGTCTTGGCACGCTGCTGTCGACCAGTAACGGCGCAGCGTCATTCCATGCTCGATGTTGGTGTAGTGATAGGGCAGCAGCTGGCCGGATGGGCAGCGGTAGACGTCCTCATCAGGCAGGTAGGCGAAGTCCTGTTTGCCGAACCGGCCCTCCGCCTTGGCGTTCGACGTCATGGGCTTGGGCAAGGTGACTGCAACGCCAGCCTTCTCGCAGGCCAATATCTCTTCTCCATCGAAGTAGCCACGGTCGGCGACCGCCTCGAGTTTGTCCGCTTCGAGCACTTCTTTGGCTTGCTTCGACATCCGAGCAAGCTGCCCACGACGTTGCCAACGTTTATGACCTCGTGCGTAACAATTAGATGGTGTTCGGTGTCCACCGCGACCTGGACATTGTACCCGACGACACCCGATCCGCGTCCACTGGTGGCCATCGAACGGGCATCCGGATCGGTGAGCGATATCTGTTGACCCGGCGTGTTGCGCATCTGCGCATCAAGCAGTTCCAGGCGGCTCATCTCCTGCTTCAGCCGAGCGATCTTTTCCTTGATCCTCGTCGTCTTGATGCTGATCGCTTCCGATGGCTCCTGCCGATCGGCGCTATCGAGTTGACGCAGATATCGACCGACGCTTTCCTCGATCTGCGCCATCCGCCTCGCCATCTTGGCATGCGTGAAGTTGCGGTCGCGGTTGTTCACCGCCTTGAACTTGCTGCCGTCGATCGCGACGCTTGGGGTCTGCAACAGGCCCATTTGCCGGCATAGTGCAATGAACTTCGCACAAACCTTCCGGATCGCCGCACCATTGTCCTTCCGGAAATCGGCGATCGTCTTATGATCGGGAGCCAGGCGGCCGATCAGCCACATCACCTCGATATTGCGGCAAGCCTCACGTTCCAGGCGGCGACTGGATTGCACCCGATTGAGATAACCATAGATGTAAAGCTTCAGAAGAACTGCCGGATGATAGGAGGGCCGGCGCGTCCCCTTGGCGATCACACGCTCAAACCCCAGTCCATGCAGGTCGAGCGCCTCGACGAACACATCGATCACATGGACCGAGTTGTCCTCGCTTACCCAATCCTCCAGAAATTCCGGGGCCAGCCTGCGTGTGCTCGGCTTCACGCGGGGCGAGGTGCTGCGCATCCTCTTGCTGGAGCTCGCGATCCTCACCCTGATCGCGCAACCGCCTGGCTGGTTGATGGGCTACGGGCTCGCCTGGGTCATGAAGACGAACCTTGCCGGTGAACTGATGCGCGTCCGCCTGGTCGTCGAGCATTCGACCTATGTGGTCGCCACATCCGTCGTGGTGCTGGCGGCCATCGCCTCCGCGGCCGTCATCCGCCAACGCATCGACAACCTGGACGTGGTCGCGGTCCTCAAGACGCGAGACTAGCCATGCCGGCACAGTGGATCAAACGCATCATCGGCGCCGCGATTCTAGCTGCGGTCGCGGGAGGACTGGCCTGGTTCGCCTGGCCCCGGCCTGTTTTGGTGGACCTCGCGATCGTCGGGAAGGGGCCTATCGAAGTCACGGCGGACGACGACGGGAAGACCGATGTGCCCATGTCTACACGGTCTCGGCCCCGATCGCGGGGAAGGTCCTGAGGATCTCGCATCCGATGCGCGAGAAGGGACCTTCGCTACACGTTGGCGACGAAGTCGTCGCCAACGAGACGGTCATGGCCCTGATGCAGCCGGCGCTGCCCGGTTTCATCGACGTGCGTTCGCGGGACCAGCTTCAGGCCGAGGTGCTTGCCGCCGACGCGGCCATTCAGCAGCAGGAGGCAGAGGTGCAACGGATCCAGGCCGCACTGAATTTTTCCAAGACCGAGTTTCAACGGGCGCAAGCGCTGTTGCGGACGCAGTCCACCTCGGCACAGGCGTTCGACAAGGCGAAGTTCGAGGTGGCGACCAGCGAAGCCAATCTGGCGAGCGCCAAGGCCCAGGTCGAGATGCGCCGCGCGGTGCGGACCAGCTTGGCAGCTCGATTGATGGATCCGGCCAACGCCGTGCCCTCTGCGGAGCCGACCTGCTGCGTCCGGGTGCTCGCGCCGGCGAACGGACGGGTACTGAAGATTGCCCAGGACAGCGAGGCGACCGTCCTTCCCGGGACGCCCCTCGTCGACATTGGCAACCCACTTGATCTGGAGGTTGTGGCAGACCTGCTCTCGACCGATGCCGTCCAGGTCAGGGTCGGCGCCCCCGTCCGGATCGACGGCTGGGGCGGCCAGCCGATCAAGGGAAAGCTGGTCCGTGTGGACCCGGCCGGCTTCCTGAAGGTCTCGGCCCTGGGCATCGAAGAACAGCGAGTTCGGGTAACCATCGACTTCGTGGATCCGCCCGAGGCGTGGGCATCGCTCGGCCACGACTACCGGGTCGTCGTCCACGTCACCACCTGGAGCGCTTCGGACGCTCTGACTGTGCCGGTGAGCGCCTTGTTCAGGAAAGGCGATCAGTGGGCTGTTTTCGCCGATGAGAACGGTCGCGCCAAAACCGTGCTGGTCAGCATCGGTCACCGCAACAACCAAGTGGCCGAGGTGCTCTCCGGGCTGGCTGCGGGGGCCAGGTAGTTCTGCATCCCAGCGACCGAGTGGTCGATGGAGGCAGGATCGGGCTGCGCGCCGCACCGTAGGTAGCGGTCCGTTGGTAAGTGGTCGGCTTGTTGATGCAAAGTAGAAGACGGGCGAATCCTCGGCTTCGCCTCAGGGTCACATGGCGACGTTGGCCCGAGGCCGCAGACGGTCAGTTCCGGGCCACAAGCGGAAGTGAGGGACAACCAATGAAAGAGGCCGCGAACTGAGACGGCCTTACTTCGGCCCCGGGAGATCGTCCTTCTTCGGCGGCTGTAGGCCGGGCGAGTTAAGCCAATCGTCCATGTGAGCGGCTGTCTCTGCTTGCCTCGCTCTTCTTAATGCCGCGTCGCGCACCGGTCCGTGTGGCAGCAACCTAGCCTCCTCCAAGAGCTTATGAGCCTCTTCGAGAAGCCGTACTTTTAGTGACTTAGTTTGTTTGAAACGACGACGACGAATGATCGTCATAACGCGCTCCTTTCCATTGGAGGAAGGCGGGAGCGCAATCGGCGTTCTCGTCACGGATAAAAGCCAAGGTCCGGTCCGTGATGAAGGGATAATGACACAGCCCCGGGTTTGGTTATGTATCTTTTGATACGCAGCGAGAAGTAATTATTCTTTCGGTAACTCAAATTGAGCCGCTCGCAAATACAAAGCAGGCCACTGACCGTCGCCCAAGTCCGCTTAGGGTCAATCGCGTCGGTTTGGCCCCGATAGGTGATGGTTAGAGGTTCCTCTACCGCAACCAGAGCATTCGCGCGCTGCTCCGTGACGGCTTCGAGCGCGTAGTCGAAGTCAGCGGGAACTCGCACATCGATGGATTGAACCTCAAGCCCCAATCTCTGGGCCACCTCTTTGGTTTCGCCGAAGACGCGTGCTGAATAAGGATTCGCCGCATTCCAAATGACTGCCACGCGAGAGGTACTAGGGGCAAACTCGCTGAGCATTTCCAGTCGTTTCCCGCCCAGGTCCGGCACCATGAGACTCAGTCCGGTCACGTTTCCGCCTGGCCGCGCCAAACTGGCGACGAGACCACTTCCTAGCGGGTCGCCCGCGCCTGTCATGACGATGGGGATTGTTGCGGTGACACTCTTGGCAGCAAGCGGCGCTTGCGTTCCCCCTGCTACAATCACATCCACCTCGAGATTTACAAGCTCCTTCGCTAGCTCAGGCATTCGGTCGAGCCATTCGGCGTATCGACGCTCAAAGATGAAGTTTTGCCCTTCAATCCAGCCCAACTGGCGGAGGCCCTCAGTGAAAGCTCCGTTTAGCTCATTGCTATGGTCGGTACTAGGATAGATCCCCGATCCCGGGCTCAACCAGCCTATCCGATAAATCTTTGGGGCTTGCTGCGCGCGCGCCACGCGGCCGCGCCGCCGAGCATCGTCATGAACCAGCGTCGGTTCATTGCCCGGTCCCTCCCGTGCTTCTGAAGGATAGCACACCTCGATACGGCAGGAACTGCTGTGCTGCGGGATTGCGATTCAGCTTATGTCGCAGATGGGCAAAAACGCGAAGAATTCAGGTTGAGCAAATCTGGTCCGGCTCTGGCTCAACGAGCGGGCTACCGGCCGCGGAGGTGCAACTTCGCTGATGGGGCAGGAGCTGGTCTTCGCCAGGATAACAGTCGGCCGCCCCTTGCTCGCCTTTGCTGCAGCGAAGGCAGATAGCTGGCGTGAACAGCCGCGTCTCAGACGGTCAAGGCAGTACTCTTGTCAGATGCGTGCGCCGCTTCATTTTTACAACCGAACATTGCATTTTGACCCGCTATGCTCGACGTGGAGCTTCTGGTTGCGGCTCAAGAATGAACTAGTTCATACTATCGGGATAGAAAACACCGCTACGGTACGAACTGATCGAGAGATAAAGCATCTGCATCGGACGACTGTCCGGGTCGGAATTCGGTCTGGGTTCTTGGTCCGCCTCGCGCATCCCTCACGCGAGCATAGGATGCTCTGGCTGCAAATCCGTCGAGCCTGATTTCGATCAACGCGTGTCGGAGTTGTGGTGAGGTCCACATGTGCACAGGACTGGGCACGCCCATGTGCGATATCTGCGGCAAATTCTGCGCGCGCGGCGAACTGCCAACAGGCCTCGTGTTCGCCACAGTGTTCGACCACGGTTTTCGGCATACGCACGCACCCGCGCCATTGAACAGTAAAACGCGATTAAATCTGTCGCTAAGTCCCGGCCTCGGGCTCCAGCCCGATTTGTTGCCCACGATGGGCGGCGGGCGTACCATACCACGCCGGTTGTCAGCCTAGTGTCGAGAATTTAAGGACCGGCCGCAATACGAACGGCCTAACAGAAGATTTTACTCGGCCGGCCAGAGCTCGGTCGAACTGTTCATAATCTCGCGACCAGGAAGGCTCTTCATGACGGGGGGCATCAGTGAGAGGATAGTGGAGCGCAAGGTCGCCATTCTCGGGCGGCTTGGCGTCTACCCGATGGTTCGCCTCTCGCTCCCGGCGCGCCGGCTTCTCGCCTTTCTCGCGCTTCAAGGCGGGCCGGTCTCGCGCACCGCAGCCGCCAGCAATCTCTGGCTGGATCTCGCCGAAGACGCGGGCCGAGCCAACCTCCGCCGCGCGCTTTGGCACGTTCCGCGCGGCTGGATCGAGACCATGGGCGACGAGCTGGTGCTGTCGGCGGACGTCGATTTCTCGCGCGCGCAGGCCATCGCGGCCCGTGCCCTCAAGGGCGAAGCGCTTACCTTCGAGGACATCGTATTGCTATCGAACGACGTTCTGCCCGGCTGGCATGAGGAGTGGCTGATCGCCGCGCAGGAGGCGTTTCGCCTGCTGCGGGTGGAGGCGCTCGAGGCGGCCTGCCGGATGATGACGACGTGTGGGGATCTCGCGCTGGCAGCACAGGCGGGAGTCGCCGCGCTCGCCGCCGAGCCGCTGCGCGAATCGGCGGCCGAAGCGCTGATCGATGCATATCTCGCCCAGCGCAATCGCTACCAGGCGGTCCAGTGCTACCGTTCGCTGGCAAAGCGCCTTGCCTGCGAGCTGGGCGTCGCCCCGGATGAGGCGCTCGCGAAGCGCGTGGCCGGCATTTGTCCCGCCTCACGCACCGCGCACTAGCTTCCCCTTCCCTTCCTTCCTTTCTGTCTCGTCCTTTTCCGGAGTCTGCAGGGACGGCCGTCGTCTGCCCGCGGACGATCCTGCGACGCTGCGTGGACGCCTCGGAAAGCGCCGCGGCCACGGCAGCAATCCGCACTGAGCGCGCGAACAAGACGGCAAGGCGACGGCGCCACACACAGCGGCGGACGGCGGTCATGCTCAACTGCACCGCAGATGTTCAGGAGGCCGGAGTCGCGCGATGCTGAATCAACAAGAGTCATCCCATCTCTTCGCCGCGCAGGAAAATCCGTTCGCTGAAGCCTTCGCCGAAACCGGCAACGGCGCGGCGATCGGCTTCGCTCCGTGGAGCGAGAATCTCACGCCATTCGCAGCGACGCTCGATGGCGGCGCAAGCCAGTCCGAGACCGACCGCCTGGTGGCCGAAGTCTATGCCGAGCTTCGCGACGAAGCGTTCGACGAAGCGCTTGCGTTTCTGGCCGAGGAGACCGAGCAGGCACTCGACGAGCGGTTCGTCGGCGAGACGCCGGCGTCCGCACAGGAGCGCGAGCGCTATGCCGACGCGCACCTTGCCCCGGTGCGCTTCGAGGCGCAACAGTATCTGCAGGCGCTGGAAGCAGGGATGGCCGGCCTGGACGTCGGCTCCCTTTCAGAGCAACAGCTCGATGAGGTGCTGGAGAGATTCGACCCATTGATCGGAGAGCTGACGCCGGCCGGCGAGGAGTTCATCGGCAAGCTCATCAAGAAAGCCAAGGGCGTCGTCAAGACCGTCGCCAATGTGGCAAAGAGCGTCGGCAAGGTCGCGGGGTCGCTGCTCGGGCCGGTTCTGAACAAGCTGCGCGGCCTGATCAATCCCCTGCTCCGGCGCGTCCTGTCCTTCGCCATCGGCCGGTTGCCGGCACCTCTGCAGCCGCACGCACGCGCGCTCGCCGCCCGATTCACGTCCGAGGCTGCGGAGGAGAGCATCGACGAAGCTCAGGTGTCACCGGCGAACCTGACCGACATGGAATCGCTCGCCGAATCCTTCGACGCGGCCATCGCGGAGGCACTGGCGGGCGATGCGGCAGCCGAGTTCGAAGGCGAGGCGTTCGGTGCGACGGACGAAAGCGAGATCGAGACTCGGGAACTCGAGGTGCTCGCCGAAGCCCGCGGCGCACTGATCGAACGGCTGCGCGACGCCGACGAGGACGAAGATCTCGCGCCGGCGATCGAGCAATTCGTCCCCGCCCTGCTCGGCGCGCTGCGGCTCGGAATCAACCTCGTCGGTCGACCGAAGGTGGTGGGCTTCCTCGCCAATTATCTCGGCCAGCTGATCGGCAAATGGGTAGGACCGCAGCTCAAAGGGCCTCTGTCGAACGCCATCGTAGATACCGGTCTGAGGCTCATCTCGCTCGAGGCCGAGGACCGGGCGCAGCTCGAGCGCAGCGACGAGGTGGCGCCGGTCGCGCTCGCCAGCGTCGTCGAGGATACGGTCCGCCAGTTCGCCGAGAACGAGGACTACGTGTTCGAGGACGAAGAGCTGACCCAGCTCGCGACCGCAGAAGCGTTTAGCCAAGCCGTTGCAACGCATTTCCCGCCTCGCTTCGTTCGTGCGTCGCTGCAGCAGGCCCCGTCGCTCGGCGGAACCTTCGTGAGCCGCCGCCCGCGTAGCCTCCGGCCCTATCGCAAGTACAACCGCACGCCCGATATCCAGTTGACGTCGCAGATTGCGGACACGCTGCCCACCTTCGGCGGATCGACGGTCGGCGCGGCGATGCGGGCGGCGGGCGCGCAGTTTCCGATCCGCGCGCGCATGCACATCTATCAGTCTGCGCCCGGCACCACGCTCCAGCGCATGGTGCGCACCGACCGGTCGGGCGCAGGCGCAGGCCGCGGCTACATCAACACCGCCAACGTCCATCCGCTGACGCCGGCGGCGGCCGGCGTTCTACTGCGTGAACCGAAGCTCGGCGTCGCGGTGCCCGCCGCATATCTCCGCTCGCGACAGCGGATCGCCGCGGGCCAGCGCTTCTACATTCTGGAGCCGGTCGGCGCCGGCGCGCCGCCAACTTTGCCCGCGGGCCCGGCGGGACAGGCCGCGGCCAGGCGTCTGCGCGCAAGCCGTGCCTGGGCGTCGGTGAATATGCGCCAGGCACGCATCACCGTCGGCATCTACTTGTCGGAGGCGGAGACGCAGAAGATCGTCGCGGCGATCCGCAAGGGCCAGGGAAGCCTTGCGCTGCTGCAGGCGCTCACCAGGACCTACCAGGACATGGAGCGACTCTCCGCCGGCGGCCAGGCTCCTCTCCGGATGTTGCGCGAGGATGGTGAGGACGGCGAGACTTTCGAGGACTTCGCTGCCCAAAGGGGCAAGCTGCTGCCGCCCGGTCTGACCGCACAGCTGCGCCAGCGCCTGCGCGCCTGGGTGATGCCGGCGTTGACGAAATGGGCGCGAGCCAATGCGGAAGCGTTCGTGCGCGCAGCCGGACATCCCGATCCCGGTGTAACGGTTCGCATCCGCCTCACCGCGGTCCCCGGGCTCGACGCGATCCGCAGGATGCTGCGCGGCGGTGCGTCCGCGCCGGCCGGGGCCGCGCTGCGCGGCACACCGAGCATCGCCATCTCCGTCACACCTGGGCGGGGCGGCAAGTGACGCGTGACATCGACCAGCATCTCGTCACCTCGGACCTCCAGCGGCAGGTCGCCCACTGGCTGGCGGCCGCTCGCACGTTTCGCGATGCCGAGGAGTTTGCTTCGATCGAGGCCTGGAAGTCGGTCGAACGCGACACCGGTGCGCCGCTGCGCCAGCAGATTAACGCGGTCGTCGAGGAACTCATCGAGCTCGGTGAGGCGACGCAGCGGGTCGTTGCCGAGGCGCGGAAGAATCCGGCCCGCATTCCAGCCGCCTCGACCGGTGTCCAGCGTTTCCGTCGCCGCTACGTCCAGGTCGACACCACACTCGATTTCCTCGGAGATGCCGTGAACTCGCGAACGAGTGCGCCTCTGCGCGAGGCGCTCACGACGCTCGACCGGCTTGCGGTCACGAGCATGCAGGGCGTGCTCGAGCGGGCGAGGAAGCCGGTGCCAAGAGTGCTGGTGTACCAGGACAAGGGAACCGGCGCATCGATCCTGCGCGCGGGCGTCCGCCTCTGGGCGCCCGGGGCCATCATGCCGGTCGCCGCCATCAAGATCGTGCGCCACAATCTCTATCGCCCCACCTCGCTCTTTCACGAGACTGGCCATCAGGTCGCTCACCTCACCGGCTGGACGCCCTCCGTGCGAGCGGCCATAGCGCGCGCGCTGAAGGACGATGAAAAGCTTCAGGCGATGTGGACACCCTGGGCCTCCGAGATCGGTGCCGACGTCTTTGCCTTTCTTCACACCGGCTATGCCTCGACGGCGGCGCTCTACGACGTCGTCGGCAATGCCGACACCATCCTGCAATGGCCGGTGGGCGACCCGCACCCGATCGGGTGGCTTCGCACAGTCCTCGGTTGCGCAATGTCACGCCTCTGCTTCGGCGATAAGGGCCCATGGAATGCCCTGCAACGGGCCATGGAAGCGCATTATCCGATCGCCCTCGCCGAAGAGACGCTGCAGCCCCTGCTCGCCCGCTCGAAGGCCGCGATGCCAAGGATCGCAGAAGCGTGTCTCTCAGCGCCCGTACCGGGGCTCGGCGGCCGGCCGATGACCGACCTGGTCGATCCAAAACGCGTCTCGCCCCAGGCGCTTGCCGAGCTCGAACACACCGCTGGCGCAGCGCTCTGGACGTCGCCGGCGTGGCGGCAGCGCGAGGGAATACGGATCGTCGCACTCGCCGGCCTGCGCGAGGCCGAATGTCCGGAGACTGCACCGATGTGGATTGAACGCGCACGCAGCTGGTTCGTCAACCAAGCCGAAGCGGCGTGAATTGAGAAAGGAATACGACATGGCCAAGAAGCCTTCATCTTCGGCGGGATCCGAGTCCGTGCTGGAGCTTGCCAAACGCCAATCGGACGGGCACCCGCGCAACGAGGAGATCGACCTCCTCAAGCAGACCATCAACGAACTGCACGAGCGCGATGCGAAGCGCGAGCAGGAGCTGTGCCACTTGAATCAGGCGCTGAGCCGGTTGTCGCAGATGAGCGCGATCGAATGCATCCTGACCAACGGATTTGAGGAACTGTCCACCAAGCTCGCACCGCTGGCGGAGATCGGACCTCATCGCGTTCCGATCACGGATGGCGCTGTGAACGCGCGTCTCGCAAGCATGATCGAAGCCACGGCGCGGCCGAGCTGGTCCGGAGCATCGACCGTGCCGATACCAACGCGTCCCGTTCCATTCATCGGCGAGGTCGTTCCGCGCCCACGCGACAACGAAAGGTATTAGTCATGATCCAGCAGCTGATTGACCGCATGATGGCGCCGCCGTCCAACATGTCGCGCGATGCGGCGGCCGCAATAGTGCTCATGTGCGATCCGTTCGATCTGTTGCTCCACATGGAACAGGTCTGGAACGCCTTTCGCGTATGGGGACCGCCGCCGAATCCGCAGCCGGCCAGCCCGGCCCGGCTGGCCTTCCTCCGCTACGACATCGGCGCATTCGCGCCATTCATCCCGGATCCGTCGTTGGCCGGTGTCCCGCAATGGGACCACCTCGGCTACAGCTACGTTCTGGAGAACACACGCGCCATCCAGATCCTGCGCCGCGTCGTCCGGGAGTATCGCTCCGGCGAGGGATTGGGCATCCCGTCAATCGCGACCCAGCGTTGGCTCGAGATCACCGAGGTGCTGCTGTTTGGTGCCGCCAATCCGCTTGCCCCGTGGCTGTCCACCAGTGTCATCCGTCCCGATCCCGAGGCGGTACGGCGCAACGCATACTGGCGGCTCTTCGGCCTCGACCTGGCATTCGGCACCGACGACAACCGGCCGCCCACCTACGACAAGGCCACGCACGCGAACGCGTCATTCATCCAGGTGTTCGAGGAACTCCTTTTTGAACTGTGGCAGGCGATCACCAACGTTCGCAACACATCCGGCGTGAACGCCTCAGACGACGATCGGATTTTCAGGATCGCCGAAGCACTGCGATTTGCACTGCGCGCCCGGCGGCAAAATCAGTTGCTCAGCCGGGAGGAGCTGGTCGCGGCAACGGCCCTCGGCTGGGCCGAATTGACGCTAAGCGCCAACACGCCGGTGGTCGAGGATCTGGTTGCCAACGCCACGAGCCCCTACGAGCGCCTGCGGATGATCGGCGAGCGCGTTGGGCTCGCACCGCACAGCAGGTCGTCGGCTCTATTCTCGATGGCTGGCGATCTTTCCCGGTTCCTGCGCATCGTCGAGTCCGGCGTCGTGTCCGGACCTGAACTGGCGTGGGTTCTCTACCTCGAGAAGCCACCGGTCGGTTCGCCGCCGGGCGCAGCTTCGCCGATCGGAGCTTCGAGCAGGCGGGTCATCACTGAGTGGGCATCCGCAACTGGCAAGGATCTGAAGACACGCGCAAAGCCGATCGAGATGCGGCCGCCGACCCGGCCGCCACTGCTCGTCGGCGCACGTTGAGGTCAACGCAGGAGGCAGACGATGCACGGGTCCACGCAGGATTTCGAATCGCTCGACCCGCTCGGCCTCGACGCTCCGTTCGCGGAGACGTCCGAGCCGGAGAACCACAGCGGAATTGGAGCGTTCGCCACGATCGAGGACAACCCGTTCGTGGCCTTTTCGGGCGAAGCGGAGTGGACTGGTGCGGGTGAATCCCAGTCCCTCGAGGAGGAAGAACTGGGCTCGCCCCACTCCTTCGCGAACTGTACGTCGACGCAGAAGCACCTGCTGCTTGACGTCACCGAACGGTGTCTGCGCGCAGTGCGGCATGCGGCCTCGTTCGTCGGCAGCGCGTACGGACGGCCCGATCGGATGGGCGCAGCCACGCGGCAGCTGCTGCTGCGGCATTTTCACACCACGAAGCCCGACGATCTCCGTCACATCGTCACACGGCTGATGCGGATCGAAAAGGCGCTGAAGGATGGAATCAAGTTCCGCGGCGAGACCGACTGCGCCACGGACGGCAAGGGAGCCGTCTGCGGTTATGCCCTGACGACGCAGTTGTTCGGCGGTTTCGGCAAGGTCCACATCTGCTTCGACACGCGGCCGAGGCACTGCAACTTCAGCGCGCTGGCGCCCGACACGCGGGAGGTGACCCTCATCCACGAGGTCGCGCATCGCTATGTCGGCATCAAGGACCAGGCCTACGAGCACGAACCGAAATATTTGACCCTGTCCCCGAAGCAGGCTCTGGACAACGCGGATAGCTACGCCTTTTTCGCCGTCGAGGGCATGACCCTGCTGAGCGAGAGCTTCGAGCCGGAGCTGGAAGGCTCGCTGTCGGAAGATTACGATGAAACGTCGTTCACCGGGCTTGAAGCCCAGGCGTGGGATTCGCATGGCTTTTCCGCGGATAACGAAGCCGCGCGAGACGAAAGCTCGGAGCCTTGGGAGCGCGAGCTCGAGGAGGCTCGCGAGCTGGAATCCGGAGCCAGCCGCTGCGCCGAAGACGAACACGAAGGTGAGGACGAATATCTCGAGTCCGAGGCGTGGACCGCAACAGCGGAGCAGATCGCCTTTCGCAACAATGTGCTCGCCGAGCATATCGCCCGCAGCCGCAAGGCCAGGGGTGCTCCCCTGCCGGACCTGAGCAGCACTCAGGTCGAGACGATCCCCAGCACCAGCGTCAAGACGCGGCCGGAGACCGCGCGGGCCGCAGGCCGCCTGCTCGCCGCTGCAAATGCAGATCTGCAGAAGGCTCAGATTGCGGGTGATGCAGATGCGCTGCAAACGAAACGATTGACGGCAGCAAGCGGCTATCGCGGCAGCGAGCACCAGCGCTCGCTGTGGCTCAGGTATTTCAAGGGCTACTACAACCGGACACGCGCGCACCGCGAAGCTCTTGCCGAAGGTCCGCATTCGAAGGCGGCAGCCGCCTACATGCTGAAGTCGAAGGCCTACGGCGGCTTTGGCCTGGGTGGCCGGATTGCGGCGCCAGGCTACAGCAATCACCAAAACGGCATTGCCGTCGACTTCTATCAGAACAGAAAAGCGGGATTCGAGGTTGCCAACAGTAGCAGTGACGCAGCGCGAGCGGCCTGGCGCAGGAGCTGGTTCTATGGATGGCTGAAGCAGAACGCGGCGGCTTACGGCTTCGAGCAGTTGCCGACCGAGGAATGGCACTGGGAGTTTCGCCGCAAGCCGACGATCACGAGCGAGTTCGAAAGCGAAGCCGTCGTTCCGTCCACGAAGCCGTATCTTGACGGCGCGTTATGGATCTACCGCTCCCGCGTCACCGGGACGAAGATCGCCGTATTCGCGTCGGCCGCGGCCGTTCGAGGCAGCGGGCCGGTGGACATGTTGCTCTACATCCACGGGTTGCTCAGTCCTTGCGGCGTGCCGCGAGCCATGCCTGCGGGCATCGTGACGGAGGCGACCTTCAGGCTCGGCAAGATCGTGACCGACAGCGGCCGGCCGATGCTGCTGATCGTGCCGCAGCTCCAGATTGGGAGCGACGCAGGCTGGAGTGCACACGGCCTCGACCGGCCTGCGCAGCTCAATGCGCTGTTTGCCGAAGTGCTGGGCGAGACGGACCGCCGCCTCGAGCGGAGCGGCACGCAAATCGGCCGGCTCGTCATTTCCGGGCACTCGCGCGCCTACGGCGTGCTCTATCCGCTCGCCAACGCGAACAAATCCACGGCGCTCGGCACCGGCGCGCTTGCGAAGCTCGTCAAGGTGTGGGTGCTTGACGCCACCTACGGAAGCCCGCCCATCGCGGCGTTCAAGACGCTCGCCGCAGCCCGGCCGGGTTTGGGCGTGGACATCGTTTACCGCGCCAAATCTCCGACCGACAAATTCGACGGCCGCGCCAGTGCGGGCGCCGTGGCGCTGCGCCCCGTGCCAAATTCGATCACCCATTGCGCGCTGCCCGGTAAACTGCTCCCGACCTTGTTGAGCGAGCTCGGCGCCCCGGATGGCGAGGCCTTCGAGGATTTCGATGCGATGTCGAGCGCGGAAACACATCTCGAGAGAGCCGACGGGGAATCGTTGGCTTGGCTGGACTTGGAAGCAGGCCTTCCTGGCGACAAGCTCGACGAAGACTTATCCGACACGCGCTGGCCTGAATCGTCCGAGGACGAAATCGAGCACGAAGGATGCGGATGCGGGTGCGGCGCTCACTCGGCGCCCCGAAAATTCGAGGCCGAGTGGTTCGAACCGGAATCGGATGATGCAGGATGGCCTGCAGGCGTCGGCGTGCGCGCATTCGACACCGAGGCCGGTGGAGCTGCCGACCTCTTGCAGGGCGCCTCGGCTCTTGTGGTCGGACCGACGCTTCGCCGCGGCAACGGCGGCGCCGGTGTCGAAGCGCTGCAGCTCGCGCTGGCGCAACTCGGCCATTCGCCGGGCGAAACCGACGGACGATTTGGCGCTGCAACGGAAAAAGCGGTCCGCGCCTTTCAGTCCCGCGCAGGCCTCGCCGCCGACGGCGTGGTCGGCCCGCGCACCAAGGCGGCTATCGCCGCAGCGCTCGGGGGCAAGATCGCGCCGCTACCTACTCCACCTGCTCCCATCCCGCCGGCACCGACCCCGCCTGCGCCGCTTCCTGTCGACGAGGATCTCGATGCCTTCATTGCCAGATTGGCTGCGGAGTGGTCGCGGCGGACGGGCGGAAAGCCTTCGGCCGACGAACGAAGCGCGGCGCTGCGCGGCGACTACGAGGATACGCTGAAGGGCGCCCGCATGCGCTTCGGGACGAAGTACGCCGACGACGTTCTCCGCCGCGCCTGGATGATCAGCCGCGAGGAAGAGATGCGCTTCCGCACCGAGCCATCGGGCGGCTCGCTCGGCGATTTCGGGCCGCCGGCGCAGCGGGTGGAGCTGGTCAGTCACGCGTCGATCGACGGAAGCGGCAAGGCGCCTGTCGCGCCGATCATGGTCCGCTTCTTTGCCGAGCTGCGCCGCCGCTACGGCGCAGGCCTCGGTGCGGGCACGTATCGCGGACATGGCGGCGGGAGCTTCAACGACCGCGGCTATTCGCTCGATCTGTTCCTGAACAGGCGCGACGCTCGCGGTTTCTATCTCCGCGACGATGCCTTGAGGTTGCTGCGCGCGGTGAACGAGACCGCGAAGGCGATGCCGGCCAAATGGCGGATCATCTACAACGATTTCGCGGTCGCCGACGAGATCAACCGGGAGACCGGCAAGCGCAACGTGATCTTCGTCGGCACGACGCGCAAAGACAAGAACAAGCGCGTGACGGGGCTCAACTGGCATGGACCGCATCCCCTAATCATCCACTTCCACCTCGACCTCGCGCCGCTGCCGGGCGCGCAGAGCGAAGCCGAGGACGAGGGATGGCAGGAGACTTGGCAGGAGAACTGGCAGGAGAACTGGCAGGAGAATTTCAGCGACGGTGAGGACGTGCGCGCCGCCTGCGAGGGCGAATCTCCAGCCGACGAGACCCTCACCCTGGAAGCCCTGCTCGCGGGCGAAGCGGGAGGCGATCCGGGGCTGGTGGACCGCCTCAAAGGCGTCGCCGAATTCATGCTCGGACCGACGCTGCGCCGGGGCAGCAAAGGCGACGGCGTGAGCAGCCTGCAGCGCGCCCTTGTCGGGCTCGGTTACGATTTGGCAGTGGACGGTGATTTTGGTTCGAACACCGAACGCGCGGTGCGTGGGTTTCAGTCGCGCAGCGGGCTGGAGGCCGACGGCGTCGTCGGCGCGGCGACCAAAGCCGCGATTGGCGCCGCGCTGGGTGGCCGCTCGCTGCCGCCCGCCCCCGCTCCTACGCCTCCTGCGCCGACGCCCTTGCCCTACGTGCCGGGCAAGAGGCTCGCGCCGAAAGCGTTCGTCGCCACGTTCGGCGAGTCAGCCAGGGCTTCGCAGGCGGCGAGCCGCGTACCCGCCCTGGTAACGCTCGGCCAGGCAGCGCTGGAATCCGGCTGGGGTGCGCATGCGCCCGGCTTCAATTTTTTCGGTATCAAGGCAAAAGCCAGCATGCCCGAAAACATGCGGCAGTTGCTGAAGACCAAGGAGGTCATGTCGCGGCCCGACGCCAAATTCCCCGAAGTGATCTCGGTGACGCCGCGGCCCGACGGCAAGTACGACTATGTCGTGCGCGACTGGTTCCGCGTCTATCCCGACGCTGCCACCGCGTTCAGCGAGCACGGCTCATTTCTGGCGCGCAACAAGCGGTACGCCAAGGCGTTCACAGTCACCCACGACCCATACGCCTTCGCAACCGAAGTCGCTCGCGCGGGCTACGCCACCGGACCGACTTACGAGAGGGAGCTCCATGCCGTCATGCGCCTGATCGAGAAGGCGGGTGGCGGGTAAGAATGTCGAACTGAAACCTGCAACCTAAATGGTCCGATCCGGATCGCCGGTCGGGTCTGGGCCGACGCGTTCTCGAAGAAGTCAGGGCGGCAGCCTTATCGTGTCCGGAGGTCCACCATTCGCCAGCAAGAGCCGCACGCCGCGACTGGCTCTCGATCATTCAAGCCGACTGCACGGAGATCGGTGATATGCCACGAGGACCTGACAAATATGATTCCATGACTGCTCTATACGATGATCCGAACAACGTCGAAGGGATGGCATATGGAAAAAGATGGCTACGTCATGAGTGGCGGCAACTGGTGGAAGAACAGGTTACGGACAACACGGAAACACAAAAGATCATCATGGCCCTCCACGGAGGTGGCATTGAGGCCGGCACAAGCGAGATCGCTCTAGCTACGGCCGGCTATCATCCGGCTACGCTGGCGACCGCAGTTGATGGTCTTGGATTGCATGACCTCTGGCTGTTTGAAGGGTTGTTGCCCTCCAGCAACGGCGACCTGCATGTGACGGCTTCCCACTACGATGAGCCAATAGCCACGAAGTTGGTTGAAAACGCTCAACGTTGTATCAGCTTGCACGGCTGTACGGACACCCAGGCGAATGGAAGAATTCAGCTCGGCGGACTGGACGACGAGTTGCGCGATATCGTTCTGGAAGAATTGGATGCTGCAGGAATCCCGGCCGAGGTTACCAGCAACCCAATGCTTGACGGCAGTCTCCCGAGCAACATCGCAAACAAGACAAGAATTGGCGGCTGCGCCCAACTCGAGATGGGAACGAGCTATCGTAGAAGCTTGTTCGGGATCAACACAAGGCGACAGCGGAAAAACACGACGAACGCTCAATTTTGGCTACTGGTCGACGCTTTGCGTAAATCCATGAGCCGCGTATGAGCCGTTCCCTACCCGGACGGAATAGCCAGCAGGCTTGTTCGAACCGGGCACGACGGCTTAGAAAATCGATATTCCAAGCCCAGGTTACGCCGTCGCCCACCGGCCGTCTCAGGAATGAGCACCCACGGACGGCGCGACGTCGAGGCGGACGGCGACACCGCTGAGGTCCGGGCTCCGTGCCGGATAGAGCTTCATGACGAGCGGATCGTGACCGGGCACGATGTGGTCCCCGTCGGGTGCGACAGCGCGGAGCTTGTCGAAACCCGCCAGCATGTCGCCGACATGAAGGGCGGTCGTGAACGGGCGCTCGCTGGTCATGTTCTCGGTGAAATGACTGACGTCGGAGGCGAGCACGACAGGGCCGCGGCGCGTGTTGACCCGGACGAACTGAAGGCCGGCGGAATGTCCGCCCGCGGCATGGACCGTCAATCCCGGCGCAATCTCCGCGTCGCCGTCGTAGAACAGCACCCTGCGCGCATAGTTCAGCCGCACGATCCCGCAGACATCCTCGACCTCGAAGGAATGCGACAGCCGTGGATATTGCACGTAACGCCCGCTGGCGTAGGCGAGCTCGCGCTCCTGAAGATGAAACCGCGCATTTGAAAACCGGTCGAAATTGCCGGCATGGTCGTAATGCAAATGCGTCAGGATCACATCCTTGACGGCGGCGAGGTCGATGTCGAACGAGGCGATCGAAGGCTTCTGGTTCAGCGTATTCACGGCCGCGTGTACGAAGCCATTTTAGGCGCCCAACGAAGCGAAACTGAAACAATGCAATCCGAACCTGTGATCGTAACGCCCATTGAGGAGGGTGGAATGCGTAGCCTGATTTTCGGTGCGGCTCTCCTGGCGCTGGCAACCATCGGATGTTCCGCGTTTATTTCGGCCGCCCTTTCCGCAGCACGGGATGCAAAGGCCGCAACATTCTCAGAACGGTTCGCGCCGACAGTGACGGTTCTCCCAACCGGCTAGGCCCGCCAGCGTGAACCGGCGGGCCTGAGCACTCACTTCTTCAAACAAAGCCCGACTGTCGGCGACGTCCCGCATTTCGCTCCGTCGGCGGCGCCTCCGCTTGGACAGAACACCGACACTAGCGTTTCGCTGTTGTTGCAATTGACGGCGCCATCAGCTTGCACTGCGCGGATGTTGACCGTCCCCGGATCGCCCTTGTCTCCCTTCTCACCTTTTGGCCCCTGCGGTCCTTGTGGTCCTTGCGCACCGGCTGGGCCCTGTGGTCCCGGCACCCCCTGAATCCCTTGGGCCCCCTGCGGGCCGGCCGGCCCCTGCGGCCCTGGATCACCTTTAGGTCCAGGCTCTCTGCCACAGGCCGCAAGGATGAGCGCGGCAGTCAGAACTCCCGCCGTGATCATTTTGTGCATTGCGATCCTCCCAGTTATCAACCCATTAAACGGGTCGTCTGAGAGAGCCGCGAGAGAGAAGCCCGCCAGCGTGAGCCGGCGGGTGAGTTGGTTTGGACTGTAGATTGCAACCGGGGGTGCCGGCCCGCAGCTCAACTGTATGCGAGCTCGCTCGAGCCCGCGAGCCCATCTAAGCGGCAGCTTCCGCCCCGGCCTTCTGCGGCGCGTCGCATCCATCCCCTTCATGGGGTGGCACGCTCCTTGCCAATTGCACGTCCCGCAGCATGGAGGCGTGCACCGATGGGACAGCGTAGTCGCATTATCCGGCGCCCAAAGCCCGATTTGACACATATCGCTCGGAAGCTCGTGAGATTGCTCGACGAGATCGAAGACCTTGATGAGTTGAGAGAAAAGGTCCGGCTCGCCGAAGCCGCTCGAGTGTTGCACTAGCCTGCACTAAAAAGCGCCCTCCACCTTCTTGGGGCGCTGATTGCGCTCCCTAGCAGCGCTAGGATAATTGTCGCATTTCACTTCCAGTTTGAGTGCGAGCCGCACTGCAATCCATCTTCTGGATCGCTCTAACAAGAATGGCGTTGTGCGCGCGCCGACGAGGCGGAGTTAGTGTTAACCTCGACAATGTCTTTAAAATTGATCCCAACGCGGGCCAGACCTGTTCTGAGGGGCTGGTCTCGAAACACCTCGATCGGCCTTACCGAGGCGGACGGCAACCGGCGTTCAGTGTCAGGCACCGTGCTGCTGGGCTTGCGAGCCGCCAAGCACTTAGCTTGGTCAAGGCGCGAAACGCACCGAGCGCGTTCGCTTCAAGTGAACGCAAAGGCGAGCAGGCTCGAGCAGAGCACCACCAGACCGACCGCTGTCAGTGTCAGGAAGCTGTCGGAGACAAGGTCACGATTGCGCATGAAACACCCACGATCGCTCCGTAGGAGCGAGGGCAGCAGTCCCGCCTTGGCTCGACGAGAAAACAACCGGCCACCGCCTCAAGCGCCTTCTGCCGCCAGCGCTCGAACTAGGTCGGGGCAATGGGACACCGGCTAGAGGGATGCGGAGATCGTCGTCCACTGCTTGCCAACATCTTTATGAATTGGTTCCTGAAGCATTGGCGGCTGACGGCGCGTGGGGAAGCGTTCCGTGCGGACGTTGTCGCGTACGCCGACGACTTCGTCATCCTCAGCTGCGGATACGCGACTGAGGCTCTGGCGTGGACGAACGCGGTGATCACCAAACGCCCACACAACACCTCGTTGGCCTGGGCGATATTCGACCTGGCCTTGCGTTCGCATCGCGCGTTTCTTAAGGTGAACGCGCAGCATTGCTTCGTTCTATCGGACATGTCGCAGGAAAGCGGCGAGATGTCGGGCGTCACGATCGGCACTGATCTAGAGAAAGTCGTCGGGCAAGCGGGCGTAGCTTCCGACGCGTGCGCATCTCATCTTCTGTCGATCTCGTACCGACCCACCGTTTCATTCAGGTTAGTGCACAAGCTGCCGTCATGGTCGGTTAGCTGAATTCGGCGATCGATTACAGGCACAGGTCTGTACGTAATGTACAGAACTGTGCCCCGATTTGCGGTGATAGAGGACACGAAAGTCAGCCCGCCCGGCCCCGCCTTCGCCCCCGCTAAATAATGAGTTCGGCCACGCATGCCGCCGAACGTGGCGAACTTCAAGAATTTATCTTTTCTCAAATGTTTGCCGCGACCTTCCAGCACTGGCGGCAACGTTAGAGCCAGTCCTGCGGGGTCCGAGATGAGGACATATCTGAGCTCGTACGTCTCGAAGCTATTCGCGGGGGATCTGGCGGCTTTCGGCGGCCCTGCGACAGATGAAGCGGTCGCAGGGCACATTCGGGCGGAGCAGATCTCCCTCGTGCTCGGCTATTCCCTAGGCATAATGCTGGCCAACGCCTGCAATGCGACGGTGCTTGCAATTGCCCTCTGGCACTCGCCCAACAGAAACTATGCCCTGATCTGGGCAGCTGCCGTGGTTTGCGGCGCGTTATCGATAGGCCTGAAGGCGCGTTTATCACGACGGATTACGAAGCCGCAGTTCGTCTCCCGACAGGCCATGCATCGGCTGGTGCGAAATGCGCTCGTTCTTGGAACAGCCTGGGCGGTCGTTCCGGTCGCTTTCTTCGCCGACGCCTCAAATGGCGGCCAACTCGTGATCACATGTCTTTGCTCCGGGATGCTCGCGGGCGGAGCATTCGCCTTCGCTACGATTCCCGTGGCGGCGGTTGCATTCACGGCTCCGATTTTTGTGGGTACGGCAATCTGCCTCGGCAGAAATGGCGATTTCGTCTATCTGCTGGTCGCTATTCTTGTTGTGGCCTATGGCTTCGTGCTTCTGCGCGGCGTTTTCGCCCATTCTTTCGAATTCACGAAACGCACCATTGCTCAATTGGAAGCCGAACGGAGGGTCCGGCGGGATCCCCTTACCCACTTGCCGAACCGTTTCGCCTTCAACGAAAGCCTCGAAGCCGCCCTCAATCGGTTGGCTCGCTCGGGAGAGGAATTCGCGGTTTTTCTGCTTGATCTCGATCGCTTTAAGGAAGTGAACGACAAGTTCGGCCACCCCGCTGGAGATGAGTTCCTCGTTCAGGCCGCGGCGAGACTGCAACGATGCGCGCGTGAGACCGATACTGTCGCGCGGATCGGCGGGGACGAATTTGCGCTGATCGTGACCAATCTGGCCAAAGTCGAAGACGCGTTGGAAATCGCCGAGCGCTTCGTCGGGGCTTTCGGCGAACCATTCCTGATCGAACGATGCGAGATCGCGGGCGCGACGAGCGTCGGGATCGTGTTGGCCCCGCGCGACGGCAATACGCCCCATGAGCTCTTGAAAAATGTCGACCTTGCGCTCTATCGCGCCAAAAAAGCGGGGCCCGGAACGGTTCGCTTCTTTGAGGTCAGCGACGACAAATCAGCGCGCGATCGCAGGGCGCTGCAACGGGATCTGGAGGAGGCGATCGGGAAAGACGAGCTTTTTCTGGTCTACCAACCGTTCTTTGATATTCGCGAGAACCGAGTAACCGGCTTTGAGGCCTTGCTGCGCTGGCAACACCCTGTCCGGGGAGTCATTTCGCCGGCTGAGTTCATTCCAATTGCCGAAGAAACCGGCTTGATCCACCCGATCGGCGAGTGGGTGATCCGACGCGCCTGCTCGACGCTTTCGAACTGGCCCTCCGATCTCAGGGTCGCCGTGAATTTCTCGGCAGCTCAATTCCATAACACCAGCATCCTGCAAACAATCGTGCAGGCCTTGACAGAGGCCAGAGTTGCCCCTAGCCGACTTGAAATCGAAATAACGGAGTCGATGCTGATTTCAAAATACGGGCCGGCATCATCGGTCCTGAATTCACTCCTGCAACTGGGGGTGACGGTGGCGCTCGACGATTTCGGAACAGGATTTTCGTCGCTGACCTATTTGCTCAAATTGCCTTACACCCGCATCAAAATCGATCAGTCCTTTATACGCGACATGCTGACACGGCCGGATAGCGCGGCGATCGTAAAATCAATAATCACGCTGGCGCAGGATCTGCACATTGGCGTGGTAGCGGAAGGCGTCGAGACCGCCGAGCAGCTCGGGCGTTTGCGCCAAACGAGCTGTGATGAAGTCCAAGGATATCTCATCGGTCGGCCGGTATCAGCCGACCGCATCTTCGCCCTACTCGATCAAAATAAGCAATGGTCGACACCTGCCGCTTGAAACGCCCTGTACGAACCGACCGACCATCATGCCGCGCGAATCCGCGTGCGGCGCTGGCAATGCTAGCGGAATCAACGACAAGATCGGTATGTGACCGACCTTGCGATATGACCCTACGGCATCCAAGTCCGTCACATCGTCTTGTTGTTCAGCGCCAAGGGTAATACCGATATCGATCAAATAGGTCGAAGGTCTATCGGTAGGTACATCGGAGCCCCGAAGGCGCCGCCCTGCCGCAGCAGGGCATCCCGCAAATAACGAACCACTTTCACGATGATAATTTGCGCGCTGCTTTGGGTACGAATAGCAGCATCAATGTCATCAACCCGCCTCAACCGCTGGCGTTGCGCGACTTCTGAACCTCGTCGAGTAGACCAAGGCGCGTGACTCGCGATGCGTGCCACAGTTAAAAAGGCCATTTGAGCCAGAGGCCGGAAGGGCGGGCGGCGTCCTACCGGCTCACCTCAGGTTCGGCAAATAAGCCCTGCCGCGACAACCGTTCCATGCTCTATAAGGGGCTACCGCGACTGTTCGCCGAGCTCGCCTGGTGCGCGGCGACGGTCGGCATCAACGCCTGTTGCACGATCTCGGCCGCATCGTGGTTCTGCTCCTCTACCATCGCGGTCTTGAGCCGATCGACGCTGGCGCCCCTTGCGCGGCAGTTCGGGTCCACTAATGGTCTTCCGTTCACGCAGAGCTGCCGGCACAAGGCCGCAGCGAGCCGACCTCTTCAAATAAACTTCTAGATCTGGATCGTTGACATCGATTGCCCACCACGTTCCGTCCAAGCATATCAAGGGTGAAGAGACGAGACTTTTACATCCGTTGCCAGAAGGCGGGTCGTTAGGCCCAACTTTCACGTCTTTCGCTCCCACCCAATTCTGATTTCGATTTCGGCAACCTATCCTGAATGGCTCCAGATTTGGTTGGAAGAAAAAGAACACTTTTAGGCATTTGCTCGGCAATTACCTGGGACACGCGGCCAGGCAAGGGCGTGTTTGGCTGGGCTGTTCTGCAATTGGACCCCGCCATGTTTCAAAAATTAACCAAGAATTGTTTCTGTTACCCATAACGCTTTCTTAATACTTAAGCTAAGCGAGACTAAGTCTTGCTAGTGGCTCGCAAGCGATAGTCGCGCGGCCAACGCTGACGCAATCTTCCAACTTCATGGAAACGCATGATGAGCGATCTTACGGACACCGTCGGCCATCCACAGAACCCGATGGCCATTCCCGGCTCACGGAAGGATGACGTTGTTCGCGGAATATATTGCATGATCGCCGCGAGCGTGATGTTCGCACTATCGAGCGCACTATCGAAATGGCAAGCCGCTCTCTATCCTGTTGGCGAAGTTATGTTCTTTCGCTCCGTTTCTGCGTTTGTCCTCTGCGCCGCATTGATCCTCCCGGCAACGGGCATGTCAGTCTTTAACACTCGGCGGCCCCGCGCCCACCTTGCGCGCGGGCTGTCGCAGTCGATCTCGCAGACGTTCACTGTCATCGCCGTTAGTCTGATGCCCCTTGCAGGCGCGATCGCGATCAATTTTTCTGCATCGTTGTGGGCGGCCTTGCTGTCATTAGTCTGGCTTAAGGAGCGTGCCGGGATCGCGCGTTGGAGCGCGCTGGTAACAGGATTCGTGGGGGTCATCGTTGTGGTAAATCCAGGTGCAGATTCGTTGCAGATTGGCGCATTATTTGCGCTGGCAAACGCGGTTATGTATGGCAGCGTCACGGTTGCCGTTCGCGGAATGACCGCAACTGAGTCTGCAAAGACGCTGTTGATGTGGCAGATGCTTACGGTAACCTTCTTTCATTCCTTCTTACTGCTGTTTGGATTCCGGGTGCCGGCGCCGGCTGACGCAATCATGTTGACCCTGAGCGGTGTTACAAACGCCGCGGCACAATATTTTTGGACGCAAGCGCTCCACCTAGCCCCGGCCGCCGCCGTCTCGCCATTCTATTACCTGACCCTCGTCTGGGCACTTGCGATTGGATTTTTCGTTTGGGGCGACGTGCCGACGCTTTTTCTTCTGATCGGGTCCGGTATTGTCGTTGCATCGGGCCTGTTCCTGCTCGTGCACGAGGCTCGGCGACCAACCAAGAAGCCGATCTTCGGTGAACAAAATGGAAAATCCAGCCTTCAGAAAGTCGCTGGGTAAACGAGCGGGTCCCAAACTCTAGGCGACAAATTTGCGCCCGGGCGACCATTTGGCAATCATTTCAGGAACTGTCGCTATTGGAACAGGCGGACTGAACAGATAGCCTTGCCCTTCGTCGCAATCGAGCGCCGCGAGAAAATCATACTGTCCGACGGTTTCGATGCCTTCTGCCAACGTCGTCATTCCCAGAGCGCGAGCAATACTCACCACGGCTTGCACAATCACAACGTGCTCGGTGCCTTCAGCAAGGTCAGAAACAAACGACCTATCTATCTTGATTTTGTCGAATGGGAAGCTACGGAGATAACTGAGAGAGGAATACCCCGTACCGAAGTCGTCCAACGAAATGCGGACGCCGAGTTGCTTCAACTGACGCAGAGTAGATAGGGTGGATTCATTATTGGTCATGAATACTCCCTCGGTAATTTCAAGCTCAAGGCGATGCGGCTGAAGTCCGGTTGCCGCTAGGGCGTGTCTCACGACCTCGGGAAGATTGGAAGCTGAAAACTGAATCGGGGAAAGATTGACCGCTATCTTAAGATTGTTCGGCCAGTGCGCGGCGCAGCGGCACGCCTCTCTCAGCGCCCATTCACCAAGAGGTTGAATGAGTCCAGTATCCTCCGCTACCGCGATGAATGTTGTCGGCGGTACCATGCCATTGACAGGATGGCGCCATCGCACCAAGGCTTCGAAGCCGGTTATGATGTTGCTCCGCAAATTGAGGATGGGCTGATAATATAGCTCCATCTCATTTTGCTCGATCGCCTCGCGCAGATCGATCTCAAGCTGCCGTCGTTCCCTAAGCTCCCTGTTCATTGCAGCATGATAGAATCTATAGCTGCCACGTCCTTGGGCTTTGACCGCGTATAGTGCCAGATCGGCGGCAATCAGAAGGTCGTCGCAATTTACTCCATCGCACGGCCCAATGGCGATACCTACACTGATGCCAGAACGGATTCGGTGACCTCCGATCTCAAAGGGCTTCTGTGCTGCCTCGATCATGCTATTCGCCAGGTCCGCGATCGCTGGTCGAGACTCAACCGTCGGTACAACAACTGCGAATTCATCGCCGCCGAGCCGTGCCAGCACTTCATTTGCACCGAGCGTATTCTTTAAGCGCCGGGCCATCTCCTGCAGCAGCAAGTCACCGGTCTGATGGCCAAGGGTATCGTTGATAGCTTTAAAACGATCAAGGTCAAGAAATAGGACGGCGAATTCCGCCGCTGGCTGCCCGTTGTCTACTGCCGATGGTTGCCGGCTCATCTGGTCGAGCATGGAGCGGAACATCCGCCGGTTTGGGAGACCGGTCAGTGAATCCTCGGAACTAAGGCGGACTGCATCTGCTTCAGCGCGCGATCTTTTCGTGACGTCAGTGAAGGTTTGGACGAATCCACCATCGGGGAGACTTTCCCTGCGAATCTCGATGATTGATCCATCCGGCATCGTTCGTTCGCTAACGCCGAGTTCTCCTGCGACAAGAGCTCCCAAGATCCGAACAGAAGCCTCGGTCAGTTTGCCCGTAGGTGTCTCGTATTCGGCGAGTTGATCGACTCTTGGTGGGTTCTGTATGAACTCTACGGGCAAATCGAGCAACTCGCCGCAGCGACGATTGATAATCGGAATCTGCTGATCATAGGTAACCAGCATAATTCCCTGATTCATATATTCGAGCGTAAGGTCAAGTTGATTCGCTTTTTGCCTTGCCTTCGCGTCTATCCGTAGAAGCTGCTCAAGAGCAATGAGAACCAGCAAGGTAAGTACGGTACCCACCAACGAATTCAACTTGAGGGCGTTCCGAGAGCTTTCCATGATCTGGCTTTTGCTCAAGCTAACGCTGACCCACAATGGATAGCCCTTGACCTTGCGGACAGTAATGAAACGCGTTTCGTTGTTGGCGGGATCAATGTTTTCAAATGTAGTTTCGACCCCGGCTCCCATTTGGTCGAGCAGTTGTGTTCCGCTAAGATCGTCCCCAAGTGCGTAACCGACCGCGCTCCCGCCACTCGAACGAACCACGCCATCACTTCCGATCAGGGCGATCGCCGCCGCCGATCCAAAATTGATATTGTTGTAGAATTTCGTCAAATGGCCCGGATTGAGCGAGGCCACGACGACGCCGCCGAACGTCCGATCACTATTCACGAAGCGCCGCGTGAATTGCACGGACCATTTTCCGCTGGCACGGCCAACCACCGGCTTGCTGATAAAAAGCTGATCCGCGATGTTGTTCAAATGAAACTTAAAGTGCTCTCGATCGCTCAGATCAAGGGCAGGCGCGGGTTGAGGACCGCTGTTCGACGCGCGCATAATTCCCTTGTCGTCGATAATGGCGACTTGGACGATAATGTCGCTCAGCACGTCGGTCGTGTTGGCAATAGCGCTAAAACTAACCGAATTTTTCCGGGTCTCAATGCTCCGTCGCAGGTATAAGAGCGCCTTATCAATTTCTCCGATTGATCGAAGAACATTCTCTTCGAATACTAGCGCAAAGTTACGAGCGTCCCGATGCGCCTCTCTTTCGTCCCCCCGAACATCGCCGAAGTATTTTACAGCAACTCCTGCCCACACCATGGTGATGATCACCAAGCCGAAAATTGCCGAGCTTCGACGCTCAGCAATCAGCTTTGGCAACTCTAGGATTTGTAAATTCATGCCGAGAACAGGCCCCCTATCGGCAGGGCTTACTCGTCGGATATTTCGGGCGACTTAACTTCATTGATCGGCCACCGGAGCGTGAGGTTAACCTTAATAGATGGGCCACCTCTCTCCCGAGTTGACGTTGAGAAAAATAACCGATTATTAACTCGCGATAAAAAGATCTTCTTTCGGAGTTCATATGTCGGGTTGCGATACGGTTGGTCCGAAAGAAGACGCATTAGCCCACACTGAATTTAGGGCTTGTTCGCAACCCTTTGGCAACAGAGCTGTTGACGGAGCATTTGAACGATCAAGCGAAATTGCGGTGCCTGTCACTCCTCGAGCCAAGGAGATTGCGCCAGAAAAGGTCCTGCAAGCCTTTAATACTTGGGCTTTTAAGCGTGAGCAACCTGACAACTCTGCTGCAATGTTGCAGAGCATTTCCAAATCAATTGCGGTCAGAAATCCCGTTCCGTTTGTGCTCTATTGGGGCAAAGGTCCGCGGTCCAACATCGACAAGCCAGACTTCGAATGTCTCAACTATTTGGCTGCCTTCACCCGCCGAATCAGCACAACATATGCACCGGGGGCGGCATTAAGGCTGATTTTCACCGATACCCATGCGGAATTGAACGGACATTCATCACTGAACATACGCCAGTACTTTGATGAGGTTGCGGACGGCGCCCGCGAACGCGGTTTCGAGAGCTGTTGGTTGGGCGACCTCACAAGGGCCGCAGAAGCGGATAGCAAAAGTCCTTTAATCGATGAGATCGTACCGGAGCCGACGTTCCAGCGGCTGCTTGCCAGCGCGATGAAATGGTATCGTGGAAATGGAAGTTGTGAGGAGGGCGCAATAGAATATTACCGGATGAACATGATCGAAAAGCGCGCGGTCGAACGTGCATTTCCTGACTCAATTTTTATCACCTTCAATGGAAGCGAATTTCGAGGGCTTTTCCCCCCAAACCTTCCAATTTTCTACATGTATTCGCTTCGCAAAGGGATCAGCATCAAACCCTGGTTCCTCTTCCCAGATACGGACGCCTGCGAACAGCGAGCAAGTTAGTCTCGCGTGTTGGAAATGCCGCGCTACGTTGTTGAGATTTATTCTTCCGAGGACGGGCCGCCTTGCGGATATTGTCCGGGTCTAGCTAAGAAGGGCGGCTAGAGCGGGCTTGCAGAGGGCAAGATAGACAGCTGCGGCAAAGTCTCCGCAGACAATCTGCTCATAGGATGATTTGGACTCTTCGGGGAAAGCGAACTCTCGCTGCTCAGTGGGCTCCGGCGTCCAAATGCACTTTCAATAGCGCAGCCCACACGTGTGGCGCAGGATTCCAGAACGGTAGGAAGTCGCACTGTCGAAGCGCGTGCCGCTGAGGCCGGAGCGAGCGAGGGCTAGCGCCCCGCCGGCCCGGCGAATTTCGGTCTATTCTCCCCCCTCGTAGAACAGCTCGAGCGGCAGCCCGACCAGCGCCTTGCCGATCCAGTCGCGAGCAATCACATTCGAGGGTCCCATGGCTATGGCTGCCCGTGCGTCGCGGAAGGAGCGCTCGATGGGTCCTCGGTGATTGCCGTAACCTCCCGTAACCGTGAGCGCCGCCGCCGCGACCTTGTTCGCAACCTCGGCTGCATGCACCTTGAACTCGGTCCGAGAAATGAGGATTTCGCTCTGCGGCTTGCCGGCTCGCCAGAGCTCATCCAGCCTTGCCGCGAGTTCCAGGCGCCACGGCCGCAAGGTCTCGACCAACACCTTGGCTGCACCGAGTTCCTGCCGGATCGCCTGATAGTCCGACAGGCTCTTGTTTCGGTCCTTGTGCACGAAATTCGTGGCGTGCGTGGTGACGGCCTGACGCCAAACGACCTCGCTGAAGACTGGGCTTTTCCAAGAAATGTCGACGCCCGCCAACTCGGGAAGGACGAGCAGATCAACCGGCGCCTTAGCGAGCTCACTTTCCAGCCGGCTTCACATCGCTGTCGCGCTGTCGCGATGATCGGGAAATTCGCAGGTCGCTACTCGGATGATCGCCGTGTCCTCCATGACAGCCAAAGTTGCGCCAAGCGATGCCGGGTTGACCAGTGGCACAAAGTTGACGGCAATGCCTTGGCATCCATATTTGCGTGGGCGCAACACCACTTGGATCAAGACCTGGCGATCGACCTCCTCGCTTCCCGCGCTGGAATGAGCCGCCGCACTTTCATCCGGCGACTCGAGGAGGCAACCGGCATGTCGCCCGGTGATTGGTTGACGCAGGCACGCGTGTCGCGGGCTCGCGAACTCCTCGAGGCGACGCAGCTCCCAATCGAGGGTATCGCGGTCGAGACCGGCTTCGGCTCGGCTGAGGCGCTGAGACATCATTTCAGACAGAGAATCGGTACTAGCCCCATGCGTTATCGTGCGGCCTTTCAGTTACCTGCGCGAGCGGGAGCCGAAAATTGCTGAGCAGCATATGGCGGTTAAATCGCTAAGCGCGAGCTTCAGGACGGTCGCCTGCCCCTGTTGTCGATTGGCCAAAATGCCAAAGCTAGTGTTTGAAGCAAGCTGGCTACCGTCGCCAGTATCCATGTCGGTTTGGCCGTCCCAGCAGCTCGGCGTCGCGGTCGCGCTGCGGGTTGGGCGTGGTCAGCAGCACGTCCCTGATAAACATCGAGTTGGCACCGGCAAGGAAGCGGAGTGCCTGCAATTCATCAGTCATGTACTGACGTCCGGCAGAGAGCCGGACCACGCTTTGTGGCATCAAGATGCGCGCCACCGCAACGAGGCGCACCACATCGATGGGATCCGGCCGTTCCGCGGTTACGTTGACCGGGACGCCCCTTGACTTCATTCGAAAGATTGATGGAAACACTCTCCGGGTGAACGGTCATGTTGGCGAGCAGCACTAGCATGCGGAGCCGGTCGGTAGCCTGCTCGCCCATTCCGATGATGCCGCTACAGCAGACCTTGATGCCGGCTGCGCGACACGCGGTCCAGCGTGTCGATGCGATCCTATGCAATCACGGGAATGGATGTTGTGCAGGCAGTACCAGAAGTTCGCGGTCCGCAACTACACCGCGCCTCCCTCCTCAGGCACCCCCACGGGCTGGTGCCGCACCACCTGACGGGCGTGGCAGCCATCCGGCGAGCCCTGCTTTGACAACAACTATCCAGCGACATCCTTCTTGGGTGCGCATCAATGGATGAGACAACCGGCAGCCTTCCAAAAAATGCCGCTGCCGGATTTCTCCAACAGCGGCCTAAGTCTTGGGAGAAAGCAGACGAGCCGGTCTGCCAGCGGAGCCGAGCAACAAAACAGAATCTCAATCGTGGTCGCCCATTGACACTGCCGACCTCTTTCCGCTCGCATTGCGGAGCGGTTCGACTTCGACTTTGCGCATTGAAACGTCATCAAACGGTTCGAGATACGGAGTGAAGTCCTGCTTCCAATCGCCATTCTTCCAAATGAACTCGCCTGGGTCATTGGGGCACGACGCAGCATCGGGGTAACCTTGAGTAAATAGACCAGGCGACCTCGAGAGGCGACCGGACGAAGATCGTGAGAAACTCGCGGCCTACGCAGATAACGGTTTCAACCTATCGAGGCCGGACACTTGGCTTGCCAACCAGCAAATTAAAAAAATTCGATCCCAGCATCCGAAAAATGTGAGACACAATTTGCAATTATCGTGCGTTTTCTGACCAACGGCCAAACAATGGAGATAGAGAGATCAGAGGCTCACGAGATGAGCACCAGTTGTGCTTGCCAAACCATGCACAGAAAACTTGAGAACTCCTGATTTTTGAAATACGTATTGCGGTCACCGTCGATCGAAAATCGACGAGGCAATGCTGCCTGCCTAGCAAGCTCTCTCACAGGGAGAGGAGCGTGCGCGATAATTCCGACGAGGATAAGGACGGATTACTAGAGTCGCTCCGTCTTTGGCCACGATGCATCGCGCTTTGCCGGAGGCTGTGGATTATGCGTCAGGTCCTCAACTACTTGATGCGATTTATCGTAAGGGTCGTTCATGATCGCGAGTCTCACTGTTGTCCTCCTCTGCCAACTCATCGGCGAGGTCATTGTGCAAGGTCTGAGCTTACCGTTGCCAGGGCCTGTGCTTGGTCTCCTCCTCTTGCTGATCATGCTGCTTGCCCGCGACCGCTTCGTGATGATGGCCCGAGGACCGTTTCGGGATAATAGCGTGCAGAATGTCAGCAAGGGACTGTTGACTCACCTGTCGCTCCTTTTTGTGCCAGCCGGCGTTGGGGTCGTGCAGAAACTTGATCTGCTCGCTGCGCATGGCATAGGCATCATTTGCATTCTTATGGTGTCGGTGACTGTGACCTTGCTCGCGACCGTGCTGACGTTCCAGATTGTCAGTCGCTTCACAAGCCGAGAGGACGCTCGATGAAGGAAGATCCGTTTTCGCTCTGGGTCTATCTGTCGCAATCCCCCTTACTTTGGCTGACAATCACTTTGCTGGTCTACGCAATAACCGACGCGGTATCAGTTGCAACGCGCCGTCATCCACTCGGCAACCCTGTGTTGCATGCGATGTGGATCATCGGCTTGTTTCTGCTTCTGACGGGTACCTCCTACACAACCTACTTCGCTGGTGCGCAGTTCGTACATTTTCTGCTGGGGCCTGCAACCGTCGCGCTCGCCGTGCCTCTCTATGAAAATCGCAAGCTGGTCACCGCGGCGATCGTTCCGATGCTGACCGCCCTGGTTGCCGGCTCCGTTACAGCTGTCACATCTGTGGTCCTTCTTGCCGAGGCCGCCGGGCTTCCCCTCGAAACTATCCTGTCTCTTGCGCCAAAGTCACTCACGGCCGGCGTTGCAATGGGAATCAGCGAAACGCTACATGCGGATCCGTCGGTGACTGCTGTCGCAGTCATTCTCACTGGTATCATGGGCGCCATCATCGTGACCCCCTTGATGAACTGGACAGGCATCATCGATTTTCGGGCTCGAGGCTTTGCCGCAGGCATCGCGGCGCACGGCATCGGCACCGCACGCGCTTTCCAGGTTGATGAGATCGCTGGTGTGTTCTCAAGCCTTGGCATGGGCCTGAATGCCCTTGTGACATCCTTCCTGGTGCCGTTCGCAGTAACGGTATTGATAAAATGATGCGCGAGACCTCTCGCCGCTATTGGACTCTGCATCGACGAAGAATGTCCAGAGACGAACCGCTTCGCCAGTAGCACCTTCATAGCCCTCGTTTACGTTCCGAGATGTCCATGGGCGCTGTTCGGACACCACTCGCACTCCCATAAAACAAGATAAAGCCTGAAAGGGAAGCCTGTGCAAGGAAGCCGCCCAATTGACTCGCTCAATACCGGAACAGATCCCGTCTACTTGATGAAGGCAAGCCGTGATCGATCGAGCGTGACTGTCACGGCCAGGATGACGATAAGGCCCGTCACCATGATCTGGATGTAGGTATGCACCCCTGCGATGTTTAAGCCATTTTGCAGAACGGCAATCACCAACACCCCGATTAGCGTTCGATGCACGCCTCCTGAACCGCCTGAAAGAGCGGTGCCGCCCATGACCACAGCTGCGATCGCCTGAAGCAAAAGGTCATCCCCCATCCGGGCGGTTCCGGTCGAGGTTCGCGCGACAAGCAACAAGCCTGCAATTCCGCAGAGCATTCCGGATGCGACGAACGCGATTGCTTTCGTGCGAAGAACATCGATGCCCGAAAGCCGAGCCGTCACTCCTCCCCCTCCAATTGCAAACAGAGATCGCCCGAAATGGCTTCTCGCACCGATAAAAGAGGCGACCGCAAATATCAGAAGCGCCAGAATTCCCGAGTTTGGAATGCGCCCGATCATTGCACCGGATGCGACCCATGTGAGATCCGGACTGCGAAAAAACACGTTCACTCCGCCACTGATCCAGGTGGAAATGCCCCCAATGATGGTCATGGTGCTGAGGGTGGCGACAAAGGACGGGATCCGCAGGCGCAGCACCAAAATGGCGTTGAAAAGGCCGCAAAGCGCCCCGATGACGGAAGCAGCAAACAGGATCGCAGCGGCGCTGAACCCGAAATCCCGGATCAGAACTGCCGAGGAGATTGCCACGAAGGTCACGATCGCGCCGACGGAAAGGTCGATTGCTCCCGTGAGAATGACAAAGGTGATGCCGGTCGCCACGATGAGCAGGATGGAGGACTGTCTCATCAGATTGAAAAGGTTTATCCAGCTCAGGAAGCGAGGATTGATGGCTGTGAAAACGATGACCATCGTCAGCAGCAGAAGCGCGGGGCCACCTGGATTTATGATCGCGCGGTGACGCTGAACAAACTGCCTCGCGATCTCCATTGTAGCCTCGAGTCGCAATCTCGATCTACGCGCCTTTGTCTCAGACCATGTGCCTGACAAGTTCCTGCTCCGTCGGTTTATCATTGGCAGGCGCGTCCCGCTCGAACTGGATCTCGCCATCGCGCATCACCAGAATCCGGTTTGACAAACCGATGAGCTCGAGCAGATCGTCCGATATCAGAAGAATGGCTGCTCCCTGATCCGTCAGATCCCTGAGGACACCGTAGATCTCCTCTTTTGCGCCGACATCAACACCACGGGTAGGATTGTCGAGCACCAGAACCTGTACCCCTCGCGCCAGCCATTTTGCCAGCACGACCTTCTGCTGGTTTCCGCCAGAGAGGAATTGGCAGAGTTGCGTCGGCCCGCTGCATCGAATCCGTAAGCCATTGACGTGCTTCTGCGCTAAAGACCGTTCTCGCGCTGCCGATATGATTCCAGTCAGCCGGGAGACGAGGGGCAGCGAAGCCAGAGAAATGTTCGCTTCGACTGACATGTAAGGTACGATGCCTTCGGTCTTTCGTTCCTTGGGGACGAAGCCTACGCCATTTGCGATGGCGGCCTTGCCACGCCTCCGAAGGGGCAGGACTTTTCCGTTCACCTCGACGGTGCCGGCTGCCGGAAACGGATCAAATCCGACAACTGCCCTTCCAACGGCCTCTTTGCCGCATCCAACCAGTCCGCCAAGTCCGACGATCTCGCCTTTTCGAACATCGAAACTGACGTTCCTGACGTTATCGCCCTCAAGCCCATTCGCCGAAATCACAATCGGCGCTTCGGTGACGTCCAGCTGGCGCTTTTCCTTGAAGTACTCCTCATCCCGGATTCGCCCCACCATCGCCATGTGCAGGTTCTGCTCGGAAATCCGTTCTCCGGCAAACTCACCCACGTTTCGACCATCTTTGAAGACATAGATGCGATCGCACAGCTCTATGTATTCGGAAAGCCTGTGAGTGATAAGAACGAAGGATGCGCGCGCACGGAATTGGCGGATCGAGTCGAAGAGAAGCCTGACTTCGCGCTCACCGATGGCCGCGGTCGGTTCGTCAAGCAGGATGATAGGGTGGTCAATGTGGAAGTACTCAGCCAATGCAAAGGCTTTGGCAATCTCGATCATCTGCCGGTCGTGGAAGGCGTAGTCACTCGTCCGCCGACGTGGGTCGATGTGCGCAAGACCCAAGTCTTTCAGATGCCGTTCGCTGTAGGCAATCATCGCTTTTCGATCAACGAGGGCCAGCCGGTTGGTAAAATTGACTTCGAGCGACAGAAAGATATTTTCATAGACGGAAAGGCTGGGAATAAGGGCCTGCTCCTGGAACACCATCGAGATCCCGGCCTCGACGGCCTGGGTGTAACGGAGGGGCTTGAACGGTTTACCGAATAACTCCATCTCGCCCCCATTCGGGGGATGGATGCCAGCGATCATTTTGAGGGTCGTGGATTTTCCCGCCCCATTTTCACCTGCGATGCCGACAATCTCGTTTGGAAAAATCTGAAGATCAACTCCTTCCACGACCCAAATGCCGTTAAAGCTCTTGGATCCGCCTCGCATCGCGAAGATTGGATTGCGTACTGCCATCATCTCACGTCCTCCGCGCTCACACGCTTCGTGTTGAGGAGAACAGCGAACAGTATGACGACCCCCTGGATGATCGCCTGCAGATGAGGCGCGAGCGCAAGCGTGTTCAGACCATTCGAAAGAGTCGTCGTGAAAAGCACCCCAAGAATCGTCAGGCGCACGTTGCCGAATCCTCCGGTAATCGCAGTACCGCCGACGACCACCGCGGTAATGGTGTCCAGAGTCATGAAGCTGCCCATTGTCGCTGTGGCGGATCCAAGACGCGCGGCCAATAACGCTCCGGCAAAACCCCCCAGGAGGCCGGACAACGCAAACGCCTGTATTTTGATCGTATTGACCTTCACTCCAACAAGAGCGGCTGTTTGCTCGTCACTTCCAAGTGCAAGCGTCATACGGCCAAACCGAGTGCGCGCCCCTAGAACGACTGCAGCCATATAGATGACGAGGGAAATCAGGACCGCATTGGGAATCACATTCAGCCATGCGCCCTGAGCGATGTCGATCACGGCGGCATCAGATACCGTCAGCGAACGGCCATCAGAGACAAAGAGGACGGCACCCGAGAGAGTGGTTGCGGTTGCAAGCGTCACCAGGATGGAGGGGATCCTGAGGTAGACGTAGACGAGCCCGTTGATCACACCACAGGACAGGCCCACCAGACAAACAATGGGAATTGACCAGAAACCGAAGTCCGGCGCCATCCGCGCAACCAGCATGCCACAGAAGCTCGCGATCGCTCCGATCGAAAGGTCAATGGAGCCCATCAAAATGACGAAAGTCGCACCGACCGATGCAACCAAGAGGACAGAACTGGATAACTCAATCGCCCTCAGGTTTCCCACGGTCAAAAATGAGGGGGCCGCCAAGCCGATGGCCGCGCATGCGACAGCAAACACCGAAATGGTTACGATGCGCCGCGCTAGCTCGCCATCCCCACGCCCGACCTGCCATGCCTGCAACATTTTGCGATCCGATTGAGCATTTTCTTGGAGGGATGCCTCCCTCGAGAAGGGAGGCATCCAGGCGTCATTTTACTCGGGAATTCGCTGCTTGTAGTGGTCCTTATACTCCGCCGTCAGCTTCCCCACACAACCCGCGTCGAAGGCTTCCTGATATGGCTTCGGAAGGTTGTAACCGGCGGGCATACGGCTTCCCCAATAGGTCTTCACGTCGATCGGCCAGACGTAGTTTTGAGGGTCCCAATCGTTGGGATGGAGCGCGCGCGACATTTTCTTCCAGTCGAAGGGCAGCTTTTCCCCTGCAAGAAACGCCTGATACTTGTCGACATTCGCAGCCGTAATCAGCGTCGCCCCCGTGTACATCATGCGTTCGCACGGACTCGGCTTGAACCCCTTGGAGGCGTCGTACGCCCGCACAAGTGCGAAACCGGCCTGCCACTGTGGCGTAAAGCCCATGGTAGCAAGAATTCGGCCCTCCTTCACCAGCTTCAGGGTTTCGCCGTTGCCGTCAAGCCCTGTGATCGGGATGTGCATACCAGCATCTTCAACGGCCTGCATGGCTCCGAGTGCGATCGAGTCGTTCTGACCGAATACCGCATCGATCTTGGAATGTGCCACCAGCAGGTCTTCCATGACCTTGCGGGAGTCGACCTGGTTCCATTTTCCTGGCTGGCGGGCGACGACCTTGATGTTCGGGTATCCAGCGAGGGCCTTTTCGAAGCCTGCGGTTCTGGCGATGTCCGCATCGACCCCGGGAAAGCCTGTGATATGAACGACGTTGCCTTTTCCGCCGATCTTGTCGAAAAGCAGCTTTGCTATTCTATAGCTGTTGTCGACGTCGTCCGGCGTGAAGAAGGTCGCGAAGGCATAGTTGTCGGTCCCACCGTCCAAAGGATGAAAGCCCGGCAGAGATTCCCAGACAGCAACGTGCACTGCTCCTGCCTTTTTCGCCATCTCGACGATGGGCTTGATGTTTGCAGCGACCAGATTCTCGCCGAATGTAATTTTGACGCCCGCCGCGAACTGAGCTTCGTAGATTTCGATTTGCTTGGCGGCATCACCCTTTCCCGAAAGGATGCGGTAATTTAAACCGAGCGCTTTCGCCGCCTGCTCGGCACCTTGCGACCAGTTGTTGAAATACTCGTTCTCCAGCGTGGAGACCTCGGACAGGACATCTTCGGCCCTTGCGGCTGTAAACGACGCCAACAGAGCGGCTGTTGCAAAAAAGTAGGCAGACAAGTTGCGCATTAGTTCCCTCCTCTACTCGTTTCAAACCTCGATCGTCTCTCAAAGAGCCCGCAATCCGCGTGCAGGCGCCGTCATCTCTCGATATCGCGTTTGGCGTGAGAAAATTGACGAGTCATCTCTTACGCCGCGTGCTCGCACGCGCGACTTTCCCTCGTCACATCTAAGGTTGTGGTATTGATCATGGCGGGACAGCTTCGGCGTCACCCGTCCCATTGCTTCTACATTTGTTTCCAGTCGCCAATCTGCTCGAACGCATGCGCCGCCCTATAGATGGTCGTCTCCTCGAAGTGACGACCAACAAGCATCAAACCCACTGGCAGGCCATCCACCATTCCGCAGGGCAGCGACATAGCGGGATGGTGCGTGAAGTTGAACGGAGCGGTATTGGTGAACATCTCAGTCGCGCGCGCGATATAGTCCTCTCGGCTGACATCCTGCGGAGGAAGCTGGGTCGCCTTCATCGGCGTCGTTGGCATTAGAAGAAGATCGTAATCCTTAAGCGTGTTGTCGTATGCCGCCCTCAGGCGGCGAGATATGTTGACCGCCTTGCCGTAAAATCGCGGCCCATAATTGTTATTGATGTATGTGCCGAGCATCAGGAACAGCTTCGCCTGCTCGGACAGGGAATTCGCTTTCCGCCGCCAGCCGCGATGAAAGTCCATGAGCGACAGTGAAAAGAGGTCCGATCGGCTGGTACCATAGCCGTCGCCGAACATCATGGTCTGTGTCGCGCCCTCGGTACCGATCGGCGTCCAGATTGCGGCTCCCTGGAGGTGCATCGGCACTGACACTGTCTCTACCGAGGCGCCGAGATCTTTGAAGCGCTTGGCGGCTTCACGAACGCTTCTGTTGACAGTCGCCTCCGCTCCGGGTTGCTCAAAGCCCTCCTTCAGAACGCCGATCTTCAATCCACTGATACTTTGGCCGAGCGCTTTGGTGTAGTCTTCGACCTTCGGCGCCTTGATGCGCGGATCGTAACCGTCGTCTCCAGCAATCACTTCAAGCAACAATGCGTTGTCGGCGACTGTTGCGGTCATCGGACCGGTGTGATCCAGCGTCATTTCATTGGGCATGATGCCGGTATAGGGGACCAAGCCCCAAGTCGGCTTCATGCCGTAGATTCCGCAAAAGGACGAGGGCATGCGTATTGAACCGCCCTGATCGCCGCCGATCGCCATATCGACTTCGCCAAGGGCAACGACAACCCCGGAGCCCGAAGACGAGCCTCCTGCGGAGTAGCCCATCTTGTGAGGATTGTGCACGGGTCCGAGCGCACCGGTATGGCTGCCGCCGGATGTGCAAAAGCATTCGCAGTGGACTTTGCCTGCAATTTCGGCGCCCGCGTCCAACATCCGACTGACAATGGTCGCATCGATTTCAGGAACAAATCCTTCGAGCGTCGCCGAGCCGTTCATCATGGGCACCCCGGCGAGCATGATGTTGTCTTTCAGCGCGACTGTCTTTCCCTTGAGCTTCCCACTAGGCGCCCCCAGCACCCTCGTCTTTCGATACCAGGCGTTGTGCGGGTTCTCCTCGGCTCTCGGCTGATATCCCGGCGTGCGAGGATACTTCACCGCAGGCAATTCGTCGGGAACGGCGTCGACATAGTTGTAGGCTTCAAGCGCCCCCTTGATAAGGCCGCGGAAGGAGACAAGGTCTTCATCGGAAAGTGAAAGACCGCATTGCCCTGCGACATCTCGCAACTGCGCTGGTGTAGGCGGGACGATTGACACTGGGCTTTCCTCCTCGAGGTGGGCTATTCGTATGTGTGAGGCCGCTCTGCGGTGGCTCGTCACTAATATTTCAACAAAATATGCTTGGTGCAGCCGAGTCACCGAGCCCGCGCTCAAAACTGGGTAATTTTGAGTAATTCATCCTACAAAAATCGCCGAAAAAAGAAGCAATTTATGCGGGAATAATGCGCATTCAGCGCGACAATTATTAGTCCTACCGGGGAATCGATCATTTGTGTACTAACACAGCGAACTGCTGGCACCGAGATTTGGCTCTCGCGTTTACAATCCAGAAGCTGTCGGAATAGAAGCGATCCAAGATCACCGCGACAGGTAGCCAACCACGCTCGCTCAAGAGCCGTGGATTGCGGTACCCCTGATGCAGAGTCCAAAGTTGCTGCCTGGAGGTTCACTCCCGCACGTCAAGCGAGGCGAGATGACGCAAAGCGGATTGGATGTGTTGTTCGAACACATCCTCGTCGCGGGCAAATTTTACAGATCGACTAGTCAGGGGCTGCGGACGAATGATGATGCAAGATCTGCCACGCATCGTCTTTGTGGCTCAGCACGAAGGTGAAACGAGCCGGTGTCGCCGCTATGTGATCCGTGGAAGATTGGGAAAAGACATAATTGCCCACCACCAGAACGAGGTTGGCGGCCAATCTCGCAGAACGCCAAGCTTCAAATTCCACTGTATGCGTCCGACGGAAATAGGTTCGAATCTCTTCAGCACCCGAATAGAGCTTCGAGCTCGATGTACCGTACAGTAGCGCGTCACGTGCGTACAAGGCCGCCAGCTTGTCTACGTCGTGAGCGTTGAAGGCTTGCGCCCAGAGCACCAGGAACGCGCGCACGTCCGGCATCATATCGTCTCGATTAGAATTAGATACCCACTTAAATGACGAAGACATCTTGCTGGAATACTGTAAAACACGAGATGAGTCGCTTTTGACACTTCCTGGCGATCGACCATTGAGATTGCCGCCTCAAAAGATCGCCGCTGCTGGATTGCTCCAACAGCGGCTTAGTCTAGGGAGGAAGCAGACAAGCCGGCCTGCCAGCGGATCGCATTACGTGACCTTAGCAAGCGGCAACACGGAGATTGTTGGTTGCGCCCCTCAGTCCAAATGGCACTCCGGAGATCACGATCGCTAAATCACCCGGCTCGGCGTAGCCTTCCTTGCGCGCCGTCGCCGCCGCTATTTGCGTGATGTCATCGGAGCTGGAGGGGTCGGCTGCAACAATGCTGTGTACCCCCCACAGCAAGCTCATGCGCCCCGCGACCCTCTCGTCTGGCGTAAGAGCGAGAATCGGGACCAGCGGCCTTCTACGCGCGATACGAGCGGCGGTGGTCCCGCTTGCGGTGAACCCGATGATCGCCCTCGCATCAATGGCGGCCGCCAGATCCGCGCCCGCGGCCGCAACCGCATGAGGAGGCGTGATTTCCTCACCGACCTGCGAGGCGTCGAGAAGCGACCGATAGAGATGATGCCGCTCGGTGCTTTTGATGATTCTGTCCATCATGGTAACCGCCTCGATGGGATAGGCTCCGCTCGCCGATTCAGCAGAAAGCATGACAGCGTCGGCACCATCGTAGATGGCGGTCGCGACATCGGACGCTTCCGCGCGCGTCGGCGTCGGCATAGCCGTCATCGAATCCAGCATCTGCGTTGCGACGATCACGGGCTTGGCGGCAAGCCGACAGGCGCGAACGAGCTCCTTCTGTCGCGGAGGCACCTCCTCGAGCGGGATCTCAACACCAAGATCGCCGCGCGCGACCATAATGCCGTCCGACAGGGCAATGATATCGCCGATACATTCGAGCGCCATGGGCGTCTCGATCTTGGCTATCAGACCTGCAGCTTCACCGATCAGGGAACGTGCTTCGAGGAGGTCCGATGGTCTTTGAACGAACGACAGAGCGACCCAGTCGACGCCAAGTTCAAGGCCGAAGGCTAAGTCGGTGCGATCCTTATGGGTCAAGGGGGATATATCAAGGAGTGCACCTGGGAGGTTTACCCCTTTGTGGTCACGGATCACGCCGCCCACGACAACTCTCGCGACGATCTCCTTGTCGCCGGGACTAACAACACTTAGACGCACTCGGCCGTCATCGATCAGGACGTCTTGGCCGGGATGGACGGCTGCGAAGATTTCGGGATGAGGCAGGGGAATGGATTGTTTTCCGTCCCCTCCTCCGTCGAGCGAAAAGCGGACCGTTTCGCCCGCATTCAGCATCAGCTTTCCGCCATCTAATGAGCCGATGCGAAGCTTCGGTCCTTGCAAATCCTGCAGCACGCCGATTGGCGTGCCGACCTCGTGTTCAAGCCGCCGGATCGACGCAAGAACCCCCGCATGGTCATCATGCGATCCGTGACTGAAATTGAGCCGGAACGTGTCCGCACCTGAAAAATAAAGAGAGCGGATCATCTCGGGTGCGGCCGTCGCCGGCCCCACCGTTGCTACAATTTTGGCAAAGCGAGAGCGACGCATCTTGGATCCCCTAGTTAGAGGATGAAACCAGTGTGAACGAAATTGGAATGCCGTCCCTCGACGATGGTATTCAGAATCTCGCGCGATGGGCTCGTATACTTCGCGGCCACCATCGATCGAATGGAAAACGAACGTAGCGCATCCGTGACCGACAAGGTGCCTTCGGCCGCATCCTTCCTGCCCGTGAAGGGAAACACGTCCGGCCCACGCTGACATTGACAGTTCAAGTTGACGCGGCAGACTTGATTGACCAGGACATCCGACATGCGACCGATCACGTCGGGGTCGCGGGCGAACAAGCTTACCTGCTGGCCATGTTCAGAGGTGGCCACGTAATCAAGCGCGAGGTCGACATCCTCGAAGTTCGACATGGGGATGAGTGGTCCGAACTGCTCCTCCCGAAAGAGCCGCATGGACGGCCCCACAGGATAGACGACTGCGGGATAGAAAAGAGTGCCTACGGCCGTACCCCCGCCGGCGTTGAGAATACGGGCGCCCTTCGTTACGGCGTCATCTAGAAGCGCGCTCATCTGGTTTACTTTCTCGACACTTGGCAAGGGCGTCAGAGTCACGTCTGGCGCCCAGGGCATACCGATTTTTAGTTGGGCGAGCTCCGCTTGTAGCGCCGATATGAACGAATCAGCGACATCGCGGTGCACGAGCAGCATCTTCAGGGCCGTACAGCGCTGTCCATTGAATGAGAGCGCGCCTAGTAGGCATTCCTTTGCTGCGAGTGCGATATCAGCATCAGGCATAACGATCGCCGCGTTCTTTGCGTCGAGACCGAGAATGGCACGCAGACGGTTGGTTTTTGGGTGGAGTTTTTTAAGGTGGTCGGCCACTCGGCTCGAGCCGATTAGCGTAAGGACATTGATTTGGCCGGTCTCAAGAAGTGTCGGGACGATTTCCGCGCCTTCACCGTAGGCGAAGTTGACTACTCCAGGCGGGAACGCGGCCCGGAACACCTCCAGCAGCGGTTCGAACAAGAGAACGCCGTGTCGGGGCGGCTTGAAGACGACGCAATTGCCCATGATCAACGCCGGAATGAGCGTCGCGAAAGTTTCATTCAGGGGATAGTTGTATGGCCCCATGCAGAGGACAACGCCGAGTGGCGTTCGGCGTATCAGGGCAATCACTCCTTCAACGATTTCAAACCGCGAGTTGGCATTGTCGAGATTGCGCACCGCGTCGATTGTTTGCCGGACGTAGTCCACTGTGCGGTCAAATTCCTTTTCTGAATCCGCGAGCGTTTTGCCAATCTCCCACATGATAAGCCGTGTGACTTCGGCGCGGCGCGCACACATTCCGGCGAGAAATCTTTGCATCGCCAGGATGCGCTCTGAAACACGCATGGTGGGCCACGCGCCGCGCCCGCTGTCGTATGCAGCAACCGCAGCGTCGAGTGCGGTTATCGCCGTCGCGACGTCGCCGGACGGATGGCTGCCGATCCGCATCTGCGTCAACCCGCCATTACTTCCGCGGACCATCACGGGAGACAGAACGTTCTTGACCGGCCCTATCCAGTCCCGCATTTCGCCGTTAACGAGGACACTCCGCTGTTCAATGGGCGCAATGGCGGCCTCGTGCAAAGCCGCGTCATCGGCAGTCGGAAAGAGCAAGCTGAGATTATCGCGGCTCATCATCATGATTCACAACAAGGACTGGTATCCGAAGAGACAACGAAGTCGCGCAGATCACAGTGCCGCGACGGCCTCCCCCTTTTCTGACGGCCTAGCATCAAGACTATCGGCTCACACTTATAGCGCCCTTCGGCACGTCGCCGCCCCGCTCGAACGGAACCGCAAGCATCGGCAAAATTTCCGCGATCGCAGGGCGGCAATCTCAATCCTCCCTTTAGGAAGCCACTCGTTTCTCGGTATTGGAGGCGGCGAGGATATCCGCCACAGCACGGTAGCTGAAGACGATCGCGGGACCGATTGTGATCCCTGCTCCCGGGTAGATTCCGCGCATTGGCGAAGTCATGTCGTTGCCGCAGGCGTAGAGACCAGGGATCGGCTTGCGCTGTGCGTCCAGAACTTTACCGCAGCTATCGGTTGCGAGGCCCGACGCAGTGCCGAGCGTTGCCGGAACGATCGGCAGCGCAATGAAGGGGCCCTTTCGGATCGGTCCGAGATTTGGGTTCTTTGCTCCGACCGATGGATCCCCAAGCGTGCGGTTGAAGGCCGACTCACCACGCTTGAAGAGTGGATCGATCCCTGTGGCGGCGTGGGCGTTGTGCTCCTCGATCGTTCTCTCGAGCTCGGCTGGGTCGAGTCCGATTTCCCTGGCAAGCTCTGGGATTGTTCGGCCCACCTTGATATATCCAAGCCGCGCGTATTTCCGGATGCTCAGCGTCCATGGCCACGGCAACAGATGTCCCATGCCTCTGAGGCGAACGAAATCGTAATCACAGACGAAATAGAACCGCTTGTCTGCGGGGTATCCGTTTGCGAACATCGCCAGGCAAATGTCATGGTAGGAGTTGGACTCATTTACGAATCGGCGCCCGTTCGGCGCGACCGCGATGACGCCGGGACGCCCCCGATCGAGCCAGCCATACGGGACAACTTGTGAGCTGCTCCTGGTCTTGAGAATCGATACTGGTGTCCAGAACCCTGCGGACGCGACATCCTTATCGACTGCGGCTCCGACCTTCGTTGCAAGCTCAATGCCATCGCCGGTGACATCGGGATGAGCCAGGGTGTCGTCATGCTGATGCGGTCCGCTCAGCTCGGCTCTCAGCTGGGCGTTGCGCGCGAAGCCGCCGGTTGCGAGGACGACGCCATGGGAAGCACGCACGCGAAGCTCGGAATTGGCGTGTTTGATGATTGCCCCCGTGACGCGCCCATCCTCCTTGATGAGTTCAAGAAGAGTAGACGCCGGCCATATTTCGACATTGAGCTTGCGCAAGCTCACCAGCAAGCGAGCGATCAACGCGTTGCCTCCACTGAATTCCGTGCCGCGCCTATAGCTCAAGCGATCCCGTGCGTAGCGGCTGACGCGGCGCAGGACGTGCTTGAGGGACGAGAAGGATTGAAACGGATTCAGGAAGCTTCGGACCTCGCCGGACGAGATCATCATCCCTCCGAGTACAACACGAATGGGATCCCCGATGAGATTGAAGTCTTTGCCGAGAAGGCGCGCATCGTAGGGGGCAGGGCTGAGTGCCCGGCCCTTGTCTACGCCGCCGACTTGGCTCGAGTGATAATCGGGCGCTGAGGCCAGTGTGAACTTGACCTCTGTCCCGTTCTCGAGCGAAGCAAGCGCGGTTGGACCGTCCTCCAGATAGGCTTCGATGAGGTCTGGCCGGTAGTAATTGCCCAGCTCATGCTGAAGATAGGTCCGGGCCTTGGCAAACGAGTCCTCGATTTTTGCGGACCGCGCCTGGGGCGAGCAGGGAATCCAGATCATGCCGTTTGAGAGAGCCGTCGTTCCGCCAAGTCGCGGAGATTTTTCACAGACGGTCACTCGAAGTCCAGCCTTCGCCGCATAGAGGGCGGCTGACAGACCGGCTGCGCCGCTACCGATCACGAGGACATCGGCTTCCCTATCATCCGCCGATCTGCCCGCTCGGGAGAGCGTCACCTTGTTCTGCTTGCCTGATTGGCTGATTGGCTCGTTCATTCCAGCCTCTTTTTTATTTGCGATGAACATCAGTTTTGCTGCGGCAGAGGAACGGCTTTAAATTCCTCTGCCGCTGCCTTCACTGCACGTTCGATTGGAATCCGTTCGATGGAGGAGGCGCCAACGAAGCCGACACATTCGGTCGAGCGGTAAACTTCATACGTATCCTGTGGCTCGGCGATTGCCCCACCGTGGCAGAGGAGAATGATATCCGATCGGACCCCCTTGGCTGCCGCGTTGATCTCGTTGATGCGCCTGATCGCCTCCTGGATCGACTGTCCTTCCTCGTGGCCCACGAGCCCGCCCCGGGTAGCGCCGACATGAGGGACAATGCAGTCCGCTCCGCTACTCGCCATGGCTTTGGCGTCGTCAGGGCTCGCTACGTAGGCGAGCGAGAAGATGTTCTTCTTGCGGGCAGTCGCAATCATCTCGACCTCGCGCTCGAAGCCGAGCCCTACACGACCGCGGCGGTCACGCCATTTTTCTCCCATGGTGGAGATGGTCGGGTAGTTGATCACGCCGGAGAAGCCAGCAGCAGAGAACTTGTCCAGAAGAGCATCAAGATCAAGCCGGAGAGGATCCCAAGCTTCAACGCCGCCAATCACCGGCACAGAAGATACGACGTTGCGGATTTCCGCAGCGAGCTCCAACGTTCGGTCATTGGAATCACCGATGCGACTGGTGGGAAGGCCCATGAGCCGCGAGAGACCCGTGCTGTAGACCACCAGCATATCGGCCCCTCCGAGCGCAGCACATTTTGCGACCAACCCACAGCTGCTGGCCGCGGCGAGAATCGCTTTTCGGTCCGCGACTTGGCTTGCGATCCTCGAAACAATTTCCGCTCGATCAAATATTCGCACGAAATAGACCTCCCAGGTCCAAGTGCTCGAGGATCCACGTCACGGCGGCCTCGGCAAATTCGGGGTCGTTGATGTGGCAGCTGAGTTCGCGGACCGCGATCTCTGGCCGGAGACTGGTCTTGATTGCCTGCAGCCAGGCCTGGTCGGCTTCCGTGTCACGAAATACGCCGCCCTCCCGGTCGTAGTCCGACACGCCTTTGGCTGGCCAAAGCACGATGGCAGGCCCCTGGGCCTGCGACAGCCGCTCGGCCGTAAGCTCGCCGATACTGGCATTCTCGGCAGGCGTCGTACGCATCAGTGTCGTGTAAGGAGTATGGGAGTAGAACCGGCGGTTTCGGAATTGATCGGGTACGCTGGAGGGCGGGCCGAAATTAACCATGTCAACCGCGCCGGGTGCGATGACTTGCGGGATCTGTTGGTGCGAGGCCGCCTTGAGCCGATCGGGGCCGGCGCTGGCTGTGCCTCCCACGAGTTCATCGGCCAACTCCGTTGTAGTCAGATCGATCACGGCATCGAATTCGCCGGCAGCGATCAGCTGCTCCATTTTCCGGCCACCGGCTCCGTTGGCCGGAAACACGATCGCGTGCAGGCCGGCATCGGCAAGCAGGGACACGCACTGATTTGCTGCAGGCGTCGTCACGCCGAAGGCCGTGATCGCAACGACCTTCCTCTCGCGTTCACGCTTGCTGGGTTGATAATGCATGGCGGAAATAGCCCGCCCTGCATTCTCCAGCACTCGTGCCGTGAACGCGTTGATACCGAAGAGATCGACCAGCGTTGGGTACAGGACGATGTCGTGATGGGTCGCGAGTTCAGCGAGGAGCGCTGGCCGCGCACTCGTCACCAGCAGCTTCGGAAAGCCATAAGGCAAATCAGACGCGATCTCGCCGAAAACAGCGCTCCCCTTGCCTCCCGCAATCGCCACGATCGCGCTGATCTCGCCGGAGGCCAGGAGCCCGGCAACTCGCGTGCGCGTAGTGGCGGCTATCTCTTTCAGGAGCTCGGCTGGTGACGCCAGGCGCGCTCCCGCACCGTCAGCTGGCCGCGCCAGATTCCGATTGGCGGACGTGCCAATATCGATCTGGACGGTACTTCTGCCTTGTCCCTTGATGACATCCGCAAGGAAAGAGGCTTCCTTCCCCTTGGTGTCCATTGTGGCCACGACCGCGACCGCGCCCAAGGCCGCAGTTGCTGGCTCGAATAGATGACCATCCCGGACCGACCTCTGGCCGTCCGCGCAATGGTGAGACACGGTTGTCCTCCCGGACCATTTGTGACAGCAGGTGGTCTAGACCGGGCCCAAACCGGGTATAAGATCGACGAAGCGCGTAAATGGGTAAGATTGGGTAGAAGCCGTGAGAGCGACAATTATCGGCAAACTTGCCACAGACCTCTTGGTTCGCCGCGGCATGTCCCTGCAGATCTATGCCCCGTCGCTGCGCAGCCTTCCTGAGGACGCTATGCTCGTCATGGCGACCCTGCCTGTCATCGACTGGAACAACTGCCTATTGCGGGACTTGCACACTATCAAAAAGAGGACGCCCGTTCCTGCTTATGCGGCGATCGTCATGATCGATCCCTTTGCATGCTGGGAGGATTTCGCCGACTTGTTGAAAAATGCTGAGATCACCGGGATCATAAACTTTCCACCTGCGTCGATACTTGAACGGTCGAGCGGAGGCGTGCCCGTCGACACCGGACAGGAGCTCGAGCTTCGGCGCATGGAATGGTTCGCAAGCCTCGGGTTCAAGGCGTTGTTCGCGGCCGCCAACGAGTCGGACGTCACGGCGGCGGAGCGGCGGTTAGGTTCGCAACTGGATGGCGTGGTCTATTTGCCCCCGGAGGCGCTCGCTCTGACGATTGGAACCGACATGGGGCTGGTAAGCCTTGGACCTCAGGGGTCCCCGGTACCGAAGTTCGCGCTCCTGGAGGCAACCGCTTCAAGGCGGCCACTTCCAACGTGAGAAGCGCAGCGCTATTCGAGGATCCGCAGCTTCTTGATTTTGTTATATAGCGTTTTTCTTGAAAGCCCGAGAGAGCGGGCGGTCTTGCCTCGGTGAAGCCGGTTTCTTTTCAGGCCTTCAATGATCCACTCGCGTTCGGAGAGCGAAGCCGAGGGCTTGGCATGTGACTGGGCATCCAGAAGCGGTCTTAGCACATCGGCCGTGATGTGGGTTTGCCGCAGGCTCACGAGCTGGTTTACGATCTGGCGCAATTCCCGCAAATTGCCCGGCCAGTCATGACCGGCGAGCGCCAGGAATGCTGAATTTTCAATTGCAAGCGTCTGGGCCCTCGAATCTCCCTTCGCCTCGACCGTAAAGTGTTGAATCAGCTGCGGAAGATCCTCGAGCCGGTCTGGCAAGGAAGGGAGCTCAATATCGAGTCCCGCAAACAAAGCGAGCAGCCGGGGACATAACACAGTTTCAAGGCCAGCCCCCCGGGAGACGGTGGCGGTCGCGATGATCCGCGCCGTGGAGCGGACAACCGCGATACCGTTCAAAGGTGTGAAACCGCCAGTCTCGAGGTAATCGGCAAGACGCTCCTGCCCCTCGCGCGAAAGCTGGTCCACATGCAGCAGCAAGACCGCACCATCGCTTGACGTTTCCAGGAGCGACAATTGGCGCCTTCTGGTCTCATCGCGCTCGGCGCCAAACAACGCTCCCAGCGTATCGATCGCGGGGCCTGGCCGGCACTGGAACAGCGCCGCCTTGGCGTGCTTGCGATCGCTAAAGGCGAGTACGAGACCTGCTATTCTTCGTTTCCCCGAGCCGGCTTCGCCCCAGACAAGCACTGGATTGGGGTTGGCGGCCAAGCGTTTTGTCGTCTCGAGGATGCGCTTCATCGAAGACGCCTGCGCGATGACCCCGTGCCTGAATCCGCTCAACTGGAGCTGCCGTTCAAGCAGATCGACCTTCTCCCGCAATAAGTGGATGGTTTTGAAGCCCGAGGTCACCTCAAGGACGGACATCTCCAACGGCACGCGGTCCAGCGAAGAGCCTCCGATGAAACCTTGGATACCCGTCTCTCGGCAGATATCCAACAATTCGTCGGGCTTTGTAATCGGTCCGCCGCCAAGCAGGCAGATGGCACTCTTGTCGATGGATTGAGCAACGCGCGCAACAGCACTGGTGCGTGCTGCAAGCTCCGACAGGCTGATCGACGGGTCCGACGTGCTTTCGACACCGCGGTTTAGATTGAAGTTGATGCAGATCGCCTCAGCACCCGCTTCAACCATGCGCCTGGCCTCGGCTTGGGTGCGCGTATAGGCGATGGTCATCAGGCCGCGTTTTGCGGCCTTCACCAGAAGCTCGGTCTCTCGAGCGTAACCAAGGCCGCACTTCTCGAGCAACGACCTCCGGTAGTCATCGATGTGTATGACTGACGGAAAGTTGGTGACTCCGGAAAACCCCCATCTGATGATCCGATCGAGCCAGCGGTCAAGATCGAGCTGCGGATCGAACGTGCAGGCACCGAAGAATACGGGCAGTTTCGTGCTAGGCAGGATTTCGGTCCGTCCAAAGCTGGCCACGAACTCGTTGCAATTGCGGATTGGAAGAATGGATGCAGGCGAGGAGCCGCCCATCGCACGAAAACGGCCCGCATTGAGCGCAAGTACGAAATCTGCGCCCGCCCGTTCGGCCGCTCGTGCGGTCATGCCTGAACCGATTCCCGCCCCAAGTACAAAAGAGCGGGAATTTCGGAAGAACTGCCTGATACCGGCTCCCTTCACCTCATCCGTCCGCTATCCAAAACTCGAGCCGACATCATCGCCCGGCTTGAGCGAAAGACTAGCTCCAATTCGCCGGCGCATGCAACCGCCGAAGCGCCCTGCCGTTGCTCATGAACAGGTGGCAATCCGCGGGAGCAGCAGCAAGACGAAGCTTCCCCGCCCTCTTGAGCGGCTCTTTTGGCGCCTTGGCGACGACAGCTTCGTTTCCGGCGTTGCCGTAGATGTAGGTAACGCTGCCGAGATGCTCGACGAAATCGACATCGAGTTCGATGGCGATATCCTGCTGCGTCTGCGAGGACGCGGAGAAATCGTCGGGCCGAATTCCGAGCGTGATCGCCTTGCCGACCAATTCTTTGTCTGGTTGGACCGGGACGCAGACGCTGGTGCCGGCCTGAAGGCGCACGTCCATACCTCCCTGGTGCGCCGCCTCGACCTCGCCACCCAGGAAGTTCATTTTGGGCGAACCAATGAACCCTGCCACGAAGCGCGATGCCGGACTGTGGTAGAGGTCGTGCGGGCTGCCGACTTGCTCGATATTTCCGTCCTTGAGCACGACGATCTTGTCCGCCATGGTCATCGCCTCGACCTGGTCGTGTGTTACATAGATCATCGTGTTGCCGAGCTGCTTATGAAGCTTGGCAATCTGAACCCTCATCTGCACCCGCAATTCCGTGTCCAGGTTGGAGAGGGGCTCATCGAACAGGAACACCTTTGGTTCGCGCATGATTGCGCGCCCGATTGCGACGCGCTGCCGTTGTCCCCCTGAGAGTTGTCGGGGCTTGCGGTCCAGCAGATGATCCACCTGCAAGAGCGAAGCAGTCTCCCCTATCCTGGTGGCGATCTCGCCTCTCGCAGCCTTGGCCATACGCAGCGGGAAGGCAAGGTTCTCTCTCACGGTCATATGCGGATAGAGAGCGTAGCTTTGAAATACCATGCCGATGTTGCGGTCCGCCGCGTCGATATCGTTGACGAGCTCATTATCGATCAGGAGCCGCCCGCCGCTGATGGGCTCCAGCCCCCCTATCATGCGCAACAAAGTGGACTTGCCCGACCCAGATGGACCGACGAAGGCAACGAACTCGCCGTGATCTATTGTCAGGTCAATGTTGCGCAGGACTTCTATCGTTCCATACACCTTCCTAACGCCTTGCAGGCGCACATCGGCCATCATACCCTCCTCTGTCGTGACGGCCCCGAGAGAGTCGCGGTCACATCGATCTCGCCCAAGCTCGACACGATGAAATCGGGCGGCTTCAAAGACGGGTCCTCTCGGGCCGGCACACCGGTCGTGACAAGCACGCTCGGTAGACCTGCCCTCTTTCCGGCCTGAATATCGGTCTGAATTTGATCGCCGATTAGAATAGTCGAATCGCGAGCGGTACCAAGCCGAGAAAGTGCCGTTTCGATCATATGCGGTTCGGGCTTACCGGCGATCAACGGTCTCACTTGCGTGGCAGCAGCAATAGCTGCGATCGCTGCACCAGCTCCTGGTTCGAATCCGCTCGCCGTCGGCAGCAGAAGATCCGGATTGGTGCCGATAAAAGCGGCTCCATTCAGGATCGCGTCAACCGCGATCCGCATCTTCTCGTGCGTGATCTCGCGATCGAGCCCCATCACTACGGCTTCGGGTGTTCGCTCGGTGACCTCGAGTCCTGCGCCAACCAAGGCCTTCACGAGGGAGGGAGCACCGATAACATAGACGCGTCTCAATTCTGGGTATTTCGCACGGATGAGCTCCGCGGCCGTGACAGCGCTTGTAACCACCTGCTCGGGCGCAATTGCAAGACCGTGTCCTTCCAGCTTGCGGACGACGTCCTCTGGCGTGTGCGTCGAATTGTTCGTCACGAAACAAAATCGCAGGCCGGCTGTCTGCCACCGAGCGAATGCTCCTATCGCATCTGCGATCGCTGCGTGCCCGCGATAGACCACCCCGTCCAGATCCGAGATGATGCCTTGGATTGGTGGCCAGCTGAGGTGAGAGCCTGCGCTAGCCATTCATCAGCATCCCGCCGTTCACATGAACAATCTGCCCGGTCATGTAGGAGGCTGCGGGACTTGCGAGGAAGACCGCAAGCCCAGCGATATCCTCGGGCAATCCGACCCGCCCCAAAGGAATTCGGCCACTATGCCGTGCCTCGGTCTCCTCCCGCGGACGGCCGTGCATGGGTGTATCGATGATGCCGGGCGCGATTGCGTTGACGTTGATGTTGAGAGGAGCGCATTCGTAGGCGAGGAGCTTGGTTACGTCGTGAACGATCGCCTTCGACAAGCAATAGTCGGCTCCGCCGGCCTGATAGTTGAAAACGGCGCCTTGCGAGGACAGTGAGGAGCCGACATTGACTATGCGACCGCCTTTGCTGTTCATAAAACGCTCGATGACCAGCTTCGAGCAGCGCAGCACGGCGACCGAGTTGATCTGTATGGTGCGCTCTATCTTGTCAGCATTGCCGCTGAGAAGCGGCTGGGCCGATTTTATGCCGGCGTTGTTGATCAACACGTCAAGCCTGCCGAACAGCCTGGCGATCTCGTCGAGAACCCTTGCAACGTCTTCCTCGCGCGCCACATCCATCGCCATTGGCAATATGCCGTTCCCGTGAGGTAACCTCGTCAGAATGTCCCGGAGGTTCTCCAGGTTCGCGTCTGTCGCCAGGACGTTTGCTCCGCCTTGGCGGAAGGCATTGGCAATGGAGGAGCCTATGCCGCCGCCGGCCCCGGTGACGAGCACGGTCCTGTCTGCAACTGAGAACTGTTCGGTCATTACAACTCCAAGATCGTTTGGGATTTCAGGAACTCGTCGACGGCCTCGCCGGTCGGCATGGAGCTTTGGGCGCCGCGTCGTGTCACGCACAATGCGGCCACTGCCAGCGCCCTTTTGACGGCTTCTCGCAACGGCAGCCGCTGGGCGAGTGACGCTGCGAAGCCCCCATTGAACGCATCGCCCGCAGCGGTCGTGTCAACGACCTTCACGGGAAATGCCCGCAGGGCAAAAGCCCGCTCCGCATCGGCGTAAAAGGCCCCCTGCGCTCCGAGAGTAATCAGCGCTGCGTTTGGACCGAGGTCGAGTAGTTTTCCGGCGGCGTGAGCGGCACCCTCAAAGTCGTGCACCTCGACCCCGGTTAACTCAAAAGCTTCGGTTTGGTTCGGAGTGACGAAATTGACGTTTCTCCATGCCGCCGATGAAAGCCCGGCTCTAACTGGCGCTGGATTGAAAATGAGTTCAAATCCCTTTGCCCGTTTCATCTCAAAGAGGCGATTAAGAGCGGGAATCGGCATGCCCATCTCGGCAACAACGATCGCGTCGTGCTCAATGAATTCCGCGGCTCTATCGATCATGGCAGGGGTGACGTTCAGATTAGCGCCGGGATCTATGACGATCATGTTGGAGCCATCGTCACCGACCAGAACGAGAGCTGATCCCGATATTTCTCCTGGGCACACTTCGATAGCGTCAGCGCGAACGCCCGCATCCCGCAGGGACAGCGACAGCGATCGACCGGCATCATCGTCTCCGAGCCGCGTGTAAAAGTGTGGGCGCAGTCCAAGCCGAGCAGCAGCAACAGCCTGGTTGGCGCCCTTGCCTCCGGGGTTGCGATTCAAGGCTCCCATGAGGCTTTCGCCCGGTGTCGGAAGCCGCTCGACATTGAAGCAGAGATCAAGATTGGTCGTTCCGAAGAACATCAATGGCCTGGGGCTCATTTCACGGCACCGAAGGTAAGACCACGTTCAAGATGACGCTGGCCGAGGACGATCAGAACGACGGGAATGACCATGGTCACCACAAGTCCGGCGGCCATGACGGGGTAGAATTGGACGCCCGGATTGAGCAGCTTGAGAAGAGCTACCGTCACCGGCGCCCTGGTCGAGCTCAAGATCAGACCGAGCGCGAAGTTGTGCCATGCGAGCAGAAAAATGAGCAATGAGGCGCCTATCAGACCCGGCTTTAAGAGCGGCAGCACGATGTGCAGCACGATGCGGAACGGCTTTGCACCATCCATGGCGGCCGCTTCCTCGATGTCCTTCGGGATGTCTTCGATATAGGAGCGGCTCAGCCAGACGATCATCGGCAGGGTGACGACCTGGTAAACCCAGATCATCCCGAAATAGGTATCGTACAGCCCAATTCTCTGGAAAACGCTAAAGAGCGGGATGACGACCAGCAACGCCGGAGCAAAGCGGAAGCCCAGGATAAAGAAAGCGATATCTTCCTTGAAAGGTACGTCGCGCCTCGCCAGCACGTATCCGGCGGGCACTCCGACGACCACAGAGATCGTAACGGCGCCAAACGCAATCACTACGCTGTTCGCGATCGGTGTCAGGAAATCAACCTTGATGGTACCGTAACTGGTCGCGCCGGCCTGGGCGACGTCAAAGAGGACGCGAAAGTTCTCCAGCGTTGGCGTGAATATGAACGTCGGCGGCCACGTCATGACCTCGGACTGCTGTTTGAGCGACATCATCACGATCCAGACGAGGGGAAACGTCAGGATCAGCGCGCAAGCAGCGACCAGGACATTCAGCATCAGACTGGTAGAGGTTGATCGTCTCAAACGCATTGGCGACCTCGTTCAGCTTACACGCTGCCTAACGAAGCGCCACAGCTTGACCATGGCAAACGCTCCGACGAGCACGATCAACCAATTGATTACCATGAGCGCGGCACCGCGCCCAAAGGCAAGATTCTGGAAGGCGACAATGTAGGCGCGTACCGAAAGCACGGCGGTGCTATCGCCCGGCCCTCCTTGCGTGGTCCCAAAAATGATGTCGAACTGGTTGAGGGATTCGATCAGCCGAAATACCGCGGCAATCAGAATATATGGAGCGACGAGCGGTAACTCGATATACCGGAAGGTTGCCCAACCTTTCGCGCCGTTGACCCGAGCGGCCTCCCTCACCTCGTCGTTGATGCCCTGTAGACCGGCAAAGATGATCAGTGCGAAGAAAGGCGTGTAGGTCCACACGTCGATGAGAACCAGGGAGAACATCGCCGTCGTTGGATCCGAAATCCATGCAAAGCGGCTGATCCCAACAAGCGAGAGCAAATAATTCAGAATCCCGTTTTGCGGGTCCATCATCGTCGTCCACATGAGGGCGACGCTCATCGGCGGAAGGACGAGTGGCAGCAGAATGACAGGCCGCATCAAACGTGCAAGGAACACCTCCGTGGCGAATAGCTTTGCAAGCGCAAGTCCAAATATGGCTTCTACTAGTACAGCCAATCCCGCGTAGCCGAGGGTCGCGCGAACGCTGCTCCAGAAATCTTCAGTCTTGATCAGGGCTGCATAGTTGTTGAACCCAACTAAGTGGACCAGCGGTCGTCCAAACCGGAGATCTGTAAGAGACTGAAAGATTCCGTAGAAGAACAGGAAAAGAAAGCCGAGCAGGACGACGATAGCGGGTACGACCGCGGCAATGCTCCACCAGTCGAGACGCCGCTCGCCGGCACTTTTCACCGGCTCGTCCTTCGACGAGGCAAGTTGACCGGCCGTAGGCTGTAGCGTCACGGTCCCGTTAATCCCTCGAGGATCCATCACTCTAACTCTAGGATGCGAGGCGGCGGCAACTGACCTTGCCGCCCCTTTTCGGCTTCACATTGACGAGCGGATTCCCGAGGCGAGATCGGTCAGCGTCGTTTTCACATCGGCGCCATTGACCATCTTCTGCATGGCGACGGCCCAGGCGTTCATTGCTTCGGCGAATCCGACCCGCGGCGTGAAAGCGAGCGCTGCTCTGTCCTGCACGCTCTTGAACGTATCGACAAAGTTATTGAATTCGGGCTTTGCCGCATATTCCAGCCAAGCCTTGTCGCTCCATGTGGAGGCGCGCGGAGAGTTGACGAGCTTGCCGGCGACCGCGCCGTTCAACTCTACCTGCTTCGACGTTGCCCACTGGATGAACAGCCAGGCGGCACCCTTCTTCTGGGAGGCAGCATTCATCGCCAAAGACCAGATCCAGATGTTCGATTCGAAGTTCTTGCTGTTGGGAGCGTGCAATGGAGGTGCGAATGCGATCTTGCCCGAAGCGGGCTTGCCAGCCACGTTGTTCCAGAACCCGAACATATTGGAATCAATTGCCATCGCCGTACGTCCGGAGCTGATGCCATCGACCACCTGGTACCAGTTGTCGTTGGCGAAGGATGGAGCCGCACACTTCTTGATCATGTCCACATAGTCTTTGTGGAAGGCGATCGACTCGGGCGAGTCGAGACCCGTTTCCAGCTTTCCGTCCTTGAGGATAAAATCGTGGACTCCGTAGGACTTGGCGATCGAGATTGCGGCTGTGTGGATGCTGCTCCAAAAGCGCACGCCGCGTACGCCCAATGGCGTGATGGCAGGATTGGACGCCTTGAGCTTCTCGCAAGCGGCCGACATCTCAGGCGGCGTTGTCGGAACCTTGATCCCGTATTTGTCCAAGATGTCCTTGCGGTAAAATAGCTGGATGTTCTCGAATCCATGCGGGATGCCCCATACCTGACCGCCTCCCGGCTCGATCTGCCCTTCCTTCACTTTCCAGGTGAGTGCATTCCGCAGTGCAGGGAAGAAATCCTTGTAGTCGTAGCTGGACGCGGTTAGTTTTGGATCGTTCAGATAGCGATCGAGCGGCTCAAGCAACTGCCCTGGTGCGAGATCCCAGGCGGGCTGAATCCCCGTCCCCACAACATCCCAGCTCGGCGACTTGGTGCTCAGTTGAATGGTGAGCTTATTCCAGTACGCATCATCCGGATAAAGCTCCGGTGTCACCTTGATGCCCGTCAGCTTTTCGAATTCGGGCAACTGGGCCGCGAGAGCATCCGCATATGGATGGATGTCGTATGCCCAAACAATCGATGTACCTTCGAACTGCCGCCAATTGAGGTCGTCGGCTTTGGTTGGGCTGAGTGTTCCGACCGCTCCGACCAAAAGCGTCGAGCAGATGAGAGCGTTTCTGGCAAAATTCGCCGAATGGTCGCGAAGAGCGGCGAGCTTCCTTGGCATCAATCCCTCCTCTGGGCTCTTTGGCCCGGAAATCCACGTGCCCCTTTTCCAGGCCGCGGCAGGGGAAGGCTAGCCATCATTGTTTCGTCCGAACGTCCCTTTCACTGAAAGGTTTGGGTAAGATTGAGTAAGATCAAAAGATTGGCCTCACTAAAAAGCAGCCGCCGATTGGGACAAAGGCAGACACCCGCCAGCTTCAGATAGTTGGAAGAACGGAAGAGCCCCGATAATTCAAGATCTTCCTTTGCTTTTGGCTCATAAACTGTCAGTGACTCGCCGCCCTCGGCCTTCAGCCGCGCGCTCTCGCTGGACAGCAGTTTGGCAAGCGACTGGCCTGAGGCAGGCTCGCGAAGGATGGCGTCACCAAAATGAATATTCCCGGTTCTACCCCTTTCATCGATTGAAACATGCTTCCCATCAATTCGGAAGGACATGCCAGTGCCAAGTTGAATTTGCGATTGACCCAACTCCGATTTGGAATGGTAGCATTTGACTGAACCACGCGAGTTCGGGTTGCTCTTCGAGAGTGGCGGTGGAATTTCGCGATCTACGCTGGGCAATCACCGTTTCTCAGCATCGAAGCCTCCGCCAAGCCGAGGGCACTCCGAATCCAACAGTGGACGCTGAGTCGCTGATTGCGCAACTTCGAACATAAGGTGGGTAGCACCCTCTTGCAGCGCACCAACGGCGGCACGGGACCAATTATCCAAGGTCAGGAATTCCTCAATGCTGCCCGGTGTATCGTCGACGATCCGGAGCACTGACGGCTCGCCTCAATATCCATTCGCGCAGCGAGAACGGCCGATTGATCACCGGCGTTCACACTTCCCTCTTGGCCGGCAATCTGCGGGCCACGCTCCTCGAGCACCGGCGGCGCTTCCCCGATTTCGATTCTCATCTAGTCGACCGAGCGAGAGTCCAACTGATCTCCGATCTCATCAGTCCTGCAATTGATATTGCTTTCGTAGCAGAGCCCAATCCAATCGGTCTGGAGCGAACACGTTGTCCCCGCTGTCCCGAGAACCATCCATTTAGGGCGCACAATGTGGTTCATTGGGGGGAGTTGAGGATTGAGACGCTCTTGTTGCCACGGCACGGAGCGGGATCGGAATTCTATAAGCTGCTCATCAGCAAACTGGGGAGTACCGATGCATGCCTGGGGCTGCGCGATGATGTGGCGCTCGACCGGCTGCTCACGTTGGTTGGCGCAGGCTGGGGTGCCCTGCTGGCTTTGGGAGGTGCGACCGCCGCTGCCTATCCAGGTGTCTCCTTCCGACAGGCCCATCATGCCGGGCTGCTGCCGGTTGGATAGACACCGAGATTAGGTGTGTCTGAAGCCGGAGATGGGCGGTGAAAAGACGGAAGTTTCAATCGTGAGTTCAAGATCGAGGCGGTGAAGCTGGTCAGGGAGCGTGGGTGTTTCGGTGGCGCAGGCTGAGCGCGACCTGGATGTTCATGAGAGCGTTCTGCGCGAGCGGGTGAAGGCGTTGGGCTCCGATCCAGTGCAGGCCTTTCCCGGCCACGGGCAGATGAAGCCGGCAGCAGGAGATCGATCGGTTGCGCCGTGAGGTCGCCAAATTGAAGGCCAAGCGGGATATCCTAAAAAAGGCCCGCAGCCTTCTCGCGGAGGAAGCGACATGAGTTCGTTTTCATCGCAAAGCACCGGGCGGTCTGGCCGGTGGAACGGCTACGCGATGCGCTGAGGGTTTCGCGCTCGGGCTTCCATGCCTGGCTGAACCGCTCTCCCAGCGCCACATCCCGCGGCGACGAAGAGCTCGGCGCCAGGCGGTCAGTTCGCGCAACGATCCAGCGACGGCTGCCCGCAGAGCGGCTTCAACCGGTCTGCCTGGCCACGCCCAACACGAGCGATCGGCGCCTCGCCAAGTCGTGTCGTAGGTACGCACGTTCGCCACCTTACGTTCCCGCTTGGCGAGATGCGCCTCGAATGCCTCCCAGCCCGCGAAGGAACGCCCGCGAGCGCGTTCTTCTTCACGTCGCCGATGCCATTCTCCGTCTTGCCTTCGTGTACGCCCGACACGGCGCACAGGCGCGAGGACAGAAGCCCAGATGCTTCGCGAGCGCGATGAATTTGCGGCTAAACTGAATCGGCTCTTCGCGGCTCGAAACGCACCGACATGCAGCCGCCGCAAATGCCCAGGCGTCGCCAGATACGAATGCCTTGATCTACACCTCACCGATCTCGACTAGACGCTCGCCGACGTCCATCTGCCGCTGCCCGTCTCGAAACCGCGTCGTCGCCAGCGCTTCGGCCTTCAGCACCTAACGATAGGGCTGCACGGCAGGGTTGCCACGTTCGCGGGCTGACAGCCACGCCTTTTCCGACCAACAGGTCCTGGCGCACCAGATCCGCATCGCCGCCGTGCCGAATGAACCTCTTGCGCAGCCTATCCTCGAGTCCATGGAGCCATTTCCGGCGCTCAGGCGACCGCCGCCCGCCGCCGCGTAGTCCTTCACCCTAATGCCCGTCGCCCAGCTGTGGCGCAATCCGCTTCAGACCCCACCCGCACGCCACTTGGCGTAACATCTCCACCACATCATTCGATGTCTTCATCAGCTCCCCCGGTGGATCAATCCGAGACGAGCCTTCCGTCGTTCGTTCTCGTTCCTTCGCTCTCTCCCGCGCTATCCAAGCAGGGGCAATTTCTCGTGATGCCGAGGGCCAGTTTTCCATGGCCTGCGACGCGCTTCCCATGATCAGCCTACGGTCGCTCTCGATAGTCGACCGTTGCGTTCTCCAGCTTCTACTTGAGAGGGCACATCGGATGCCGGCGGCGGTCTCGCGCCTTGCGTGCGAGAACGTTCCCTCTCGATAATCGTATTGCAAACTCTCGCCGAAAACATACGCCCAGATGTCAGAACTCTTACAAATTGTCTGTGACCACTCGATGCAGCCGTGAAATCGCAAACAATTCTCCAACTCGACTGGCCTCAATTTTGCTCTGCACCTCGCGCGGCACCTACTAATCGGCTCTTTGCGATGAGATCAGCGTCCCCTAACGGTGGAACAGACGTGAACTTGGGGTTTCAAGCGTTGATGGAAGTCCCCGCGAGCAGTGCCTTGGGCGGTGACTAAGTACCCGCATACTTCCGAAGCGGCTCTGATCACTTCAAAATCATGGAGGCACTATGCGCATCTGCGGTATCAAGCTGACGCATGACGGAGCTGTCGCTCTCGTCGAGGACGAACGGCTTATCTTTTGTATCGAGCAGGAAAAGCGTAACAACAACCCTCGGTATCAAACGATCGACAATCTCGATGCAATCGTCCTTGCCTTGGCGGAACACGGCCTGCATCCAGGGAAAGTTGATCAGTTCGTCGTCGACGGCTGGGTAGGCAAGCGCGAGTCGCAATTCCGGGTCCTCAGCGGGACAGCACCCATCGCCCTCAAAGGCGGTCCCTATGTTGAAAAGGACGCAGTGAGCGTCCTTGCTTCACATGAGGGCTTTGGTCTTAGACTCGACGGCGCGGACTATCCATACATAAGTTTTCCACATGTGACGAGCCACGTGGCCGCCGCATATTGCACCAGCCCCTTTGCCAAAGCTGGGCAGCCCGCTTTCTGCCTTTTATGGGATGGCGGCACATTTCCACGTCTCTATCACGTAGAACGCAGGAGCGCTCGATTCGTCGAATGTCTTTTCCCTATGATCGGGCACGTCTATGCCGCTGCGGGCCTTCACTTTGGACCATACAAGCAGGTGAAGCGCGCCAACTGGGACTTGGGTGATCCCGGCAAGCTAGACCCCGGCGGTGCGGGCAAACTCAATTTAGGTGTTGCCGGGAAACTGATGGCCTATATCGCGCTCGGGTCTGTTAATGAAGACATTGTCGCGGTCTTTCAAGATCTCTATCATAAGGTCTTCGCGGCTGAGACGAACCTTGCCAACTACCGCACGGACGTTCCGAGCATGGAGTCCGCACTTGCGACCACGCATGAGTTCTTTGATGCTAGCGCGCGTCGCTTGGAGACTTCGTCCCCCGAGGATGTGCTCGCATCCTTTCATTGCTTCCTCGAACGTCTGCTCGTCCAGGAGATGTCGAATGCAATACAGCGCCATTCGGACTTTTCAGCACGCAATCTGTGCATTACTGGTGGCTGCGGTCTCAATATCAAATGGAATAGCGCGTTACGGGCGGCAGGCCTGTTCGATGCTATCTGGGTGCCCCCGTTCCCAAATGACAGCGGCTCCGCAATCGGTGCGGCTTGCTGTGCGATGGTGGCGGATAAAGGTTTCGCGCCCTTAGATTGGTCGGTGTATAGTGGGCCGGCCTTGGAACATTGTGATGTACCACCAGAATGGAGGTCCACGCCGTGCAGCTTGCATGAACTTGCTACCATCCTCGCGAGCAACAAGCCGGTGGTTTTTCTTTCCGGCCGCGCCGAGCTCGGACCTCGCGCATTGGGCAGCCGAAGCATTCTCGCAGCCCCAACATCATCGAGAATGAAAGATCATCTCAACGACATCAAACTTCGCGAACACTTCAGACCAGTGGCGCCGATCTGCTTGGAGGATCGTGCGCCCGATATCTTTGATCCTGGAACGCGGGACCCTTACATGCTTTTTGATCACGAGACGAGAGCAGAGTGGCGAGACAGAATCCCGGCCATTGTACATCTCGACGGCTCTGCGCGGCTACAGACGATTTGCAGAACCTCTCAGCACAAAGTCGCCGAGCTTCTAATCGAATACGAAAAGCTGACTGGCATTCCGCTGCTTTGCAATACAAGCGCCAACCACCATGGACGTGGATTCTTCCCGAGTGTCGCAGCGGCTTGCGAGTGGGGGCGCGTTGATCACGTATGGTGCGATGGTACGATGTGGACGAAAGCCCCGTAGGCGAGTCACTGGGAGCTAACAAGGTTGTTCACGCCAAACGGTTGACTTACGGACGCATGAAGTCTTACTACGCGGATTGTTGTTGACGTTCCAGCAGAAGCGCGCTCCTGCCAGTTAGTAAGGGAATTCACGCTCATTGGAGAGCACTAGCCAGTCGTCCGTTAAGAAGCCGTATTGAGCTTGGCTGGACATGCGGTCGCCGTAGGGGTCCCACGGCGCGGCCAGGAATTCTCTGAGAGGCGTCAACGCCGCGGAAGTTGTTGCGGACAGCCGAGAGGAGCACGTTGGCACCCTCGCCGGCCCGTCATTTGAGCTAGCCGCGCCTGGATGACCTCGGCCTCCGGTGACCTGATGATGATGGAGGAGCGTGACGCAGCTCTGGATTGATGATGCAGAATCTGGCCCCAGATGAAGACCCCGGCTTGAATTTTGCGCAATGCGGCCGACCTACCATTGCCGACATGCGCCCGCTCGATCGACAGAGGCGGCAAGCACTTCAGTGCGGACGATAGCGTCCGCAACGCGCGACCATCACAGGGATGGCCGAGTGGCCCTCTGGCGCGTGGCAGGAACCAGTCATATCTCTGACCGATCGCTTCATTGGAGCCTCGATCAGGAGCCGTGATCGCCAGAAGCTGCGGCGGCTCTCGGGTTCGATTTCACAATCCAAGCGACTCTCGGTCTTAAGGCCACCGGCACTACCCACGCCGCCATTTCATGGCCTGAGGCTGTTATTCATATCGATGTCTTCCGTGTGATGAGATCGGACTTATGGTTCTTCAAGCCTAAGGCTATTCAGCGCTTGGACGATACGCTTCAGTCCGATAGCCACTGCTTCAGGCGGACTGCCGAAGGAGAGACGCAGGCCGTTGACGTCGCCAAACGTGTCACCGGCAACGCATCCTACGTTAGTTTCTTTCAGAAGCCGCCGCGCAATATCATTCGTCGCTCCAATTCGACCGTCGGCCTGCAAAGCTGATGCAAGCCTATTCAGATCGAGGTAGAAGAAGAACGCACCATCGGCGCGAGGCGGGGCTACGTCACGTAAATCAGAAAGAATGTGAAGACCAATGTCGCGAGCGCTGACCAGCCAGTTGTATGTCTCCCGCTCAACATGGCCCTCGGTTACTTTAAGGTGGTAAAGAGCAGCCTCCTGGACGGCTGGACTTGGAGTTGTCCCTGCACGACTCTGAAGCTTTCCCACAGCTCGCGCGATAGGCGCGGACGTCGCCAAATAACCCAAGCGAAATCGAGCCATTGCTAGGCACTTTGAACGTGGATTGACGATGATTGTCCGCGACCGTACGCCAGGGTGGACGGTGACGATCGATTCGTGGCGATGGAAACCAGTGAATACGAAACTAGAGTAGCACTCATCCGAAATGATCCATATCCGGAGTTCGATAGCGAGCTCGCCGATATTGTGCAGTGTTGTTCGGTTGTAGACTGCGCCAGTCGGATTGTTAGGGGAATGATAATTATAGCTCTCGTTCGTGGTGTGACAGCAGCTCGAATAGAGCTGACATCAGGAGTATATCTTGGTCGTTGAGCATCGACGAACACTGGTACTGCGCCAAGGGCAAGAATCAGGGGAGTGACCTCCGGCTGCCAGGGCCGAATAATGATAACCTCATCGCCCCCCTTCAGGACGGCCAAGGCAGCATAGAGCAGTGCTTTGTTTGAACCTGCAGTGATTACGATCTCTTCCGCTGTCCACTCAATGCCTGTTTGGGCGGCGAGCCTTTTGGCGACAGCTTTCCGGAGCGGCATGAGGCCGGTAGGATCGAAGTAGCCGCTCGGCCGTAAATTGACCGGCTCCATTGTCTTTTCGCGCGCTGATAAGAGTGGCTGGACGATTTCGTCATTCCCTAGATCGATGAATCGGCCTCCGATAGCGGCAGACCCCGTAACCACGTACTGGTCGCCGGGCATATACTTTCTAGAACTGAACGATGTCGAGCGCGACAGCACAGTGTGACCTCCTGCAGTCGTCGAAACTGATGGGAGTGAACCAAGACACGCGAACGCCTTTATCTTAGTGGTTTGGCAAACCGGCCACACTCGGCGGGGTTGGAAGGTTCACGCAAAACGGCACATTTTTCCTCCATCACCAGCAGCCTTGTTGTCGCGGCTCAAAGTCCGACAAGATGAGAGACAGCGTGACGAACTTTCCGCGGCGGCACCGGACTTCTCCGAGGCAGGCGAGACAAATTGTGCCGAACACTAAATAGTGTGATCATTGATCCGACTGTCGTTGCACAAAGCGCCAGCCTGTCTTCGCCCGCGAAAGAACAAGGTTCTGCCCTCCTCGAAGTTGCTGAGCTTTTCGCGCAAATGAGATTGCGCACGATTACACAGCATCAACATTTTGTGGATTGTGTAACTACCAGGGTTACGCTGCCCCGCCTCGGCAGGGCCCGTCGAGGATGACACAATGCAGCTCGCCTTCTATGCTACGTCTTGTAGACGGTGCCTGGTCTTGCGTCTCACTGAGAAATGCCATGCACTATTCCGCTGATCAATCGCCATTATTAGTAGTTGATCCGGCCAGCGTCGACGACGTGCGTCCAGGGCTCGCTTCGGTCGATGCAATCAAACACTATGTCGTGGTGATGGCAAAGATGCCATGTTCGAGTTGAATAGAAACGACACTTACAATGGCGTGAGTTGGATGGTCTCACTCCATGGCGGCAAAGATTAACGAAGCCGATCTGCTCGACATTCCACCGCCCGGCTCAGACCAGCGCTCGTGTATATCAAGTCCGACTGCCTTATCTCGATTTCTCACCTATGCGAGAAAAGAACATCACCAGTGCCGCGATTGGACTTCTCAACCGATATCCCCCGGAGCCGCTAACACGATCCATTCCTAACTGCGCCCGCCGAAAGCTATCGCCACATCGCGCAAGATAAGCTCTAGAGTGTCTCGCATTTTGACGGAGGCATAACCGGCGTTGGCGAGGCCGCTTGCGCATTCGCGAGACAGAATACCCTCGATGAGGTGACCGATGTAGCGTCAAGTGTCCTCGATGGTGCGGTTCTGCCCTTGCCGCAAACAGTGTTTGGTCTTTGGAGAATGCCTGTTCGATCAGGTTGAGGTCTGGCGGGTATAGCGGAAAGTACCAGAGCCTGCCGTCGCAGCCTGGATCATATGCCTGACGACTTGTGGCTTCCGAGAACATCGAGACTTGACGGTGTCGCCTTCGCTCAGGGTTCGTAGGAGACGGTGCTTGACATAAGCAAGCGCACCAGGAATCACCCTTGATCGGGCCGTCGTTCCGTCCACCAGATAGCCCTCATCAAGCATCTGCCAGTGATAGTCCCAGCCTTCGGACCTTCCCCCCGTCACCAGCGTAGTCGATGTTCGACCGAAATAGTGAGCGTGAGCGCGGCCGACTTTTCGTGACGCGAAGAGACCGCTCCAGATGCATTTGGACCGTTCGAGCGAACGGCATGAACATGCGCTAGCCTTCTCTGCACACCGTCTTGGGTGACTTTCATCGGTCTAGATCTGCTCTTGCTCGGTGTTGACGAGACACGGCGGCACCTTTTCCTCGTCATCTCTGCCGATGCTTGCTCGAAAAAAACGAAATGCCGCCGACATTAAAGACCTGCTGGGATGTCGAGACTCCCATTTTTGATCCTGGGTCTTGCGTGAAGACCGCCTCGGCTCACTGCAAAATCGAACGCACAAGTGGCAAATCAGAAAGCCTCGGGCGGCTTGCACATGTCCGAGGAAACTGCCTGGCACCCGAGCTCGCGGCAGACCTTGTCTCTGGGCTCCGGAGGGCGCCGCCCTGCGTCGTGCTTTTCGTACGACCTTGTACCATCTCCGACAAAATGTCTGGACCTGAACGACCCATAGTAATCGTTGCCCGACTAAGATGGCACTTATCCCAATTCTTCGCGATCTCGAGGTGGCGAAGCAATGGTACGACGCTTGCTTAAGGATGAAGCGAAGTCCCGGCTTCATAAGCACATTAGGCATGGAAACGACCCGCCAGATCGGCTCCTTAAAAAATTGGGTGACTATATGTCCGGTGTCGCCGGTGCGTTTCTCTGCTCTTCAACCGAACCATCGCCGCGTGTTGTAAATCAGTTGAAGACAATGATTCCGACACTTGCACTGCGTGGGCAAGCAGGTGTCGTAGTCGCTGCTTTCATGCAAGAGCGTGGGATCCGATATGGAAGGGCATTTCAATCGGCCGATAATTCAGTACGCATTGACTGCATCGAACAAGATCCGCGCTTTCGGCCTCATGTTGCAATCGCGCAGATCCGTAGCAGATCCTGTGGATCTGGAGGTGATGGCGATATGCAGCCAATTCCCGCCGGTACAGGCACCAGCGGCTATTTTGCAATTTCTCTGGATGGTGCTTTTGTCAATGCTGATGAACTAAGGGACGAATTATTGGCGCACGAGCAACTGACAGACGCCAACACAGACTCCGATCTCTTGCTAAAGTGGATTGAACGCTTTTGTGAACGAGACTACTGGCGCCACGGTTTACCCGCAAACTACGAGGCCATCTTTCGCGAAATTGATGATCGTGTCGACGGCGCCATCAGCGCGCTCTTGATAGATAGGGACGGAAATCTTGTTGCATACCGCAGTCGAAGTGGTTTGCGACCATTGGAGACTATGCGCACGGACAACGGATTTTTGCTCTTTGCCTCTGAAAATTGTGCCTTCGCCGGCTTGAAAGGTAAGACCCAGCAGCTCTTGCCTGGGAGCATACAGCGTGTGGACGCGAAGACGGGCGACAGCGTTGACCATGCCCTGAACAGCCGACGATATAGGGCCAAACTCTGCGCCTACGAAACTCTTTATTTGGGAAGTCCGAACACGTCGGTCGAGGGCCATTCACATCTTCATACCCGTTACAACATCGGGCTCGCCTTGGGGAGAATCGTTGCCGAGCGAGTTCAAGCAGAGCCACTCGTGACGCCGCCAATCGTGTCCTCCATGCCAAATACTGGGGGGCCGTACGCCGATGGTCTGTTTGACTCTCTCGCCGAACAGGGCGTGCTCGCCGAGCGTGATGACGTAGTGGCAACGCACTTTCTGGAGCGAACGCTCCTCGGCAGACCCAGGGGCCGGCAAGCTCGTATCGCTCAGAAGTATCGGGTGTCGGAACCTGCCGTCGCTAGACGGACCATAGTAGTCGTCGACGAGGCACTCATTCGAGGCGATACCAGCCAAGCCGTCACAACAATGCTCCTTGCCGCCGGAGCCAGAGCCGTACATTGGGCGATCGGTTCGCCACCTATAGTTGCTCCAAACTACTACGGCATGGGTATTGAAACGCTAGATGAGCTCGCATTCTGGCAGGCATTGAAGCGACTGCCGCCTGAACTGCGCGCCCAGTGCCTTCGCTTCCACAGGATGGACTTGCCAGTCCTCAGAACCATTGAAAGCAACATTGCGACAGCGATCCAAGCAGCGACAATAACTTATCTGCCCTTCCGCGCCCTAGTATCCATACTGGCCGACAGGCTAGAGGGAATCGATTTGTCACCCTTCACGTTCGAGATGCCGACCCCCGCTGGACGGCAGCGCGCGGACAGAAGCTTGGAGGCGTTGCTGGCCGCTCTTCCTGTTAATCCTTGTCTGGGGTCAGGATCATGAAACCCGCCCTCGTATTTGACTGGAACGGAACACTGCTCGATGACACGTACGCGCTGCTCGAAACGACCAATGTAATTTTGGGCCATTTTGGTCATCCGCGCATCGATATAGACACCTTTCGAGAGCATTGTGATGTCCCCCTCTCTCGTCTCTTTCGTAGCCTTGGAATGTCGCAGGAGGAGATTGCGGCAGTAGAGCGTGACGAGGGCGCACTGTTCCACGACACATACGAGCCTCTTGCGGAAAAAGCCGATTTACGTGAGGGGGCGCGCAGAGTGTTCGAGTTAGCGCGCCGGGAATCCGCTCTACTCATCATCGTTAGCAACCATATAGTCGTGCCTCTACAATCCCAGCTGAGGAGACTTGGAGTTGATAACTACATCACCGATGTGCTCGCCTTTGAAAGCCGCGCCACGCAGTACAAATCGATGAGCAAAGGAGAGCGGCTTCGCCTTTATATGCACAGGTACAACCTGAATCCGTCCTCAACCTTCATCATCGGCGATATGCCCGTCGAGACTGATATTGCGCGCAATCTCGGTCTGACAAGCATATCCATTACAGGTGGATTTGTTTCGGCGGCGCGCCTGGAAGCCGCGCGTCCAGATTACACCATCAACAACCATCACGAGCTATTGCCCATCCTACAAAGGCATGGCTTTTTTCGGAATGCTAAATCATGAGCAAGGGATCATCAGCATACGCGTCTCCCAATACGATCAAGCAGAGCATAGGCCTAATCGGAGCTGGGCGCATGGGAACAGGTATAGGCATCAGCCTATTACGTCGCCAATGCGAGCTCTATATCAAAGCCAACAAGAACCGGTGTGGTGCTGATCGTCTAACTCGTGCAGGGGCCCGCGAACATACTTCGATCGCTGAGTTGGCGCAGCATGTAGGCGTCGTCATTTTGTCCTTACCATCCAGCCGTGAAGTTGAGGCGGTGTGCCTGGAGCAAGATGGACTGTTTGTCCATATGTCCCAAGGCGGTTTGATAATCGATTGCACGACCTCTTACCCTGCTTCGACGATTGCATTGGCCAAAACAGCCGAAAAGCTAGGTCTCAGCTTTATTGATGCACCGGTAACACGGAGCCCCGAACAAGCGGAACTCGGCCTTCTCAACGCGATGGTTGGCTCGGATCCAAAGCTCTTTCCTATCGTTGAACGCATTCTCGCTGCATTTTGCGAGACCGTTATGCATGCTGGAGATGTTGGAGACGGCCACAAGCTCAAGCTTGTTTACAACAGCATGACTATGGGCATAGCTGCGGTCGCCGCCGAGGTCTGCCAATTTGCTAATAGTCTTGAGATGGATCTTGTAACCCTCCGCTCTTTGGTCGGACGCGGCTCCACAAACAGCGGGATATTCCAAGCTTTCGCGGCCTTTCTGCTGGGTGAGAAACCAGATGTATTGGCAATCTCTATTGCGAATTCTGCAAAGGATATTGAGTGTGCTGTGCGCCTAGCGCGGGAGAGTGCCGTTTCCGTGCCGGTGCTCGGCGCTGCCGCCGAGAAATTGAACCTCTCGGTTGCGGCGGGTAAAGGTGAACTGACCCTACCGCATTTGGCTCGATCGTAAACTCTTACGTAAGAGCGCGAGCAATGCTACTTTCTCACGTTGCGGGTTCGTGTGTCGTTGTGCGCACTTCCCAACCGTGAGCGATGATCTTGCAAAGCTTGAGCGTAAGCTTGAAAGCGGGGCGGTGGCATCATGGGTACGCATCCGGCGACGGCCCCCGGCTAGGTCGTTTTTGGCGGAAGGCTGATCGCACTTAAGCGGCGTGAGCGACGCTTTGAGGCTGCCACTTCCAAGGCAGCAGTTCGTCAATGCGCTTGGTAGGGTGATCCGGCAGGCGCGCCAGCACATCGGCAAGCCAAGCCTGCGGGTCGATGTCATTGAATTTGGCGGTGGCGATGAGACTGTAGATGGCAGCCACACGCCGGCCGCCCTCATCGGACCCGGCGAAGGTCCAATTTTTTCGCCCCACGGCGACCGCCCGTAGCTCACGCTCAGTAGCATTGTTCGTCATGCAAAGCCGTCCGTCATCAAGGAAGCGGCCAAATGCATCCAAGCGGTTGAGACAGTAATTGATCGCTTTGGTCGTATCGTTGTTCCTGGAGAGCTTGGCGCGCTGCTCGCGCAACCACGACTCCAGCTCGACGATCAGGGGCCGGCTACGCTCCTGGCGCACACGCAAACGCTCCTGCGCAGTAAAACCATTGATTTTCGCGCTTGATGGCGAACGGAACATCGATGCGCTTGACCGCCTCGGCCGCGATCGGCGCCTTGCCGAGCCGCGCGAGACCAAAGAACTTGCGTCTGCCGTGCGCCCAGCACGCGGCCTCGATGGTCGGGCCGCCCTTGCGATTGGCCTCGTAGAGCCTGCCAAAGCCGGCGTAGGCGTCGGCCTGCATCAGTCCGGCATAGCCTGCCAGATGCTGCTCCGGATGCGCACCGCCACGGTCGGGCGAGTAGAAGAACATTGCCGCCGGCGGGTCTGGGCCGGCAAACGGACGTTCGTCGCGCACGTAGGTCAGAGCCGGCCGGTTCGGGTCAACGCTCACGACCGCGCCTCTTAAGCGAAGCCGCTTGAAGTGATTTGGGACCTACTCCTGAAAGTCGATCCCGAGGGGCCTACCCTCATCGCTGCCACAGCTTGTGCAGACAGATTTTCAGATTATTTCGATCATCCTTTCCGTGTGCTCCTGCAGCACACTGTCGTCCGCGTGGATGCGCTCGGCTGCGAAGACATGGCTCCGGATCGCGTCGACCAGAGGCATCAGGGTTACCGCGGAGGCACCTACCCAGTCCGCGAGCGTCGATACGTCGAGATCGATGCCTTCACGCTGGTAGACGTCGCCCTGACGATGAAGCGGCAGGTGCAGGCCGTACTTGGGGCACCATCTAAGCTGTTGATATTTCTCGATGTAACAGTCATTCCCGCTCCTTTTTTTCCAGTGTTCGGGGCTGCGCGCCGCTATGGCTTATGTGTCAGGGGTTCGAGCCAGTGGAATCGCGTTTCCCGTGGCGCATGTTTGTCGTCACGTTCGTGTAGCCAGCCGCAATCGCGGAGACTATCTCCACTGGCTGCGCAGCTTCTATTCGGAAGGCACCGGGCGCGTCGCGCGTCGGCCGACCGTTGCGCTCCGAACGCAAGGTCACACGTTCGAACCGGTGTCGGGTGCGCCAATTCCCTAGGTTGTACAATGCGATATCGCGCCGGTACCGAAACTTCAGCTTCGCCATATTCGAGCGAGCAAGCAATCTGGAGAACAATCGCACTCCTGTCCGCACTGCGCTTGCACAACTGTCTGCGCAGACTCGATCATTTCTCTAAGACTGCGGCCAATGAAATGGCCCGAAAAAGAAACGAGGGCCGAGGGCCCTCGCAGTTTGGGAGAAAGAGAAACATGCAGCTTCGAGACGCCGTCATGACATGGTTGGCATGACAAATTCAGCACCTGCTCGTATTCCTGTCGGCCAGCGGCTGGTCACGGTCTTCACTCGCGTATTGAAGCGGACGCCTTCAGGGCCGTGCATGTGGTGGTCGCCGAAGATCGATGCTTTCCATCCACCGAAGGAGTGAAAGGCCATCGGCACCGGAATCGGAACGTTGATGCCGACCATTCCGACCTTAATCTGATGGGCGAATTCACGCGCGGCATCACCATCACGTGTGAAGATGGCGGTGCCATTGCCGAATTCGTGTTCATTGATCATGCGCGCGGCTGTCGTGTAGTCCGGCGCTCGAAGGACTGACAGCACCGGTCCGAAGATCTCTTCCTTGTAGATCTTCATGTTCGGCTTGACATGGTCGAACAGGGTACCGCCCACGAAGAAACCATTCTCATAGCCCTGCATCCTGAACTTGCGTCCGTCGACCAGCAACTTTGCACCCTCGGCGACACCGGCATCGATATAGCTCCTTACCTTCTCCAGGTGCTGCCTCGTGACGAGAGGCCCCATCTCCGCTTCGCGGTCGGTACCCGGCCCGACCTTCAGGCCTCGGACCTTGGGTTCGAGCGCAGAGATCAGCTTATCCGCCGTCCCCTCGCCGATCGGCACGGCAACCGAGATCGCCATGCAGCGTTCGCCGGCGGAACCGTAGGCGGCCCCCATCAACGCATCCACCGCCTGATCCATGTCGGCATCGGGCATCACGATCATGTGGTTCTTGGCGCCACCCAGCGCCTGGCAGCGCTTCCCGGTGTTCGCGGCCGTCGAATAGATGTACTGCGCGATAGGCGTGGAGCCCACGAAGCTGATCGCCGAAATATCTGGGTGATGCAGCAGCGCATCGACAGCTTCCTTGTCGCCTTGCACCACGTTGAACACACCGTCCGGCAGACCGGCTTCCTTCAGCCACTCCGCCATGATGAGCGACGCCGATGGGTCGCGCTCAGATGGCTTCAGAATGAACGCATTTCCGCAGGCGAGAGCCACCGGGAACATCCACATCGGAACCATGACCGGGAAATTGAAAGGCGTGATTCCGGCGACAACACCGAGCGGCTGGCGAGTAGAATAGCTGTCGACGCGGGTACCGACATTCTCGGTGAGTTCGCCCTTGAGGAGCTGCGGAGCGGCCGTGGCAAACTCGACCACCTCCATTCCGCGCTGAACTTCCCCGAGAGCGTCAGAGTGAACCTTGCCGTGCTCGGAGACGATTACGTCGGCAAGCTGATCTGCGCGATCCTCGACGATCCGCAGAAAGCGATTGAGGACGCGTGCACGCCGAAGAGGCGTCGTGTCGGCCCAACCCTGCGCCGCCCTCTTCGCGGCGGATACCGCGTCCGCCACCACGGCCGCGTTGGCGGCCACAACACGGCCCGTCTGCTCACCCGTTGCCGGGTTGAAGACGGGCAAACTGCGTTCAGTGCCGCTCGGGACCTGCTTGCCATCGATGAAATGATTGATCTGCGTGACCACGAACGTCTCCCTGTTGATTTTGGTCAGATGCGCGCCCTCGAGTCAGGCCGCTTTCATTCCCGCCATGTATTTGCCGATCACGCGCTTGTCGGCGCCTTCGGCTGACACTTCATGGACTATGCGACCCGCGCTCATGACGAGGACCCTGTCGACCAAGCCAAGCAACTCGTCGAGATCCTCCGAGATGAGTAGCACTGCGGTTCCGCGATTCCGCGCCTCGAGGATCCGGCGGTACGTTTCTTCGCACGCAACGAAATCAAGCCCGAACGTTGGATTGGACGCGACCAGCAGGCGAACGTCCTGCGTGAGCTCCCGCGCCAGTACGGCCCGTTGCACGTTGCCACCGGACAGCGTGCTCATGCTTGCGGTCAGGCTAGGCGCCTTGACACGAAATTGAGCGACCAGCCTCTCGGCCTGCTGGGCGAGCGCGCCGTAGTTCATTGCGATACCACGGCAGAGCGGCACCCGATCGAAATTACGCAGGGCAAGGTTCTCGGCCAGCGACATGCGGTCGATGCAGGCGTTCTTCAGGGGCTCTTGCGGCAGTCCATAGACGCCGAGGCGGGCGATTTCCCTTCGCGTACCGTTGAACGGCGAGCCGGACACGGTCATCGTACCGCTTCGATCCCGCTGCCCCATCAGGGCCTCGACCAACTCCAACTGTCCATTTCCGGATACCCCGGCAATCCCGACAATCTCCCCTGCCCGCACCTCGAGCGAGAGATCTTTCACAGCGGGAAGACCATTGTCGCCGTTCACGCGGAGGTCGCTGATGGAGAGGATAATATCGGACCTCGGCGGCGATTTCGGCGCGTGCTGCACTATCTTGCTGACGGGCTCTCCGATCATAGCTTCTGCCAGAGCGTCGTCCGTCAAATCGGCGACGGCGCCCGTTCTCACCGACGCGCCTCGACGCAATACCGTCACGTCGTCGGCGAATCGGCGCACTTCATGGAACTTGTGGCTAATCAGGATGGCGCTGAGTACGCCCGTCCGTGTCAGGCTGCGAACATGGCCGAGCACTTCATCGGCTTCTGCCGGCGTCAGCACCGACGTCGGTTCGTCCAGGATGAGTAGCTTGCGCCCGAGATAGAGCTGTTTAACGATCTCGGCCTTCTGCTTCTCGCCCGCAGAGAGCTGCGAGACGCGTACATCGAGTGGCACGTGAAACGGAAGCTTCTTGGTGACTTCGGCCAGCCGCCTCAGCTCGCTTTGCCAGTTGATATAGGCCGGCAATCTCGCACCGCTGACGACGAGATTCTGCGCCACCGTCATCGACGGCACGAGAGTGAAATGCTGATACACCATGCCGATGCCGAGCGCATCGGCATCCTTCGGCGAGTTTAGCCGGTGCTCGCGCCCATCCACCTGGATGTGACCCTCGTCCGGATGATAAAAGCCCACGAGGCATTTGACCAACGTGCTCTTGCCGGCGCCGTTCTCCCCTAGCAGCGCATGGACGGTGCCCGAGCGGATCAGTAGCGACACGTTGTTCAAAGCGAGATTCGCTCCGAAACGCTTCGTCATGTTCCTGAGCTCGACTTGCGGAGCGGTCATCGGACTATCCTCCCAGGATGAATTCCCGTCACGGCGCTTCTCACCGGTGCAGCTTGAGTTCGCCCGGCGCATCGGCGAACGGAGCGGCGCGCGACGTCGAGGCAACCATGATCGCCAGCGTCAGGATGTAGGGGGCTGCATTGAACAGGTAGTAATAGCCGGTCACGCCAATGCCCTGGAGCGCAGGACCGAGAGCGCCCGCCCCGCCGAACAGCAGCGATGCGCCCAGCGCGTTGACCGAACGCCAGCGCGCAAAGATGACGAGCGCGACGGCCATGATGCCTTGGCCACTCGACAGGCCTTCGCTCCAGCTTCCCGGATACGAAAGCGACAGGAAGCTGCCGCCGATGCCGGCGAGAAAGCCGCCCGCCATGGTCGCGATGATTCGTACCCGCAGTACGGGAAAGCCAAGCGCGCGTGCGGCATCCTCGCTATCTCCCACCGTACGCAGCATCAGCCCCCAGCCGGTCCTGTTCAGGAAAAGGTAGACCGCAAAAGCCAGTGCAATTCCGACGAAGAACAGTGCGTTGACGTCCAGCGCAGCTCGCACCTGCGGTACGGTCGACCAAAATCCGAGTCCAATCGAGGGAAGCGGCGGCGCTTTGGGCTCGATCAAGGGTTTGCCCAGGAAGAACGCGAGGCCCGTCCCTAGCACGATCAGGCTGATGCCGATCGCGGTGTCATTGACGCGCTTCACACTGCACAAAAGGCCATGCAGCAGCCCGAATGCCATTCCGGCAAGTCCGGCCGAAAGCACGCCGAGCCAGGGCGAGCCGGAGAGGTAAGAGATCGCGTACCCCGCCATGGCACCGAGCATCAGAGTGCCCTCGAGGCCCAAATTGATACGGCCCGATTTCTCGGTGATCAGCTCACCGATGCTCACGAAAATGAAGGGTGTCGACACACGGATCGCCCCACCCAGGATCGCGAGCGGCAGCGCAAGCCAGCCGATTGATGTACCGTCCATGCCTTTACCTCCGCGTCGTTTCTCGGAGTTGTTGCGCAATTGCATCCGCGACGAGGACGCAGACGAAGATCAGCCCCTGAAACACCAGCATTGTCGCATCCGGCAGTCCAAGACGTCGTTGCAGCAGGCTGGCGCTCGCCTGCATGCCGCCGATCAACAGCGCGACAGCGACAATCGCAAGCGGCTGGTGCCGCGCCAGGAATGCGACGAGGATTCCGCTATAGCCGTAGCCGACGATGAGCGAGGAGTTGGCCGTCCCCTGCACGGCCGCCACCTCGATGGCGCCGGCAATTCCCGCCATGCCGCCTGCCACGACCGAGGCACCGATGATCCAGCGGTTAACGGCGAGGCCCATCATCTTCGCGACTCGGGCACTTCCACCGACCACCCGCAGCGCAAAACCCCAACGCGTGTAGCGGAGCACGACGTGGGCGATGACGGCCAGCGAGAGACTTGCCGCAAGCCCCGCGTGAACGCCAACACCGGGCATCACCGGCAGCATGTAGGAGGGATCGATCGGGTGGGTGGATGGCTTGTCGAGGCTTGCCGGGTCGCGGAGCAGACCTTCCGTCAGATGATGAAAGATTGCGATCCCGATATAGGACAGCAGCAGACTCGATATCGTTTCGTTGAGGCCGCGATACTGGCGGAGCACGCCCGCCAGACCGAACCAGAGTCCTCCAATCAAGGCGCCGGCCAGCGACATCAGGAGCTGCATGGGAAGCGCGTGCGCCCCCGCGAACGGCAACGTCACAACGGCACCCGCGAGCCCGCCCAGCACCAAGGCTCCCTCGCCGCCGATGATCACCAGCCCCGCTTGGGCGGGGATCGCAACGGCGAGTCCCACGAGGACAAGAGGAGCGGCGCGCGACAAGGTATCCTGCCAGGCGAAGCTACTGCCGAAGCCGCCCTGGACGATCAGACCGAACACCGTGACGGGGTTCTGTCCGTACAAGGCGACGAACGCCGCGAAGATGGCCGACGCAAGCAGCACCGCCAGCACAGGCAAGCCCAAACCGAGTTGGGCTGCGGTTACTGGCGGACTCGATGGCCCGGGTTCGATTCCGGAGATCGAAGACAAGGGCGCCTCCTAGACTTGGCCAATGATGCCTTCGACGAGATAATTGATGCCATCCAGCACACGGTCGTTGCTGCTCTGCGTAGTTCCGGCAGGGATGACGACGTTGCCCTTGTTGTCCTTGAGCGGGCCACTGTAGATCACGCGCGTGCCGCCGATGAGGTCTGCCCGCGCCGTCTCGGCCGCTGCGCGCGCCTCAGGCGTAACGAGTTTCCCGAACGGGCTGTTCTTGACGAAATGATCGCCAAGCCCGGCACGGAGATAGTGCTCCGGCTTCTTGCCGGCACGCACGCTGCCGGCATAGACGAGGTAGGGCGTGATCCAGTTCCACTCGGCCCCGGTGAGGTAGCCGTTGGGAGCGACATCCGCCTGACTCGAGTGGTAGCCGCATGACATGACGCCGCGCTTCTCCGCCGTCTCGATCACGACCTTCGGGCTATCGACCTGGGCGGCGATGACGTCGGCCCCCTGGTCGACCAACGTGTTCGTCGCTTCCGCCTCACGCACAGGAAGCACCCAGTCACCAGTGAAGATGACCTGCACCTGAATGGCCGGATCGACCGAGCGCGCGCCAATCGCGAACGCGTTGATGCTGCGCAGAAGATTGGGCGTCGGCTTCGCAGCGACGAGGCCGAGCTTCTTGCTCTTCGTCATGTGGCCGGCGACGATTCCCGAAATGTACTGCGCCTCGAAGATGTAGGCGTAGAACGTGCCGATGTTCTCGGGCATGCCAGCCGTCCACACGCCGCCGGTGTGAGCGAAGGTGACGTCCGGATACTTGGCCGCCATCTCCAGAACGTGCGGCTTGAAGTAGCCAAAGGACGTCGCCAGGATGAGTTGAGCGCCGTCCTGACGGATCATGCCTTCCATGCTGCGCTGGGCCGCAATCGTTTCCGGAACGCGCTCCTCCTCGACCAGCTTGATACCAGGCTGTTTCTTGAGCGCCGCGGCGGCCTGTGCGTGGGACTGGTTGAAGCCGTAATCCTGCTTGGAGCCGGAGTACAGAACTCCGACGGTGAGCGGCGTCTCCGCAAGAGCAACGCTACTCTTGAGAACGAATGGTGCGGAGCCGGCAGCGGCCAGCATCTGGAGCACCGAGCGACGGTCGACAGGCTTCAAAGTCATGTTCCTCTCCGTTGAAGATTGCAATCAGCACGTCACGACGAAATTCGTTCGGCAGCAGACAGCAGGCCGGGCGCACCACATGCGATGAGATCGGCTTCAAGCTCCCGTCTTTCAGCAGCGGACAGCGGCGTGACTGGCGAGCGCACGGCGCCGCCGGCAAGGCCGATCAGATCGCACCAATGCTTGACCGCTGCGTTCGGCATGTGACCGCGCTTCAGCGGGTCCATGATCCATTTGTTGAAGGTGATCCGCTGCGGCGCGAGTGAAGCACAGATGCGTGCTGCTTCTTCCGTTCGTCCAACCGCCAACAGAGCCACGTATTCCGCGATCGGGCGAAACTCGCCGCGTTGATAGAGGTAAGGCTCGGGGTCGGCATAGAGGATCGACTGACCCTCGGTCTGCATGTTGGCGAAGAAGTTCTCTTCCAGCGGGTCCGACACCAGCACGCCGTTTCGCGCAGCCTGCCGAAGCGCCGCGTTCTCGGCTACATTGCCTGTCGTCTTCAGGAGCTTGAGATTGGATAGCGAGCAGAGCTGCGTGAAAACGCCGGGATCCAATGGACTGCCCGCGGCGGTTCGCGCGTTAAAGATGACGATCGGCATCTCCAACCGGACACAGATGTGGTGCAGATACGCGAACTGCTGCGCAGGGGATCGCGGCCCGGAGGTTGGGACCATGAGCACAGCGTGGCTGACGCCAAGCCGGCGCGCGTGCTCGCCGAGATCGATGGTTTCTTCCACCGAGGGACCCGAGATCACCACGGAAATCCCAAGGCGCCCCCCCGCCTCGTCCGCAATGACCTCTATGACACGCTTTCTCTCCTGCAGCGTGAGCGACCAGACTTCGCCGATCAGCCCATTGCAGAACACGCCCGCCAATCCGGTTGCGATGTAGTGGCGGACGTTCCGGCGGACTCCGGCCTCGTCGATGGCACCGGAGGCGTCGAAGGGGGTGTGAATCGCCGCCCAGATTTCCGGGATGTTCTGCCCGATCGACATGCTCGCTCCCCTCATCCGACCGGTCTATTCTATTTATCATGATAAACCGGATTTGCATGAATATGCCTATTATGAGAAAAGTGTCAATCAATGAGTCGGGTCTTTCTCTGGCCACACGCCTAGTTCCGCCAGAACCAACCTTGGAACTCATTGGTAGCTTTGGAGAATTCGGGAATGACGATGGAGTTAGAAAAATTGCCGCGGCCGGGGGGCCGGCTGAAAATTCAAAAGCGCGCCGACCTCGTTACCGAAGAGATCAAGCAGCTGATCACCCAGAAGAATCTCCGTCCGGGCGACAAGCTTCCGATGGAGAAAGAGCTTCAGCGGCTGTTTTCGGTCAGCAAGAGCACGATCCGCGAGGCGCTCAAGTCCCTCGAGGTGCAGGGACTGATCACCATCAGCACCGGCCCGACCGGCGGGGCGACGATCATGGAGGTCCCGCTCGAGCGCACCTTTCAGCTGTTGCAGAACTACCTGTTCTTCAAAGAGGTCAGCATGGAGGACATCTATGCGGCCCGGCGCTTGCTGGAGCCGGAACTGGCTGCCGGCTCGGTGCCATTTCTGTCGGACGAGCAGCTCGACGCGCTCGAGCAGAACATTGAAACATGCCAGCCGGCCTCGCAGGACCCGTCCCTTCTCGTTCGTCAACGCCAGGCCGATCTCGACTTTCACGACATCCTGGCTGCAGCAAACCCCAATCCCTTCCTGCGCTTCGCATGCGAGCTGATCAACGAGATGCTGCGTCGGCTGGTTGTCTTCAGCACCCAGACGCCTCCGGAAGAGCACACGCGATTTGGATGCGCCAACGTCAAGATTCACACGGAGATCGCCAAGGCCGCCCGTGCACGCGACAGCGAGCGCGTGCGCGCGCTCATGAAGGCGCATATGGAGGAAGCTTCGGAATACGTGAAGCGGTTGGATGGCCGTCTCGACGGCCGACTGATCCTAGACTCGGAAATGGCGCCGCGCCCGCGACCACTGTCCTGAAGCGCGGCCTGTTCCGCCACGATTGCACCGGCGCGAGCTTGCGCGAGCATTGCGTCTGGACAGTCCTGTGAGCCTGTTCTCCTGCCCGATCTAGCAACCGCATGATTGGCTCGCTTTGCTTCCGAGAGACCTCAGCAGATAGGTGACTGCGGTTCACCGATGCTTGCAAAGTTCTCATTTGTCGGCCAGTTCCGCCTCGACGCAGACTAGCCCCAAAGTCAACGCTCTCAAGCGTTTTGGGGAGGATCCGTGCTTCTACAACGCCAACTGGCGTCCATTCAGGTTGCGGGCAACAAGCCCGGACCCGCGATGCGCCTGCACCGCAAATCCTCGACATAGATGAATTTGTTTCTCTCGGCAGGTCGCCGCCGACAGCGTCCGTTCACGCCGGCGGCTGGCTAACCGGGCAGGGATCACGTGAGAAACGCTCCGGAGCCGGCTCTGCCGGACTCCGGACGTCCAAGAGAGGAGGAGGAAGGGATGAAGTTCAGGACGTTTCTCGGCGCGGCCGCTCTGCTAGCGCTGGCTGCAGGTTCAGCGCCGGCTGCCGACAAGGATGCAGCCGACACAGCGGTGGAAGCCGCGAAGAAGTACGCGGGTACAACGATCAGCATCGTCTGGGAGGCCGGTCTTCAGTCTCTGGACCCGCTGAACTATTCCGGGCCGCAATGGGAGAAGCTCACCGGCATCAAGGTGAAGGTGGTCGAAGTGCCGACCGACCAGATGTTCACCAAGATCATGCAGGATTTCAAATCGGGCGCCGGAGCGTACGACGCGCTGAACGTCATCCCATCTTGGATGCCGGATCTTGCACGCGCCGGGGCGCTCGAGCCCCTCGACAAGTATGTCGACAAGTTCGGCTACCGCGACGAGCTGCAGGACATCGCGGCCGCCTATCGGGACAACCAGATGCAGTATAACGGGAAGATCTACGGCTTTCCGGACGACGGCGACGTGATGCTGCTCTACTACCGGAAGGACATCTTCGAGGATCCGAAGATGAAGGACGAGTTCAAGGCCAAGTTCGCCTACGAGCTCGCGCCGCCAAAGGACTGGAAACAATTCGGCGAAATCGGCCAGTTCATCACCGACAAAATGGCGCCGAAAGTCTACGGCGCGGGCTTCTTCCGTACCGCGCCCTATCCGCAATACATGTTCCAGGAACGCTTCCGCATGGAAGGTGGCAAGTTCTTCAACGCGGACACCATGAAGGCCGCGGTGAATGGCGACGTCGGCCTCAAGGTGTTCAAGCAGATGCTGGCGGAAAACAAGTTCATGCCGCCCGGCGTGGAGCAGTGGAATTTCGTCGACAATCTCGCCGCATTCCTTCAGGGCACGACTGCCATGACGATCTCCTGGCCGCCCTACGGCCGCTGGGCCGCGGGCTATGGCTCGGGCGAGGAAGCACTGAAGTGGGTGCCAAAATCGCAGGTCGCCGGCAAGGTCGGCTATGCGCTCACGCCTCTCGGCCGTCCCGAGCTCGGCGTCGGCTTCGACTTGTCGGTGTCGGCCACCAGCAAGAACAAGGAGGCCGCGTATCTCTTCATCCAGTGGCTGAACAGCAAGAAGACCAGCCTCGCGCGCGTCCAGCTCCCCTATACGCTGCGCGATCCGTTCCGCCTCTCCCACTACGCGAGCGAAAAATACCGCGGGCTCTGGCCTGATGCTGCCGCCTATCTCGACACCATCAAGACCTCGGGCGAGAAGGGCCTGCTCGATCTCTCACTGCTGCAACAGGACAAGTACGACGAGGCGATGACCAAGGCGATCTCGAGCCTGTGGGCGGGCGAAGATCCCAAGGCCATTCTCGATCGCATGGCACAACAATTCGACGCGATCACCGCGAAGGTCGGCATCGAGAACCAGAAAGCCGTCTACAAGGTCTGGGCCGCAAAGCCCGGCGCCTACCCGCAATAACTGACTGGATACCGCACGAGAGGCATCGCCCTCCCGTGCGGTGCCGTTTTCCGGACTGATGATGACACTTTCCGCAAGTCTCAACGCTGCCGAGCAGCGCCACCCCAGCCGCTTCGGGCGCATGCTCGAGGACCGCCTGCCCTATCTCATCGTCGCGCCGGCCATTCTGATCCTCCTCCTAGTCGGCCTGTTTCCCCTGGTCTACTCGCTGATCGTGAGCTTCCAGCGCATCACGATGACCGAGAACGACACCTCCTTTGTCGGCTTGTTGAACTATGCGGAGCTGTTCACGGATACCCGCCTCTGGGCCTCGCTCGGTCATACCGCCATCATCACGGCGATCGCCCTCCCCCTCGAGTTGCTGATCGGTTTCCTGATGGCACAGCTTTTCATCGACCGCATGCCAGGTCGACAGATCTTCGTCGCGCTGCTGGTGCTTCCGACGGTGATCTCTCCGATCGTCGCGGGCGCGACCTGGCGTCTGATGTTCGACGTCCGCTTCGGACCGATTGGCCAGATTCTGAGTTTCTTCGCCGGCGAGCAAGTGCGGATCCTTTGGACCGTCAATCCCGCCTTCGTCTATCCGGCGATCATCATCTGCGAGGTCTGGCAGTGGTCGCCGTTCATGTTCCTGCTGCTGCTCGCCGCGCTGTCGAACGTGGACCAGTCGCAGCTCGAGGCTGCCGAGATCGATGGGGCATCGTACCTGCGGGTACTTCGCGCGATCGTTCTGCCGGCGATCGCGCCAGTGATCGCCGTCGCCTGCCTGATCCGCGGCCTCGATCTGGTTCGCATCTTCGACATCATCTGGGCCCTCACCGAAGGCGGGCCGGGCTCGATGACCGAGACCATTTCGCTCTACACCTATGTGCAGGGCTTCTCGCAATTCGAGATCAGCTACACGGCCGCGATTTCCTTCCTGGTGATTGCGTTGCTGACGCTGATCACGACCCTGGTCCTCAAGCGCATGGAGCTTGCGCGATGAGGATCGGCAGGCTTCCGGCCAGAAAAACCCGTATTCTCGCCGTCCGCTATCTCGGCGCCTGCGTCGTGACCCTGCTGTTCCTGTTTCCAGTTTACTGGCTGTTCATGATTTCGTTCAAGACAGCGGACGAGATCTATCACGTCCCGCCCTTGTGGATTCCCGGACAGATCCAGTTCTCAAACTATTACGTCTTGTTCAAAGATGGCGACGTCCTGGCGATCCTGAACAGCCTGATCGTCGCCGGCGTCAGCTCCGGCATAGCAATCGTTCTCGGGACGCTCTGCGCCTACAGCCTCGCCAGGTTCGGCACCGGCGGCGAGAACCTCGCGATGTGGATCATCTCCCAGCGCATGATCCCACCGATTGCGGTCGTCTTCCCGATCTTCCTGATCTACGTGTATTTCGGCCTCGTCGACAGCTATTTCGGGCTGATCCTGCTCTACACGGCCTTCAATCTTCCCTACGTGATCTGGATGATGCGCGGCTACATCGTCGACGTGCCGCTGGAGCTCGAGGAAAGCGCTCTCGTCGACGGCCTCAATCGATGGGAGGTGATCTGGAAGGTCGTCTTCCCGATGGTTCGCCCCGGCCTCATGGCGACGTCGGTCTTCACCTTCGTGTTCGCCTGGAACGACTTTCTGTTCGCACTCGTGCTCACGCGCACCGAGGTCATCACCTTTCCGGTCATGCTGACGCACTATTTCGGCGGCCAATCGAATTTCTGGGCGAAGATCGCGGCGATGTCGGTCCTGGGGACGTTGCCGATCTTCGTCGCGGTCTCGGTGATGCAGCGCTATCTCGTGCGCGGCATCTCGCTGGGCGCAGTCAAGGGTTAGGGAGAGCGGAGTGGCTGACGTCAAGCTGTCCGGAGTACACAAATATTACGGCAACGTGCATGCAGTCAGGGGAGTTGATCTCACCATCGCCGATGGCGAATTCGCCGTGCTGGTGGGGCCGTCCGGCTGTGGCAAGAGTACTCTGTTGCGAACCATCGCCGGCCTCGAGGATCCGGATGGTGGAACGATCACCATCGGCGGCGCGGTGGTCAACGATCTGCGCCCGCGCGAGCGCAATATTGCGATGGTGTTTCAGAACTATGCGCTCTACCCTTATCTGACCGTCAGCGAGAACATCGCCTTCGGTCTGCGCGCGCGCAAGACTCCCGAGATCGAGATCAGGAAGCGGGTCGGTGAAGCCGCCGAGATGCTCGGCATCGGCAATCTCCTCCAGCGCTATCCGCGGCAGCTCTCCGGAGGACAGCGTCAGCGCGTCGCCATCGGCCGCGCCATCGTCCGCAAGGCCGACCTGTTCCTGTTCGACGAGCCGCTCTCGAATCTCGACGCTCAGTTGCGTGACGAGATGCGCACCGAGATCAAGCGCCTACATCACGAGATCACGACGACCATGATCTACGTTACCCATGACCAGGTCGAGGCGATGACGCTGGCCGACCGCATCGTGTTGCTGCGCGAGGGACAGATCGAGCAGCAAGGCGCTCCGCTCGAGCTGTTCGAGCAGCCGCGCACGGGGTTCGTTGCCGGCTTTCTCGGCTCTCCCTCGATCAACCTCATCCCCGCGACCCTCAAGACAAACGGCCGCGACGCCGCAGTGGTGTTTCAGTCCGGCGGTGAACTGACGCTTCCGAGCGCGAAGGCGAGGCCGCTGGCCAGTATGGATAGGCGAGAGATTCTCGTCGGCATTCGGCCCCAGCACTTCAGTCGGGCCGGCGGGCCGTTGCGCGAAGGCGCGGTCTCCTATTCGGCCACTGCCGATCTCATTCAGCCGACGGGAACACGCACCTTCACCACCATCAAGATCGGCGGCGTCGATGCGGTTGCCGAGCTGCAGGCCCACGACGTCAGCAGCCATGGCGAGCAGGTCGACCTCGCCATCGACCTCAATCGCGTGGTGCTGATCGATCCGACCAGCGGCCTGGTCATCGCATAACGAGAGCAACATTCGAGAACGGGAGGGATGAATGGCGTCGAGACTGTTTGCAACGGGAATTGGCGCGCCGGAGGGTCCGGTGTGCCTGCCCGACGGCTCGATGTATGTCACGGAGATGTCCGCCTCGACCCTTTGCGTCACGCGGCTCGATCCTCGCGGCAATCGCCGCGTGATCCGAACGACGGGTGGCCGTCCGAATGGACTGACGACGGATGGCCACGGCCGCATCTGGATCGCGGAAGCTGGTTTGCGGGCCCTGATCTGCATCGACGAGGGCGGAAACGAGATCCGGCGCATGCAGGGCAAAGGCGCGGAGCGCTTTCTGTTTCCGAACGACCTCTGCTTTGGTCCGAACGGATTGCTGTACATGACCGACTCCGGAATGGCCGCCGAGGATTTCATCAACGGCCAGGCCTTCGTCGACGGTTATATGGACTTCGACTGGGACGGCCGTGTGTATGAGATCGATCCGGCAGCCATGAAGATGCTCCGCGTGCTCGATCGCAAGATCCGCTTCACCAACGGCATTGCCTTCGGCCCCGACAACCACCTCTACGCCAACGCGTCCTTCACCGGCGAGATCTATCGATATGACGTGCTCGGCGAGGCAGCGCCAAAACGCGTCGTCTTCGGAAACGTCCTGCAGCCGGATTCCAATCCGGACTTCAAAGGGCCGGACGGGATGGCCTTCGGAACGGACGGCCGGCTCTATTGCACGGTCTACAACCAGAAGAACGTTACGGTGCTCGACCGGCGGGGTGAGGTCGCCGATCGTCTGGTCCTGGATGGAGCCCAGCCGACGAATTGCGCCTTTACGCTCGAGGGCAGAAAGCTACGGGTGACGGAGGTCGGCAAGGGCCAGGTCGAGGAGATCGATATGCCCTGTGACGGCCTGCCGTTGCATTTGCCGAAATTCGCCTGACGGGATGCCCGCGCGATGTTTTCCGCGAGGGCGCCTCGCCCGTTATCAAAGGAAGCCGATCGATAGCCAGGGCACGGCGGCAACAATCAGCGTGCCGATCAGGAGCGCGATCATATAGCCCACGATCGGCTTCATGCCCTCGTCCGGATTTATGCGGCTGATGGCGCAGGCCGCGTAATAACCGACGCCGAACGGCGGCGCGAACAGGCCGATGCCCATGGCGAGAACGACGACCATCGCGTAGTGGACGTCGTTTACTCCGACCTGCCGCGCGATCGGGAACAGCAACGGACCGAATAAGACGATCGCCGGAATTCCCTCCAGAACACTGCCGAGGATCACGAAGGTCACGATCGTCACGGCCAGGAAGACGGGAACACCTCCGGGAAGGCTGGTCATGAACTTTGCCAGAGATGCGGAAAATCCCGACTGAGTCAGCGCCCAGGCCATGCCTGTCGCCGCGCCGATGATAAGCAGAATCGCCCCTGATAGGGAGGCTGTCTCGACCAGCATCGGATAGATGCGACGCCAGTCGAACTGGCGGTAGATGAACAGACCCGCGCAGACCGAATACAGGATGCCGATCGTCGAGACTTCCGTTGCCGTCGCAACGCCCTCGACGACCGCCGTGCGGATCACGAACGGCAGTGCGATAGCAGGTATCGCGATCACAAAGGCCCGCCCGATTTGCCGGCCGGTAGCCCGTTTGACGTGAGACAGGTCTTCGCGGCGGTATCGCCACCAGACCACGGCCGCGAGCATGACCGCGAGCACCACGCCCGGGAGCAACCCGCCAGTGAAGAGCGCCGAGATCGACACGCCGGTCACCGAGCCGATCGTGATCAGGACCAGCGAGGGCGGGATCGTTTCGGTCTGCGCGCCGGTTGCCGCCAGAAGCGCAACGAGGTCGCCCGGCTTGGCCCCGCGCTGCCGCATCTCGGGAAACAGGACCGGAGCCACCGCAGCCATGTCGGCCGCTTTGGACCCAGAAATGCCCGAGACCAGATACATCGCTCCCACCAGCACGTAGTGCAGTCCGCCACGCACGTGGCCCAGCAGGCTCGCCAGGAAGCCGACCATGGCGCGCGCCATGCCCGTCATCTCGATCAGGAGGCCAAGAAAGACGAAGAGCGGCACGGCGAGCAGGATCAGGTGGCTCATGCCCTCGTCCATCCGTCCGATCACCACCACGTCAGGCGTACTGGTCGTCAGGGCGAGATAGCCGACCGTGGCGAGGCCGAATGCGAACGCGATTGGGACGGCTGCGAAGACCATCGCGCCAACCACGAACACGAAGAAGATCAAGAGATTCAGATTGCCTAGCGGCTTCAAAACGGGAGCGAGCAGAACGAACGCCCCGATGATGCCTGTGACCATTGCGACCGAAGCTAGCAAGCTGCGCAGGCTCGCGATGCGGATGAGTCGGAGGACCGCTGCGATCAGCATCAGTCCGATCCCAACCGGCAATGCTGCCGCACGCCAGCTGTTGACGATCTCAAGCGCCGGCGTCGTCACAAAGGCTTCGTCGGCCGCGAATTCGTAGGCCGGCCAGACAACGAGCGCAAGAAATGCCAGCGATGCTGCGGCCGCGACGACATCTAGGAACGCGCGATGCTCCGCACTGAGAACGCCAACGATAGCCGTCATCCGCATGTGTTCACCGCGCTGGAACGCGATCACGGAACCGAACATGGCGAGCCAGAGGAAGAGAATGCCGGCAAGCTCGTCGGACCAGATGATCGGCGAGCGGAACACGTATCGCCCCACGATGCCGGCAGACAGCACAGCGATCTCCGCCAGCACGAGCAGTGCTGCCGGAACCGCCACGACATGACCAAGCACCGTGTTCGCCGTTATCACCCAACTGCGCCGGCCTGCCTGCGGGGCGCTGGCCGCCACACCGGCATGGACGGGGGGCGGATGGCTCACGCTGGTCATGATAGCTGGCCCGCGGCTTTTTCGAGCTGCGACCATGCTTCCTCGCCGAATTTGCCCTTCCAGTCTGCGTAGAAGCTGGTCTTGGACAGGGCCTGGCGGAAGGCGGCGCGATCGACGTCGATGAATTTGAGGCCCTTGGCCGAGAGATCGTTGCGCAGCGACTGGCTGAGCTTCGCGATGTCGGCACGCTGATCGACGGCGGAGCGGTCGAGCTCGCGCGTCACGATCTCCTGCACGTCCTTGGGCAGGCGCTCGAAGGCGCGCTTGTTGCCGAGGATCCAGTAGCCATCCCAGACGTGCCCCGTTAGACTGCACGTGCTCTGCACCTCATAGAGGCGCGCGGTCGCGATGATGGGCAACGGATTCTCCTGGCCATCGACGACCTTGGTTTGCAGCGCGGAATAGACCTCGTTGAAGTTGATCGGCGTCGGGCCGGCGCCGAGCGCCTTGAAGAGCGAAGTGAGCAGCGGCGCGGGCGGAACGCGGATCTGGAAATTCTTCAGATCATCCGGGGTGCGCACCTCGCGGCCGGACGAGGTCACCTGGCGGAAGCCGTTGTCCCAGGCCTTCGAAACCGCCATGATCGGTGTCTTGGCGATCAGCGCCCGGATGTAGGTGCCGAGGTCGCCGTCCATCGCCTTCCACACGCTGTCGTAGTCGGTGAACGCGAACCCGGTGTTCACGATGCCCGCGCTCGGCACCAGAGTGGCGAGGATCGAGGAGGATTGATTGAAGAACTCGACGCCGCCGCTGCGAACCTGGGTCAGCAGCTCGGTGTCGGACCCGAGCTGATTGGCCGGGAACAGCCTGATCTCCAGCCGGCCGCTGGTTGCTTCGCGGATGCGGTCGATCGCCTCTTGCGCGCGGACGTTCACCGGATGGGTCGGGTCCTGTCCGGTTGCGAACTTGTAGACGAACTCGGCGGCAGACGCTGGACGGGTCAGAATCGCGCAGAGAGGTACGGCGCTCGCCCCCACCAATAGCGAACGGCGGCTGATGCGTCCGAGCTTCGAGACAGTCATGTTTTCCTCCTGATCCTGTATTGACGTTGTGCGGCTGCATGAGCCTGCGCTGGCTTTCAGCTCTCCAGGCTCTTCGACCGCCCGCATTCGGGCAACAGCCATCGCTCGCCCACCGCAACATGCAGCGGGCGGAACTCTTCACTCGGATTCGGCGTGACTGGCGCTTAGTGCTGGTGCGCTAAAGCCACTGCTTGATCTGCCTTGCGACCTCGGCGGTGGAGATCCCGTAGCGGTCGTGCAGCGTCGGAAGTGCGCCGGCGTCAAGAAATTCGTCCGGCAATGCGATCTGGCGGAACGGCGGATGGATGCCTGAACGCAGCAGGAGTGCGGCAACCGCCTCGCCGAGACCGCCAATCGTCGTGTGGTTTTCGGCGACGACGACCAAGCGGCCTGACTTGCCGGCTTCACGCAGTATCGTCTCGGCGTCGAGCGGCTTGATGGTCGGAACATGGAGCACCGCAGCATCGACGCGGTCGTTCTTCAGAGTTTGCAAAGCCTCGAGCGCACGCATGGTCATGATGCCGGATGAGATGATTAGAACATCCTTCCCGTCACGAACCAGCTTGGCTTTGCCGAGCTCGAACTTGTAGTCGTATTCATCCAGCACGACCGGCACCTGGCCTCGCAGCAGGCGCATGTAGACCGGCCCCTGATGCGCCGCGATCGCGGGCACCAGCTGCTCGATTTCATGAGCATCGCAGGGATCGATGACCGTCATGTTCGGCATCGCGCGAAACAGCGCGAGATCCTCTGCGGCTTGATGACTCGGGCCATACCCCGACGTCAGGCCGGGCAACGCGCAGACGATCTTCACGTTGCGGTCTTCCTCTGCGATCGTCTGATGGATGAAGTCGTAGGCGCGGCGCGAAGCGAAGACCGCGTATGTGGTTGCGAATGGCATGAAGCCTTCGGCGGCAAGACCGGAGGCCGCCCCGAACAGAAGCTGCTCGGCCATGCCCATCTGATAATAGCGGTCCGGAAATTCCTTCGCGAAGATGTGCAGGTCGGTGTATTTGCCAAGATCGGCCGTCATGCCGACCACATCGGGACGGCTGCGCGCGAGCTCGACGAGCGCGTGTCCAAACGGCGCCGGCTTCGTCTTCTGCCCCTCCGCCGCGATCGAAGCGATCATGGCTGAGGTCGTCAGGCGCGGCTTGCCCGGCTGGGGTGCTGATCTGACGGTCTTCATGCCTGCCTCCCGGCTTCCAGCGCGGCCAGCGCGAGCTGCCATTCGTGCTGCTCGACCCGGATGAAATGGTTCTTTTCGCGCTGCTCCAGGAAAGGAACGCCCTTGCCCATCAGCGTGTCGGCGACGATCATGCGCGGCTTGGGCGCTGGGTGAGACTTGGCGGCATCGAATGCCGCAACCACGGCATCGAGATCATTGCCGTCGATCCGCTGCACAAACCAGCCGAAAGCCTGAAGCTTCTCGACCAGCGGCTCGAACGCCATCACCTGCGTCGAAGGACCGTCCGCCTGCTGATTGTTGACGTCGACGATGCCGATCAGATTATCGAGCCTGTAATGGCCCGCCGACTGGATGGCTTCCCAGACCGAGCCCTCGTCGAGCTCGCCGTCGGAGAACAACGTGTACACCCGCGCCTCGGATTTCTTGCGCTTGAGCCCCAGGCCCATGCCGACGGCGATACTGAGCCCAAGCCCGAGCGAGCCGCCCGACATTTCCATTCCGGGCGTGTAGGACGCCATGCCAGACATCGGCAGGCGGCTCTCGTCGCTGCCATAGGTTTCGAGCTCGTCCTCGGGGACGATCCCCGCCTCGATCAAAGCCGCATAAAGCGCGATGGCGTAGTGCCCGTTTGATAACAGGAAGCGGTCGCGGTCTTCCCAGGAGGGATCTTCCGGCCGGTAGCGCATTGCGTGAAAATAGGCCACGGCAAGGACGTCGGAGATGTCCAGCGCCTGTGCGATATAGCCTTGCCCCTGGACCTCGCCCATGCGCAGCGCATTGCGGCGAATGTTATAGGCGCGGTCCGTCAGCTTGGGCGTGTTGGTCAGCGTTTCCATCGATCTGGACCTTGTCTTGCTGGCTCAGTGGATCAGCATGCCACCGTTGACGTCGATCACGGCACCAGTCACGTAGGCGGAGAGATCCGAAGCCAGGAAGGTGTAGATGCCAGCGACGTCGTCTGCCGTGCCGAGGCGATTGAGCGGAATGCCTTCCAGGATCTTCGCCCTCATTTCGTCGGTCAGCTTGCCCGAGGTGATATCGGTGCCGATCAGGCCCGGCGTCACGCAATTGACGCGGATGCCGTCCGGGCCGAACTCACGGGCCATCGCCTTTGCGAGACCGAGCACGCCAGCCTTGGCCGCCGAATAATGCGGGCCGCCAAAGATTCCGCCGCCGCGCTGGGCCGAAACCGAGGACATGCAGGCGATCGATCCGGACTTGCGTGCGCGCATGTGCGGGATCACCGCCTGGGAGAGGAACAGAATGCCCTTGAGATTGACGTCCTGAATGCGATCCCAATCTGCCGGCGAGATATCCAGGAACTTGACCGGCTGGGTGATGCCGGCGTTGTTGATGAGAATATCGATGCCCCCGAAGGCTTCCATCACGCGAGCGACGGCCTGCTCGCAGGATGATTTATCGGCGACGTCGCATCGCAGCCCAATGTGGGACGTGCCAAGCGACGCCGCGGCGTCCGCCGCCGCGCTCGCGTCAACGTCGAGAATGGCGACGCGGGCGCCCTCGGCGGCGAACCGCCGTGCCGTGGCAAGCCCGATGCCGCGCGGCGATGCCGCGCCCGAAATGATGGCCGCCTTAGTGCTGAGCAGCATCAGTTCCTCCCGCGAATTTTTTCCCTTGGCAGGCCAAGAATGAACCGCGGAGGCGCAGCAGACAAACGCACAGTTGTCACGGATCGATGAATCTGGTTCACTTATGGAATGCTGTCGAATGTCCCGATATCGGCAATTCGCGCCTTTGAAGCCGCTGCTCGCACGGGATCATTCCGTGATGCCGCGAATGAGCTTCACCTGACGCCGAGTGCGGTCAGTCATGCGATCCGCAAGCTGGAGGACACGCTCCGCACCGTTCTGTTCGAACGCAGCGCGCGATCAGTGCGGCTCACGCCGGCCGGCGAAAATCTGATGCGTCACACGGGAGCGGCCTTCGATCAGCTTCGCCGTGGCCTCGAGGAAGTCGCCGCGCGCGGACCACAATTGGTGCGCGTCCATTCGGCACCTAGTTTTGCTGCGCAATGGCTGGCACCACGCCTCGCACAATTTTTCGCCGCCTATCCGAAGCTCGAAGTGCGGCTGGCTGCGAGCACGGACTACGCTCGCTTCAGCAACGATGATTTCGATATCGATATCGTCTACGGGCCGCCGCGCGCGGAGGGCGTGGAGGTTGTTCCTCTCCCCGAGGAGACGGTCACCCCGCTCTGCTCCCCTGCTCTCGCAAAATCGATCAGGAAGCCTGCCGACCTTCTCGATCAGACGCTGATCCGCTCCGACGTGAAGCAGGTGCAATGGCACCAATGGTTTACCGCCAACGGATTGGAAGCCCCCGCCCTGCACGGCATGAGGTTTGATCGCAGCTTTCTGGCAATCGCAACGGCAGCGGAGGGATTGGGAGTAGCGTTAGAATCAACGCTTCTGGCCGAACGCGAACTGGCGAGCGGGCGATTGGTTGCGCCGCTGGCAGGACGCGCCAACGATATCCGCTACGTCGGCCATCGCCTGATCTACCCGCGCGCCAGCCGACAGAGATCTGCGGTACGAGCCTTTGCAGATTGGCTCATGGCGCAACTCGATGGCGAACATGCCATTTCCCCGCGCTGAAGTTCTTCGCAGCACGTTCGATAGGACACACGCCGGCGAAAGAGCAGCGACGGGCCCCTAGCCGGGATAAAACCTGCTCCAATCGATGTGAATGGCCAACTCAAAATCATGGGAGAGGCGTGAACTTCAACTGGCTGAGCGGCGCGACCTTGTCGGTGCGTGTCATCTTAAACTCGGTGCTCGGACCGAGCCACTTGTCCCAGAGTTGGTTGATCTCGCCGGCCCGGTCCATCGCGAGTAGGGTCTCGTTGATCTTCGCGAGCAGCGCCGGCTCGTCCTTCTTCATGCCAACGCCGATCGGCTGCAGGACCATCGGCTCCTCGATCATCTTTAGCGGCTGCCCGGCCTCCTTGGACTGGTTCACGAGCTTGGTAATGGTCATGGTATTCGCGACCATTCCGACGGCCTTGTTCTGTTGAACCGCCATGAAGGCCGAACCAGTATCGACGAAAGTCAGCGGGTCGGATTCGTTCATCTTGATCGCGAGTTCCGACGTCGATCCCTTGGTCGACGCCAGCCGCTTGCCCTTGAAGTCGGCTTTGGCGGTCCCGGGGTCGCTCGCCTTTACTGCCAGCATTTCCTTGGCGATATAATAAGGATCGGAAAACTGGATCTGCTCGGCACGTCCCAGCGTGTAGGCGAGGTTCGCCACCGTGATGTCGACGTGACCGAGCTTGACCTCGGGCACGCGCGCCTCGACCGAGAGCGGAGTGATCTTGGCGACAACGCCCCAGCGTTGGGCGATGGCCTTGCAGAGGTCGACGTCAAAGCCGACCATCTCACGCGTCTTGGCATCAGGGGCCGCAAACGGTGGTACGTCCGCGAAGGTTCCGCAGCGCAGTTCCTTGCGCTGCGTGATGTCCGAGAGCTGGTCGGCGCACGCCATCGACGCGATCCCGGCAAGGCCTGTGAGCGCTGCCACCAAGCCGATCGAACGGTTCTTGAAAGACATTCGTACTCTCCTTCTGGTTGATCACATCAAGGCAATATGGTCATCGGGTGTGCAGGTCCGATAGGAAGCGCTGTGCACGCGGATGCTGTGGTGAGCGGAAGAAGTCGCCCGGAGCTCCCGTCTCGAGCACCCTTCCGGCGTCCATGAACCAAACACGGTCGGCGACATCGCGCGCGAAATTCATCTCGTGGGTCACGCACATCATGGTCATTCCATCACGTGCAAGCCTGCGCATGACCGAGAGCACCTCGCCCACCATCTCCGGATCGAGCGCGCTGGTCGGTTCGTCGAACAGCATCGCCGGCGGCTCCATGGCGAGCGCTCGCGCGATTGCGACGCGCTGCTGCTGTCCACCGGAGAGCTGGGCGGGGTAGTTCTGCGCCTTGGCCGAGAGGCCTACGCGGTCCAATAGCCGAAGCGCCGTTTCGCGCGCGTCGCTGCGTTTGACGCCGTTCACCTTCATCGGTGATAGCATGACGTTGTCGAGCGCGCTCAGGTGCGGAAACAGGTTGAAGCTTTGGAAGACGAAGCCGATGCGGCTCCGGAGGTGGTTCAGCGCGGAGCCACGCAGCTTGGCGTGGACGTCCTTGCCCTCGAACAGCACCGAGCCGGACTGGATTTCCTCGAGCCTGTTGACGGTGCGGATCAGCGTCGACTTGCCCGAACCGGATGGCCCGCAGACCACTACCACCTCGCCTTTCTTGACCTCGGCGTTGACGTCGGTCAGCGCGGCGAGCGCCCCAAAGAACTTGTGGACAGCGATGAATTTGATCATCGGATCGGCATCTCCGGATGGTGTCTCACGGGACATGGTCATGCCCCTGATGCGCTTGCGGCTGTGGCAGGCATTGCAGACTCGGCAGCCACGCTTGCGGTTCGGCGCGCGGCAATCCGCCGCTCGATCATGTTGATGGCCTGCGTCAAGCTCCAGCAAACGATGAAGTAGCTGATGGCAAGGATGAAGTAGACTTCGAACGGCTTGGTCAGCAAGCGGTTGTTGATCTGGCCGGCTGCAAAGGTGAGCTCCGGGACGTTGATGATGTAGCCGAGCGTGGTCTCCTTGATGGTGGAAACGAACTGGCTGAGGATGCTCGGGATCATGCTGAACAGCGCCTGCGGCAGAATCACGTAGCGCATCGCGCCGAGATGGCTGTGTCCGAGCGCGCGGGCGGCGTCCATCTGACCTTGTGGCAGCGCCAGAATGCCGGCACGCACAATCTCGCTCAGGAATGCGGCTTCATAGCCGACCAGCGTGACCAGCATGGTCGCGAAAGCCGGTACGCTATGACCGATCAAGAGCGGCAGCACGAAATAGACCCATAGGATGATCAGCAGCAGCGGCACGCCGCGGGTGATGTAGACCATGGCCATGACCGGCCAGCGCAGCGCGCGCCACGGCGACAGGCTGGCGAGTGCCATCGCTACGCTCAGCGGAAACGCCAAAGCAATGCCGAGGACAGAGAGAATGAGGGTGGCCGCGATGCCGCCAAGCGGGCCGTTCGGATACTGGCCGACGAGCAGCAACAGCCAGTTGTCCCTGACGATATCGATCATGCTCGGGAGCAGCGACATGATCAGACCGCTCCGGCCATGCGGCTGCGCTGCTCGAGATAGTGACCAAGCCACATCAGCAGCAGCGAGCAGACGAGGTAAACGATCGTGGCAATCAGATAAGTCTCGAACGGTCGAAAACTCTGGTTCTCGACCTCCTTGACGGCGTGGGTGAGCTCGGCGACGCCGATCGCCATCGCAAGACTGGAGTTCTTGAACAGCGAGACTGTATGGTTCACCAGCGCCGGCATCGCGTTGCGAACCGCCTGCGGCAGCAGGATGTAGGTCATTGCTCCGACGTAGCTATGCCCCAGGGCACGGGCGGCTTCCCACTGCCCCCTCGGCACGGCGCGCAGACCGGAGCGTTGATCTTCGCTGAAATACGCAGCCTGACACAACCCCAGAGCAACGACCGCAAACACCGCTTCGCCATTGTGATCGCCGAGCCACATCTGAACGGAGCCTGGCAGCAGGCTCGAAATGCCGAAATACCAGAGCATGAGCTGCACCAGCGTCGGCACATTGCGGTGGTAGGAGACGTAGATCGCGACAAAACCGCTGGCAATCCGGCCCGGAAGCATCCGGACCGCAAGAAGGATCATTCCGAGACTCATCGCCAGCAACCATGAGCCAATAAAGATGATAAAGGTCATCTTCACCCCATGGACCAGCATCCGGCTGAACTCCGGATTGAGCAGGACGGCCATGAGGTCGAAACCCTTCATCGCGCGCCCCTCATCTAGGTCGGGAGAAAGGGTTTTGGGGAGCCCTCGGGGCGCGTGGTCGACAGGCCACCCGGCACCTGCAAGGTCGGAGTGATTTCGATGTAACCCACATTCACCGCTACGGGAGCCGCGATCGCAAACGCGATCGCATCGGCAATGTCCTTTGCCTCGGGCAGCTCAAAGCCTTCGATGAAGTTCGCGCGTGTTTCGGCGCTGTCGCCGTGGACATGGGCGAAGATATCGGTTGCAACCCGGCCTGGGCAGATCTCCGTGACGCGCACGCGCTTGCCGAAGCAGTCGATCCTGAGCTGACTGGTCAGCATGCTGACGGCCGCCTTGGTCGCGTGGTAGCTTGAATTGCCCGCGAAGTTGTAGGCGCCGGCGATCGAGGTGATGTTCACCACGTGACCGCGATCGCGCTGAGCCATGCCCGGCACGAGCAGGCGGCAGAGATGCAGGATCGCGCGCAGGTTGACGTCGACCAGGAGATCGATGTCCTCCGCATCCGCCTGAAGAAATTTCTTCGGCCGGTCGACGCCCGCGCTGTTGACGAGCACGTCGACTTCGATGCCCTGAGCAAGCTTGCTGATAGCCGCGATATCTCTGACGTCGACCGCGTGCGGGATGCAGCCGGTGCGATCGGCCAAAGCTCTCAGCGCATCCGCACTCCGGGCGAGCGCATGGACCATCAGGCCTTCACGCGCCAGGCGCTCGACAACCGCCAGGCCGATTCCTGACGAGGCGCCGGTGACGAGAGCAGTCCTGTAGTCCGAGAATGGCATCTGGTTCCTCACCCTCTGAACACGCTAAACGATCCCGTAACTTCACCGCCAAGACGGATTAACTGTGGTGGGATAAGGTCCCCTTATGATCATCCACGGGCTCCGCCGGAGCCCGCCACAAGCCGGGAAACCGGCACGATTTCCCCGCCGGTCGCCTCGATCGAGGCGCGAATCCCTCGGGCCAGCTCGACGGCGCCCTGGGTATCCCCATGCAGCAGGATCGATTTGACCGGCATCGCGAGCGCCTTTCCGCTGGCGGCGATGACCACTCCGTCACGCAGCAGACGCTCGACCCGCTCGGCGACCACCCCGGCATCGTGAATGACCGCACCGGGCTTTGCCCGAGACACCAGCAGGCCCTCGTCGTCATAGGCCCGGTCCGCCAGAAACGTCGTGGCGACCCTGATCCCGCACTGCGCCGCCGCCCCCTCGATGGCGCGGCTGCTCGAGGAAACGATCAGGAGATTGGGATCGAACGCGGCGACCGCGCGGACCAATGGCCGGGCAAGATCGGCGTCGGCAGCCGCCATGTTGCCCAGCGCCCCGTGAAAGCTCATATGCGTGACGCGATGCCCGACGGCCCGCGCGATGCCATCGAGGGCGCCGAGCTGGTACGTGACCATGGCGGCAAGCTCGGTGGTGTCGATCTGCATCACGCGCCGGCCAAATCCCTGACGGTCCGGAAATCCGACATGAGCCCCGAGGTCGACGCCGCGCGCCTTGGCGCGCTCCGCCGTGCGCTGCATGATCAGGGGATCGCCGGCATGAAAGCCGCACGCGACGTTGGCCGAAGACACGAGGTCGATCAGCGCTTCGTCGTTGCCCATCGGCCACGGACCAAAACCTTCGCCCATATCGGCGTTGAGATCGATCTTCATGATGTCTCACCTTCGATCGGCTGCAGTGCGAACAGCGGCGTGCCGTAGCCAACGATCGTGCCGTGCGCGACCAGCACATCGGTCAGCGTTCCTGCCCGAGGCGCGGGCACGGCCAAAAGCAAAGGACCGATTTGCAGGAAGCCGAGAGGATCGCCAGCCCGGACATCGGCGGCGACCAAAGCGATTGCGCGCTCGTGAAGCGGGTGACGATCCAGAAAGATGCCCGGCGATGGAGCGCGGACCGTAATTGAGGGCTCGTCGACGGACGCGATCTCCTCGCCATCAAGGACGCGCACCGATGCACCATCGTTCACCAGGCGCAACGTAGCATTCGGACCACGCAGCTCGAGCAGCCCGAGATCGGCGTCCTTGAGCCAGGCGCTCAACTGCTCGACGTGATCGAGAGGCGTGCTCATCGACCTCTCCCTTCGCGGCAGTGAAGCTCGACCAGACGACGGGCGTTTGCGAGCCAGCGGCGGATGTCCGCCGAGGCATCGAGCGCTTCATCCCAGCTACAGCGTATGAAGCGAACGCTGCTCCCGATCGGGGCTTGGCCGAGACGCCAGAGGTCTGCCTCGATCACCGTGCCGATTTTGGGATAGCCGCCGGAGGGCTGTGCATCGCGCATCTGGATGATGGGCTGGCCGCCATGGGGCACCTGAATGACGCCGGGCACGATGCCATGCGAGCGCAATTCCAGTGGACGCAGCGGGTTGAGCTCACGGCCGGCAAGCCTGTAGCCATACCGGTCGCTCTGCGCGGTGATTTTCCAGGCCGTCGACCACAATGCATCGTGCGATGAATTGCTGAAGCAGTCGTACTCGGCAGCCGGCAACACGCGAACGGCGGGCATGCCATCGGCCTCAAGGGGAAGCGCCAGGCCGGGCGGAACTAGACCGAAGCCAGACGCGGCCCGGTCGTTCGAACGGCCGGTCGGCAGTTCGTCACCGTCGCGGAGCGGCCGCCCCTCGTGGCCACCAAACGAGCCTCTCAACTGCGTGCTGCGCGAGCCGAGCACAGCCGGCACGTCAATGCCATCCGCGATGCACAGATAGGCGCGGGTCGCCCGCCATGTCGTCTGTTTGGGAAGCGAAAGCGACAGCACTTGTCCCGCTTCGGCGCGATGCACCCACCACGGCAACACCGGCGCTTCATCGAGCCGTCCCGCGCAGTCGGCGCCGGTGACGGCAAAAACGGTCGAGCGCTCGAACCGGACCTTGAAGGGAAAAACCGGGATCTCAATGGCCGCTGCGTTCTCCTCGTTGCGCAGCAGAATGTTGCCACCGGCGAGCGCGAGCGGATCCATAGCGCCCGATGTTCCGACGCCAAGATTGAGCCCACCGGTACGGCCGAGATCCTGGACCGTCGCAAGCGCGGCCGCTGACAAAACCCTGATCATCGCAGCACCCGGGCGGCCTTGAAGCGGACGCTGTCGCCCGGCTGAAGTAGCGCGGGCGGGCTGCGATTCACATCGAAGAATGCGACCTCTGTACTGCCGATCGTGTTCCATCCGCTGGGTCCGTCGGAGGCAGACACGCCGGTCTGACTACCGCCGATTGACACGGCTCCACGCGGAATCTTCAGCACCGGCACCTTGCGGCGCGGGGTCGCGATGCGAACATCCATGCCGCCGAGGTAACAATAGCCGGGGTGACTTCCGAGCGCAAATACGGTGTAGGTCGGCGCGCTGTGGCGTTCGACGATCTCATCGACACTCATGCCGGTGTATTCGACGACATCGGACATATGCGGTCCAGCTTCGCCACCATAGACGACGGGCAGATCGATGCAGCGCCCGGCGATCGGAAGCGGCGCGACGACGTTCCAGAGTTCGATCAGCCTTTGTTCGATCTCCTCTGGCCGCCGCGGCGGCTCGACGAAAGCCAACATAAGGTTGTTCATGCCTGGCACAGCTTCGCGCACGCCGGGAAATCCGGCAGCCTCGTGCGCCATGGCCCAGATCCGCCGCTGCGTTTCGAGCGAGGTCTCGCCCGGCGCCTCGAACAGCAGGGCCGTCGTCCCGAGCAGGCTTGTGCGAGGCCGATCCGTCGTCATGGCTGCCCGCTCCGCCGAAAATTCGTCTCGAGATGGTGGATGCTAACACCGCCGCTGATAAAATCGGGATCGTCGACGAGGCGCCGGTGTAGCGGCAGGTTGGTTGCAATCCCCTGGATTCGGGCCTCGTCGAGCGCCACCCGCAACCGCGCCAACGCCTCCTCGCGCGTCGCGCCATGGACGATAAGCTTGCCGAGCAGCGAGTCGTAGTACGACGACACGCGGTAACCGGCACTCGCGTGACTGTCGATGCGCACGCCAGGTCCACCCGGCATCTGCCAGATATTAATCACACCGGGCGAAGGCACGAAGCTGTCCGGGTCTTCGGCATTGATGCGGCACTCGAACGCATGACCGTGACAGGCGATGTCGCCCTGCCTGAACGGCAGCCTTTCACCCTGCGCCACACGGATCTGAGCCTCGACGAGATCGATCCCGGTGGTCATTTCGGTAATCGGATGTTCTACCTGAAGGCGCGTATTCATCTCGATGAAGTAGAACGCGTCATCTTCGACCAGAAACTCGAAGGTGCCGACGCCGCGATAGCCGATCTGCCGGCAAGCCTCCGCGCAGCGCTCGCCGATTTCGCGGACTAGTGCATCCCGAATCAGCGGGGCTGGCGCCTCCTCGATCACCTTCTGATGCCGCCGCTGTAGCGAGCAATCGCGGCTGCCAAGCCAGACCGCGTTACCGTGCGCATCGGCGATCACCTGGATCTCGACGTGGCGCGGGCGACCAAGGAATTTCTCGACATAGATTTCGCTGTTGCCGAACGCCCGCCGCGCTTCTTCTCGAGTTAGGAGCAGCGCATCGCGCAAGCCGTCTTCGCTCTCTACCATCCGCATGCCGCGACCGCCGCCGCCGCCCGCGGCTTTCAGGATCACGGGATAGCCGATCTCGTGTGCCGCCATGCGCACGACATCAATATCCTCAGTCAGGGCCGCATCGGGACCGGGGACGCATGGAACGCCCGCCGCTCTCATGGCGCGCTTGGCCGCGATCTTGTCACCCATGACGCGCATGCTCGCGGCGGCCGGACCAATGAACTTCAGCCCCGCGGCCTCGACCTGCTCGGCAAAGCTGGCATTCTCGGACAGAAATCCGTAGCCGGGATGGACCGCCTCGGCACCACTGACCTCGGCCGCAAACAAAATCGCCTTCTGGTTCAGGTAGCTCTGCGCGGCCGCGGCCGGCCCGATACATAGCGCCTGGTCGGCATGGCGCACATACAGCGCCTCTCGATCGGCTTCGGAATGGACTACGATCGTACGCAGCCCCAGACGCCGGCACGTCCTCTGGATGCGCAGAGCGATCTCTCCCCGGTTGGCTATGAGAACCGAGTTAAACATGGGATCACGCAAACCGTATCAGTTCTTGTCCGGCCTCAACTTCCTGACCAGATGCAACCAGGATCGCGGACACCGTGCCGTCTTGTTCGGCGCGAACCTCGTGGAACATCTTCATCGCCTCGATGACACAGAGTGGTGTTCCGGCCGTCACAGCCTGCCCTACCGAAACGAAGACCGGCGCATCCGGCGCCGGCTGCAGATGGACAATTCCGAACAGGGGGGCTGCGACGTTCGCCTCGCTCTTCGGCGTTGCATCGGGCTCGGCACGAGTCGGCCGCTGTGTGGCGTGTGCGGACGGGGCCTTGTTGATCGGTGCCCGGACCATATCGTTCGGCTGCTCCCGACGAACCAGCCTGAGCGACCAGCCGTCTTCGCTGAACTCCATCTCGTTCAGATCAGACGCAGCCATCGCATCGATCAGGCACTTGATCCGGTCCAAATCCATGTTCCGCCCCCCATACGGGATCGTGGCCCTGCACATGCAACGCCGAACTCGACGCTAGCGCTATCGATTCCTGCCGACCAAGACGGATTGGCTTTGCCCCTATAAGGGAGCGCTATGACGCCTTTTGAGACCGCTCTTCAGGCGCTACGAGGTTTCCCGGCAGACCGGCCACAAGCTCCAGCAGAATCTCCTTGATCGCCTGCGCCGGTTCGGACAGCGGCAAGTGATCGGACTGGCACAGCGCCAGCGGGGCCTCGATCACCGGATCGATAATGCAGGATTGCCAGGCATCGCAGGACGAAGCGACCTGCCGTGCCATCGATTCGGGCAGGATGGTGGCGCCAAGTCCATCGGAGATCACGGCAGCCAGGGTGCTGGCGGATTCGATTTCCGCCACGACTTTCGGCACCTTGCCGATAGCCGCGAACGCGTCGTTCACCATCTTGCGGACCACATTGTAGGGACGCGCGAGGTAGAGCTCGGTGTCCACGAGCATCGCGAGCGGCACTTCGGCCGGTGGCGCCACCATGCTGCCGCGGCCGACAAGGTAGAGCGGCTCGCGCAGCAACGGCTGGAAGGCTAGACCGTGGACGGCAGTCTTGCCGCCGTAGAGAACCGCCAAGTCCATGCGGCCGTTCATTACGAGCTCGGAAAGCGTGGTGCCATAGGTCTCGTTCAAATAGAGCAGAATGCCGGGGTGCCGCGCCCGTACCGCCCGCAGCAGCGGCAAAGCCAGTCCTGCCGCGGCAGTCCCTGGCGCGAGTCCCACGGCCACGGCCCCGGAGATGTTCTTCGCGGCCGCATTCATGTCGACACGCGCCTGGTCGCATTGCCGGAGGATGACCTGGGCGTGGCGATACAGCACCTTTCCGGCCTCGGTCGGCACTACGCCGCTTTTGGTGCGCACCAGAAGCTGCTGACGCACCTCACCTTCCAGGGTCGCGAGCTGTTGACTGAGCGCCGGCTGCGCCACATGCAGCACATCGGCCGCTTGCGTCAGGCTGCCGACGTCGACGATCTTCACGAAATACTGCAGTCGCCTGAGATTCATGTCGTCTCCTCAGACCACCTTCTGCTCTGACCGGGAGCAGAGTATCCATAAGATATGCCTATCAGGCCAGATTGAACTCGTGTTGGCCAGCGGCCGGCTGTGTCTCTAGCGTCGCACCTCGCTTAGCCAGGGTCAATCACTATGAACCATCCTCGGATCTCCGCACGCGTGAAGCGCATCAAGCCTTCGCCCAGCTCGGCGGCAGCCGATCGGGCAACGACGCTGAAGCGGGAGGGCAAGAACATCGTCAGCCTCGTCGTCGGCGAGCCGGATTTCGATACGCCCGCGAACATTCGCGCCGCGGCCTCAAAGGCAATGGACAAGGGCGCAACCCGCTACACGATGTTGGCCGGCTCCGTCGATCTGCGCCAGGCGATTGCCGCGAAACTGAAGCGCGAAAACAATCTCGTCTACTCACCTTCCGACATCATCGTCACCAACGGTTGCAAGAGCGGCATCTACAGCGCGCTGGAGGCGACGATCGAGGCCGGCGACGAGGTGATCATCCCGGCGCCCTACTGGGTGTCGTACCCCGATATGGTGATTGCCTGCGACGGCGTTCCGAAGATTGTCGCGTGCCCGGAAAGCCAAGGCTTCAAGATCTCACCGGCGCAGCTCGAAGCGGCAATCACGGGCAAGACACGATGGCTGATCATCAACTCGCCTTCGAATCCGACAGGCGCGAGCTACTCAGTTGCGGAGTACCGCCTGTTGGCCGAAGTCCTCGCACGGCATCCCCACGTACTTGTCATGACCGATGACATCTACGAACACATCCGCTTCGACGACCGCGCAACGCCGCATTTGCTGAACGCTGCACCCGAGCTGGCGGACCGCGTGGCTGCGGTCAACGGCGTGTCGAAGACCTACGCGATGACCGGCTGGCGGATCGGCTGGATCGCCGGGCCCGCCGATCTGATCCGTGCGCTGAACACGCTGCTGTCGCAGGCAGCCGGCAACGCCTGCTCGATCAGCCAGGCCGCCGCTGTCGAAGCGCTCAACGGTGATCAGAGCTTCGTTTCCGAAAGCGTCGCGATTTACCGTACCCGCCGCGACCGCGTGCTGACGCGCATCAACCAGATCGAGGGCTTGAGCTGCCTGCCGCCCGATGGCGCGTTCTATCTCTACGTCAATTGCGCTGGCCTGATCGGTCGAACCACTCCGGCCGGGGCGCGCCTCGAAACCGACAGCGACGTCGCCATGTACCTGCTCGAAAGCGTTGGCGTTGCGGTAGTTCAAGGTAGCGCCTATGGGTTGTCGCCGTACTTCCGCATCTCGATCGCCACGTCGCTCGATGTGCTCGACGACGGCACCAATCGTATCGCTCGCGCTGTTTCCGAACTCCGCTGACACCCCCATCGAAAGCATCCCATGTCAGACGCCGGCATCGCAAAGAACCCCTCAGCCCCGCAAGTCGATCCTGCGGTGATCGCAAAACTGATGACTATTCCGGTCGCCTTGCTCAGCGATCAGTTGCACCGCAATTGCGGCAGCATCGGGCTAATCCCCTATCACTCACCGGCGCCGCTGGCGGGCACCGCGGTGACGGTGAAGACGCGGGGCGGCGACAACCTCGCCATCCTGCGCGCCTACGACTTTTGTCGTCCCGGCGACGTGATGGTTGTCGATGCCGGCGGCGATATCTCCAACGCACTGGTCGGCGGCATCATGACGTTGGGCGCGGCCTCGCTCGGGCTTGCCGGCATGGTGCTCGACGGCGCCATTCGCGATCTCGCGGAAATCCGTCAGCGCACTTTTCCCGTGTACGCGCGCGGTGTGACCCATCGCGGTCCCTACAAGGATGGTCCTGGAGCGATCAACGTCCCGATCACCGTCGGCGGCATGCCCGTGAACGCGGGCGACATCATCGTAGGTGATCAGGACGGCCTTCTTGCATTCCCACCCTCCCTGGCTGCAACGGTCATCGAGAAAGCACTGGCCCAGGAGCAAAAGGAACACGGTACCATCCACGCGATCCGTGAGGGCCGATGGGATCGCGCTTTCGTCGATGCGCTCGAGGCTCGTTGCGCGAACTGAGCGGCAAATGACGACATTCTGATCGCGCGGCAGTCCGGGTTGCTCGCCTCAGTATCCTCGACGACGCGCACGGGGTCGAGCCAAGCGAGCGCAGCGCCGATGTCCTGCTTTGCCGTCCAGGCGCCCTCAACTGAACTTTCAAATCGAGCTTGGAAAGGCCGCCCATGTTCAAAGGTAATCTTTGGTCGGCCGCGCTCTCGCTGATCAGCGACATAAGCTGATGCCTGCTTCTTGATATCGGCGAGAGGTAGCGCCGCTTGCAGAACTCTTACACGCTCTGCGGCGAGCGCCTTGATCTGCGCTCGCAGGTTCGACACCGCTTGCGCCGGGGTTGCCTTCGTCCCCTCAGGCTTGGCGCGACTCGGCTTTGCCATCTCATAGGTCCCAGCCGCGCCCAAGAGCCAATGCTTGATGTTGGCGACGAGGTTCGCCAGATTTCGATGCTGCTCTTGAAGATCGGTGAGCCGCCCTTGAAGACGCGCTAGCTCTTGATCCATTGACGCCAGCTCGGATGCGGGAGCCGTACTACGCGCTCTGGAGAGTTCGGAAGCTCGGCGCGCGACCGAGGCGGAACGAGCGCGCGTTAATCATCGTTCTCGCAGCTTCGAAAAGCTCGCGTTCGACAAGCGGATCGAATGCATTGTACGCCCGAATCCACATGCCCGGTTCGTTGCGCACTCGCCTTTTCTTCAACTTGGAGGAACAACGATTCCAAACGTTGTCGCCGGCATATTTCTCATTGATCAGAAGTTGATGGACCGTACCCCTGGTCCAGGGACGCCCAAGATCGGTTGTGATACCCTGTTCATTGAGATCGGCAGCAATCTCTCCCTCGCTGCGACCCTCATGAACGAAAGCCTCGTAAACATTGCGGACGAGAGCGACTTCTTCCTGGGGGCCGAGGGTCAAGATCACGTGATCAGTCTGGATACTCTTTTGCTCGCCGCGCCCGAGAACTCCTTTGATCGCGCCACGTTCGTCGATCAAGGTTCGCCGCAAGCCAAATCCTGCCGCACCACCCTGACGGTAGCCCTTTTCGATCAGTCGCCCCTGACCCGCAAACACTTTGGTAGAAAGCTCGCGGCTATATTCGCCGGCCATCGCGCGCTTGACGCCTTTGACGATGGTCGAGATCGGGCTGCCGTCATTGTCAAACTGCTCCGCGCAGTACTCGACGGCGATGCCCGCGCGACGACAGATATATTCATAATAGGCGCTTTCGTCGGCATCCTGAAATCGGCCCCAGCGGCTGACATCATAGACAAGAACCAACGTGAAATCGCAGTTGCCGGATTGTACATCTTCGATGAGCTGTCGGAGCGCATCACGCCCCTCGATCTTTAAGCCGCATTTTCCCGCGTCGACATATGTTCGTACAATCTTGATCCCGCGGGCTTCGGCATATTGCTTGATTGCGTCTGACTGATTTTCTGTCGAGTACTTCTGGTGGTCCGTCGACATGCGAACGTATTCTGCGGCCCAAATAGGACATTCCGGCTGTTCCAACTGGTTACTTTCGTAGAAGGTCCGGCTCGTCACAACTTGCGCCTTCTGATTTCCGGCAACGGAGGTCCCGGCGAATTTCCGCCACTGCGCAAGGAGCACGGTGACAGCCATAGGGCGGTCAAACAACTCATGCACCAAACCGACGCGAGCGAGAGAAGCGTCAAGCACTGGCTGTCGGCACAGCATGGCCCGGATACAGTGTATTTCCTACGTCTCGTGGTTTCGTCGCCCATCATCAGGGCTTTCGTTCTTGGTCTGATCGAAAGCCCGGCGGCACGTCCGCCATCCGATCCGGTTGATCGCTTCTCGCTCGCCACAGCTCGAAAGGCCTATGTCGCTGGCGAAGCCGCTGGCAGGAAGCCGCTAGCAATTGCGCAAAAAGATGACCCTGAACGTGTCCCTAAACGTGTCCCCATAAATGTCCCTGATCAAATTGAGCTCAGCGAACGCAACGCTGATTTCTGGCACGTCTGGCGGAAGGAGGTCGGTGCGGCGCCAAGGAAATCGTAGCGGAATGGGAGGTATGTCTGAAAATTGCGCGTCGGGACATTGGTGCTCTTCAGAAAGCGCAAGTCCTTGAGTATGTCGGATCGCGCAGAAAAGGACGATATCGGCACAAACAGACGGCGTCGTAGCTACCGTGACGGCCACTGGCTTCATCGACGCTGCGGAGGAGAGCCAAGTCGTTTCTCGGGGCCTTCGGTTTCGAGGGCTCTCACGGGGGCCCCGGCGCCGAGCAAATGCGCCTCGCTAACAAAGTGGTCGCTGGTTCTGCCGGACCACGGATTGCCTTAGCGGGACGGCCAACGCTGCCCCGCGTGGACGTCCGAGAGCTAAGGATTGGTTTGACGGTAGATTTGGTATATTGGCGTCACTGTCGGTTTGTGTCTGGGCGCTCCAGTCTTGCACCGTTCAGTGACTACACCCTGAACCAGCCCGGGCGCCCCGGTGAGCATTCGAGGGAACTTTGACACCCGCGATCTTCGCGGCTGTTCGATGTTTCCGCAGCTCGGCCCGGTAGCCCACCCTGAAGACATCACCAGCTTCGAAGTCGCTTCCAAACTGAGGAGTGAGCTTCAATGTTGATCATTGACGATGATGTTGTGAAGGCTGAGCTTGGGCTCAGTGAACTGCCCCGGGCTCAGTCCTAGTCCCATGAACGTAGCCTGGCCCGGCACCTCGCCAATAACACCGGCAACAATGGCTCACGGACGTCCGCATCGAGAATGCTCAAGCCGACGCTTGGCTAAGGATCTGCGCGATTGGGCAGGCCATCGAGAAGGAAGGCCGATGTCCCGATGACGTGTGGGACAAGGCAATTGCGTTGACGCGGTATTGGCGGTCCCCTTCTGCGTCATAGTCAATCACTTGGGAAGGGCCCGCACATCGGCTGCTGACGGACACTCTTGGCAAGCCGCAAGGCCCGCCGCGCCTTCTGAAGCGCATTTATTGTTTAAAGGTGCGCGGCGAGGCTCTCGACAGTTGCTGCCCGATATCATCCTCTAACCGTGACGCCGCGCTCCCATACCGGCGCGCAGCGGATCACGCAAAAGGAGGCATCCATGTCCCGTTTGGAATTTCTTTTGGAGACGGCACAATACATCGTCGATTTTGCGCGTTCCCTCGCCGAGGGCCCCGCCGAGCCGCGGCTGGTGATCACCAGCGCTCTCGCGACGTCGGCGTTGATCGTTCTGATCGCTATTCGGTCGTACGTGCACGAGCGCAAGCAGCGTGCCTCATGACGGCACCGGAGCGTTTTGTTGGCCGCGCTCGCGCGCCAGCTTCTCGGCCGCCGCGACGCTGCGGGCCTCGCGCACCACGCTACCGGCCGCCGCACAGAAGGCTGGCCCGTCGGCGACGCCGGTCTGCCTCTACCCGACACGTCCGAGCGGAATTCTCCCCTCGGGCGGACGAGTACCGGGTCGGCGCCAACGGATCGGCCCCGGGAAGCTATTGGCGATGCTCAAGACCCGTGCCTCATCCGTTTCAAGAGCTATTTTTTGGGCGAGCATGACATCGCCCAGGACCAAGCCACCCACCGGAACGAAGCACCACCCTATCCCGAGCCGCCCGTATTCGTCGATCTCGTTGACGTTGCCGGACGTTCCCAGCCGGATGCGGTACCGCTTTCCGGTATCGCACCCCACGACGTCGAAATATCCTTTCCTATCGAATTCGACCCTTTGCTGGGGCGAAAGCCAAGAACGCAGCAGTCGCAGCGCTCGACCCTGAACCGTTTTCTCCTCCTTTGCTGCTTGATAAAGCCTACCAACGGCCAAGCTCCGGTCGGTCCACGGGCCGATGCGACCGATCCTTTTCTTCACCGGTGCTCACCCGCCCACTAGCCGCGGGAAGAACAATGTCTCTTCGGCCGTCGGATCGAACGCGGTGATCCGGGTTACCTCACCGGGCCCCTTCCGGACCGCCGCGGTATATCCTTTGCTGGTAAACTGGAGAAAAAGTCTTTCCGCCTCTACCAATGCTTCTGCATTGGAGTTGTCGAAGAAGTGCTGGCTGTCGCCGCTGTGATCCATCACGATTTGCACTGCCATGCTGAGACTCCCGATTGCACCTCATAAGCAATGTGGAGTCCGAGCCCTCGTTCCTAACTGACCCAATCGCCACTGCGACACCTTCTACGCTCTGCATCATGGGCATAGGACGGTGCAGTGGCTTTCTCCGACGTCCCTGACGATCGCCTCAGCTTGGTCGAGCTCGACCGAATATCGACATAACGGTGTCGGGCCATGGCGAGCAGTGCGGGGTTCTCAACCGATCGATTGCGTGCTGCCGTGCAGCGTGTCACTGCCGCACCTATGTTAAGTTCACCGCTTTGTGACCCGTGTACTAAAGACCCCCACGGGAGGCTGACCGGCTGGGCCTTTGTGTCGATCACAACAGGTTCGCGGAGATTGCGATCGACCACTGCAGGTTCCTTTGATTTTTCCCGGACTACTGTCAGCTAGTGAACACACGATCGGGCCCCAGCGAAGAGCGGCCTTATGGATCGCTTATGACCCGTCACGGGCCGCTCGGCGTGCTTGCAAGCAAACGAGCAAACCGCCACCGATTTAGGACGGATTGAGCGCGAGCCGTGGAGCCGGATGAGCAGAACAGCGAAGTCACTCGCCGAGGTCGAGTATCGGGCAAAGCCGGCGCAGGTGCGGCACCCGCCTTTTAAGGACTACCCGGGAGCCTTTGACAGGCGCGTGCGACAGCCTTGGCGACAGAACTATCGGCGGGAACAGGCGTTTACCGATCATGTCAGACGCATTCGACTATTTCCGCGCCTACGCCGTCCGAGCTCTTTGCAAGGCCCGATCGATGCCGAAGGGTCGGATGAAGCACCTGCAGCTTGTGGTCGGCCGGATCTATAACCTCCTCAAGAAGGAGGCGGCTTACGGCCCGAACACGCAACACCTGGAAGACTTCCGGGCAGCGCAGAAGCTCGAGAGATCTCTGGACAGTCGGCCCAACGACGACATGGCCCCTCGAACTCGCTTTGCCGCAACGAGTCCTCATCGCACCGGGCAGGAGGTTCGTTGAGTGACTTCCATCGACGCTCGCACCGTAGCAGAACTCCTGCGGGAATATGCGCAGCGCACCGCGTTGCGTGGCGGCAGCCCCTACCGGGCAAAAGCCTACTCTCGGGCCGCCGACAGCCTAGCGGCTATTGCCGTTCCTCTGGATGCGCTTATCGCCGAAGATCGTCTGACTGAGATTCCGGGTGTCGGCGATGCGATAGCCGACATCATCACCAAGCTTCACAAGACGGGCACTCACCCGAGCCTCGAAAAGCTGCGGAAGGAGATTCCCGAGGGGGTGCTCGAGATGCTTGCCGTTCCGGGTCTGCGTCCGGAGAAAGTGCTGCGCCTCTACAAGGATCTTGGCATCGGCTCGCTCGCGGAGCTGGAGGCCGCCGCCAAGGAGGACCGCATCAAGAAGGCCAAGGGGCTCGGAGCCGCGCTGCAGACCAAGATCCTGCAGAATCTGGCGATCGCCAAAAGCGGAGAAGGCCGCCTCCACCTGCACCGTGCCGCCGCTCTGCTTGCGCAGGCGAAGGATTCGATCCGAAAGGCCCATCCCGAGCTGAAGCGCGTGACGCTCGCAGGCGACTTCCGGCGCGGTTGCGAGCTCGTCCGCGAACTAACGATCGTTGCGGAAGCTCCCAGGGGTGGCAAGACATCGGAGCCTGCTCAGACCGATGGGCTGCGGATCCGCTTGTCCGACCGCAAACACTTCGGCGCCGCCCTTCTCTTCGCCACCGGCTCCACCGCTCACATCGAGCAGCTCCGAGAGATAGCCTCTAAGAAGGGAATGCGGTTGGAGGCCGACGGCTTGCACAAGGGCCGCCCGCTGATCGCCGGCGACGAACCCGACATTTACCACGCTCTCGGGCTGCCCTTCATTGATCCCGAGCTCCGGGAGGGGCGCAACGAGGTCGAGCTGGCTCTGAAGGGCAAGTTGCCGAAGCTCGTCACCGACCAGGATCTGCGCGGAATCCTTCACTGCCACACCGATGCTTCCGACGGCATCGAGACCCTGGAGTCGATGGCGAAGGCAACCCGCCAGCGCGGCTTCGAGTATTTCGGGGTCGCCGACCATTCGAAGTCCGCCCACTATGCCGGGGGTCTCTCCGTGGAAGAGATCGCGCAGCAGCACCGGGAAGCCGACCGGCTCAACAAGCGCTTCGGCAAGGATTTCCGGATCCTGAAAGGCATCGAGTCCGACATTCTGGCGGACGGGTCGCTCGACTATGACGACGAGGTGCTTGAACGCTTCGACTTCCTCGTCGCCAGCATCCATGGCCGCTTCAAGCTGGACCGCAAGGCACAGACGCAGCGCCTGCTTCGGGCGATCTCCCATTCTTGCACCACCATCATCGGCCACATGACCGGACGACAACTCCAGCGTCGACCTGGCTACGAAATCGACGTCGAGAAGGTGCTTCGGGCATGCGCGAAGCACGACGTCGTCGTCGAGATCAACGCTCATCCGTGGCGTCTTGACCTGGATTGGCGCTGGCACCAGGCCGCCCTCGAATTTGGCTGCATGCTGAGCATCAATCCGGACGCGCACTCGATTCCCGAGCTCGACCACATGCACTGGGGCGTCCAGATGGCCCGCAAGGGCGGCGTCCCTGCCGACCGGATCCTGAACGCGATGACGTTGCCAGAAATCACGCGCTACCTGCGACAGAAGCGGCGCTCCCTCGCCCGCGCTGCCTGATGTCGCACGCGCACGACCTCTCGCTCGAGGGAAGGTGGTGGCGGTCGCCGCCGATCGCGGGCACCACTTCAGCAAGCCGTCACGGGATCAGATCGTGCTGGTTGAAGGCCGTGGCGTCGAAGGCGACGCCCACGCCGGCCCCTTCGTCGGGCACCGCTATCTCGCCCGGCGCCGACCCCGGCTTCCCAACCTGCGGCAGGTCCACCTGATCCCATTCGAGCTCTTCGCATCCCTCTCGAAGGCTGGTTTCGTGGTCGGAGCCGGAGAGCTCGGCGAGAACATCACCAATGCAGGCCTGGACCTCGAACGGATGCCGCTCGGGACTTCATCGAACTCGGGCCCACAGCCATCGTCGAGTTGACCGGCCTCCGGACGCCCTGTGTCCTGATAGACCGCTTCCGGGCGGGCCTTAAGCGGCGCGTGCACTCGTCGGCGGAAAGGGGCCCTGCATTCAGATATGGGGTGCTGGGCGTGGTGCGGGTTGGAGGGGCGGTCGTGGCCGGCGATATCGTGCGGGTGCGCCTCCCGCCCACTTCGTTTCTGGCCCTACCGGGCCTGTAAGAGCTCGGTGCACAACTCGGCCGCCTGATGGCCGAATCGAAAAACGGTCGGTAGATCGGGCCGGCATGACCGCAAACAAGGTAGCGGCGGTACGCTTTGGGGCTGGGGAGGCAATCGACAGTCCGGGACTATTAAGCCGCCGAGCTCCGCTGGCGGCTTTTTTCTTTGACTAGGAGGCGTTCGCCCTGGCTCGTTCGCGGGCTTCGCGGCGGCGTTCACGGCGTTCGCGCCGCAGCTTCGCACGGTCGGCGGGCTGCGTCAGTGGAGGAACCGCCGCTATTTCGGCTACCGGCGGGGTCGTCTCGCTGGCCGCCGCCGCTTGGATTGGCTCCGGCATCGGTCGGGCTTCCATAAATTCAAGCACTTCCCGCCCTTTGGAAGTCAGCCTCCAACCACCGCTTGTGCGTTCGACGAGCCCTTGTGACCAGATGTTGAGATCCGGCACCCGCGCGGCGAGGCGTCTGGTCCGGTCCGCCCAATCGCGTCCGCTGGTCGCCAGGATGGCCATGTCCCTCTTGAGGTCCTCCATCACGGCAAACCCATCCGGATATGCCACCAGGATCTTGAGGACCGTGACTTGGAAGTTCACGTCCGCCCCCCCCCCGATCAACGCCACATCGTGGGCGCGTGCGAAAGGGCATCTCGCCCAATCTGCCTAAGCCTCTCGCGAGAGACTTCGCCCCCGGTTTCCAGGATCTTCGAAGCAACGTGCGTACGTGCGCCGATCTGTCGGCCTAAGACGCTTTCGCATACTTCATCAAGGACCGCGCGCAAAAGCGCGATGGTTGCCGTATCGAACATGAGGTGCCCCCAGAAGGGAAAATCCAATCTTAGCCCGGTTTTGCCGGCGTGTGGATTCGGGCATGTTAGCCTTTGTGGAAAATACGACCGAACTAGAAACGGGTGCAAGATTACGGGTGCCGATGCCCCGCTCGCAAACCTATTCGGTTCGAAGCAGCGTTCGCGCAAAACAACGCGCGGTAACGATTCACGACAACCCACTCTCACTGTAATTATCGTGTCTCACTGCAGGGGTGCAGTCCAGTCGTGGGGACAGCGCTAGCTTTAGGCGCCACCGCTGATGAACCACTTTTGTAGGCGGGCCTCTTGATGACTCGCACACGCATCCTTTGTCGCCAATGGGACCGCACACCGTATAGCTAAAAGTGCCGAGGCACTCGTCCCCCTTCCATCCACAGCCCACAGTATTTGTCGATCACCGCGAACAAATTCATTCGCAGCTGGAAACCCGGTCCGTTCGAAGCAACGGATCCGCATGGAGGAGACGGACTCTAAGCTCATCCGGCCTTAGAGCGACGCCTCTTCGAGGGCAGAACGCGGCTTCGCCCAATCTCTCCATCGCTAGCCTAAGTTTGGCGAAAAGCGGCTCAGTCAGGCTTGTTGCTCCATTTCGCGCATTATACGCTCGTTTTCGGCAATCCGCTCTGTTTCGGCGGCTTTAGCTTCATCGCTGGTCCGCCAGCTGCCGGTCAGAATTTTCGGCAAAACGTCATCGAGCTGTGTCGGAAAACCGACAAAGGCGATGCGGCCGTCACGGTCGACCACGAACGAGGTGGGAATCCCGACAGACAAGCTGGCATCCAGCCAGAGCTTTTCCATTTCGCCTGTGTAGTCGAACCCGATCCGGTAATTGAGATTCGGTACCTTTTCAGTCAACCAGGCGTCCAACTTGTCTCGGGCCTAGTCCGCTGTTTGAGCGCGTTCAAGAGCCGCGAGTCCGAGGACCTCAATGCCGCTGTTTTTGTATTTCTCTTGCAACTGCACCAGTTCCGGGACCGCCGCGACACACGGTCCGCACCAAGTTGCCCAAAACTCGACGATGTACACCTTCCCAGGCTGGAAGCTCGAGAGGGGCTCGCCACGCAGCCAGTTCTCCACTTTGATCGGAGGAGCTGGAGATTCTAATCCGAGCACCATGTTACTCTCCAAAACTTAGTGCCCGACCTTGGGCGACTTTTTGTGTAGCTGATCTCTGATCGCAGGCGCGACCGGCTTGCCGCATGGGGGCTTCCCAGCGAGATCCGCGGCGAATGTCGGTGCCGCCGCTAAGCGCGAGGACGATCCAAGTCACAAGCAGGAAGGTTTTCCCTCATGAGGGGTTACATCCGTTCAAGGAAGCAGAGCTTCGGGTGGTGCGCATCTGTTTGCACCAGCACTCGTTCGCTATTGCCGCACTCCAGTAGCAAGGTCTGTGAGCAAGGTCTGTGCCATGTCGTCTGCGTGCATTGTCCTGAACCTATTTGCGGCGCACTTTCCCGAGGTTTGGACGATTTCCTGCATCGCATAGAATTTCACGGCGGAATTCACCTCAGGCGGGAGCTGATCATGCGATATGATCGAGTAGACGCCCACATCCTCGAGATTGTGCGAAAGAACAACCGCCTAACTTCCGAGGTGCTCGGCGAAATGGCCGGGCTTCCTGCTACCGCCCTGTCAACGACGACTGAAGAGGCTCCGCTCTGAGGGCATCATCGAAACCGACGTCTCAATCGTCTCGCCGAAGGCGGTGGGAAGACCTATTCAAATGCTTGTGCTGGTCACCCTGGAACGGGAGCGCGCCTCCCTTGCGAAATCGATCCTATCTGCCATTGCTACATGATGCGTTAGGGCGGCGGCAGTCCTAGACACGAGATCTTGCCGGATCGGATCGCATGACCAAGCGCTCACCCCTCTTGGATTCCGTGTCCAACGTCTGACACAGGACAAATTTGTCAGGTTCAAAACACCGGCTGCGTTTGGGGCGCCTTGGAGTTTTCAAAGCGTAATCAGGCGCTTGATGGGTGCTGACCGAGATGGCACGCTTGTTGCTATTTGGATGCAGAAACACGGAGTGAGGGCTGAGCGCACATCAGATGCGCAAAACGAGTGATGCTCTCCTTCTCTTGAAGGTGTGCTCCGTTTCTGAGAGAGACGGGCTAGCGCACAAAGTCGCGCAACGAGTGGCAATAGTTTTGGAGAACAACATGGTGCTGCGCATGGAGTCCCCGGCTCCTCCGATCAAGGTGGAGAATTGGCTGCGCGGCGAGCCCCTGACGAGCTTCCAGCCCGGGAAGGTGTACATCGTCGAATTTTGGGCAACTTGGTGCGGGCCATGTACGGCAGTGATGCCTCATCTAGTACAGCTGCAAGAGAAATACAAAGACAGCGGACTTGAGCTGCTCGGCGTCGCAGCTTACGAACAAGCTCCAACGGCGGACGAGGCCCGAACAAGCTTGGACGCGTGGTTGACCGACAAGTTCTCGAACCTGAACTTTCGGATCGGGTTCGACTCCACAGGCGAAATGAACAAGCTTTGGATGGATCCCAGCTTTTCTGTCGGGATTCCCACCTCGTTCGTCGTTGACCGTGACGGCCGCATCGCCTTTGTCGGTTTTCCGACACAGCTCGATGACGTCTTGCCGAAAATTCTTAACGGCAGCTGGCGCACCAGCGATGAAGCTAAAGCCGCCGATACAGAGCGGATCGACAGCGGACGACGCGAAATGCGCGAAATGAAGCGCAAGCGGGCGCTGATTGAGCCTATACTCGCCAAGCTTCAGCCGGCGATGGAGGCGGAGGATTGGGCAAAGGCGCTTTCGACGGTTGAAGAGGCCGTCGCGGTGATGCCGGACGATCTCCGCTTCCGCGCGCTCCATGCGGAACTGTTGCTTCACAAACTGCGCAACTTGCAGACCGGCTTGCCGGTTTTGAGGCAATTCGCTCGCGACGCGATCGACAAAAACGATGAGCAGTGGATGGAGTGGGCGCTGCGCCAACTCTTTGATCCGGCGAATGACAATTCCCACTTCCCGTCTGCCGAGCGCCTCGCGATGGGCAAAGAGTTGTCCGAACACATTCTTGCGCTGAATCCTCCGCAAGGGGACGGTGGCTTTAAGTACCTGTCCTATGGGACGGTCGCTCAGTATTATTATGAGAGCGGCAACAAGGATCGCGCGATCGAATTGATCGAGGTGGCGTTGAACTCGCTAGGAGGTCCTGAGCCTATCCCCGACGAACTGAAACAGGACGTCATGTCGACGTTGGTCGAAGCGCTGGCCAACTACAAGGGTGAGAAGGCTTGCTATGGGACTGTTTGTGCAACTCCGCAAGACGGGTTTCCGACAGCGTCAAAGCGCAGGCAACGGAGCAAACAACAAAAAGAAGGGTGAGTGTCGGAATTGCTCGCTGGCCATCATCCATTTCTCTGGCGGCCAGTGGTCGTTCAAGGTTCATCCAGATTTGCACCTTGCCTCGGCTGGAGTGTTCCTTCGATCAAGATTTTTGCCGCCGGCGCCTGTTAAATGCCACGCCTTGACGAGCAAGGCCTAGATGATGCGCGGCAAATCTTGTTAGCGAGTGCCACGGATGCGACCATGATCGGTCGTCTTTGCAGTCCGAATGCAGAGCGGCGCATTCAACTCGTCAAGCAACTTGAATCAAGGTCGCACCAACGATCAGCAACGTCCGAAGTCGTCCATTCCGCCCTTTGATGTCGCCCCAAGCCGCTGCGTTTGGACACCGACAACGAAAACCTCGTCCCGCCTAGCGGGCCGGTTGTCAGTTCGGCAACAAAGTGTCACCAAGTGGACGATACGTAGGGTCAGAAAAACGAAAAATCAACAATCTTCAACGCCTCTTGCCTTGTTCACGGCGTCGGTACCGATCGCTTGTGAGCCCGAGATGGTTGGCGACTTTGAGCAAAGGCACGGAGACTGGCTGTGTCGCGAACTGACGTAGAGCGATTCGTCGACGATCTGGGGAACGAGGGTGTCTGCTCGAACGCGTAAAACCAACTGCTACCGGCCTTGCATCGATTGTCGCGATCCGAAAGAGCCTCGGCTACAGCTTCACACTTGATGAAGCTAACAGTTGCATTCGAGCTCGACAGAAGTTGACGACTAAACGGCTCACCGGTGGCACTGTTTATTCGAGTGATACGATCTCGACCGGCGCTGTGCAGGCCGTTGCGGAGGTGGCCACGAGCGGCGCGCAAGCCGCGGAAGCGGCCGCTGCCCACGCCAACGCAGTTGATCTCGTTGCAGTTGTTGTGGTTGTTATTGTTGCGGTCGTGACCGAGGTCTGACATGGCTTCGCTCCGACCCGCATCGGCGGGTTGCTCGAGGAGGCCATGAGTGCGATGAGAACATGAAGTAAGCTTCGTCAAATGACACACGCTGCCGCCGAACACTACCGACAGATTTTTGACCGGCGTACCTCGGAGCAACTGTGCACGCTGTCGCACCTCAAACGCTTCATGGAGCGGTTAGTCGGTGATGTGGAGTTCCGCAGGGCACTCGCGGAGGCAATCGCCACCCCTCGAGCGGTAACAGAGCGGTACGGCATCAAAGTGGATCCAATGGAGGTGCTGCCGCTCTGGCGCGGTGGCTACCAACAATACCGCTTCAAACCGGAGTCTGCGCCGTGGCCGCAGGCTGTGATGTGGGATGAGTATCTCCGCGAGATGTTGCGTCATCGCGACCTCTTGCGCGACGAAGGCGAGATGTCAACGATCAATCCTCGCTTTCATGCCTGGTGCGAACGGCAAATCCGGCGGTGCAATGACCAAGCGTCAGCGGAGGATGGCAGCCAGGCGACTTTCTTATTTCGCGAGGAATGACGGCGCAGCCGGCAGGGGAAGAAAGTCGATCGGCGCCGTTGCGCCAAAGGCGGTCGAGGCGTCAGCCGTCATTCGGCCAGATCAATCCATCGAAGAGGCCGTTTGGTTGCGCGCGGTCCGAACAGAGCTGACATCAAGGAGGACGTGGCGATCTGCGAGTCCACTGAAAGAGTTGGCTCAACCGAATCCAATGGTGATGAGCTCTCTTTATTGCAGGTGGACGGATCTCCGCTTCCACGATCGCGCGTCGACAGCACACCACATTCACGAGAGCGGCTGGCCGTATCTGTGATCCGTCGCCGTTTGGTCGATGCCGCATACGACCGCCACGAAACTGCCACTCTGCGATGATCGGTCGAGGCTCGACGCTTGGGCCGCTCTGAGTGTAGCTCAAAGATAACAATCACGAGCAGGCTGGATGCCTGATCCGCCCTTTCAATGTGACCTATCGGCCGGCGCGAGGCCTTTCCCTGAACGGCGCAGAGGTCACGACATATTAGCCGTGCAGCCCGGGGAGGATCTCGTGCAGGACGGCACCCGTTAAGAGCTCGAGGGAGAAAAAGAATCGGATGAGCGACAATAGCAACCTCGAAGACAGAACCATCGAAGCGATACGCACTATCGCGAGGCCCTCGCCGTGGTCGACGGCCTGGAGCGAATCGAGCGCTGACCAGGATACTGCCTGAATTGGGGCGCGCCTTACGCAGCCAAGACACGCGGTGTCTTAAGAATAGCCGTAAGATCGGCTCGGCAGCTGTCTCGCGGCAGAACGAAGCGTGGGCCAACCTAACTGAGGCGACCGCACGTTTGGATTCAGCCCGCTCGACTTTGGCCGCCCTCGAGCGCCAACTGGGACATCTTCCAAACGTCTCAAGAGCGCGAGATTCGGACTAGCTCAAAGAACGCCAGGACGTCGAGCCCCGCCTCATCCTAGGCGGAGATTTTCTGCGGCTTGTTTGCCGCTGAGGTTCGTCACCAGCTCGTAGCTGACCTTCGCGCCTTCAACAAGCGAGGTATAGCCCGCCTTCTCTACCGCAGAGATGTGCACGAAAACATCTTTGCCACCATCGTCCGGCGCAATGAATCCATAGCCTTTCGTCGGATTGAACCACTTAACAGTCCCTAACGCCACGTCATTTGCTCCAAAAGAAAAAACACCTTCTCATCTAAATCAATCAAGGACCGTGCGGCAAGTCTCTGCGCGAGGTGGCAAGGGATCTGTTGTCTCGCCTGGTCGTAGGCCTTGGAATGCCCGGCGTGATCGTCGTGCGAAGTACAAACACCTTGAAATCCGCCGATATTCAAGAACGACGACGCGAAGGTCACATTTTCTTCGAAAACCGCGTGCTAACTGTCGCTTGGTTGTCGCGGCCGGATGTACGCCGTGGCATCAACGGGAGCCCCGGCTTTCATGCCGGGGTTTTTCGTTTTCGGCGCGAGAAGTCCGGCCAAATCAAGATGCCTTTTGTGTAGCTTGATTTGAGTAGGATCATGACGCCTCGCAGCCCACCGCGACAATTCTGTTTTGATCTGCAGGAACCGTCCGGGGCAGAGCGAAAAGCCGAGTAGTAGGCAGACATGGCGCAGAATATTTACGACGATCCCGATTTCTTCGCTGGCTACGGCCAGTTGCCCCGACAGGTGCATGGGCTGGACGGCGCCCCTGAATGGCCCGCGATCCGGGCTATGCTGCCCGATCTGGGCGGCAAACGTGTCGTCGATCTGGGATGTGGCTTCGGCTGGGCCTCGCGCTGGATGCGCGAGCAGGGCGCGGCCTCGGTTCTGGGTCTGGATCTGTCGCAAAACATGATCGAGCGTGCCAGGAGAGACACAGCGGATACGGCCATCGAGTATCGCATCGCCGATCTCGACACGCTGGACCTACCTGAGACGGCTTTCGACCTCGCCTACAGCGCGCTGACCTTTCACTATGTTCAGGATTTTGGCCGCCTCGTGCATGTGATCCGCAAAGCACTGGTTCCTGACGGGCATTTTGTCTTTACGATTGAGCATCCGATCTTCATGGCAGCGGCGCATGCGCACTGGATTTCCGATGAGGAGGGCCGCAAAACTTGGCCGGTCAATCGATATTCCGTCGAGGGTGAACGTCGGACGGACTGGTTCGCCAAGGGCGTTCTGAAATACCACAGGACGCTTGGCACTACCCTGAATACGCTGATCAGCGCGGGTTTTCAGATTCGGCAGGTCGAGGAGTTTGCCCCGACACGCGAGCAGATTCAGCAGGTGCCGCAATTGGCCGAAGAACTGGAGCGTCCTATGATGCTGATTGTGTCTGCGTCCACATCGATCGCCGGTAGTGCTTCGAAGCCTTTGTAATATACGGTCTGACTAGGTCTTGCCGGCCAGTACTGATGTCAGCCCCGCGTCACGCGTTGTCTTGCTGGTTCGTCTGCGGCCATCCCGGTGAAGCGAACCAAGGCCGTGATGCTGACGGCAACAGTCCCGACGACTGCGAAAACCGTCTGCCATGGGGGTGAAGATATCACCATCTGGGCGATTCCGTGCGTCGCGCTGTAAGCGGCGAAGGTAGCAGGCGCGACATAGATGAGGATGATCAAGATTCTAAGCCAAGTCCATGGGAGGAAGGCGAGCGCGAGTTGGCCAATGCAAATGGTTGCACCGCCCGCCATGAGCCTTGCTACTGCGCCACCGAGCACTCCGGCGCCGGTGTGGAAGGTCCAGGTGCCGATCGTCAGGCCAACGAAGAAGGGCAGTGCGAAGACAGCGAGCGTGAACAGCAGCCAGCAGAAAAAGCAGATGCCGACGAGGCAAGCAGTGGTCCGAAGATGATCATGGTGGTGGTCTCCGTGAGATAAAAGTCTGACGGTCGCGCCTTCCATACGTGATCGGCTAGAATGGATAGTGAGTCGATGTGCGGTTGGGCGGCCGATCTGGCGGAGTTCAAAGGGCACACCAACCGCTCGCTGATCACCATGCTGGAGATTGCCGGATGTGGTGCTGCTGCACGACGGAGGAACGGGCAACGAAGGCGAAGCCTGGCGCATCGTTCCGCGTTTCCTTGAGCAGCGCCTTCTGATTGGTGCCGAGCAGACGCAAGTAATTCGTTCTGCCACGTTCCATGAAACGCAAAAAATTTGCGTGATAAACAATCTGGCCGGCGTCGGTATCTTCAAAGTAGACACGGACCTGCATGTAGTGCCGTCCGTCTCGAACTTTGCCGTCAAGAGAGACTGTCACAGCGCGGTTCCTCTTATTGCGCGTACAGGGACACTTGTCTCACACAGAGGCGGTCTTCTGAGCAAGCGCCAAAATCTTGAGCTTGGCTCGAGCTGCCGGAAGCTGAGTCAGGGGCCTGAATGCGGCAGGCGTTGCGCTGCTGACGTCGACTTCGGACGAATATATCGAAGATCTATCGTCAACGCGTATTGCGGGCATCCAACCACAGCGCGCACAAGGCGGAGTTCTGCTGCTGCGGAAGCCGCATCTCTGGGATTTCGCGATGAGCGATGGCAGCCCCTTTCATCGGCAATCCATAGACCAACTATCCGCTTCCCAAGGACTCTCTACCACTGCGTGTTACATGGTGAACAACGAGGGCATCCGTCGCATTGGGCGACGGTGTTGCGTCGGATCGGACCGACGGCAGCACGCGCACGCCGCCGCCTCCCGCGCGTTCAGGCCGGCGCACATTAGTCTCCTCCCGCAGCGTCGCTGCGGTAGCGGCTGGTCGAGGTCTGGTAGTACTGCGCGCGGATGGCCGCCATGGCCTCGATCAACGGTGCCCAGGGCGCGGGAAAGCGTTCTTTGGCTATCACCCGATCCAGCATGCGCGTATGCCCGGCCAGCTCGTCGTTGAGGAACTCCACCACAGGCATAGCCGGATAGCGCTGCAGCAGCAGGATCGCCGCGTTGTCGGCTTCGCCGGCCGAGCTGTCCATGTCGCGTCCATGCAGATCGTTCTGCAGACGCCCTATCACGGAGATGAGCCGCAGGACCTGGCGAAACGCCGGACGCGCGCGCAAGGTCGCCATGTCCAGTCCCCACAGCAACGACAGGCAACAGAACACGTTCGCGTAGGCGATCGAATCGATGCCGTTGTGCAGGTACTCGGCGTAGGACCAGCGTCCCGCCCCTGCCGCCTGCGCGTGTCCGGCGCGCAGCGCCGCGCAGTAGCACCGGGTATCGTCGAGAAGCTGAGCATAGTCGCGACGATCGTAGGCGAGCGCGGCCAACGAAGCGCGCAGCACAGCGCAACCCTCGAATCCGGGGAGCGCGCACGGCACGCCCTGCCCCAGTGCCTGCTCCACCGCGGCGAGCTGCTCCGGCGCGATCAGGCCAAGGTCGTTGCAATCGTCGAGCCAGAACAGCAGCGCCAGTTCGCGATAGAACGCCACGGTCAGCGTTTCGTCCTGCGGATCGCGGCCGGTGCGGGCGCTGATATCGTGCAGGCTCGGGTGGATGCGCTGCAGGATGTACTGGCCGCCCCTGACCGCTTCCACGGCGTGCTCATCGGCGAACCCGGTCAGGGAACGCCCCCATTCCAGCACCTGCTGCAGCGCGCGTTCGGTCTGAATCATGGCGCCGCTCCTGTTCCCTCGGCCAGGACGCGCCGCCCCCAATGAAGCGCCAGCCACAACCCGGCGAGTTCGGCCACGCGCACGACCCGGGTGGGGCAATACAGTTCCTTGCCGATCCACAGCGGAGTCTGCGGCAATGCATGCGCCGCATGGCGGGCTAGCATCCGCTCCAGCGCACGCGCCACCGCCTGCGCAATGCGCCGCCGCCCTGCCGGCTCTTCGCTCCCGTCCATCACGTGCAACGCGAATAGCGCATAGGCAGTTTCCTCGAATGTGGACGCGCGACCGGCGCCCCAACCGCCGTCGTCGCGCTGCGCCTGCAGCAGCGCCGCCAGCGCGCGCTCGTCGCGCCACCGGGGCTTGCCTTGCGCCAGCGCTGCGACCGCATGCGCGGTGGGATACAGCCACGAAACGTGCCATTTTTCGTTGTCCCAGAGACCGTGCGGGTTGCGATTGGCCTCGACGTAGGCGCTGGTGCCGGCGGCGGGCTTTCCCAACAGTCGCAACGCATGCAGGGCATGGATGTTGGTCGACACCGAGGCATTGCGCTCGCCGGGGAACGTGACGAACAGCTCGCCGATTTCGAAATGGCGCAACGCATCGAACGCCCGGTCGCGGCCTGCAAGGCGCAGGACGCACAACGCAACGGCGGTGTCGTCCGCATCTGCCGCGAAGTGCACGGCCGGGCCCAGACCGCGCACGCCCAGGCAGGCGTCGAGCTGCGCGACTATCACGCGCACCGCCCCGGCGAGCGCGGGATGCGCGAACAGACCGGCCAGATGCAAGGTGTACAGCGACCAGCATGGCTCGAACACATTGATCGGCCAGACGTTGGGAACGACACCTTCGATGCCGCTGCGCGTCGCTCGCGATGCCGCCTGCAGATACGCGTCGGCGCGCCCGACCTGCGGCGTGCTCCCCTGTGTCACGGCGTGCGCACGCCACGCGGCGGTGGCCGCCGGACTGATGCCGATGCTGCCGTCATCATCTGGCCATGCGGTGGTCGGCGACGCCCCCCAGGCTTCCCAGGAGTGCAGCAACGGATGGCCGCTCGGCAACGTCGCCAGGGCCCCCAGCTTGACCCGCGCTTGCCGCAACGGCAACAGCGCCGGGTGGCGCGGAAACGCCTCGCCGCCCGGCAAGGATGCGGCCTCGTCGCAAAACCGCGGCAGGATGAGCTCCGCGCCGATCGGCGCGTCGTCCGGCACCGCATGCGCATAGGGATCGGGCTGGCGCTGGAGGAACCGCGTTGCAGCCTGGACAGCGTCGGCAGCACCGGGAAGAGAGTCGACACGCTGCAAAGCCAGCAACGCCGCCCACGTCGGCGCATGACGGAACAGCGGGAAGTCCGCGCTTCCCCATCCGCCATCGGCCTGTTGCTGCGCGATGAGCCACGCGTATGCGTCCTGCCGACCGGTGACGTTGCCGTGGAACTGCAGAGCTCGCGCCGTGTCGTAGACGGATGGACCGACGCTGCCGCCATCGCGCATCTCGCTCAGCAGGTGGCGCAATTCGGAAAGGATCTGTTCAGCCAGCGCGTTCACGCGGGATGTTCCTTCTGCAGACGGTTGACGGGGAACCAGATCGGGCAGACGCCGCGCACGTCGCCGCAGGCCCGTCGCGGCCGTGCTGGGCAACCGCTGCGATCGGCGCCGCGGACTCGGACACAGTGCAGCATGCACCGCTGCCGCCGGCCGATCGCAGCGGCACAGGGCCGACGCCATGCGGACGGGTGCGCTCATGCGCATGGCGCGTGCTTGAACAGATACGCGTTGGCCCGCTGCAGGATCTGCGCCAACCGTTCCGCACGCGGCCCCAACGGGGCGACGGCCTCCCCCGCGTCGCGCAACAGATCCAGCACGAACTGGCGCGCTGCCTGCAGCCCCATGATCGACGCGCAGGTCGGCTTCCGCGCCGCCGCGTCCTTGCCGGGGGTCTTGCCCAGCGTCGCGGTATCCGCTGTCGCGTCGAGAATGTCGTCGATCACCTGCAACGCCAGGCCGAAACAGGCGCTGTAGCGATCGAGCGCACAGTACAGCGCAGCGTGCGCGGCATCCTCCGCGATGGCGCATAGCGCGCCCATGCGAACGGATGCGCGCACTAGCGATCCGCACTTCATCCGGTGCATCACCAGGATCCTGTCCAGCTCGACGTGCTTTCCAACCAGCGACAGATCCATGGCCTGCCCGCCCGCGGCACCCTCGGCGGACACCGCCTGCGCCAGTTCGCGCACGAGCGCGATACGGTTGTCGCCCGGCGCATCCAGGCTCGCCAGGGTCAGGAAGGCGTGCGCCTGCAGCGCATCGCCGACCAGGATCGCGGTGGCTTCGCCGAACTTGACGTGCACGGTCGGAAGGCCGCGGCGAAGCACGTCGTCGTCCATCGCGGGCAGATCGTCGTGGACCAACGTACAGGCGTGCATCATCTCGATGGCGGCACCGACGTCGTCGAGGATGTGCGCCGGCGTGTCGGCCAGTGCGCCGGCAGCCAAACAGAGCAAGGCGCGCGTGCGCTTGCCGCCATGCAAGGTGGCGTAGCGCATCGCCGCCATCAGCTCGGTCTCACCGTCGTCTTCGGCGCCGAGAAGACGCGCCAGCGCCTGTTCGACCCGCTTTGCGCCGTCCTGCATCCAGATCTCGGGCAGCAGCCTGCCGGATGCGCCGCGCGCCTGCGCGCCCAATCCGCCGTTCGCGGAAACGCCAGCTCGGTCGTCGTTTGGCGTGGAACCGGTCTGCATGTTGTTCATGTCCTTGTACCTGCCAGGAGACGGCCACGGCGAGCGGCGAGCCGCCGCGGTGTTGCGGGCCTCGCACCGAGCGCGCGGGCCGAGTGCAGCAATGCCGCGCGTCGCCGGCGCCGCTGCCTCACCCCACGGGGCATGCGATGCCAGCTCATGAGAATCCGATGCGGATAGTCATGGACGGATGTGCGGTCGGGTAATAGCGCCGGCCTTTTTCGACGCCGCTCAGCAACCGCGGTCGCACCCCGGCCTCGTGCATGGTCAGCGCCAAGGCGATACAGAACTGCACCAGTTCCAGCCATGCCAGGTGGTAGCCCATGCAGACGTGTGGGCCGGTACCGAACTGCAGCATGTCCACCGGCCGGATTGGTTCGGTGCGTTGCAGCCACCGCGCCAGCCGAAACTGATCGGGCGCCTCGTGCAGCAGCGCCGAGGTCGAGAAATGCAGCAGCGGGATGCATAGATCGGTGCCCGCAGGAATGCGCCGTTGGCCGAGTCGCAATTCACGCAGTGCGCGACGCACTAGGAGCGGCGTCGGCGGATGCACGCGCAGCGTCTCGCGGAACAGCGCCTCGGCGACCGGACACTGCACCAGGTCCGCGTGCCGGGTCGGCACCCCGCCTACGCGTTGCGCCTCCTCGACCAGGGCGTCCCACAACCCAGGCTGCCGCGCTAGCTCGATCACCATCCAGGCCATCGTCGAGGCGGTGGTGTCGTGACCACCAAGCAGCAGCAAGCGGATATTGGCGACCAGAACGTCATCGGAAAGCGCATCGTCGCTGCGATCGAAGGCGCTCACCATGTCGTTGATCAACCCGGTGCGCGAGGCATGTTCGCGCGCGGCGCGGACGAACTCGCGCAACCGCGCATCGATCCAGTCGCGGGCGGCACGGCCGCGCCGCAAGGGCAGTCCGGGCAGGTCGACCGGGGGCGCGATGATCAACTGCAGCAGTTGCCGGTACTTGCGATGCCATCCCGGCAGGTCCTGCGCGGGGATTCCCATGAGACTGAAGATGAGCTTGAGCATCAGATCGCCGGTTTCGCGCAGGATGGTGACGTCGCCCTGGTCGCGCCACCTCTGCACGCGCGCCCGGATGACAGGCGCGAACAGCTCGCCGATGCCGGCCTGTGTCAGCCCCTTGGGCAGAAGCGCCGCCTGGATCGCATCGCGCGCCTGCCGGTGCGCGATGCCGTCCTGGGCGACCAACGTTCCGCCAAACAATTCGGGCGCGATGTCTTCGATCAGCGCCGAGGACACGTCCTTGTGCCGGAGCAGTGCGAGAGCATCCGGATCCATGCAGGTCATCAGGTGGCCGACAGGGCCAAAATCCAGCCAGAACTGGCTACCCAGCCTCCGTTCCGCGCGCCGCAGCAGGCGCGGCAGGTCTCTGGCGATGGCGGGAAGATGCCCGACCAGCGGGAAAGCGCCGGGCACGACCGGGATGTCGTGCCGCAGCCGATGCCGACGGTTCAGCGGGTTGAGCAGCATGTCCATCAGCAGCGCGGCGCCGCGTCCGCTTCGGCGGTCTCGCCGGCAGGCCGCGCGGCGCGGCTGTTGCCACCGTCGGCGTATGTCGGCACATGCGCCAGCATGCCGCCATCGATGCACACGACCTGGCCGGTGATGAACGCAGCATCGTCGGAGAGCAGGAACGCCACCAGCGCGGCCACGTCCTCGGGGCGGCCGACGCGCGGCAGGAGCTGGTGGCGCCGCAGATGCAGTTGCATGCACGCGTCCAGCTTGGCGAGGAGTCGCTCAGTCATGATGAGACCCGGCGCAACCGCATTGCAGCGGATCTGCGCATGACCGTACTGGGTGGCGAGTGAGGCCGACAGCATGTTCATCGCCGCCTTCGACGCGGCGTAGGATGTCAGCGCGGTGTCACCGCTGAGCCCCTGGCACGACGACATGTTGACGACCGCGCCACCGCCGCGGGCGATCATCCGGGGGATGGCCTGCCGGCAGCAGAGCAGCGTGCCACGCAGATTGGTCGCCATGGTCTGATCCCAGACCGCTAGGTCCAGCTCAAGGATCGCGCGGTCGCGCGGGGTCAGATGCATCGCGCTCGCGTTGTTCACCAGCAGGTCGACCCCACCAAAGTGCCGCTCCGCCGTCTCGAACAGCGCTGCCACCGCCTGCGCATCGGCGATGTCGATCGCCAGGGCGAGCGCGTGGCCCGCTTCGGCCGCGATCTGCGCGGTGCAGGCGATAGCCGCCGAGCCCTCAATGTCGGCCACCACCACTCTGCCGCCCTCGCGCGCGATGGCGAGGGCGCATGCCTTGCCGATGCCGGCGCCGGCGCCGGTCACCACGGCCACTTTGCCTTCAAACCGTCCCATCGTGTCATCCTAGATTGTGCTGGTCTTTCGCGGCATGCCGCTCGGCCTCCGCTGGAGAAGGCGCAGGGTCGGCGCCGGCGCGCTCGCCATCGCCAAAGTCGCTTTCGATGACGCGAATGGCGGCGACCGGGCACTGGCTGGCCGCGAGCCGCACGGCGGCGTGCAGCGCCTGCGGGACGGTCGCCACGCACACTTCGGCCACGCCGTCCGGTTCGCGCTGGCGAAAGGTGCCCGGCAGCGTCAGCACGCACTGCCCGCTGGTTCCGCACAGATCCTGGTCGACCGTGACGCGCATCTCAGCTCCCGTGCGCATGCAGCCGCACCGGCAGCGCGCGGAACGTCCGAAGGAATGCCGAGGGCTCCCGGGTCGGCTGCTCGGCCAATGCCAGCGTGGGGAAGCGGGCCTGGATCCGCGGCAGGCTCTCGGCCAACTGCACCCGGGCCAGTTGCGCACCGAGGCAGAAGTGAATGCCGTGGCCGAAGCTCAGCATGATCTTCCCGTCGGTCGACATGCCTGGACTGGTGCCGTAGAACCGCGCGGGATCGAAGCGATCGGGATCGGCGAAGGCGTCCGGGTCGCGATTGCCGGACGCGATCAGCACGCGCACGTCCGCGTTCTTCGGGATCACCACGCCGCCCAGTTCGATGTCACGCTGGGCGATACGCGGAATGGAGCTGAACATCGCGGGCGCGTCGCAGCGCAGGACTTCTTCGACGAATGCCTTCACCCCCGCGGCGTCTGCCTGCAGCCAGTGCCGCTGTTCGGGATACGCCAGCATCGCCAGGACCGCATGGTCGATGGTCGCAGCAGTGGTGGCGAAGCCGCCCAGCAGCATGCCCCATAACATGCTGACCAACTCGGCATCCGACAGCGTGTCGGCATCATCATCATGTGCGCCGACCAGCATCGACACGATGTCGTGGCGGGGATCGGTGCGCTTGCGCTGTATGAGGCAGCTGAAGTAGGCCTGCACTCTGGCACTGGCCGCGTCCGCCGCGGTGAGTTGGGGATCGCTGGCGTGCGGGCTCAGGCCTTCCAGAATGCCGCCGATGCCGGCGGCGAGCCCGAAAATGTCGTCCTGGGGCATGCCAAACAGTTCGGCGAAGACCAACATGGGCAAGGTCAGCGCGAATTCCCGATGCAGGTCCACCGCCTCCCCGCGCTCCAGCGCGGGCGCCATGCCGTCCAGTCGCGCAGCGACGATGCGCGCTATGCTCGGCCGCAGGTTGTCGATCTGGCGCATGGTGAAATCGCGCGAGATCAGCCGGCGCAGACGCGTATGCGTCGGTGGGTCCTTCATCGCAAGCGTGGACGCCAGCAGATTGAGCGACAGGCTTCTCGCCGCACGCGGGAAATAGCGCGCCAGTTCGCCAGGCGCCGGTCCCCGAAACGCATCGCCCGTGGCCTTGAACGCCCAGGAGATATCGGCGTGGCGGCTCAACAGAAAGAGGCCCGACGCCGCGCGATGCACCGGATCGTGCTCGCGCAACCACCGCATGAACTGATACGGGTCGTGGATGCGGGTTGGCGACGCCAGTTCGGCGAAGGCGTCCCGGCATGCTGCCGTGGTTTCTTGCACGCTGATGGTTACCTGTTGGTTGGCTGATCTGACGGGCGCGCGCCAGGCGCGCCGACAGTTGCGGAGAAGATCGCGATCCGCGGCGCATCACCAGAGCACCGGGAATTCCTCGAACCCACCAGTGATGATTTCCTTGCGCAACTTCAATTCTTCGGGCGACACGGCTAAGCGCAGCGCGGGAAAGCGCTGGAAGATCGAACCGAACACCACCTTGAGTTCCAGCCTGGCCAGCGCCGCGCCGATGCAGGAGTGAGACCCGGAAGAGAACGCCAGGTGCGGCTCTCCGTCGCGTCCGATGTCGAAGATTTCCGGGTCGACGAAATGGCGCGTATCGAACGACGTCGCCGGCAGGCCGACCAGCACCTTGCTTTCCGGGGGAATATGCACGCCCGCGATGGTCACATCGGTCCTCGGATAGCGCATGATGCCGTCCCAGCCCGCGCGCGGCGGGTACATACGCAGGATTTCCTCCACCGCCTTGTCCACCAGCGATGGATCGCCGACCAGGCGTTCGCGCTGTTGCGGATGGCGGAACATGGCCAGCAGGCCGAATTCGATCTGCGCGACGGTGCTCTCGTGGCCTGCCACCAGCATGCCCGCCGCCAGGCCGATCGCCTCTTCCTCGGTCGCCTTGCCCTGGTCAACCGCCGCGAGCAGATCCGTTAGCAGGTTGTCGCCCGGATCCTGGCGCTTGTCCCGCATCTTGCCGCGAATGTAGGCGCGCAGTTCTTCCCAAGCCAGGCGCGACGCGCTGCGCGGGCCGCTTTCATGCTGGTGCGTCATCACCTCGTCGGACAGCCCGGCGAACAAGGCGTGATCCTCGTAGAGCACGCCCATCAGCGCGCTGATGACCATGGCCGGAAGGGGAAATGAGAGGTGGCGCCGCAGGTCGGCGGGCTGGGGCTGGGCCGCCAACGTCTCGAACAACTGCGCGGCGATCGCCTCGACATGCTGGGCGAGCAGCTTCACCCTGTGGTTGCTGAAGGCCGGTGCCACGATCGTGCGTAACCGGGCATGCTCGCCCCCCTCGTGCGAGACCAGCCAGCCCGGCGAACCGAGAATCACCGAATCTGGGGTGAATGCCGCCGGCGGCATTCCCGCGGGCCGGAACGCCGCGTCACACAGCACCGCCTTCACCTCGTCGTAGCCTGTCACCCACCAGCCTTCGTGCCCGGACGGGAAGCGCACGCGGTGGATCGGACCGTTGGCGCATAGCGCCAACATCTCGGGCGAGGGCTCGATGTGATCGACGCGCCACATCGGCAGCGTCGGCAAGGGTTGCACGGACATGGTGGCACTTCACTCTCTGAGCGATGGAAGGGCGGAAGGTGACCGGCAGGCGCTGCGGGCAGCGAATGACGTAAAACGGCATGTAGACGACGTCCTCCGCGGCGATGATCAGCGCTAGATCCTCCAGTCGCACGAACAGCGCGGGGACGGCGCATCGCAATTGCAGGCGGGCCAGCGCAGCGCCCAAGCAGAAATGCGGCCCGTGGCCAATCGACAGGTGCGGGTTGTGCCGGCTGACATCGAACCTGTCGGCATCGCCATAGATCGACTGACCGCAGGGATTGGTGAAGGAGGTTCGACCGTACCTGTCCGCCAATATAGCCCCCGGACCAGTCCCACACCGCCGGTGGTAGTTTCACTCCGGGCTCAAGGTTCGCCGTTTTGGTTGCACCGCTTGCGACGGGCGCAATTGTTGCGGCTTCCAAAAGAAGCACTCTAGATCGCATCCAACACTTGCCTGCATTTCTCAGTCAACAACCGAGCGCCAAGTCACTGCCACAGCAAACCGTCGGAGGGGACCAGACGCGAACGCGGCGGTCGGTCCCCGAAGACCATCGCAGTGCGATTGGCGACGATGCCGTGAACAGAGCAAATCGCGTGCCGAAGTGAATTCGCAGGCTCAGCAGACACTTCGTAGCGGCGCGTAGTGTCAGGTTTCTGGCATTGAGTCTTAATGTCGACAACCGGCCCAGCAAGTGCCCGACAAAGGCCTGCTCTCGCGCTGAGTATGCGGGGCAGCCCTTGCGCGAATTTCAAGCATGCGGATTGGCTGCAGCAGGTGTGGTTCGCCGGAAGCCACTCCGATGTCGGCGCTAGCTATTACGGAAAACGAAGTCCACCTCTCCTAGCGGTTGCGCTGCGCCAGCCGCTCGGGATCCTCCTGGCCGTAGGCCGCTCCGGTCTGGCCTTGCACTTCCAGCTCCATCAGTAGCTGGGCGGCAAGCCGATCATCTCCCGCCGCAGATCCGCATCAGGGGTCTTCTCCACGAGCGTCCGAGGTTCATCATCTCGTCGGGCATCGGTAGTTCCTCGAATCAGGTTGGTGTCAACAACCCGACCCTACCGGCGAATCGCCGGACCACCGGCCAGCGCGGACCTTTGGTCCCTTCGCCGGACGTCGAGCGGTGCCAGGCCTTCTTGGGAAGGCTCTGCGCGATCGCGGAGGCGGTGCCGGCGACAGGCTGCTGCTTGCCCCAGGAACGAACACGTGATTGTAAGAACTCCAGATCATAGCCTTTTCCCGCCTTGCGCAGCAGGGTTTCGATCTCACCCGTGCCATACACGCTGTCCGCGGCCGCGAACGAGAACGGCACCTTTGCGGCGACGGCGCGAGCGACCATTCGACGCGCGATCTGCGGCTCCGTCGCAAAGCCCACATCGCTCGGGACATGCGCCGCTTTCAGGCGAGCGGGGTCGTCCGTCCATTCATTTGGCAGATAGAGCGCCCGGACTCGTTGTTGCCGGTCGTCTTGAAGGTGCCGATGGTCGCCATGGTAGTCCTCCTTGGCCTCTGTTTTCCGAGCCCGCACTTTGCGGCCTCGATGGTGATCGACAGGCCGGAGGCGATCGACGGCGCACCCCGCAGGGCCTCGACAGCAAAGGAGTAACTTTCTTGTTTCTCGAGGAATGACGGCGCAGGCGGCAGGGGATGAACGTTGTGACGCCTCTGTTGCGCCTTCGGCCAGATCCACCGATCGAAGAGGTCACTTCGTGCGCTCGATCCGAAACAGAGTTGACATCAACGAGAACGTGGCGATCCTCGCGTCCCGCAAAGACTGGCGAGAAACCGGATCTCGGCCGGATGGCTACGACGAATCAAAACCTCCGCGACCGCACTCGAGCAATACGCCCGCCAAGTCGAGTCGGCCGTACTTGTGATCCGCCGCTATTCGGTCGATCGCTCACGACATTCACCACGTATCTGCCTCACTGCGGTCGAGCCGCGGCGCTGCACTGCCCTGAATGTCACCTCAAAAAACGATGACGGCGTGCGCTCCGGCTACGTGATCACGTCAACCTCACGCGACGGAACGTTATCAGCCCATCGGCCAAGCCTTGCCCGCCTGGTCCGGGCGCGGTCAGTCGCCGCCTCTGCATGGGCAAATCCGTCCACAGCATGGCGTCTCACATAATGTAGCCGCTTGGCGAGAGATCACGGTGCGAAGCAGGCAATTTCCTGTGGCCTGCGCCCCGTACGCATCCTGTCAGAATACAAGCGCGCTTCATGTCTAAAACCTGCCTCCAACTGTCTTCGAAAGCCACATTGCGCCAAAGGACACGAGCATGCCCCTTCTACAGTGCTGGCCCAAATCCTGCACCGTCTCTCCGCGTCAGGGCGCGGCGGCAGCAAGATGGGAGTCGTGTTTGGGCCTCGATCTGTCAATCGACAATGTGGTTGCCGCACCGGAGGTCGCCTGTCTGCACCCCGCTGGCGGAACGGAGGACGCTCCTGCTTGCCACGGCCTCGCGCGGCTGACGGCTGCTTGCTCACCCTGAAGAGAGGCGTCAATATATGGTCGATGAATTGGATCTGCGAACCTTCACGCCACATCCGCAACGCGACGCCGTGCTCGGCGAAGTGCACGCGCGCCCTTTTACGCGCCTTGTTTCGCCATTCAGCGTGATCCACTTGGCTTTTCTTGCGCAGGGTGAGGCGGCCACAAGCGATCGCTGCCGCTTTATCGATTTTTGCCTCGAGCGCAATCTTCCGCCACCTGAGCAATCGGCGAAACTTCATCAGATTGTCATCGGGCCCGCTATGCTACGCTGGGAGCAGCATTCGGAATTCACAACATTCACCTGGATCTGGAGTAACACAAATGCTTCCACCGCAGACCGATTTGACAAAGTTGATGGTACCGTCCGATCGCTGATCCGCGCGTTGCGTCAGACCGGACAGTTGCTGGTCGCGATCAGGCTAGAAGTGGAGCAGGACGCCTCGCCGACCAGGCGCGCCGAACAGGTTTTTGACAAGAACAGCCTGGCCATGGTTGCCACAAAGAGCGGCGCAGGCGTTGCCGCCTCAGACTTCCGCGTAGACGAAAAAGGCTTTACGAAAATCCTCGTCTGCGACCTCGGATTGACGTCGCACGATCTCGGAGCGCTGGTGCAACGGCTCCTGGAGATCGAGACCTACCGTCCACTGGCGCTGCTTGGCCTGTCGGCGACCCTTGAGCTTGCACCTTCCGTTGATCGCATCGATCGCCGGCTTGTTGAGGCGCTCGAAAAAATGCAAAGCGGTGAGGGGCTGCAGTTCAACAACCATCTTCTTGCTGAGCTGACGGCGCTGGCCGCCTCCTTCGAAAAAGGCGCGACCGGCAGCCTGTTTCGCTTCGGCGCCAGCAGGGCCTACAACGAGCTGGTCCAATCGCGACTGTCCATCATTGAAGGCAACGATGTCTCGGGCTATCCAACCTGGTCGTCGTTTCTGGCGCGCCGCATGGCGCCCGCAATGCGAACCTGCGCGACCGTAGAGGATCGTCAGGCAGCTCTGTCGGTCAAGCTCGCGCGTGCCGCCGATCTGTTGCGAACCCGTGTCGACGTCGAAATCGAACGACAACATCGTGACCTGTTGCAGGCTATCAACGAGCGCGCGAGACAGCAACTTCGGCTGCAGTGCACGGTCGAAGGATTGTCGGTCGGGGCGATAGGATATTATGTGGTCAGCTTGTTTAGCTATCTTGCCAAGGGCGCGCATGACGTCGGACTGCGAGTAGAGCCCTCGTTCCTGACCGCAGCCTTCGTGCCGATCGCGGTCGGCGTGATCTGGCTCGTGAGTTACAATGTCCGAAAGCGACACTCAAGCACGACAACGCGCCCTCGGTTGCTTGCGACTGAAGCTCCTTAAGGGAATCGGTGCGTCCATCCTGCGAAGCTCGCATGGTCGGTGAGACGCCGCCGCAAGATCGCAGCCGGCTCCTGCGCAAGGTAATGCCCCGCCCGGACTAACCGGGCGAGGCATTTTTGGATCCGGTCAGTCGCCGTTGCGACGGCCGGGGCGGGACCAGATCAGCCACGAGACGCTGTTTACCTCGCTGGCCCAGGCCGGTCCATGTCGAAAGTGGCGAATACATGAATAGCTGCTTTGTGAGGAAGCGGTATCTCAAGCTGGTCCGCCAACTGGTTAACGCCGACATAAGCGCGAAGCGATATACCTTTGCGCGCGAGCCGCTGATGGCGTGGTGCGAGGACAACCACGTGGATTATCTGTTCGGGTTCGCCCGCAACACGCGGCTACTCGCCATGATCGCGGACGAACTGACGGCGGCCCAGGCTACGGCCGAGAGGACCGATCAACCCGCACGCCGCTTCAAGGACTTTCAGTGGAGCTTCAAAATGAACGCCTTCTGGGCGCCCGGAAACTTCGAGCCTTCATCGTTCTTCGCTCCTCCCGGCCGGGGAAATCGCGAAAAACTCTAACCAAAAATGGACCAGTTCGCCGGCGGCCTCAGATCACGTCGGTGAGCTATTTAAGGCTCTTGATAACGAGCGTGCCAGGACTTTGCGGTTTTCTGGAGTGTTCATCATCGTCGCGTGATTGCCCGGAATCGGTGTGGTATCAATGGCCGCTGCACTCAAAACCCTGTCCCAGCCTCGCATCGGCGAGCTCATCTCTGGAGCTATTGAGCTCTTGTCTAGTCGTGCGCGACAACTTACGGAAGAATCCGTCGCGTAAAACTGATGTACCTCAATTGGCAGCGACGGAGCCCGATATAGCTGCAGCGCCCTTTGAAACTGCTCAATTCTCTCGTACATCAAAGCATCATTGTGATCCGGAGGTATAGCTCCTATTTGATGAGCCTTCTCAAGTAATTGAGCAATTGAACTGTGCCGTGCAAAGCGCTTTAATAGTTTAAAGTGCTCGTCCTCAAGGGGTTCAAGAGTTTCCAGCACCACTTCGCATACCATCTGGGTGGGCTGCAGCGAGACCGAACTTTGGACCACCCAGAACTAGAGTTTTGCGCCTCTGCAGCGAGACCGAACTTTGGACCACCCAGAACTAGAGTTTTGCGCCTCTTGTCACGTTGGCGGGCTGGTTGCGCCGGGCCGCTCTCATCCCGATCGTCGCGCTATAAATCAGGTTCGCGCGCAGGGTTGAGGCGAAGATCACGATGACTCCTCACGCCTGGCCGTTCCCGCCTCTTCGGTCATTCACAACGAACATAGATTGCAAGATGTTTCTCATCGTAGGCGACCAACCATATCGCCTAGCGTCGGGACCTATATCTAAGTTCGACTCGTGGAAGCGTGATCCGCGCGTTCGGCGTCAATGCTCATTTATCCAAACCCGCATTTCGCCTTCGCCGCGGTTAGCCCAGCTGAACCACGGAATGAATGTCAGCCGCTGCGGTTCTAGCTGTCCAGGCACTTTGTCGTAGTGATAAAGCGCCGCTTCTTCAGAATGCGTGTGTTGCAACCGCGCCCCGTCGGCCTGCAGCACAATTTTGCCTTTAAAGAGGCCAGTTCCTTCCATGAGGGAAAACCGGCTGTCTGAGTGAAGCCAAACGTTGTGTAACTCGGTCCCGTTGTCGGCCTCCTCCAGACAATAAATTAAGGGGCCACGCTGGATGGCCACCTTGCCGGCCAAATTGCGAAGTTGTGGATGGCCGTATACCCGACGCACTTGCATCGGCAGCGATAATTTGACGCGATCTCCCTGCTGCCACGTTCGGCGAATGTGCAAATAGCCCTTGCGCGGCTCGCAATTCACAGGCTCGCCGTTCAGGCTCGCGTGCGGCGCGTTGCACCATTCTGGCAGGCGCAGGGCGAGCGTGTGGGCAGTTGGCGGCGCAGATTCGACGGCGATTTCCACCTCTTCTCTCCAGGGATAGCTGCCGCTTATGACCAACCGCAGCGCATGCCCGTCGACAGATATTGCTACCCTATTACCAACGTAGAGATTTACATAGAGCGCATCGGTGCTGGGCGTGTAGATGTAATGACCAATGGATGTGAAAAGGCGCGCGATGTTCGGTGGACAGCAGGCGCAACCAAACCAGCGTCGTCGCACCGGCGAGACGTGATTGTAGATACCATTAGACCTCAGCGTTTTGGGATGCACTTCGAGCGGGTTAACATAGAAATAGTGACGCCCGTCGAACGCGATACTGCCGAGAACGGTGTTGTAGAGCGCGCGCTCCATCACGTCGGCATAGCGACTGTCCAGTTCCATCTCCAGCATACGGCGCGCGAACATAATCAAGCCAATGGAGGCGCAACTTTCCGCGTACGCCGTATCATTCGGCAAATCGTAATCGCTGCTGAACGCTTCGCCGGCACCTTGCGAGCCGAGGGCTCCGGTAATATAGATCTGGCGCTGGACCATGTTTTGCCATAGCCGGAGGCAAGTTTGGCGCTGCTGCTCGTTCTGGCGCAGACGCGCGAGATGAGCTACCGCCGTCATGAGGTACACAAAACGAACCGCATGACCTGTTGCAGTCCGCTGCTCCGAAAGCGGCAGGTGCGCTTGGCTATACGCTTTGTTTTTTATCATCCAAGGCGTGCCGTCGGATTTCGGGACGCGGGATTGCTGGCGCTTCTCGTACTCAGTGTCGTAGAAGTGCGGCTCCGTGCCGCGTTGCTCCACGAAATAATTGGCTAGTGTGAGATATCGCCCCTCCTTTGTCGCTTCGTAGAGGCGTGCCAACGCAAGTTCGATTTCCGGATGGCCATCATAGCCGTGTAATTGATCACGCTCCGGACCAAAAACTGTGTCGATATGGTCAGCAAGCCTGCAAACGACTTCCAACAATCGCCGTTTGCCCGTCGCCTGGACGAACGCGACACCCGCTTCAATCAAGTGGCCGGCGCAATAGAGCTCGTGGCACTCCGCTAGGTTGGTCCAGCGCTCCTGAGGCGCGATTAGTATGAAATAGGTGTTGAGATAACCGTCGTCGCATTGGGCGGCCGCAATCAATTCAATCAGCTCATCGGCGGCTTTCTCCAGCTCTGGATTTGGTGCCTGGCATAGCGACCATGCAGCCGCCTCAAGCCATTTTGCGACGTCACTGTCCTGGAAAACCGCGCCACGGAACTCGCCGCTCGCACGTCCGGCGGCAAGGCGGAAGTTCTCTACCGCGTGGCTTGGTATCGCCTCGGGATCACGATCGTTCAGCACCTCCCATTGGTAGGGAATTGCCACGTCCCTGACCAGTTGCTGGCATTTCCCAATCAGCGGATCCGAAATCTCTAAGTCGTGAAGATCGACTTCCGCTACGTTCCGATCATTCATTCGTGCCTCCTTGAAGTCTGGCGAACGGACGCGCTAGCCTGGCAAGCCACCTCACCACGGATGCTTTGTTGGTTTAGGCCATGCGGCCGCACAATCGTATTCTCGTTGCAAGCGACTCCAACGACAGAAATGGAGAGGTTGCCGTACGGCATTGCACTCACGGAAATGTTGACGGCAGTCGCGTTCGAGGAGCGGGACAGCAATTCCCGTGCCGCGAATGAAGTACGGTTCTTTTGTCAACTAGATCTGCGGCTCCGAGCTAGGAGGCTGATACGATCGCCGGCACCGGATTTGCCAGTCGTGGTAAACTCCCGCGCTGCTGCGAGGCTGATCGATCCTGCTATACGAGCGGTTGGCTTTCGCTGGGTCAGATGATGGCCAATGGTACTCGGAGTGGCGAACTGATTCTAGGACCTCCACCTTGCGCGGGAATGTCCGGTTTATAACAATTCTTTTCATGACACTTAGAAGGTAGAACGGCGCCTATGGCAACCGGATTCAACGAGCCGTTGCTACGCGCGATCAAAGGAGAAACTAATCTGCTACTCCTAAGCATCGTCACGGGGCAAAGCGCAAGCTCAACTTGCCCGAAGGGCGCGGATGTTCGATCGGGAAAAGTAAGTTGTCGCGCGTATGCGCCTCCACCGAATAAGCCGCGACGGAGCGGCCCGAAGCTGTCGAGACCGGCTTGCTCGTCGGCTTCGGGTAGGACCGAGTATGAGTTAGAGGATATCTCTTGCGCATCGAGCTGCAGGTTGATTTGGCGCTGCAAGGCAGATAGCAGCCTGGGTAACCAAGAGCTGACTTGGATCTCCCAATTGTCAGCAATTCCCCATTGGTATGGACCGTTCCTCTCGAATGCCAAGAAGGTAAGTCTGGCGGAGGGCATTCGCTGGCGATTGAAGCCGACTCCGATCTTGCAGCCCTGGCCGATTCGGCCGTTATCGTCTCAACATTGAATAAGCGCTTCGACGCCCGGCCGTCCTGGCGGATCTGTCTCTCGAATTGCGGGCCGGCGAGTTCGTGGCGCTCCTGGGCCGCAGCGGTTCTGGAAAGAGCACCTTCTTGCGCGTGCTCGGCGCGCTCGACAAAGAAGTCGAAGGATACATCCGGGTCCAACGGCGCCGCGCCGTGGTGTTTCATGATCCACGGCTGATGCCGTGGCTGCCTGTCCTGTTTTTTGAGGCACGAGGAAAAGGGGATTGGGCCTACTTGCAACTTCTTGGTGGTAGCCTGCCTCGCCGGCTTCACGGCGACCACACCAGTGGCGTCTCAAGACAGGAAGGCGACGGACCTCGCAGCTCAACTCGCCGCGGCCGTTCCGCCTCGGACGCGACTTATCGTGGCTGAGCAGCAGAGCCAGGCATCCGCGGTCTGGGCGTTGTCCGGTGTAGACAAGTCACTGCCGTATGCCATCACTTTAATGGTGGTCCGGCCGTGCTCGAAGCTCTGATCTCCGGGGCGGTCGATATCGGCTGTATCGGCGAAGCGCCACTGCCGATCGCAGTCGGCGCAGGCGTCAAAGACCTCGTTGCGATTGGAATATATGCCAATCCGGGAAGCCCTGAGAACTACTACCTGGTGGCACAGCCGGACAGAGGCATCAAAGCGGTGGCCGAACTTAAAGGGAGGACGGTCCTCCGGGTTCTGGTCGTCACATGGTGCTGGCCGGCATTCTTCATGCCAACGGTCTTGACCTCGGTGCGTCATCAGTAAAGGGCGTGCCACTCGCCGGAACTGAACTCGCGCCGAGTTTCGTGTCCCGATCGGTGGATGCGGCGATCGTCGTCGGAGGTCAATATTTTCGGATCGGCAAGCCACCGATTATCGCCGATGGCCACGGACATAACTGGGGCGTCAACGTCATACTCACCCGGAAGGCCTTGCTTGATGACCCCGCGAAAACCGCCGCAATTGCTGACTTCGTGCGCCGCGCGGTTGCGTTCTACAACTGGCAAGGCGCAAACCCGGACGCGTGGATACGCGCCAGCTACGTTAAGCAGGAAGGCCTCACCTTCGAACAAGGCAAGTGGTTGGACGATGCTGCCGGACATGGCGCTACCCGATCGATGCGAAGTCCATCCAGGTCTTCCAGCAGATCTCGGACGGCTTGTTCGCCACCGGCGCGCTCAAACAGAGAATCGACATTGCGCCATATGTCGATGGCCGGTTCAACGCGATTATCGCCTGGCAGAACAACGCCGACGGCGTGACACCACGCCCTCGAGCAGCCGAAAGCCACTGAGAGGGTCGGTCAATGATCCGTGCCGCGCACCAACACGGACCGCACCGGGAAAATCCGCTGTCTGACTTCAGTCTCTCGAAGGCTATCGAACGAACCTACCTATCAAAGGAGCCACTATGGTTACGTCAACTCTTCAAAAGCCCACCTCGCCCTCCTGAAATACTCCGGCAGCGGCCCCGCGCAGTATTGCCGTTCATCCGCTCACCGGCCACATCGGCGCGGAAATCGGAGGTGTAAACCTGAAAGAGCCGCTGCACCCGCTCGTGCTCGAAGAACTGAAGGCCGCGCTTGACATCCAATTTTCTGCGGCATCGTCGCTTGTCGCCAAGGTGGCCGGTATCGACGCGGAGGTCGTTTATCTCTTCCGCTGGACTGCAGGCACGCGACTGGCGACCCGGAACACCTGCAGCGTGGCGATACTTGTCTTGCGACATACAGCGACGGGTGTTCGATTTTACTTCGTAGGAAGGATCACAACGGGCAACCTGTTCTCCCAGGCTTTGACAAACGCGAGGATCTCGTCCGCGGCGCTCCTGCGCGAATGAATGAGAATCGCGTCAACTCCCGCGTCTGCCTAAGCGTGAGCGCGCGATGGCTTCCTCCATGCTCTGCCCGGCGACCAACGCCTCAATCCCGGCTACAAGGACCAATTCATTGTCGACCGCATCCTTCACGGCGCGTAAGCGGAGAATTCATCTACATCGGCGAGCACATATCCTTCGCCAACAAACGAGTTTGCTGGAGGAATACTCAGTGGCAGATCAGATACTGCGAGCTTACGTGCCAAGGCGACTTTTGCGCGCTTAGAGCCTCGCCGGTCGGCGACGTCCTTCCCCCAGCGCTACGCTTTCAGAATCGCGTGATGTGCGATAGTAGAACGTTGGCGGCTTCAAACAATTCTGTACGCACTATCTCGTCGCTGCCCAGCGTAATCCTGCCCATGATGTCCTTTTCTCCCGATTGGTATATCTTTGGCGTGAGCCCAGACAGCGCGCCTGCCTCTTTGCCATCTTGTAGGCCTGGCACTCGCGCCCGCATAACTCAGTCGCTGCGCCCAGAGGAGAGGCGAACTTTTAGCATCGGCATGGCAGTCAACGAGCGGGAAGCTTTACGCCCTGCTCTCTGGTGGCCATGCGCGCGAGATCGACTCGTTCGTACGGGGCGTTAGATGCCATCGTCAACCTGACCTGGAAACGTGACGAGGAGAGACAGGCAGCATCAGTTTGTCACTGACGGCCCCTTCCGAACGGCTGTCAAGTCGCTGGAAGAGCAGCTACTTCGACAAACGATACTATTTCCCATTGGCAACCGCCGCCTACATGCGATGCTGATGGCCCAGGCGCCTCTATCTCCAGTCAGTTTGGCCGGTCTCGGCAGCCTTCAGCTGTTGACTCTTCGCACGATGATAGAGCCTCCTGGCTCTTTGGCTGGCCAATAGATGGGTCATTCCAATTAGGCGGCGTCTGTCTGAGGATATTCAAAACGAAAAAATCGAGGAGCTTGAGCAGACTGTAAGACCCGGGCGTTCCGTGATCCGCACCTGGCACCACAAGCATGTCGAAGTATTTTCCTGCTCGAATAAGCCGGTCAGCTAGTTGAAATGTAGAGGATGGATCGACATTGCGGTCCAGTTCGCCCACGATGAGCAGCAACTTGCCTTGCAATCTATGAGCGTTGTCGACCGAGGAAGACTGCGAATATTCAATACCGACCGGCCATCCCATCCACTGTTCGTTCCACCAGATCTTGTCCATACGATTATCGTAACAACCGCTATTGGCGACGGCCACCTTATAAAAATCGGAATGAAAGAGCAGTGCGCTCACCGCGTTTTGACCGCCGGCCGAGCCACCAAAAATGCCGACATTCGAGATGTCGTACCACGAAAACTCCGCGCTCGCCGCCTTGTGCCAAAGGATTCGGTCGGGAAAGCCAGCATCTCTCAGGTTTTTCCAGGCAACGTCGTGAAACGCACGCGACCGATTGTTCGTGCCCATTCCATCGATTTGAACGACGACAAATCCAAGCTGTGTGAGCGGCTCCACGACAGGCGAGAAAGACTTCGGAACGAAAGAACCGGTCGGGCCGGCGTAAATCTTTTCAATGACCGGATATCGGCGGCTTCGGTCGAAGTTGATCGGGAGATGAATAATCCCCCATATTTCGGTCTCGCCGTCCCGGCCCTTTGTATGGAACGTCAGTGGCGGCTGCCAGCCAGCGGCTACGAGCGCGGAAATATCGGTGCTCTCGACCTGCACGAGCTCCGAATTGTCAATGGTTCGGTACAACATTAGGCGCGGCGGGAGATCGCTGCGTGAGCATAAGTCTAGATAGTAGCGGCCGTCTGGCGAGAACTTGACGTGATGATTCGCCCTTTCGGGCGTGAGCGACGTCAGTCCCGTGCCATCGAAGTTGATGCGGTAGGCGTGGACGAAATACGGATCTTCCCCTTTATTCATTCCGCTTGCACTGAACCAAATCTGGCGCTTGATAGGATCTACGTAATGGACGGAACGGACTACCCAAGCTCCACGTGTGATCTGGTTTTTAAGCTCGCCAGTGTACCCATCGAACAGGTACAGATGCTCGTATCCATCGCGTTCTGAGGCCCAGATGATCTCCCGCCCGTCCTCAACGTCGTACCGGAAGGTCTTGCCAGTATTCGACTGGTTCATTCTTAGGGGCTGGTAATCGATGAACGTCTTGCTGCGCTCGTCGATCAGAGTTCGAACGGTGCCTGTGGCCGCCTCGACCTCGGCGAGCCGGTAAAGCTGATGGCCTCGCTCATTGTACTCGAAAGTGAATCCGCGGCTGTCCTTCCACCATCGGATGGGAGAGAGGTCATAGGGATTTGGGAACAACGCATTGTCGATTGCGATCTCGCGACGATCACCGACGTCGAAAAGCACCGGCTGTGGCAGTGCCAGAGCATCGCCGGGCTTCGGGTAAGTCATCGTCCAGTGTCTCGGTTGGCGCTGGTCGCGTGGGGATGATTCGATGTAATGAACCTCCCTCTTGTGGCCCGGACGGACGCGGTAAGCTGCGAGGCGACGCGAGTCTGGAGACCAACTCAGCGTCGAAAACGCGTAGTAGTTGCCTTCAGATCCGTCCCAAGTCAAACGAATCTCCTTCGAGCCCTCCTTGCTGAGCAGGAACAGGTTGTAATCCTTGGTATAGGCGAGCCATTTCCCGTCAGGCGACACGCTCGCCCTCTTAGGATCATTCTCCACAGGTGGCGTATCATCGTATGGGCTCTGCTGGTCGATTGTGGAAAGCTTTGTCTCGCTCGAGCACGCGTAGTTTATAAGTTCGCAGCTCCAAGCTGTATCCTCAATCTCAAAACTTATTCTGCCACCATCGTCAGCGAGCTCAAAACGGTCGAATGGCAGATTATCGGCATTAGCATCTTTGTGGCCCAAGCGATTCAGCGCAGAAGCTAGCTTCTTATGATCGAAAGCTGCCTGTTTTCTGCCGTTAGCAACATTCACGAGTACGAATTGGCGCTTGCCGTTGCTCGTCAATCGATAGGCGAACGACGCACCATCTGCGAGCCAGAACGGTACCTCCGGAGCATTGATCATCAGTCTGGCATGCTGATCGTTTATCGTGAGCGCTCGATTGTAATCGGAAGGACGCAGGACCTCGTTTTCTGCGTTGCCTTTGGACCCGTTCACGGCAGCCGCCTCCAGCTGAGCTAAGACAGCGACCATCAAAGCACCGATCTTATACATGATGCCGCGCTTATGCATGACTTGGTCGGCTGTCCTCATTGTGCGGGACACCGCCCGCATGTCGAACCTAACAGAAGCAGAAATCATGCCGGCGAGGCGCAATGTGTATCCGTCTGGTCTTTAGATGTAGATGTCGTCTAAATGACGTTGAGTGAACGCCAATGCGCCCCGTGTGTCTGAACTCGGACACGGTGAACCAGCGAGACTTCACTGCCAGTATACGATCGATCAGTCACGGATAACGCATCTTCAATCGCTATGATCCCGCCACTCTAGAGATTGGTCTAAAGCAATGAGGAAGATGCATTTGTCGAGCACGCACCTGCATCGATAGCCGAAACAAGAACGGCATGATGTTTGCCTCACCTGGGGGGGGAATCTTTCATCAACATGCTCATTCCTACCCTTCTCTAAGGACAGCGTCCGGAGGATTCAGCGCCAAACTCTGTTCGGAGAACTCTTTTGCTATCGCAAGGGGCTCGGCAGACCGGAAGTCGTAGTTGTCATTCGCCGGATTAAAGAGTTGGCGCAGCGCCCCTTCCCTCCACAGCTCGCAGTGTTTGTCGAGGCGCGTCCGAACAAATTGACTCGTAACCGGCAAACGGTCTGCAAGACGCGCACTTTTTCGAAGCAACGGATCCGCATGGAGCACGCGGAAGCTAAACTCACCCGGCATTAGGTGTTTAGTCCCGGCATCTGCTGGAGCGGATTGAGCTTGAATCGTTCTGGCTGGGATGTCCAGCATTTGCAGATGTATTCGTAGGGCGTGAGGCCCTTCAGGGTCTTCATCCGCCAGATAACCGCGCTCGACTAGAGCGATCGAACATGAATGAGGCGGTTGGCCTTACGGCGCGCGTGCGAGTACTTCCACTCGACCGAATGGCGCGGTGCGCCTGCGATAGCTCTCGATGTCCACCTCAACGATGGTGGGTTGGTGAACGAGGCGATCGATGGCGGCGAGCGTCATGGTGGGGTCGCCGAAACAAAAGTCCCCCTATTCGTAAGCGGGTCGTGTCTCACGTCACGATCACGGACCCGCATCATTTTCTGTTTGAGCACCGGCTGAAGTATCGAAGGAGCGTTCGGGCGCGGTCCAGCCTACGTCTCCTCCGGAGTGCAAAACCTGGACCCTAATTGAATCGGAAGTTCTTGGCCGTTCATGGGTGCTGGGACTATTGACGGAGGTAAGCGATTCAATGCAAGCCAGACGGCGATCCTTGAGAGTGTGTCGTCGCCGCTTTCAGCGGGCGGCCATGACGGCTGAATGCCGGAAGGAGCTGGCGCTCGTTGGCTCTACCGTTTCCGTGCGAATCAACCGTCAGAGTAGTAGCTTCAGCTTCAGAATATGGAAAAGACACAGCAGCGAGACGTCTCATAGCAAGCTGCAACAAGTTGAGCTGACGTATCAAGTCTCAGCCCAATCTATGTGAGCAAATTGTCGTTATCGCGCGCCGGGCCAGTCTGGTTCGTGGGCAGATGCGGCTTTATCTGAGCCCACCGCTTGTGGTTGAGCCAGAACAGCCCTTTGCGCATCGAAGTCCCCGCCGAATCAACTCGGTGCGAAGGAATCAGAGTTCGCTAATTAGGTACAGACCTAGGAGGCGCCGGCCGAGCGATGGCTCATTACCGGCGCCGCTTTTCAAGGCGCTGGTCGGCATGCGAGGTCTGTGCCGACTTCCCTTGCAGCGCGCTGCCTGAGTATCGAAAGGTCTTCAGCCCACTGCCACTTTGCCTCCACTGAGAAGTTCTCAAAGCTGCCGAGGGCTGCACGAGCTGATGTTAGTCAGCGTTGGTGAAAGTAACAACTGACGAGCTGATCGTGCTCCACTTCACCCACCATCGACAAGCCGCCGATGTGCATAGATGTAGATGAGCGCATCCTGGCGAGCACTTTCGATAGGAGTGGCGGGCCCATGTCCGCCCTTGAAATCCTCATAGTAGAAATACGGCTGGCCAAGCGCACGCAGCCTCGCGGCTGCCTTGCGGCCGTGTGCTGGATGTACGATGTCGTCGTTAGTCGCGCTGAGAATGAACGGAGCCGGATAGGTTCTGCCTGGCACCAGCTTCTGATAAGGCGAGTAACGCTGGATCCATTCGCGTTGGTCGGGAATGGCGGGATCGCCATATTCACCCCTCCAGAGCGCGCCCAATGTCAGCTTGGTGAACCGAAGCATGTCGAACAACGGTACTTGCGCGATCGCTGCATTGAAGAGATCGGGGCGCTGGGTCAGCGCGGTTCCCACCAGCAGGCCTCCTTGGCTGGCGCCGAACACTCCCAGCCGGCCCGGACTAGTGACCTTCCGCCTGATCAGGTCCTCCGCAACTGCGATGGCGTCCTCCCATGTGCGCTGCTTCGACGCTCCTTGGGCAGCCTCGTGCCAGTGCCGCCCTAGCCCGCCGCCGCCGCGCAGGTGCGCGACGACATATGCGTTGCCCTGTTCGAGCCAGAGTCGTCCCATGACCCCATCATAGGACGGCAGCTCGGGAAGCCCAAAGCCACCATAGCCATAGAGAAGAGTAGGAAGTGAACCGTCGAGACGGGCGTTACGGGGCCGCACCAAAAAGTAAGGAATACGCGTTCCGTCGCGCGAGGTCGCCTCGAATTGCTCAACGACATGTTGAGACGCGTTGAAGCTTTCACGCGCGACCTTCAAGGACTCAAGGTGTTCGGTCTCGACGTCAAAGTACCAGAGTGATGTCGGCTTGAGGTAATTGGAGACGGTGAACACTACTCGATCGGAAGCATTGGAAGCGGTTGACAGGCTGACATCCGCATTCTCTGGAAGTGCGATCGACGTGACCCGCCAAGCGCCGCGGTCGTACCTGTAGGTGAATGCCTTGCCCTGAAGATTGTCAAGGACTGTGAGTATCAACAAGCTCTTGCTGATGTGGAAGCCGCGGAGTTCCTGTCGAGGCCCGGGCTGAAAGACAAGCGAAGGCCTGGCATGCAGCGGATCCCGCTTCCATTCCGCCAAATCATACGAGATTATCGAGCCGGCCCTGAAGCCGGCGCCACCGAACGGCGCCCAATCTTCATCGAGGTCATTATCAAGTTTAACGAGCAGGCGGCCAGCGGTGATGCCGCCGATCTCCGCGCGCTTGGGCAGACGGAGCTTGATTGGCCCCTTGGGTCCCAGGAGTATATACTCCCGCTCATCGCGGCTCGTGTATCGTACGGCGCCGGTCGCGTGGACCGCGCCCTCATTGTCTCGCAGCACGAATGGCTCAACCCTATAATCGGTCCGTTCGCCGCGAAAGACCTCGCGTGCTTGCGCGAGCGGCTGAGAGCGCTTGACCTCCTTCAAGACGAAGGGATGACCGGCACGTGTCATGGTGCCTTTGCCCCAATCTCGCGCCACCAGAATAGTGTCGCGGTCTACCCAGTCGAAGTCCTGCTTTCCCTCAGGGAGATTGAAGCCGGTTTTGACGAAGGCCTTCATATCTTGGTCAAACTCGCGTACAAATGCAGCTTCCCTTCCGCCATCGAAAAGTTTGACCAAGCACAGCCGCTCTTCGGGCTGCAGGCATCTGGTGTCTCCGTTAAAAACCCAATTCTTCTTCTCCTTCGCAGCTAACGCGTCCACGTCCAGAATAGTTTCCCATTGCGGCTCTTTGGTGCGATAGCTATCAAGCGTGGTACGACGCCAGACGCCGCGCACGTGCTTCTTGTCTCGGGTGAAATTGTCTAGGCCGCGCCATCCCAAGGAAACCTTCGGGATGTCGTCTTGGGCGTTCGTGATGGCGAGCGCGTCCTGGCGGAAGCGCTCATAGCGCCAATCCGATTGTAGGATCTGTAGTGTCTTACGGGTCTCGTTGCGAGCCCACCTCAATGCGCGCGGCGCCTTCCTCTTCTCAAGCCAAAGAAAAGGATCACCTGCCGGCACGCTGGCCACTAAGGCATGGGAAAACGCCGGGGAGAACAAGCAAGTCATGGAGAGTGATGCGGCGAGGAGGAGCGACTTATTTAGGGGCATGTCCTGGACTGGGTTGGCCGGCCAAGCTCTTGCGAACTGGACGGAAGCTACGAAGGGTTGGATTCGGTCTCAAAGAGTCACATGGGAGATCGCGTCTGCGACTTGCCTGAACTCAGCAAGAGGCGGGCCAATCAAAGCAGATGGAATCTCCAGTCGCCCGAGGCAGAGAAGCACCTGAACTTGGTTTCAAGCACGACAATCCCACCAACTTTGTCGGTATCGTCTCAACAACGGCAGTCCCGGCCTTGTTGAGCACATAACCCGGAAGGCTCTTTGCAATTCAGTCGGCGATAGACTTCATCGAGACCGATATTGGGTCACGCCGGAATACAGACGGTCAGCAGTTCACGGAGCTTGTTTTGCGCGGCCACCTCGATTGAACCAGCTTGGTTTTGAAGCCGAACGGGCGCAGACTGGTCTAACCAATAGCGTTCTTGGTTAGGTTCATATGGTCCAGATTAAGGTGCCACACCGTGTCGGGCAGATGGGAGCGCGTCGGATCTATGAAGTGCTCAGGGATCAGATCCTAGGGCGCGTATACGGCTCGAATGGCTCGCTGCCCTCGTCCCGCGCTCTCGCCGAAGAGCTGGGAGTATCGCGCGGGACGGTGACGGTCGCATACGAACAATTGGCGGCTGAGGGATTCATCGAGACCCGCCATGGCGCCCGCCCACGGGTCGCAAAGGCTGTCGTCGAGACTGGGCGCACAGGCACGAAAGCACGGTCGTCTACACGCAAGGCACGAGTCTCGCGGTATGGTGAACGTTTGCGACAGGTCGTCGCACGCTCAACCGAGCAACCTCGTAATCTCGTTGCCGACTTTCGCTATGGTGATCTCTCACCTTTGGACTTTCCCGTACTAGCATGGAAGAGAGCCGTAACCGCTGCGATTACGCAGCGACCCCGAACCTTGACTTACGATGATCCACGTGGCTCGCTGCGCCTGCGGACGGCACTACAGGGCTATCTCTGGCGTTCGCGGACCGTACGATGCGAGATCGATCAGATCATCGTCGTCAACGGGTCACAGCAAGGGCTCGATTTGTGTGCTCGGCTGCTGCTTGACGCTGGAGATCGGTTCGTCATGGAAGATCCCGGCTACCCTATGGCGCGGCACATCCTCTCGGCGACCGGAGCTATTGCGATGCCAATTCCAGTCGACGCAAACGGGCTGGACACGGCGAGGCTTGCAAGGGCCGAAGCTCGTCTCGCTTACGTAACGCCCTCGCACCAATTTCCACTTGGCGGTGTCATGCCGATCGGGCGGCGGCATCAGTTGCTCGCCTGGACCAAGAAGGTTGAGGCCTACGTGATCGAAGACGACTATGATAGCGAGTACCGCTACGACACGAAACCTGTGCTCCCGCTGCACGCTCTCGAAGAGAGCGAGCACGTCATCTATCTTGGGACCGTCTCCAAGACACTCTCGCCTACCTTGAGGATCGGCTATGTCGTGGTGCCTCCTGAACTGCAGTTCGCGTTCAGCGCCGGCAAGCAGATCATGGACCGGCACACATCTCTCATCGAGCAAGAGGCACTAGCGACGATGCTCGATGCGGGCGCCTACGACAGCCATGTCAGGCGCATGCGGCGGCGCAACGACGAGCGCCGGCGAGCCCTGATCGAGGCATTGCGGCGGAGATTTGGCGAGCGAGTCCGAATCGAAGGTGACGCTGCCGGCTTGCATCTGGTCGTTTGGTTCGACGATCTGCCCAAGAAGTCCGAAGCAGCATTGATCGAAGCAGCCCGCGCAAAGGGGGTTGGCATCTACCCCATCTCGCCCCTGTACGATCAACGTCAGCCGGACCGCCGGCGCGGACGAAACCTCGTCGGGCTCATCTTGGGTTATGCTGCGCTGGAGGCTCATCAGATTGAGCGTGGGTGCCAGCTCCTGGCGCAAGCGAGGGACCAGTTTCGTTCACGGTGATAACTGCGAAACAACTGGACCAGCGAAATCGTGACGAACTGGCCTTTCTAAACGTAGCAGGCTTGGGCTATTCCGGAGCGGAGAACGGAGAACCGCTATGTACGTGCCCCCCGCCTTCCGGGATGATAACATCGAGAACATCCGATCGACCATCAGCTCCGCACGCTTGGCGAACCTAATCACAGCCACGGCAGAAGGGCCGCTCGCAACACCACTTCCGCTATTCCTGGACCCGATGGAAGGCGAACGGGGAGTCCTGTACGGCCACCTCGCCAAGGCCAATCCGCAATGGCGCGCGGCTCCGATCGGCGAAGCCCTGGCCATTTTCATGGGTCCGGAAGCTTACGTGACCCCCTCATGGTACGCCACAAAGCAGGAAACCGAAAAGGTAGTGCCGACATGGAACTACATCGCCGTCCATGCTTACGGTCCGGTTGAGTTCTTCGAAGATAACGAACGTCTGCTTGATGTAGTTACCCGATTGACGAACATTCATGAGGGCTCACGGGTGACACCTTGGTCTGTCAGCGACGCTCCGGCAGACTTCATCGGCGCCCAGCTGCGTGGGATTGTCGGCATCCGCATTCCTGTCACCAAGTTCGAGGGCAAGCGCAAGATGAGCCAGAACGGTCCTCTTGCCGACCGTATCGGTGTCGTCACCGGACTTGCTGCGAGCCAAGAACCGCGCGATCAGGAAGTCAGCATCATGGTCCCAACGCTGGCCTGAGCCACGACACTTCAGACCGCAACGCCAGGCCGACCTGTGTTCGGTACCAGTTCTTCATTTTCCCGGCAGCGGCGATGCTCGTGGCCGTCACGCCGGGACCTGGCATCTTCTATATCGTCGCGCGAACGCTTGCTGGCTGCAGGGGTGAAGGTTTGGCGTCGAGCTTCGGTCTAGGGTTTCGGTGGGCTTGTTCACGTAGCGGCTGGCGCCGCCTGCCTCACCTCCCTCGTCATGGCGAGTGCGGACGCGTCAAAGCGGCCTGATCTTTGCCAGCAATTACACCTACACCACCCAAGGTGCCATCGGTGGCACGTCATCCTATGGCAGCGTACCAGGCTTCACCAAGCTCGCCATCGGCGCGACCGTGACGGGTGAGATTCCTCTCAATCGTTGGGATCGCCGTATCTGGTAGATGCCAACGCGACGCTACACTGATGGATATCCGTTCAAGATCGCCGCCAACTTTGGTGCGCGTTGACGAACGGACCGGCCGAACTACAGGGAAAGGTTCTCCAGCGACTTTGCGATACCGCGGAGCCTTCCGATCGCCGCGTCAAGCTCTTCGATCAATTCTTGCCGGTTTTCTTCTTTTCTCGCGTTCATGGTCTTCAATTGAGCGCTGACCTCCTCGCAATGCCTGGACCGCAACCTGGGGGCCTGCTTCTAATGATCCTGGGAGTTGTCTTAAGCTCGAGCCGCGTGCTGCGACGTCGTGTTGAGCCAAGTAGCCGACGGGGCTGCACCAGCGGCATAAAGGCCCCAGCCGCAGGGGCTGATTCGTGGCTAGGGCCAGTCTACTCGCATCCATCGCTGGCGGGTGCTCCCTCTCTAAATCGGCGGCACGCCTTCTTCGATTTAGCTTTCCGCTCGGATCGGCGGCCTTCCTCAATCGCGCACGTGGTGGTGCTCGCAGCCGGTGGATGGCACCGCCTCCGATCTCGCAACCGCAGTTGACTTCAACAACGTCGAAGCAGCAGTTAGCCGGCGGGGTTACGACAGCAAACCTGCCACATGCTCCTCGTCGCCGACGGCGCTAAGGACATTCAGTTGAAGAGCCGCCCAGCATCGGGATGATGTTTCGCGGGGAGCGCCCGCGCGTTGAGCCTAACCCAAGACCAGAGACAGATCTGAACCAACGCCCTGGATTGACCAACAAATATTTTGAACCCGCGTTTTGCAAGCTCACGTCGATGTTTGGAGAGCGCTCGGCCCGAAGCTCTCAAGTGAAAGCTGATACGCCGCGATGCGGAACTTAGTTCGGGGCTGCTCAGCTGCCAGGCCGCCTGAGTGGAGTTGCTCATGAGTACTGAGCGAAATCCCGACCCTGTGATCCTGTTGTTCGCGATTGCCGTGATCGTCGCCGCCTTCGCGGTATTCGTCACGACGTTTGAGCGGGTTGGGAGCACCACAGCTGGGGGCGAGGCTCCCTCCCTGACCACGGGGCTGGGCAAGCCTCGGCCGCCTCTTGAGCGGGCACCCGGCCAATCAGTAAGGAAGTAAGCACCCCACCTGAACCGACAAAAGGTGTCCATCCTTGTGCTGCGGCATCAGACCCGCAACCTGGCCCAAGTCGATCGACTTTCGAACGAAGTGACCCGCAACGACGACCCCACTGCCCTCTTTTTTAGCTTGTACGATCCTACCTCCGATTGCATACTCTTCCCGTTCTCGCCTGCATATTGTTTCAATAGTGATTGTTCGAGGCAGTAATGAGTAACCGAGGTCAAGTTTACAACTATTCGGCTATTCTGCGTCAACGGGTCGAGGGACTTATCGCACTATTTGGGGAACTGCAGGCGCTCCGGCGACGCCTGCGAGCTGCTAACGCGAGAAGGATTGGTCGGCGTATCCAAAAGGCCGCGCGGAGAAGAAGAGTTGTTCGGCGGTGATAGCTACCGTTCAATGCAACGATCGCCGGTCCCCGCTTCGACATTGATACGAAGCCGGGTCAGGTCGCTTCACGAGCAGCTGCCGTCTGCAGCCATTGGCCGGAACACCGGCATTGGAGCAACAGTTTCCCGGCACTTTGACCAGTGCGCGATTCTTAATTTGCGCCGCGTGGGCGACTCAGACCCGCTCTCTGTACGAAGCAGACAGAATGGGGCGAGGGAATGATTGTACGCGCGGCGGCCATTGTTGCGTTGCTGCTGATGCCGCTGGGGTCCGAAGCCTTCGCTTCGCGTCACCACAGGCCTACAACTCGCATATCTTGCAGCGAGGTCAGATATTACGTCGCGAAATATTCGGCACCGGTGGCATCGCAATCTCACCGCGTGCCGAAGCGAGCGGCTCGAGCTTAAGATGGAGAGCATCCCCAGCATCATCAGCAGTGCGCCAAACCAAGTTGCCGTCCGGCTCGCCGCTTGTGCTGAAGCGCGCTACACTGGGCAGGATACCTGACGCGCCGGTGTGACGGAAGAGTCCAGGCGACGGTATAGCCGAGTGGCCACACGTACAAAGGTTCCGCGCGTCTGCGCTTACTTTGGGCGCTGCTTTACACGAACATTCGACTAGGATGACAGGCTCCTTTGGGATCGGACTGTCATCATGCGGTACAGAGTGCTCGTGGTGGACAGCAGCAGGCGAGTGATATGCGCCGCGAAGCTCGACTGCGTCGACGAGGAGGCTGCGAGATGTCGGGCCGAGCAAATGTATGGCGAGCACGACGTTGAGCTTTGGGAAGGGGATCGGTTCGTTGCCGTCTTCCCAAGTGCAACGTCGAATGAAGATCGAAGCGACCGCTTGTCCTGATTAGAGGGTCCGCCACGCCGCCGAGTTTGGGCGTGTACTCATTGCGCGGCCGAACGATGACGCCCGATTACCCAGAAAAGCGATCCAACCAATCTCGTAATTGCGGTTAATGGACGTCTCGGTCCAACTCTCGCAACAATCGATGCAGGAAGTCGCTGGCGTGGTTGTATTGTGCGCCGTCGTCCAGGATCTGATGAGCCAGTGGTGACATTATGTTGCCAACGGCCTCAGGGCCAATCAGCTCGGTCCGTGACGACCACAACTCCAGCAGCCCGTCCGGGATGTGGTCGCTCGATCCAAATAGCTTCAGGAGCCGGGCTTCGGCGACACCGTTATGATCATGGTGGGCCTTGGCCGCATAAAAGGCGAACAAGCTACGAAAGGCGTCACGGGAAACGGAAGGCTTAGCCATCGCAATGTCCCCCACAGAATCCTTCAAATGAATTTGCTTAATCCGGAGCTGAACGGAAGCTATTCCCTCGAAATCCTCACACGAAGAAGATTCTACAACGAACCAGGAAAAAGCGGCAAGCCCTAATCCATGGTAGATAGGACGCATTGACACCAGGCTTTGTTCGTCTTTTAGAAAAGTTACCGTTGTTAGCGTGCGGTTCACACTCAACAAAACGTCTGCTTTCAGGGGACAGTGCTCTCGGCGGCTCCGCCGCGGTGTGCTGCTCAGCCGTCCGAAGCCGGCCGTCCCTGGTCCGTTCCCGCTTTCCGCCGGAATGCGCCCCCAGACGACCATGACCATTCCACCTAGCGCATAAGGCATCACGAAGGGAGGCCGACTCCAGCGCAGTCAGGTCCCGCAATACGAGGCAATGGTCTGAGGAAGCCAGAAGACCATTCCAGAACTCTCGCAGACCAGTAAGAACAAGAATGCAGAAATCAGCAGGACTTTGCCGTCGGTTATTCCCTCCAACAAACGAGGCGGGACCATCGATCGGTCTGCGCGACTGCTCTTCGCCAGCAGCCTCCGCTAAGATGCGCTTCGCTTCGGGTCGAGGGCCTCCGAGAATGCGTTGCCGTCGCCGGTCAGGTTCATCATCTCCAGGTCGGCGGTGGTAAGTTCTCGAGACCAACCTGTCGCCCGCGCGAGACTCCGGCAATACTCAGGCTCATGGATCCAGGTCCTGGTTCTGGTCGGCCGGTTTACGCGGTGCAGCTTAACCGCTTACTTCACGCCGTCGACGATCCAGTTCCAGCCTTCCCGTTTTATTTCTTTGCCGAGGAATCGCGATAGCTTCCTCGTTCAGATAATACCAAGCCGTGGTGTCCGAATTGGCTCGGCCGTCGATCGTCATTTCGGGAGCGGGCTTACTGTCGAGCTGCAGCATCAGGCCTGTTAGTTCGGCCGCAACGTGAACTGGTGCGTTCCTTGATTGGAGGCGCAGCGCTTCCCATGCGGAGGTGATGACGCCACAGCGCGATGCTCCGCGGCCCCCGCTTCAAACCCGCAGCTTTCCCGGAGGCGTTCGAGCGGTCGATGAGCGCTGCGCAGGTTACAGTCAACACCGACGAGCCGGGATCATCCGTGAGGCTCGCAGCGTAAGATCCTGGCCAGCGGAAAGCGAGTTGGGGGCCGTCCATGAGGAGCGCAAACACGAGATTGGGCCCGAGGGATCACGACAGCGCAGGTGGACGCGAGCCAAGTCTTCCACAGATCACGGCTGTCAAAGCGGACCGGTTGCGGAAAACGTCCATGTGGATGATGCGATGGCCGATTTCCAGATATTCCCAGCACACCCATCTCGTGGACAGCTCGTCTTGTAAGCCGCAGGACTCGATCTGCTGGCCGTCGAGCTGCCAACGATGATGCTTGCACCTGGAATGAGTTGCCGCAACTCTCTCGCCGAAGCTGTTGGTATAAAGAGGCGAGACCACAACGAAGTTGCCGAGAAGGCCGTTACAGTCCCTCGACGCACCCGAGATCACGAACTCAATCGAAGGATGGTGATCGCGGACGCCTGACCAGAGCATCATGCGTGCTCCAGTCGAGCGCGTATTCCGGCAGAACGATCCCGTTCGCAGGCTTTCGCTTACGACGCGCCTCTGCGAGCAGCCGATCGACGAAGAAAGATCACGTCACCCCTCTTCAGTGCTCCATCCTCATCGGTGGCGCTCGGTGTGACTCCCTCCGGGCGGAGCCACTTTTCTCGACGCGAAAACGTCCCCAACGATTCTTATTTCCCTTCTTGTCGCGATTCACTCGGCCGCGGAAGCAACCTGCAGGGATGGCGTAGGGAAAGGGCCCCAGGAGCAGATTGAGCCTGGTCTGATTGTTGCCGTAGTTCGCTTCGGGTTGGTGCCAGTACGCGTTCGTGTAGCCTCTCGGCGATAGGAGCGTCAGGTTATGACTGAGCGTCCGGATCGACCAGCCCAACTCCGTTGCCCGGCCTTTTAAGGCTGCCGATTATAGCCCCATTGTTTTCGAAATGAGTGAAATCGGGTGCCAAATTCGGGCTCGGAGCAATGGCCACAGGCGGGCCCTGTTCGGTTTCGATGGAGCACGCATCGGCACACGGAACGGCAACGATGATAGCGCCACTGGGAACATCGAGAGCGTCTGCCGGACTTGACGCAAATTGACCCGGACGAGCCAGGTTTGTCGGCGAGAATGAAAGGTGTTCCCAAGGCTGGCGCCCGGACTTGTGGCAGCTCCCATGCGTGTCCGGAATGTGAGGGCCATATCAGGCGCGGCGAGTCCCAGGACGCGATCATGACGCATCGCATTCGTGGTTTTGACGCGGCCGCAAAGTTCGCTACGCTGGCAACCCCGCGTGCAGGCAACGATGAGAACTGCGAGATTGCAGGCGTGCGCGCTTCTTTTGGAGCCATTTACCGAAATCGGTCCGCACAAACGTTTGTATGAATTGGACAGGCGCTTCGAGCAGCTAAATTGAAACGCCGAAAGAGGGCGCTGGCAGCGGAGAGGCTTCCTGGGTTTGACGACTTGTTCGCCTTCGTTTGGGAAGGCAATGGCTTCCTTCGACCTCTCGGGTCGGAGATGATCTCGATGGGCACTTCAATGAGTACTTTGATTCGCCTCCGCTACAACACAATGGCCGATGAAAGCCCGGGCGGCGAATGGAGATGGCGCGTGATCATGGAGAGAGATGGCGGATATGAGGAAGTTCTCGTAAAAGAGCTCTCGATCAACGTGCCGTCATTCTCCCAGGCAGACGAGATGCCTGTTGTTGGGCGCAAGTACCATATTGCTTGCCACGGCACACTCACGGTGAAAGACGGTCTCGGTACCATCAGGTGAACCGAATGAGGTCGCCTCGATTGGGCTGAGCCGGCCTGGCTCGTCCTCACGCTCTAGCCATCTGCCGTGGACTTAAACGGGCGACTGAAGCGATGATCCCGCCAGGCGCCTCGTCCGGAAGGCTGGTTGAAGTTCTATTGGCCGCCTGTCCGGTTGCCGCCTTTGCCCCCCGTTTTTGTAAGCCTCACGCCCACCAGGATTGAGCGGGTTGAAATCATGCGCGTCCACTTTTTCGCATCGTCTGCTCACGGCTGCATCATATCAAGGGGCGTAATTCGCCAATCTTAACGCAGTCATGAAACGCCACAACGATTCGTAGCTGAATCCTTTAGCGAAGGGATAACCAAGGAGTAATTCGTTCGCTGCCTTCATAGTCTCAAATTGATCATCAGCGTCTTTGGTGTTGTTGATCAAGCATCAAGAGGCCCCTGCGAACATTTCAAGCGATCACGTTTTTGGTTGGCGTAACATGGGGAAGAACGGTGGAGAACCGCCGACCTGGACTTCCGTCAAAACACTCCAACCTTGTTGAGCATAAAGTCGCATCGCGTGCGGACTGGTCGCCTCCAAGTGCACAGGTCTCTGCGCGGCATCTGAGATCTCGGTTGCGTGCCGAAGAAGATGTCCTGCGAGCCCTGATCGCTGATGTATGGGATCAATGGCTACCATACTGACATACCAATGCGGCTGATGCGGATGGTACTTACCGAACGTTTCAAAAAGTCTTGCGGTTTCGGAACGCCGGTGCGCAGGAACGCTCTTTAGAAGGAATTCCATCATGCTGGTGTTGTCGCGCTTTTCGCCAGCTGCGTCCCATAAGATGGCTCCCTTGTCGCCGTCGTTAAGATATGCGCCGCTCGAATATGGACTGCCGCAGTGATGCTTAATAAGTCCGTTAAAATGCTGCAGGTACTCCCGCGGTTCAGGGTACAGCCACCTCAACAAAGGACACATCGTAAATGCGGTTCTTAGGATCGCAAGGACTCTCGAGTGGTCCTGAAGATCGATAGTGCATCCCCATCGGCGGATTGCATAGTGCCTCCTTACGCTGCCAGTGCCGAACTGTGGCTCTACCGATCTAGCGCTTTGAATCCACCGACCGCGTGGCCAAAAAACTGTGGTAGCAAAAGCCAGGCCAAAGAATTGTGCGGCTCGCCTTGCTTCTTGGAGTGGAATGTCGTCTTCGCGACAGGACGGGGACGCGGTTGCCGTCGGGGAGCTAGCGGTTGCGAAAGCGCTAGCCCGGGCTGGCTGATGCGCAACAGCCACCCGAAGGTAAATATCCGCACAACGTTGAGTGAGATGGTTCACTCTTCAGACGCTCGGCATTTACCCCGCGAGGCTTTCAACGATGCTTCGCTCTCCTGCCGCCGCGGAGCCCCGCGAACTGCCGGTGAGGTGCGGGAGCCGCGCCGCGGGATGTTGAGCTGGGCGGATCGCTGGCCGGGCAGAACAGCCGCCGAAGCCGGCGATCCCTACGAATCTCTCCGACAGCCTTCTCGGGCCACAGGAACGCTCGGCCCATATCGTGTCAAAATCTCACGGCAAGCAATTCCCGAAGACGTGAAGCCACCTCGCGGGCGATTGCAGAGGGCGCTTAGCGATTCCACCGGACGGTGGTATGGAATTTGCTGTCTCCGCTCGCGCCGCCGCACGCGATTGCGCCATCGCCACTGATGCCTACGCAACGCGCGAGATCGCAGTGCTCTGCATCAATTAAAGCGTAAGGTTTCTAACATGAAGGCGCTCGTCAAGGCTAAGTCTGAGCCCGGACTCTGTCTACGCGACGAACCCGTGCCCATGATCGGCCCGACTGATCTCTTGATCAGGGTCAAGACCGGGGTTTGCGGTACGGATATTCATATTTTCCGCTGGGACGAGTGGGCTCGTAAAACGGTGCCTGTGCCCATGGTGGTGGGCCACGAGTTCGCGGGCGAAAGAGTGATCTCGGCTCGGCCGTTCAAGGCCTTGCATGCGGCCAGCGTGTGACGGGAGAAGGCCATGTAATCGCAATGCACGGTCTGGCCTAGGCCGCCCGGACCCGCATTCTGAAGGCACGTAAATTGCTGGATAACGAGCAGGAGCTGGCGCAAAGAACGCAGGCCGCAGCGACTATCTCGGAATTCTAATGAGGCTGATCCGATTTATCTTGTTCCACCTGGCTTTGATGCTGCTTGCACCTGAACTTTCAGACGCAACGAGTGCTGCCGCTGGCGCAAGTCCTTCGAGCGTCAAAGCTATGGCGACATTCAAGCAGAATGGTCCCCGAGAGAGGTGCTACCAAGCTTCAGGAATGGCGGCGGTTACGACAGCCAAACGACGCTAGCCGCACCCGGTCAACCGGCGGACAACCTCCAGCCCGTCAAGCTGCCTGGCAATTCCGCGGGGCTGGAACCCAGCCTTAGATGTATGATCCGCACGCCCCAACGCCCGACAGTCAATATCCTCGATGGCGCTGATAGGCTCAACCTCCCCCTTGTGACGTACGGGATGTGCAATCCTGCCGCCCCGCCTTTTAATCTCCTAGCTGCAGAGACGCCGCGCTCAAATACAGCTATCCCCCATGGGGTGCTGATTGTCGCCTTTCTGACTGTTCTTGTCGTTATTTTTGTAGAAGTAAACGGTCCAGGTGCGGGCACGTGAGGGAGCAGAGCTGGGTTATATCGCAGTCGCCGTTCAGCTGATCTCCCGCAACTGTTCGCTGGTTGCGATTCAGCGTTCACGCCAAGGGACTCACGGGAATTTGTCCGTCCTCCAGGGTGCGGCAAGACCACACTCCTACGCTGCATTACCCGGATGCAGCGTCTGATGAGTGGAGTCTGCTGGGTCGACGGCGAGATTTGGCAGGATGAGACGATGTTTCAGCCGCACTCATCTACGTCCCATCGCGGGTGTATTTCAGCGGCCGATCTTTTCTCATTTGTCTATCAAAGCGTATTCTCCTGTAGAGCCCGTCAAAACCGAAGGCGGCACTGATCGACTTTGACGGTGTGGTCGAACCGCTAGTCTTGTGGCACTGCCTGACGGTGGGCCCGTCACATCTTTCTGGGGCGCAGCAATGTAGCGCGCTGTCGATCCCAACTCGGCTACTTTTAGTGGCGACCCGCTCATTTGGACTCAACTGCACCGCCAAGAGCGAGCTCTGCCATGTCTTTAAGGCTTGGCTAGCTTGGCACGATTTTCTCCAAGCTTGACGGCACCCATCAGGACAGCCGCGGAGACGTCGCTCAAGGCGACCGATCAGAAGGACAGGGGCGAGACGACCATTCAACTCACCGAGAGATCGCATCCCACGACGGTCCGGTCCTGGCGCGCGTGCGTCACTCACGCTGCTTGATCGCAAATCGGCTATCCAGCGAAGACGGCCTCACCGGGGGCCCTCACCGGAGGAGTACTTTCTTACGGCCTTCCCTAAAGTTCTCTGGCCTTTCGCGTGATGCGCTCACCCGTTCGAAGCCGATAAAGGCAAGATCATTGTTGCAGCCTTTGTACGCGCCCATCCCAAGATCTGCTGGGGCGGTTCTGCGCGATATCCTCGTGCGGCGCTTGAGGGACAATCCTTTACGCATCTTCGCGAAATAGACTGCGCAGCATTCCTCGCGCTCATGAATCCAGGACCAAAAGTGATTGGCCCCTCTTCGCCGGCAGGGAATTCAGAGCGCCGCTCGGAGCGCGTCCTGGCCAGCACTGATCTACCCGACCTCGTCTCGGGCGCGGGGCTCCGCGGTTCGGCTACAGCGTTGCGCGTCACTGCTCTTCGGCTTCGCCCCACTGGACAACTATTCCCCTTTCGCCTTCCTTCTTGAAAAAGTTAGCACATCTTACCTGCATCACATCGAAGCAATCGCAATTGCGGCCACAGAGCAGTTGGCAGCAGACCTCATCAGCTCCACGCCCCCTTCACATGGCTGCGAGAGGAACGAGGCACAGAACTGTCAAGACAAACTAGATGATCTCGAAGTATCTCCGACGTTCAAAGTCGGTCACTCGATTTTGAACGGCGTCCCATTCCCAACGGCGCGAGCAAGAGAATGCTTCAACAAACCTTTCTCCGAAAACCTCGTTCGCTGCTGCTGACTGTGCAAAACGAGAAGTTGCCTCTGATAGGCTTTGAGGTAGTCTCGCAGTCATCTCCACGCTTGCATCACCGGCGATCGATGCGGGTAGTGCCACACCTGTCTCGAGTCCCAATATTCCGGAACCAATGGCACATGCGAGCGCAAGATATGGGTTCACGTCTGCGCCAGCCAGCCGATATTCCAGACGATGGACGGACGGCTCTCCCGAGATAGCGCGAACCGCGCAGGAGCGGTTGTCAACACCCCAGCTTGGACAGATTGGTGCCCAGCAGCCAGGCACCAACCTCTTGTAGCTATTGAAGTTCGGCGCAGCGAGCACACAAAACTCGTTCATGTAGTTCAATTGTCCGGCGATGAATTGCCTCATAACCTTTGAGAAGTTGCCAACCGCATTGCTGTCGTAAAACGCATTCTGACCATCCGAGGACATCGAAATGTGAATATGGCCGGACTGGCCCGGCCAATCCTCGGAAACCTTGGCCATGAATGTAGCCATCAAGCCTCGCCTTTGCGCCCATGCTTTTATCATCGACTTGAATATGGTTGCTCGATCGGCAGCTTCCAACGCATCACAATGACGAAGTGACGCTTCGACCACGCCCGGTCCCGTTTCGAAGTGCAGTCCGCTGAGAGGTATTCTAGCTTTCTCACAAAGCGCCAAGATCTCATCGAACAGCTCATGTTGAGCAACGGAGCGCATAATCGAGTAGCCGAACGGGCCCCGTGTTAAAGGAGCCCATTCGCTGAACGGCTTATCCTCAATTGTATCGGCGTTCTCCTTGAACAACATGAATTCAAACTCGAACCCGACAGCGCATCTGTATCCGAGGTCAGCAGCCCTTCTCAGGACCTTACGCAGAACACCCCGCGGGCAGATGTTCTCATGTGCGCCCGTGAACTCGGCAAGGTAGAGATATTGATTGCCGACATCAGACACCGAACGGCCGGTGGCAGACAGAATACGCAGGTCAGCATCCCCAAATGCTGATAACGGCTGCTGCGTGAAACTGATCGGAATGACCCGATCCGAACAATCCCACGCCAGCACAGCTTCAGAGAACTTGATGACTTTATCTTGACCCGAGAGATCTTCACCTAAGACGTGCTTGCCTCGCAGCACACCGTCGAAGTCGCTTACGCCGATCATCGCCGCGCGGGCTGGACTCGCTCCGGTCAAGGTTGCTTCAGTTGTCATCACTGGCTATCCCGCGCCACCAATTCGAACACCTGGTCCATCCGCATTGCTCGCAACTTGTGATAGTCATCATTAAGCTGATTCACGTCGCTATTCACGAGATAGACGATGCCTGGTGTCGACGCCAAATCGATGGTCGGAACCAGCTCTTCACCAATTGGAACGAATGCAATGGCATCCGCAAAGCTCGGGAGCTTGCGAATTGCTTGGAGTCCCGGGTAGCCGGCAACGACACCGCCCCTGTTGGAGATCAGGGAGACACATAGTGCGTGCGCCTTCCGGTTGTACGGCCCGCGCATCCTCATGTACTCCCCAAAGCCCTCGGGATCTGCGTAGCGCCAAGCGGTCAGCGTGATATGGTTATGCCCCAACGCCATCATTCGTGCTTTTGCCGACATAGTCCCTTGAAGCCTCGCCCCGAAGTCCACCAGAACGGGCCCCCGATGATCGACAATGATCTCGGCATGAGCCGGTCCCTCGAGGATCTGAAGTGCCTGCAACGCACGTTTCAGGTAGTCGGAGAGCTCCTGAACGATTGGTTCGCTGCCGTCCAACAATCTCTCGAGTGAGCAGACCGATGATGCCCCCTCGATAGGAACGGTGTCATAGGTCCAGGCCTCCGTAATGAAGGCATCTCCGTGGATCGAGACGGCGTTTACGGTGTATTGTTGACCGTTTATTTTTTCCTGCCCGAGGGCAAAACGATTCAATGCTCCGACACGGTTCGTCTTCCCGACAATCGCGCTTAGAGCACGCTGAATATCGGCATCTGTCGAGCAAAAGAATACATCCTCGGTGCCCGTACTGTTCAGAGGTTTGATCACGATCTCGTCGAAGTTCGCTTCGCGCCTCCAGCTTGCGATCTCTACAGCATTGTCAGACACGACTTGTCTGATCGATCGCACACCGGCATAGGTCAGCGCACAAGACAATCGTGCTTTGTCACGCCGAGCAGCCGATAGAGCGGTCCCGTTTGAAGGTAAGCCCAGCCGCTCGGACAACGAATCGGCGAGTTCGACTCCAGACTCGCAACCCGCGATAACGAACTCAAATTCTCTGCCCTGGAGAGCCTGAAGATGATATTCAACGATGTCATCATACCCCATGCGCTCGCCGGGGCGAATGAGTTCATCGTACAGATCTGCATTGAAATGCGCTTGGAATATCGGTGGAATCTGTGCGGCCGACATCACATGCACGGTCCCAATTCCATAGCGCTTGAATTCTTCGGGTAGGTAGCGGCCCGTAGAGTATGCGTCCACGACTACACATTTCCGTTCTTTCATGCGGATCTCCGATACTGCAAGTAGATGTTGCTGACAGCGATAGCCGTAATGAGGACATTTCCAACGAACGTGTGTGACGAAGGCACGATGCGAGAATCGAAGTACTGGAACAGGAAGGTGACGATGGGGGCGGTGGACAGGACCATGTTGACGGTGAAGGGCTCTACGCGGCGAATGCCCTCCTGAATCAAGAGCAAAGGTAAAACGATCGTCGACAGCCCAATTGCTGCGATCGCAAACCAATGCTGCGAGATCTCCGGCACGATAGATGAATGGTCGACCAGCCCCAGCAGCAAGAGAATGGTTCCATAAAAGCGATGCGCCAGCACCTGTCGGCCGGAAAACCCACGGTCGAACAGCACCTTGACAAGTATATTTGTGAGGGCGAGCGATAGGCCGGCCACGATGGCGAAGACGATGCCAATGGACGATCGAGCCGCCCACTCCACGCCCGCATTGCCGCTGGCCGAGATCCAAATCATGTAAGTCCCGATCGTCGCAATCGCGGCGCTCACGACAATATCGGATGCTGGTGGGGCGCCCCTGCGCCTGATCAGGGCGTTTAACCACACTGTTGCGGCGGGCCCCAACGCCACCATGAAAGCGACCACGATCGCAGGTTCAGCGTATTTCAGTCCTATAAATAGGCCGATCCAGCTGATCGCCGTCACGACGTTGAGTGCGACGAAGACCAGGAGCGACCATTTTCCGGCTCTTGCTTCGCCTCCCTCGTGACGAGCCAAGAAGTTGAACGTTATACAAACCACCGCGAAAGACAGCAGGAGCGCCACGAACACATCCGCTTTCTGAAAATACGATGCCGCATAAACCTCCCCTGCCGCGCTCAGAACGACATAAAGCGCCATAAAAAACACTCCTAGAGCGAAGCCACTCGTAGATCGTCCACCCTTTTTGTGCCCGCGAGGCCGGGCGGAGCTCTCGGAAGCCCAGGCGCGCGCGTCGTTTTCGGAGGACTGCCCTTTCGGCTCGCGCGGGCCACGTTTCGTTTGCAAAATCACGATCTGCCTCTAGCCCTTCTTAGTCCGGCAGTACCCAACACACGCCTCTCCAAATGCTTTGAACAGTTGCTTGCTGAGGAGGTCGGTTGAGACGTGCCATTCGGGGTGCCATTGCACACCGATTTGCAGCGTCGGAGCGCCAATCACTGAAGCTGCCTCGACCAGACCGTCAGGCGCCCACGCCTCCTCTCTTAGCGCTGGGGCAAGTGCCTCGATGCCTTGATTGTGCAGCGAGTTGACTTGCGCTTCGATCGTCCGCGCGATTGGAAACAGTGCGCCATAGGATGATATCCTGACGCAGTGCGCGGCATCGTACTGACGGTCCCTGGGACGATCTGGCTTCTCGGCATGCATGGCGCCGCTTTCTCGGCTCCACTCCGCAAGCGATGGGCGGAGTGTTCCGCCGAAATAGACGTTGAGTTCCTGAAGCCCACGGCAGATGCCCAGAATAGGCATTCCGAGGGCGATGGCGCTCTCTATGGCTACGGCAGAGAGCCTGTCCCGGGGACGGTCAAGGATCCCAGGCTCAACATCCCGCCGATCAGGATCCGCAAAGGATGCGGGCGCTGACAGGACTGCGGGGTCCACGTTTGATTCATCGCCTGTCAAGACCAGACCGTCGAGCCGGCGCATGATGGCCGGGGCGACCTCCTCCATAGCATCTTCCGCGTCGACGGTCGGCAATATGACACAAGCCACTCCCGCATGACGATGGAGTGCCTGCACGTACTTGCGCCGTAACCAGTCGCGATGCACACCATCGACCAGAAGACGGTTCGAAGTGACGGCGACAACGGCTTGGGTGCGCTCGGGCTGTTGCAACCTCACGCCACCTTGCCTCGCGTGCGAACCCCGGCAACGGACTGCTCATACAGCCGTCGATTTCGCTCTTTCAACTGAGTTATGACGCTAGGTTGACCTTGAGGTCCCTTGACAAAGAGCCCGCCCCAGGTGGCGGCGACCTTCGCGTAGTTCGGATCCTGCATTCGGATTTTCTGAGCCTTGCGCAACAGCCAAAACGGGATGCCGGGTGAAAGGTGATGCTCAAGGTGGTACTCATCCAGATTCTGTCCCAGGATGGCTCGCTCGAGGAAGCTTCCTTTCCTATTCCTGGTGAGATAGACGTTCTGCGTCTCTGTCTCGCACATGGGTGAGTGCTCAGCGAGTTCGATAAACCAGCCGAGAACCTGAAACGTGGTGAGATAGGGCACGATCCAAAACAGGACGACGATATGGAGCAGACCAAGAGCATATGATCCGGCCAGGATGCTGAACCAGAACAGATAGAAGCCATACCTGTCGACAAGTATGCCTGAGCGGCTCTGCTCTTCGGTCTCTTCGATCGAAAACCGATTAGTCCAAAGATACTTCAGATACGCTACTGTCGCGCCGCCGAAGATCGGCTTCCAGATGATGTTGAAAGCGTATCTCTCTGGAGGCTGCACATCGTAGACGCCGCTGGCCAGGAAAAACTTCAGGTCGGGATCCTTGTCCGGGTCGCCGAGATAGGGATGATGCAAGTAGACATGTGAGATCCGGTAGGCCCAGTGGCGTTGGAACAAGGGATAGGAAGCGAACAGAATGCCCAGCACATAGTTCCAGGTCGTATTCTTCGCGAGCGTGCGGTGAGCCGCATCGTGAGCGATGGTTGTCAATCCGCGTTGATAGGCACCGATCAGGAGAACGGCCAGCGGGTAGAACCACCACGAGACAGACACGGTCGCAAGCGTGCACGCTGTGATGACAGCGTAATCTTTCGCAATGTAGGCGGCCCCCGTGATGTTGTCCGGCCTTAGCTCCGAAAGCTGCTTATTGATCTCCCGACTGAATTGAACGGCCTCATAGCGTGATGACCTCAGTTTCCAAGCGTCTGCCTGATTCATGAGAACCTCTTCCTGATCGCCTTGCAGGTTGTCAGATTGCGGAAAGCGCCTTGTCCAGATCGCGCAAGATGTCGTTAACATCTTCGATGCCGACACAAAGCCGGATTGAACCGCCAAATATGCCGGCCGCTTCGCGCTTTTCCCGCGGGACAGTGGTGTGGGTCGTCGAGACAGGATGAGTCACGAGCGTGCGGGCATCTCCCACATTAGAAACGTGATACATCAAGTCAACGTTCTGGATGAACTTGCGCCCGGCCAGCTCGTCTTCCACTTCGAACATGACCATCGCCCCATGTCCGTATTCGGTGTTGAGTGTCTGATCGACGATTTCCCGATCGGCGCCCTCAAAGAGCCCCGGGTAGAAGACGCGACGCACTTTAGGATGCTCCTTTAGAACGCCGGCGACGATCCTGGCATTCGCGCAGTGCTGCTTCATGCGAAGCGGCAGCGTTTCAAGCCCTTGGATCAGTTGAAAGCTCGCAAACGGGGCGATGGCTGCACCCGTATCGCGCAACCAGGTCATGCGAGCCTTGAGGAGAAACTCGCTCTTTCCTAGATCATCGACATCGCGCACAGCGTTGTGCCAGACAATTCCGCCATGCGCTTCGTCGGGACCGTTGAACAAGGGAAAGCGGGAGGCTCCCCGATAGCTAAATTTACCGCTGTCAACGATTAGTCCGCCGAGGGTCGTGCCATGACCGGATATATACTTTGTTGCAGAGTACGTCGTAACTGCGGCGCCCAGGTCTGACGGCCGACATACCAGCGGCGTGGTCGTATTGTCTACGACCAGAGGCACGCCGTACCTTCGGCCGATTTCCGCCAGCTGTTTGACCGGGAGCGGAATCAGACAGGGATTCGAAATTACCTCTCCGAACAGGCAAATCGTGCGATCATCAATGGCACGTTCGAACGTCTCGGGCCTTCGGGGATCTGCTGTCCTCACGCTGATTCCCAAACGCTTTAAGGTGTTGTGGAGCAGGTTCCAGGTATTGCCATATAGATACGGAGAGGCAACAATATTGTCCCCTACTTCGCCACTTGAAAGGTTGATGATAGCAAGGAACGTCGCCGCTTGACCTGACGCAACGGCGAGCGAATCGCTGCCCATGTCGACAGCGGCGTAGCGCTTCTCCAGCGCGCGGGTCGTCGGATTGATAATCCTCGTGTAGGTGAACCCATCCGCCTTGACGTTGTAGACGTCAGCGATGTGATTTAGATCGCCATCGAGTTCATAAGCTGTATTCTGGTAAATCGGCACTGCGACGGCTTTTGTCACCGGGTCGCGTCGATAGCCCGCATGCAGAACAGCAGTCTCGGCGGAAAGCCGCAGCTGCCGGTCCCCAGCTGATTGAGCCGGCATCTTTACGCGCGCCCCATATGCCTCTTGGCCCGACGCCGGCCTTGCTGACCGGGCCTGACCGGACCGGAAATATGTACGAAAGGCGCATCCCAACTGCTCAATCCAGCTGGATTGGATTTGCCCAATGCAACCGACCCGAAAGCTCCGCGTCGCAAGATGCAGCTTCGAGTAGACGTAAAGATTATGGGCCGCCAAGTGGCGATACAGCCCATCGAATCCTGGCTGGTCCACTATTCCGGACGGCGCACTGAACGCAACACAGACCGGCGACTGCAACTCGGGGGACAACAGCGGAGCCACTATCCCTTCGAGTTCCTTGATGAGGTCGTCTCTGACCTTCTCGTACCTGAAGCGCCTGGCATCGATGCCTTCCTCGTGCAGAATCTTCAAAGCCATTGTCGTTGCCTGAACGACGTGGGTTGGAGGGGTCGACCGCCACTCACCCGTGCGCTCGAGCGAGCGCCATTGATCTCTCACATCGAGCACAAACGATCTCGGTTCTTGAGTCGCATTCTCCAGCAGCTCGCGCGAGGCGATGACAAACGCAACTCCCGGCGGCCCTTCTATGCACTTGTTGCTCGATGTGACCAGTACGTCAGGTCCACGCTGGCTCAGATCGATATTGAGGGCGCCGAAGGAACTCATCCCATCGATGATGGTCTTTACGCCACCTCGCCTCGCCACCTCCACGATCTCGTGCAGCGGATTGACGATTCCGGTCGTCGTCTCACAATGCACGAAACACAGGTGCGTAACGCCGGGATTTCGGCTCAGATACTCGCCGATCTCTTCCGGATCCAACGGATCGGTCGCGCGCTTGACAAGCTTCAGTGCTTCGACACCCCACAGCCGCAAAATTTGTAGAATGCGCTCGCCATAGATGCCGTTTACGCAAACGAGCGGCCTGTGGGCTCGGGACACAAATGAAGAGAGGGCCGCCTCCATTGCAAAGGAGCCACCTCCTTGAATAGGCACCACCGAATATTCCTCAGCGTTTCCCAGCAAGTTGAGCATCAGCCGCCTCATGCAGGCGGTCACCTCCTTGAACTCGTCATCGCGAGACGCGAGATCAAGCTGCATCTGGCTCCTGACCGCCAGCGATAACGATAATGGACCAGGCGTCAGCAAAGACCGCTGTCTTGTCAAACCATTCCTCCTAACATTGTATTGGTCGATGACCTGGAGTACGCACAGCAGGGAGCGCCGTGGCGCGCGCCCCGTTTCTCATCAACAGCTTCGAATGAAGCGACATGTATCGTGGACGCGTTTCGCGTCGGCGCCCGAAAAGGCTGTCGGATGACAACCTCCATATCTCATCGCGGATGGAGAGCGATGTTTCACAAAGCTCCTCATTGATGCCCTTCAGACCTCCCAAATAGCCTTTGGCACTAAGCACTCGGGCGCAACCGGCGCCGACGTTCGCTCTCATCCACTGTCACGTCTGTGCAAGCTTGCGCGCGATCGCCCTCTTGCAGCTATGAAGCGCCAGTCTGCGGACAATTTACGTGTGAGCCTGTCCGGTCAGGCACGCTTTACGCTAGCAAGGCGATGCAGCCAGGAGACGACGTGCCCGGATTATCAATGCCTGGCACACTCGATGATCGTGGTTCGCAGCGGGAGTCTAATGCGTTGCTTTGGACTTGATACATTTGCACTCCGTCGCTGGTTGGAGGATCTGGGACGCTGATGTCTATTTCGGAGATCGTACAACTTGACGTTACGGGCGGTTCAACCCTCTCCGGGGATTTTCTCACGTAAATTTTCCTGACGTACTCTCATTTGGCGGCGACAAGCTGACGTAAGCAGCAGAGGACAGAGGATTCACAGCGCGGTTGAATCGTTTGAGAGTTCAATTTGGACCGATCGTAAGCATTCCGCCTGCAAGCGCGAGCTGGACCGCAGTGAGGGCTAATCGGCCCGTTTACGGTAACCGATGTTCCGCTCCCACGTTGTCCTCGCCGCCGTGATCTGTGATCGCCTATCCATGGACGAGCAACGGGAATTTCTCCATGGAGAGTACATTGGAGTTTCTCACGACCAGAAAGTCTGGACGTGAGCCGCATCGGCATTGGCCGGACGAGATCAAGGCGCAGATCGTTTCGGAGAGCCTTCGGCCCGGAGCGTTGGTGAATGAAGTCGCAGAGCGCTACGGCCTGAAGCCGAACCACCTTTCCACCTGGCGGACGATGGCGCGACAGGGCAAGCTGGTTCTGCCACAACCCGAGGACGCGGCGGAGTTCGCAGCGGTCATCGTCGAGCCCCCATTTCGGAGCCGCCGCTCAAGAAAGCCAACCGCCCCGAGATTCTCTTCGGCTCTGTGACGATCCGTCTGGAAGAAGACGCATCTGCCGCCCGGATCGCCTCTGTCGCGCTTGCATGCGCAGGTTCCTCATGATCTTTCCGTCAAACCGCGTTCGGATCATGGTGGCGACCAAGCCCGTCGATTTCCGCAAGGGTCACGACGGATTAGCGGCGCTGGTAAAGAACGAGCTGCACAAGGAACCGTTCACAGGAACGGTCTTCGTATTCCGATCCCGCAAAGCGGACCGCCTGAAGCTGATCTACTGGGATGGCAGCGGTCTGGTGATGGCCTACAAGCGGCTGGAGGAGCACACGTTCACTTGGCGAGATATCAGGGACGGTCTGATGACCCTTGGGCTGCCCAGTTCGAGGCGCTGTTTGCGGGCTCGACTGGCGTCGGGTTCGTACCGTTGAGGCAAGAGCACCGACCGCAATCGAATAGGTGCGGCACGATGACTCGAGCGAGAAATCCGGACGGCGAACAGAGGTAGAGTTTGACAAACTTCCGGCATGTTGGACGCCGCCGATTTGCCGGACGATATTGCTGCCTTGAAGGCGATGCTGCTCGCAGCTCAAGCGCGTGAAGTCCGCAAGGATGATCGGATCGAACGGCTAGACAAGCTGGTCGCCGCCTTCAAGCAGGCTGCCTTTGGGCGCAAGTCCGAGAAGTCTGATCCCGAGCAATTCGATCTCGCATTGGAAGACCTGGAAACCGCCATAGCGGCCATCCATGCCGAAGATGAAGCCGATAGCCCCTCGGGCAAACCGAGCCCCAAATCTCGCGCCGCCAATCGTGGCTCTCTTCCCGCCCACCTTCCTCGTGTCGAAGAGATCATCCAGCCGGAGAGCTTGATCTGCAACTGTGGCGGTGGCCTGCATTGCATAGGGGAGGACGTATCCGAGCGGCTGGATGTCATCCCTGCGCAGTTCCGTGTCATCGTTACTCATCGTCCAAAATACGCCTGCCGTGCCTGTACCGACGGCGTAGCGCAGGCTCCAGCACCTGCACGATTGATCCATGCAGGATTGCCAGGCGACCATCGCGCATGTGCTGGTGTCCAAGTATGCCGATCATCTGCCGCTCTACCGCCAGGCCTAGATCATGAACCGCCAGGGGATTGATCTCGACCGCTCAACACTCGCCGACTGGGTTGGTCGGGCAGCTTTCGAACTGCGTCCGGTTTTCGATGCCTTGCTTGCGGACCTGAAGCGGTCAACGAAGCTCTTCATGGACGAGACCCGTGCGCCGGTGCTTGATCCAGGTTCTCGTAAAACCAAGACAGGATACTTCTGGGCGCTGGCCCGTGATGATCGACCGTGGGACGGAGGTGCGCCGCCGGGGATAGCCTTCACCTATGCACCCGGTCGCGGCGGGCTACATGCCGAGCGGATATTGCGAGGATTTACGGGGGGCATCCTTCAGGTGGATGGTTATGCCGGATATAATCGGCTGATCGCGCCGGATCGTGTTGGGCCGAACATCCAACTTGCCTATTGCCGAGTAGGCGGGGATGTTGCCAACCCCGCCCCTCACAGACCCGGACGAGCGGATTACCCGCATCCGGTTCTTCACGCGCAAGCTTCGCTCACGGTACGGCATATTGGTGGACGATCTTGACTGTCGGCAGCGGGTGTCGCGCGAGCATGGCCCGGAAGCGCGACCACGGCAGATTGCTGTGGCGGCCACGCCGTGCGAGCCATTTCTTCCATATCCGCATGAGCTGGTGGTGATACCATCTGATCCGTCGGCCGTTGCCGGAGATGCCGTAGTAGGCGCAGTGCCCCCGGATCACCCGCGACAAGTGGGCGTGCTGTTCCCGGAATGGACGATGCAGGTTGAGCCGACACCATTCCATCACGGATGCGAGCGCGCGAGCGTAACGGTCTTTTGCCGTTATCTGCCGGACGACATTCTTACCCCTCCTCGATTGACCCCACACGTGGGTGAAGCTAAGGAAGTTAAATGTGGTCCCCGCCGTCGCGGGATGGCGCCCACCTGGGCGTTTGAACCGGAAGTCTACGAAGCGGGTCTTGGTCGGATCAAGTTGAAGCCCATACCGACCGAGCCGCTTACCCAACACATCCAGCAATCGCTTGCCGGACAGGTGGTCCTCGAAGGCGATCACCGCGTCATCAGCGTATCGCACCAGTTGGCACCGCCCCTTGAGCCGCGGTCGCGCCACCCCCTCGAACCATTCATCCAGCACATGGTGCAGGTAGATGTTCGCAAGCAGTGGCGAGATCACGCCGCCTTGGGGCGTTCCACCAGTCGAGCGGCGTAGGATGCCCTTTTCGAGCACCCCCGCCTTCAGCCATTTGTCAATCATCCTCCGGACGATGCCGTCCGTGACCCGTTGATCGAGGAATCGGCGGAGGTGCGCGTGGTCGATGGTGTCGAAGTATTTTGAGATATCGACATCCACCACCCACCGCAGCCCTTGCTCCATGAACCCTGTACGCAAGGCGCGCAGGGCATCGTGGGCCGCTCGTCCCGGTCGGAAGCCGTACGAGCACGGCAAGAAGTCCGTCTCGTAAATCGGCTCCAGCAGCAGGAGAATCGCTCGCTGCGCCACCTTATCCTCCAGTGTCGGAATGCCCAGTGGCCGTTCGGTGCCATCCGCCTTGGGGATGTAGTGCCGTCGCACCGGCGGCGCGATGTAACGGCCGGATTTGATGCGCGCCAGGAGATCATCAAGGTTGAGCTCCAAGTTCGCCTCATAGTCCGTTGCCATCATGCCGTCGACGCCGGGCGCGCCATCCTTGCGCGTCAGACGATAAGCCTCGAGCATCCATTCACGGCCGATCAGGTGATGCAACGAGGTCAGCACCCGCTCGGGATGTTGACTCGCCAGATCAGCTATCCATTGTCGTTTCGTGGACAGGTTTGCGGGACTCAGCGTTCCCTCCCGTGTTTCTCGTCAATGGGTCTTCACGCGTGGCGGCTCCCTTCCCTCGAGCGGGTCCCGGTGAGCCCAGTTCCCCGCCTTCCTCGGTACTACCAAGCCGCTACGACTTCCCGCCGTGCATATCCGTCGACTTATGTCTTCGCTTCGGGATTCCACATGCCTTGGTGTTTTCGTGTTCGCGTACGCGCTCCCGATGCTCGCCAAGTCGGTCATCGGGCCTGGAGCTTTGTTGAGGCCGGTGCTCCGTACCGGCTTTCCACGTGGGCACGAACGGGATCTCTCAGGTTTCCTGGTGACCCGTCCCGTACCTTTGCCCTGCTCTGAGACCCCGGCCGAACCGGTGAACCTGACCATAGCGGCTTTCCCGATGCTGCCCCCGGACCCAACACGGCGAAGGCTTCAGCAATCACATGATTTCGAGGCTGCCACAGGGCTTAAGTACCCGCTGTCTACGCTTCACGAGCGACGTTGCCGTCACCCATGCAAGACTCGCTTCCGGCTGGCGGGCTCCGCCTTTGCCGGGAGGGCGTCGAACCCTCTGGGTCACGTTGAAAGGTTTCAGATCACATTCTTCCTCCTTTCCAGGACTTGTCCTGACGCAAGTTGGGCGCATGCTTGTCGTAAACTGGTCGAGATCACTCGCACCGGATCAGCGCCGATTGCCGACGAAGGCTTGAAGCGGATCGGTGAACTCTATCGGATCGAGGCAGAACTGCGCGGTTCCGCACAAGCTCGCTCGCCGGGCGGCAGGAACGATCAGCGCCGCTAATCGCGGACATGAGGGTTTCGCTGACGCATCATCGCGCCCGTGTCGCGGGCAAGTCGCCGCTCGGTGAGGCGTTGGCCTATATCGCCAAACACTGGGATGTCCTTTGCGTCTTCCTGACTGACGGCCGGATCGAGATCGACAACAATACGGTTGAGCGCACCATCAGGCCGATTGCGTTGAACCGGAAGAATGCCCTCTTTGCCGGACACGGTGCAGGAGCGGAGAACTGGGCGACCATCGCCTCACTCATCGAAACGTGCAAACTCAATGCCGTCGATCCGTTCGCCTACCTGTCCTCCACACTCACCGCCATCGTAAACGGGCACAGGCAGATGCATATCGACGTGCTGATGCCGTGGAACTATTCGCGGCGGACAAATGGCTAAAGTTTGCAGGATGCCCTGATCGAACGAGCAGTCACCTGCTGAACTGTGATAGCTGTTCGACAATAAGCACGATTGCGATAGTGATCATCGCGACACCGGAAGCTTGTGCGACCAGCCGAGCAATGCGTGGTCTGGTTCGAAGGACAGCACGTGAGGTGGCCGACACTGCTGTGTAAATCACGGCACAATTGATTATGTGAACTACGCCCAGCAAGGCGATTTGTGCCGATATCGGCCACGTAGACAGACGACTGGTGAACTGCGGTAGGATGGCCAGGAAGAGCAGCAGCGCTTTAGGGTTGATGCCGCTGATACCAAAGCCGCGCGTCAGCCACTGATACCAACTTCCTGTCTGCTGTTGACCTGCTTCCGGAAGGGGCGGGCTCCGTGAAACCGCAAGCCCAAGATAGAGCAAGTAGGCCGCGCCGATCAGTGTAAGCCCAGTTAGGACAGACGGCACGCTGGCGACGATGGCTCCCACACCAGCGGCTACTACTGTCGTGACTGCTACGTACCCCAGCAACATTCCAGCCACGGCAGGCACTATCGCACGATCCTTCATGCCTGCCGATATCGCGTAAGCCCAATCGGCTCCTGGTGTCAGGACAAGTGACAGCGACAAAGCCCAAAAGGCGGCGACCAAACCGATTTCCATCTCATGCACCTCTGATTGCGAGATGCGGATTTTTACGGCGTCGCTGGCGAAATGTGCTCCCAAATTATTGCAATGAACGAGCGATCTGAGGCATATTCTCTCGCATGGACGCAATTGACCGCAAGATACTTGCTATTCTTCAACGCGAAGGACGCATTTCTGCTACCGACTTAGCGGAGCGCGTCGGTTTAAGCCTTTCGCCTTGCCATCGTCGATTGAGAGCGCTGGAAGAAGCCGGAGTGATAACGGATTACAGAGCCTCCGTAGAGCCATCGAAGCTGGGCCTTGGGTTTGCGGCTATTGTTTATGCGACTCTTCGCGAGGGGAGCAGAGAAAACGTGTTGGCGTTCGAGAAGGCGCTGCTCGGGGTGCCCGAGATAGTCCAAGCCCAGCGACTCTTCGGTGAGCCTGATTACATGCTTCACGTCGTCAGCAAGGACCTAGCTACATTCCAAAGACTGTACGACGACAGCCTTCTCGCCCTGCCACACGTCATGCGCCTCAATTCGACGTTGGTGATGAAAAGTGTAATCCCGAGCCGACCATTCCCGATCTGATCTCAGGTGGGAGGAAAACACCGCTTACGCTTCTCCGCGTTGCCGGCGAGATCACTCCTGCATCGCTTTGCTGTTATCAGGTCCTTGCGGTTGACTCGAGAGGACTTTGCCGCCTGCGGTCGAGTTCGACTTGATGATGATTGAGCGATCCTTGCTGGCCGCTTAGCAAGGATCAGTAGGTACCTTTCGGCGAGCGGCCGTGCGACAGAGCATGTTGTCCTGATTTGCTGGGAGTGCGTCGAGCCGAGTCCAGATGAGTGGTACAGGTCCATCTTTCAAATCGATCGTCGGCAGACTCCATTGTTCGCTACTACACGCCGCTCGCCGCGAGACATCTCACCGGGCGATCATGGCGGCGAAGGTACGGTGATTTACGGCGCTCAAACGCCTCAGCCGGCGAGCCACCCATCACCAGCACTCGGTGAGCGCAAGTACCTCGCCCATGAGGCACTCTGGTTCGAGGATAGTCACTTCCGAGCCGTTCTGCTCGCTTTTGATTCCTCCGCAGGCCCGCTCGTTGATGTGCACTCGCGTTCTACGCGGTCTAAAGTGCGGTCGAGCGCGTCGATGGCTGACCAGAGCGGCTCATCGAGAGATCATTCTTTGTCGCTTGGCCAGCGATGAGCTCCCTTAACTTTTCGGTCGCGTCAATGGCCGCCTTCATGGCAACACGATGGAAGGAGGACTGGAGCATGACGCGAACACGCAACGGAGCTCCGTAGCGCAGGATGCCTAATGGTCGCGGCAGCGTTGCCTCGCGATGAAGGTGCTGGGCGTACGCCGACCGTGTTCGCCTACGAGCGGCGGCCAAAAGGAAGCAAGCTTGCCGGACGTTACCATAGGTCACGACAGGATGGATCGCGACCGATTGCTCGCTTCAGATTGATCAATATACCTGGAGTAAGCCCAGGCTCGCCGGATAGCCAGCCCCGGAAAACCGCGGCCCGCGCTTCGTACTGTGCGGGAGAGTAAAGCCGCCCGAGTTCGCGGCCCGGCGCGGCTTTAAAGGCAGATCGGCGTGTCCTTGGCCGCACGCGCACCAAGAAGCGCGAGGCCCCCCCTCAACCTAGTGGAAGTCGGACTTCCTCTCTGGCCTTTCTCACCGCATCGTAGATTCTGATCTGCAGCATGGGACGGCGTCTCTCGAGCTCCACCGCTCCATCCTTGCTCGCGTACTCGGTTTTGAATTGACCATCCACTTCGAGCACATAACCGGAAGCTGGGAGTACACGAGAGGGTGCGACCATTCTGTTCCTTTCGAGCGAAAAGTTTGACCGCAGGTCCCGCCTGAGCCGCGCCGGAAGGATATTGTGCGAATTGATGACCTGGCGCGAGCACATCTAACCATCAAGAATTGAGCGCGCTATCAAGACATCCACTACCGCTTTCGCTGAATGCTCTAGGTTCTGCTCCATGGTCCTGAGATGAATATCCGGTGTTTCTGGTGCCTCGTAGCAGGCGTCGATTCCGGTGAAGTTCTTGATGTTGCCTGATTTCGCCATTGAGTACAGCCCTTTCGGGTCTCGCCGCGCGCATTCCTCGATCGGCGTATCGACAAAGACTTCTATGAACTCTTCGTCGCCAACAAGGATGCGCACCCTGTCCCGTTCGGCTCTCGTGGGCGAGATGAACGAGCAGATCACAATCAAGCCGCTGTCCGCCATCAACTTGGCAACTTCACCGACACGCCGAATGTTCTCCACGCGGTCCGCCTCCGAGAAGCCCAGATCGGCGCTTAATCCGTGTCGGAGGTTGTCGCCATCCAGCAGCATGGTATGCCGCGACATCGCAAACAGCTTTTGATCAACGAGGTTCGCAATCGCCGACTTTCCCGCGCCAGACAGGCCGGTGAACCAAATGACGCAAGGCTTCTGATTCTTGAGCGCGGCACGTTCCCTCCTATCCACGGATAGGGCTTGCCTAGCAATATTGGCGGTCTGCCGCAGCGGAACGGCAATCATGCCGGCCCCCGCCGTACGATTGGTGTAACGATCGATGACGATGAATGATCCGGTCTTCCGATTGACGTCGTAAGCATCGAATACTGCGGGCATTGTGGTCGCAACATTACAGAAGGCGATCTCGTTCAACGAAACCATCCCGGCGGCCAGATGCGCACAAGTGTTGACGTCGATCCGATGCCGAATTTCGGTAATGCTGCCGGAAATCGTCTGCGATCCGATCCGCAGGATGTAATTGCGTCCGGGAGCGAGCGGCTCCTCGTCCATCCAAATCACATAAGCAGCGAATTGGTCGGCGACCTTCGGTTGATCGTCCGGTCGGGACAGAATGTCGCCGCGGCCGATATCAATTTCGTCTTCCAGTGTAATGGTCACCGCATCCCCGGCTTCGGCGCCGACAAGGTCGCCACCGTGGGTCACGATCCGCTTGATGCGCGTGGTCCGTCCCGACGTGGCGACAATGATCTCATCCCCCGCCGAGATCCTCCCCGAAACCACCGTCCCGGCATAGCCCCGAAAATCCGGATTTGGCCGGTTCACCCATTGTACCGGAAAGCGGAAAGCCTGGCTTGCGGTGCCGGACTGGATGTCAATGCTCTCCAAATATTCAAGCAGGCAGGGACCACGATACCAGTTGGCACGCGCGGAGCGGTCTACGACGTTGTCGCCGTATCGCGCCGAGATCGGGATCGGAACGATCGAGGTGAAGCCGAGACCGGCGGCGAAGGCCATATAGTCGCACGCGATCCGATCGAAGCACTCCTTGTCGTATGCGACAAGATCGATCTTGTTCACTGCCAGCACGATATGACGAATACCGAGCAGCGCGCAGATAAAGGAGTGGCGGCGCGTCTGAACCATCACGCCTTTGCGGGCATCGATCAGGATAATGGCGAGCTGGGCTTGCGAGGCGCCGGTAGCCATATTGCGGGTATACTGCTCATGGCCGGGAGTATCGGCCACCATGAAGGAGCGCCGCGGCGTAGTGAAGAAGCGGTAGGCAACATCGATCGTAATGCCCTGCTCCCGTTCGGCCTCGAGGCCGTCCACAAGCAGCGCGAAGTCGATGTTATCCCCGGTGCTACCGTACTTGATGCTGTCGCGTTCCAGCGCCGTGATCTGATCGTGGTAGATCATCTTGCTGTCGTGCAGTAATCGGCCGATCAGCGTCGATTTACCGTCGTCCACCGAGCCACATGTGATGAATCGTAGCTGATCCTTCGTCCGGGCCGGAACCGGTTCCGTTGTCGGCTCTGTAAACATCAAAAGTAGCCTTCCCGCTTCTTCTTCTCCATTGAAGCGGCTTCATCGGTGTCAATTAGGCGCCCCTGGCGCTCCGACACGGTCGCGGTCTGCATTTCTGCGACGATACCTTCGATCGTCGTCGCATCGGATTCGATAGCCCCGCTCAAGGGATAACATCCAAGGGTGCGAAAGCGGATCATCCGCATTTCCGGCGTCTCGTCGCAGTTAAGCGGCAATCGCTCGTCGTCAACCATGATCATCGCACCATTTCGATGAACTATCGGTCTTCGTTTTGCGAAGTAGAGCGGAACGACCGGAATTTTCTCGATCATGATGTATTCCCACACCTCGAGCTCGGTCCAGTTTGACATCGCAAACACGCGCATGGTTTCGCCCTGGCGAATCCGTGTATTGAACAGGCTCCAGAGCTCCGGCCGTTGGTTACGGGGGTCCCATACATGTCCAGCCGAACGGAAGGAGAGTATCCGTTCTTTCGCGCGACTTCTTTCCTCATCGCGCCGGGCTCCGCCAAAGGCGGCATCAAATCCGTGGAGGTCGAGCGCCTGTTTCAGCGCGTCCGTTTTCATCACCTGGGTATGTAGCGCGGAGCCGGAATCGATCGGATTGATCCCACGCGCGCTGCCGTCCTTGTTGACATGGACAATCAGGTCGAGGCCGAGCCGCCTGGCTGTCGCGTCTCGGAAGCTGATCATCTCGCGGAACTTCCAGGTCGTATCGACGTGAAGCAGGGGGAAAGGTATTTTTGCCGGATAGAACGCCTTGATCGCAAGGTGTAGCAAAACGCTTGAATCTTTTCCGATGGAGTAAAGCATGACGGGCCTTTTGAACTCGGCGACCACATCACGCATGATTTCTATCGATTCAGCTTCGAGACGGTGCAGATGTTTTGGCAGCATATATCTTGTTTTCGGTGCAGGATCTCTGTTCTTCGCCGCTCTATGGCTCCAGCCCAGAGCGGGGAATATCCGCGGCAGAAATGGCCGGCCAAGGCGCACGGCTCGTCAATGAGGCCAAGACCCGTTCGACAGCACACTTCGGACGCGGCAGCATATCGCATTCTGCCGCTCGTACGGCCGGCGTGCGGCACACCTGATCGGAGATCAGCGTGCCGGTTAAGTTGGCTAAATCAACCGGCGTGGCTTGATCACAAGCATTCAGAGTCCTTAGGAGCTCCCGAGGATCTGCTCAAGCCGCGCGACCTCGCCTCGCAACATCTCGATAGCTACGTCCCGGTTCTCCGAAATGTTCCAAGTAGTGTGGGCCGACTCTCCAGCGTGAGATAAGCCGGACAGTCCTCCCGCCTTGGCACTTCGCAAATCCCACCAGGTTCGGAATATCCGACGATAGAGTTCGGTTACTTCCCGTCCCCTGTCCAGAACTCCGGCTTTCTGGGCATGCAGCAGTTCCTGCTCATATCCGAGTTCCACCAAAAGCTCGGCACCGACCAGATCGGTCACGGTTTGCATCTCTTCGACGCTCAATTGAGATTGCCATGATTGACAGAGCTTTCGTCGATGGTGTTTCGTTCCAGGATTTTTCGGTCTCCAAAGCTGCTGGACTGAAGATAATCTACTCGTCCCATGCTCGCCGATGCGACGCCTCCTGGATCACAGCCGAGCGCTGTCAGTAGACGCTGGATTTCCTCGTCCGGGTGCGCCACGAGCAGTTCGTATTGCACCAAATGAGTCTGCGGGCGAATACGTTGCGCGGCGAGCCTAGGAAGACCCAAAACCAAATCGGCCAGTGAAGATATTATGCCATCGGGCAGTCGAAGCATGAGGTCAGCGAGACTGGATACGCTCACCGGCTGCGCGCTTTCTGCCCGCAGTGGGATGCCCCACGTCGATTTCAGTGAAGCGGCGATGGCGTAGGGATTGCGCATCAGAAGGATGTGTGGCGATTCCGGATAGACGGATTCAACAAATTCAAGTGCCGTCCAATAGCGTGGTGTCTTATCTATGATGATGCGCTTACCCGCTTTTGCCAGATACTGATCGTATGCTGCATCTGCAAAAGCGCGGCTAACGATCGTGCGATCTATCCGTCCCAAGAATTCGGAGGTGGCGGCCTCAATTAGAGAGCTGCCGGCCGGATGACGCCGATCCACCTTGCCAATTGCTTCAAGCGCCAGCATTAACCAGGGTTCAGGCGGAGCCACAATGTCTGGATGGAGCTGCAGCAAATGTGCCAGGAGTGTGGTCCCGGATCGTGGAAGACCAAGGAGAAAGCACACCTCAGGTGAACGACCAAAACGTCCGCTCATCATTCAGACACTCGTGCTTGGCAAGCGCCATCTGTCGGCGCTAGCTCGATTGGGCGAAACAAAGCCGGCCGCCGGATCACATGGGGGCAACCGCTTGCGTACAAGGAGTCGAAAGGACAAGAATTTTGTCTGCCACTCATGACTTGAGACCCGTTCAGTCCGATCGGGCGGGATCACAGAACGATAACTGCAATCGCTTCCCCGATTGCTCGACCGATAAAACGAAATCAAGCAACAGCTCAATTGCACGAAGATTGACTGCAAATATAGCAAGGTTGAAAAGAACTATACGGACGTTTGCCAAGGACCGCGCGCGGCACATCATGCGCTGGGGCATTGAAGAGGTAACTGCGACATGCACGTTGCTGAGGCTCGGCATACACAAACAATTTAGGCATATGAGCGGAGTGCTGCAAAGAAGCAGACTATAACGCGAACATCACACATGGCAGGACGCAGCAATCTTCTCAGCGCGGTAGCGATCCAGACGCTACTTCCAGTGAGCACCGCCGTTGGTCGGCCAACACACTGGATCGGCCGTTCATGTGGGAGATCCTTGATTGGGCCATCACCAAGGTAATGTCTTCACTGCCGATTGGTCACAACCGTTGAGACCACGTCTAAGATAGTCCGTCAATAATGAGAGGATGCTGGAGCTCCCACCGCGACAGTGAACCAGGATCCAAACACTCTCTCAGCGCGGATCCGTAAAGCTAATTTCCGACAAAATTTCTATGGGTACTGAGGGCGGCCCAGCGAGCCGCCCTATCGCGCCAGTACCAGCGCTGCTCAAAACTACCGTTGGTGTCCGAGCCCGATTCCAAGATGCAAGGCCTTCTGGCGGAGCGCACCGACGCTGCGTTTGGTCATCTTTGCTATTTTTATGACCGGGGTTCGGGCCTTCGAATGGACTTTGAGCTCCTTGATATCTGCCCTCGTCCATTCGCGCCGCTTAACGCGTTTCTTGGTTGCTTTCTTCACGATGAATGCTCCTTTTGAGAGGAGCGGCTTGTAGCATAGTTTTCACGGCACGACGACCGCAAAAAACAGACAATATGATAGAAGTGGCGCCAGCGTATAACTTGGTCATGCCTTCCAAACGCGAGACGTCTGGGCTAGTACAGCTGTGGAACTGTAAACTTCATATACACCTCGCGCTCTGAGAACGTTCCAATCAACGCCCTTCTATTCGCAGCTAAGCAACTGACACTCTCTGGAATGAGTAAGCCAACCCCGAGATCAGTTTAGCCGACCGTCGTCTCGACCACGCTGATGTGCATGAAGAGGCCAGATTCTCCATCCCTCAGGTTAAATCAAGCCAATATCCCTAGCCGCGTTGAACAACTTCGCAATACCCATTACAACGCCACTGTTTCCAAATGTGAACTTCGAGGTGTAGTTGAGTACATCACCATCAGCAAGGGGGTGATCGGCTGACCGTCACGCCGGCAGCGGTTTACGTGGGCTCAATCGCTTGCCGTGGGGCGCTTTCTGCCCGCGTTCGTTCCCACCTGCGAAGTCAAAGGGGCGGTTGCTCAGCTTTCGGCTGTTGCGCGATTTGTCGCTCAACCTACGCCTGCATAGCACACCGATCTAAGTGTTCGAGCGTCTCAAAATATCCCTTCCCTCCTCGCTGAGGATCCAGCACCCGGCCTCCCGCATCAGCTTTGGCCGAAAATACCGAGTTGGGGCGCGCGGCTGCGGTGCGCTTCATACGAGCTGCCACTCCGGGCCGCTGCTATACAGATAGCCAATGCTGCTTAACGACTTCGATGCTTGCCCGACCGTGCGGCTGGCCGGCAGCATCTTGAGGTAGACAGCTGAAAACTCACGCACACGCCCTTGACCCAAGGAAAAGCCCGACAACGCCTATTTTGCGGTAAGCTCCAGAGGCGCGCCCCGCCTCAAAAGAAGGCTTCCTCCTTAAGCCCAATGCGCGACACCCGCCTGCTGTCGCCGCGGTAAGCACCGCTTTCGACGGCATCGGCCACATCCTGCCCGAAGTTTCCGAAGAACGGTTCAGCATTAGATAGCTGCGTTGACTAGGAGTGTGACGAGGTCTCAAGTGTCGCCTTGGACCGGTACGAGATCAAACGACGTCGGTGGTAACCACGCTGTTGTACATCTTGACGAATGACGTCGCTCACGGAACGAACCGCCCGCTTCTTTCTCTTCCAATTGCCGTCCAATCCCGCGGGGATCCCAAAGCCTGTCGGAATGACCAAAAGATCGTGTCTTTGGTTCAAATAGATATCGAACATGTGGTGTCTTTTGTCGCACGAGCGTAGACCGGCCGTTCATCGGTTTGGTGACATCGAAGCAACAGTCTCCCTTAAAGTCACTGGACGATCAAATGACATTCGAAAGCTCCCGTCCTGATACGTCAAGACCGTCACGGGCACGATGGTGGCGCAAGATGTGAGCGTGTTCACGTCCCAACTTAGGGTCCGCTGACAGGCGCACTCGCCGATCGTCGACCTGAAACGTGGCGAGAGTACATCTAATTGACTCAGCTACTTTGCGGCTTTGCGGCTTTGCGGAACCTACGCTACAGTTTTTTGGTTCTGGCAACTAGTTGATGCAGCATAACCTTGACCAGTCCTAGCGAGCACACCCTCGCCAGCTATCAGGCTTCCCAAGCGATGGCTTTACGAGGCGCCGCCTCGGGAAGCAGACGATTACGTTTATCGCCGGTATAGTTGAAGAAATCCTCCGTCCCGTCTTCGCGGACCGTGTCGAGAGTAAAGCAATGGACCTCCCATAAAGATCCACCTATGGCGGTGCCGAGCCGGTATGACCGGAAAGCGACTGTGTTCAAGGATCCGGGCCAGTTCGGGGCAGGCGTCGTTGACTAAAACGACGTCAGGAGGGACCGAAAGGACGTTGATATCTATGTAAAGACTGGACAACGGCAGATCGTCATCGTCGTAAGCTGGGGAACTATTTTTGAGTGGTTCGGGCGCGACTATCACTTGCGCATTGCTTCTGGCAAATAATCAGCCACCTTTTCGAGACCGCACGAGCAAAGGGTCATCGGTCGATGCACCTTCACGTTAAGCTCCCGCAACGGGTTCACAATTCCTTCGACGTCCTCATTCAGTTCGCCGAGATAGCGGTCCTGGATTCGGTGGCGGACCCGTGCGCCAGCTTGCGTACCTGCTGCCGCCGACGAGAGAACGCGGACAATACCACTCCCAGCGAAGCTTAAGATTGATATAAGAGAATAGATCGCAAGAGAGTTCGCGATCGTGAGCCGCATGATTGGTGGCCGTACCCACCACGACTTCCTTCACTCTCGACCCCTCGTCGTACGAATTTAAGGTCACGCTTACCGGTATTGGCCGTGCCTTCAGGATTCCACAGACCGACTGCCGATCTGTGCCGATTGTGTAAGTGGAGCGTCTGCCATAGTAAGGCTACCGCACGGAATGGCAGCGGCCGGAAGTAAGCTTGATCCGGAGCGCCGCCGCCAAGGCTCGAAGGCGGACGCCGGCCATTGTAGAAGGCGAGGTATCGTCCGCCCGAGACGCGGGCGTCGGACACAGTCTCATAGGCATGCTCGACGAATTCGTTGTCGCGCCGGGCAAGCAAGGGGGATGCCATGACTGGCGAGCACGCTGGTGAACGTCGCGCCCGTGAACTACGAGCCTTGGTCGGTGAAGATGTCCCGCTTCCGTGGAAACCTCAGGAAGGGCGAAACCCTTGCTTGCTCATGAGAAGCTCGTCCTTGGGGATCCTCGAAAGGCTGATTGGATGGATTAGCTAATGCAGGTGAGGTTCGAAGCTCCAACACATCGGCGAAGATTGTCCAATCGCGGACACTCTTTTGCTTGCAAAAATCAGTCTCCGCCTGCTGAGCAGCAGCACTCAGGGAGGCGGCATCGACCTTGAATGCTGCCTGGCACGCACGATGCTCGCCGCCAGTATCGTCACAAACGGTCTTAATAAACCGAACATTAAATGAAGGCATGCCCCTCTCTTCCCGTGGTTCGCTTATCTACTATTCTGCCATTCGCACCGAGAGTACTTGATCTGCCTCAAGCAGCACCCCAAGAGGTCTGTCCGCTCGTCCGAAGATAGATCCAGATGTAACAGCGCGGCGCGAGCCGCTTATTGTCGCGAAGAACAGGGATGGCCTGTCTGTCCTACCTGCCTTATCGCACGACGCTTTGAGCCGAGGGGCAGCGCCTCTCAGGAGCCTCATGCCGCCGAGTGTTTGATCGAGGATTGTCTCGCAGAGACGATCGAGGGCAACATGCACTAGCATTGCAGGCGCGCGCGTGCAGAATTTTCATATGCGGCGGCGAGGCACTATACGCGCAGGCGATCGTGCAGCAATCAGGCAAGGAACCCCGATCATGCATCCGACAGTCCACCAGCCGCCGCCACAGCAAAGCCGATCATAAGGCTTGTCGCAGCCCACGTTTCCACGAGCCCAGGTCCGGACTTCAGTGCCAAACCCTAAGGGTGGGATCAGCCCCGCAAGGCTACCGACAATGAAAGGCGAACAATCGTTTGACCATCCGCGTGCACGGAGCAATGAGGAAAAATGCTGCCGTAGCCCTTGGAGCGTGAGTTGCGCCTCAAATCAACACGCTGGCGTCTTGCAGAGAGTGCGAGGCCCTGGCGGACTCCCGAGTTCGGACATGTCGACTGCCAACGCGGGCGTCTGTGGCACGTAGCTGCCGCTCGAGCTCAACCACTCCGGATGGACTGGCCTTTTGACCCGCATCAATGCTGCGGCGGCTCCGTCCTGATAGCAGTCATCTTCTAGTAAGGTCAGACGCATGGCGGAAAGAACGACTTGAGCCCATGATGCTTTCATGTCCGGGTACCAGCGATCACTTTTTAGGACTCCTTCCGGGCGCAGCCGAGCCGCGGGTCGATGACCTGCACATGATAAGTTGCGCCGCTTGCGATGGCGTCTACTTTATCGACCTGCGGACAGGCCCGATTATGGGCTCCGAGCGAAGCTACGTTCATTCTAATGGTGTCAACCGAATCCGGCGTCTTCGCGCGCTCGCTGGAGCGCGTGGTACGCGCGCGAGAGCGCGGCTGAGGTCGCCCGCACACCCACGCCATGACGCTGCAGAACACGGAGATGTGTCACCAACAAGAGATGTGACATGACGGAAAGCCGGACCATCTACCCCGCCGCGGGCCGGATTGCTGGAGCTGCAGACCAGTTTAGTTCGTGCAGAACAGTTACAAATACCAACAGCCGAGGTCTTGAGCTGACCCAGATCGATTCGACTGAAGCTCAGGCCTTGTTTCCCGGCGGAAATCAAAATATTTCGGTTCGCGAGCGGACCGTGTTCCGTACCAACGATGCGACGGCCGATAGCCCTCTGCCGCGGCTCACGCCATCGATACCGCGCGCCGTCCGGTCGAATCGGGCAGAGCCTGTTCGCGCGGAAACCAAGCGATGTTCGCAATGTTCACAAGGTTGTCTAAATTTGTCAGCTCGCAGCGATGAACTTCGTCCAGGATCTAATGGCGATTCGATCTGGGAGCGGCTCGAAATCATGCCGCCCTTCGATCAGGATCTGGAGATTGCCGTGATCGAGGGCAATTCAATTCACCGGGTGGTCTTTCCTTGTCGCCGGGTGTTCGGCGGATGGATCAACGCGAATACCGGAGAGCACGTCGCCGTGCAGCCGACGCATTGGCGTATCTGGCTCGGATAGCGGCGGCCATCCTGCACAATAGATTGGCGTGAGTTGAGGCAGGAACTGGGTTCGGCGTCCTCTCGTCGGAAACTATCTAGAGTTTCTTGAATGAGAGCGCCTGACGGGAAACATGTCCGAGCGGACCGATTGTGGTGGGGGCTTGCGGTGACCGTCCGGCATCACTCCTCGCATTGCTGTCGCAACCGTTCCCAATGTACTCGCGAGCGACACACCTCTGTGTAGATTTTGACTCTCAGACCAAACGATCGCTTACCACGTCATAATTAGCAACGATAAATGTGTCGATATGAGTCCATATTTTCGGCGAATGTTTCTCGCCTTGATGAACCGTCGGCTATTCTCTCTCGGCCAAGTAGCGCGACGCGTCAGCGTCGTTCCTCCGGGTTCACCTCCTTCGGACCACCAACTGGGGCCAGGCATTTTGGTTGGCCCCAAGGCTTGCTCGAGATTGTGGAGAGCGCAAGTGACCACAAGCAAATTCGCTTGGTCGAGAACAGACCCGAGCGCGGGATCAATGGTTTTGCGGATCAGATGCTGCACGCAGTTCGCGGGCGGCAGCGACCATGTTGGTTAGCGCAGGCCGAACCTCCTCCCAGTTGCGCGTTTTTAGGCCGCAGTCCGGATTGACCCAGAGCTGCCATTCCTGCAAACGCGTCCGAGCCAGTACCATCAGCTCCTGCATTTCGCCCACCTCGGGAACGCGTGGAGAGTGGATGTCGTACACGCCCGGTCCGATTTGATTTGGATAGTCGTACTTGCTGAATGCGTCCAGTAGCTCCATTTTCGATCGCGACGTTTCGATCGAAATGACATCCGCATCCATTGCAGCGATCGCACCGATGATGTCGTTAAACTCTGAGTAGCACATATGTGTATGAATTTGCGTTTGATCGGCAACGCCCGATGAGCAAATGCGGAAGCACTCTCCGGCCCAATCGAGATATGCCTTCCACTCCGATCGGCGCAAGGGCAATCCTTCGCGGAGTGCCGCTTCGTCGATCTGGATCATGGCCGCACCGGCATTCTCGAGATCGCGGACTTCGTCGCGGATGGCGAGCGCCAGCTGACGGCAGACCTCGCTTCGAGGAATATCATCGCGAACAAACGACCAGTTCAGGATCGTCACCGGTCCGGTCAACATGGCCTTCATTGGCTTGCTAGTTAGTGATTGCGCATAGCGCCACCAGTCCACAGTGATCGGCTTCGACCGCACTACATCGCCAAACAGGATCGGGGGCCTGACGCAGCGCGAACCATAAGACTGTACCCATCCCTTCCTGGTAAATAGGAAGCCGCCGAGTTGCTCGCCAAAGTACTGCACCATGTCATTGCGCTCAAATTCTCCGTGCACGAGGACGTCAAGACCGATGTCCTCCTGCCAATGTACGGCGCGGGCTATCTCCTCCTTGATGAACCTGTCGTATTGTTCGTCGCTCATCGCGCCTAGCGCATGCGCCGCACGAGCATTTCGAACCTCTCTGGTCTGCGGAAACGATCCGATTGTCGTGGTGGGAAAAGCTGGTAGTCCAAAGCGCGCCCTTTGGATCTCGGAACGACGGGCAAATGGGCTTGCGCGCCTGCGCATCGTCTGGTCGATCGCCCTCATCCGGGTAGCGACATTGGCATCATGGATCTTCGGCGAAGTCCGGCGGGCAGTCGCAGCGCATTCCGAATCGGCAAGAGCGAGCCCAACATTTTGGTCGCCAGCGAGTGCTCGCGCCAGGATCGCAAGCTCACGCATCTTCTGAACAGAGAAAGCAAGCCAGCTCTTGACGTCGGACGTGAGCCCGGTCTCGAGTTCAACATCGACCGGCACGTGAAGCAGCGAGCAGGATGGAGCGAGCTGTACACGGTGCTTGCCGAGCTTCGCAATCGCGGGCTCCAGCCGCTGACGAAGGGACGACAAGTTCGACCGCCATACATTCCGGCCGTCGATGACCCCGAGCGACATGACGAGATCACTTCGGCCGACAGCGACGATCTTATCCAACAACTCTGGCGCTCGAACTAGATCAAAGTGCAGACCGGAAACCGGGAGGCTCAATGCGGTATCCAGATTGTCGCCTAGCTCGCCGAAATAGCTGGCAACCATGATCTTGATAGCCGGTCCCTCCTTTGCGAACCGGTTATAGGCATGTAGCAATGATTTTCGCACCGCTTCGTCCAGATCAAGGACCAGGCAGGGCTCGTCAAACTGAACCCAACTTGCCCCTCGTTCGGCCAATTCATGCAGAACGTCGATATAGACCGGTATCAAATCATCCAGTAGGGAGAGGGGCTGGAACGCGCTATCGGCACTCTTACCGAGCTTTAGGAATGTGACGGGCCCGATCATGACAGGGCGGGTTTGAAAGCCTAGAGCCTTTGCTTCCACATACTCTTCAATTGGTTTGCGAGAGCAAAGTCTGAACCCCTGTCCCTTGTAAAACTCGGGAACCATGTAGTGGTAGTTGGTATCAAACCACTTAGTCATTTCCTGCGCGGGTGCGCCAGACCCCCGCGGGCCCAGACCGCAACTCGCATCCTGATCGTCGCATTGTGATCCGCGAGCCATGGCGAAGTACGTCTTGAGGGAAACGGATTCTCCTTTCGAGGCGTAGATCTCCGGGATAGCGCCAACCATGACACTTGTATCGAGCACCTGATCATACAGCGAGAAGTCATTCGACGGAATGACCGTGACGCCGAGAGACTTCTGACGAGCCCAGTTCGCTGCGCGCAGGCCGGATGCGTCCTCGAGCAATTGCTGTTCGCTGATCTTTCCGGCCCAGTAGCTTTCAAGAGCGAATTTGAGCTCACGCCTTGGACCGATGCGTGGCGTACCGAGCGTAGCAACCGGAAGAGAGAGAAGAGACATAGTGTTAACCCCTGTTGGGGACAGAGGCCATGGCGGACGCAGGCAGAGGAAGTCGCGCGCGCGACGGCTGCTTGGCGCACCACCGAGACACCCCGCCCGTGGACCAATCTATCGTCGGGGCAGGTCTCCTGGCTCGCTGGCTCATCGCTGCTGTCCGGCCTTCCCAAAGCCGTGCGGGCTTCAGTGACATCGTTGGACAGTAGCTCGCCGCTCACAGTTGCGGGGGCAGCGCCGGCATTTGGACCGGCTTCCCTCTTAGCTCCGGATCAAGTGGGATTCGGAGAACCTCGACGAGCTTGGATTATCGGCAGGAGGACTCTTCCGTCAACCTCTCAGATTATGTGCCACGCTAATCTGCGACATCTACTAGGCGAATGACCGTCCATCTCTATGATTCTCTAAACAGAGCTATCGCAATCAGAGATGTCCTTGTCGGATGTCGGAGTGCGACTCGGAGCTGCCTTGAGGCGACGCCGCCCGCCCCATCAATGAAAGGGACAAAACCAGCCCGCGTAGCGGCGATTACCGCCGTTTCGAGCAGAATGCATTCGATGCGGCTTCCGATTTCCAGCGGTTCGCCCAGCACATTCGCTGGCCAGCTATTTTCTCGACTAGAGGATCCCCATTGAACACGTCAAGGCAGGAGGCGCAATCTAGCAACATACGCGGCGAGCAGGTTGATTTTCGTGCCAGCCAGACTTCTCGGCTCGTATCGCCAGCCATCATGTAGGCCGAACGCCGACGGCAACTTTAGCGAACCACCCGGTTCAATGACGGCAAACACACCGTCGAATCTCATCAGGCACTTGGCATCGAGGCGTTCACCTCTTCCGCAAACTATCTGTGCGGGACAAGGATGCACAAACTACGGCCGATACACTGAATGGAAACATCGAAACGTGCGCAGGTCGGAAAGTCGACAATAGGGACATAAAACCCGTGCAAATCTCCGCCTGCTGCCTGGCACGAAGAATGCAAGCCCCTCGACATGCCCAGTCTCTTCTGCTGGGGATGTCCAGCTCAGCCAATTGACGCTGTCGCTGGCTATGGAAGTTAGCGGCGCGTGACATAGAGGGGAGCGCCTGCCCGCGCGGGACAGCCGCGGGTGCCCCGTCGCGTCTCCGTAAACTTCTTGCGCTCGCTCATAGCAGGTTCAAGGTTGCCCGCCTTGAAAGATGTACGGATGAAACGTGATAGGCCGAGGGTTATGAAGAGAATGTCGGGAAGACCCGCGCTATGGCTTCGCATGGGCGGACTTCTAATCTGCCTAGCCTGGCCGGCTGCCATGAGTAACACTATTCGCGCCAGCGACAACCCACTTGTCGAAAGACTCAAGTCAACGTGGCGAGCGCAAGATGGTGAGACGATAGAACAAATCATCTCCAATGTCTCGAAGGTGGCACAGTTCGTCCCTCAGATGTGGGGGGTCGCTGAACTTGGCGAAAACGACCATGTTTTCGTTTCGTGGACCAGGCACCGAGACAACAAATCAGACGAACAGTACGCTATCACCTGGAAAGTCGCGCTCGACGGTACGATTGAGCTTGCGTCAACCTATGCGAAGCCGATGGAATTGGGCTGGCGTGCCCTAGCGCTCTCGCTGATCGCCAAAGAAGTCGCAGATGGTGAAAGGGACGCAAATCTTAGCTTTCTGCATGATCCAAGTAACTTCAACTTTGTGACTACGCCGCAAGGCCGGCTCGGCGATCTTCTGCGGCAGGGCCGATGCACTATCATTGAACCTGTTCGGGTCGACTACTTACCCAAGCAGAATGACAAGCCGAACGAGAAAGGCGATCTATGGCGCATTCTGCTCTTGGTGAATTGCGATATCCAAGGACCACGTTATTTTACACACAACGGGGTCATCACCTTCGAGAAGAGCGAAGGCCAAGATTGGGAGCCACAATCCTCTTTTGCCAAGCGCATCGCGAAATTTCCTCCGGGCTCCTGGTTCCAACGGACCGAGCCAAAGGAAGAGGAAGACTAGGAGAGCGAAGGCCTTAGCAGACGGTCGCGCAGGGCAACATCGCACCGCAGCTGCCGTACGGTCGAACGCCTCGTACCAACTGCAAGACATACGCGCTCTGCAGTTGCGTTGTTTACGGCTCCGCAACAGTCCCGCTGCCTTTCTCGCAGCAGTTCGGCCCGCCGTAAGGAAGGTCGAGCAGCACAATTGCGTTCTTCCACCACGTGTCGAGCTTAGCGGCGCGTACTAGTTTGCGAGATGTGGTTTGCCGCCTGCACTCCACCCAGTGAGAGCACACCAAGTTGCTGGGGGGAACCACCTCTTGCATTCTTCAGTAGAGAGTTTGTAGATGCCTCCGGCCCAAGCCGACTCGGCGTGCGCGCCGCGCATCGTGTGACTGCGGCATACGCAGGAGCGTGAGCCAAGCGACTTTGACCCGGCACTAGGGACCTATGCTGAGACGAAACGGGCGAGGAAGTTAAACTGGTAGCAACCCCGGCATACCCGCTGAGCGCCTGCCCATTTCCGAGTGCGCAGGGCGGGAAGCTCCGGAGCTGTACGCAAGCACGTTGAGCGCCGAACTGACTCGGCCCTAGATTTCCTCGCATTCATTCGTCTGCACGTCATAGACCCGGATTTTAAGCATCGGAAACCGCTTCTTTAATTCTGCTCGACCTGCCGTGGCACCGTCTTTGGTCGCGAATTCGGCTCTGAGTTGGCCATCTACTTCAAGCGCGTAAGATGAGACCGGTACTTCCCGAACGACTGCGACCATCTCATTCCCATTATGTAGTGAGGTGCTAAGGAACGATGTGTAGCTTGAGTCGGCTAAACCGCACCAGAGCTATTCGCCCCGAGTGCGCGATGGGCAAACACGTATTGTGGACTGAAACCTCACACTGAATTGCATCAGGATGGCACTCGCGATTGTCCGCACACGTCGGCAGCTTGCCCACGCCGGGTGCATCCACGGCAAAGCCCGCGGCTCGATATCGCAGCCTTTCCAATTCCTGGAGAAAACGGGCGCTGATGCCAGCGTTCCTGGGTAAGCCACTTGAGATCGCGGGGAACCGTCACTACCAAAGAGCGGCGGCCCGTAGCGCCGCCTGAGCCATAAACAGTTCAATTCTTGTACACACGTCTGGGCAGTAGCACCAACGACGATGGTGCCGCGCGGAGGAGCCAAATGCCATAATGCGATTGGTATCAACGATCATCTCGTCTGGCGTAACAAGGAACGGATTTGCGCGGTTTGCTCGAACAAGAACGCTTCATTTACGCGGCGAGCGTTGAGGCTGAACTCCATCGCGTCTTTGTCTAACCCGGTCAGAGCGAGCCAGACCAGGTGAACATCTTTTTCGTGACAAGACTTTGGGGCGAATTTCCTCGCCCTCGTCGGAACTGTCCGGTTTGCCGATGGAAGTCATCACTAACCATGGCAAGGTTGCTCCTCAACGCCTGACTCAGCCGCAAGCGCCGACGCTTCATAGTCGCTCACTTTTTGCAAGGAGGAGCACAGCATTCCGTGGATCGGGTTTGTCCAGCATCGCGAGTTCGGCGCCACGCGGAGGATCTCCTCCTTAGGTTCAACGGTACAGTACGCTTCCGGTGAGAGAGCCGCCGATGCTCGAAGGACACCGCCGCACGCACGGGAAGAAAGCTCTTGATCCTTACGCAGCGTCAGGTCGTAGGCTCGGTCTCACGCTAAGCTCTCATAAAGCACACATCGAAGCCGGCGGAATCTACATCTGTGGTCGAGCAATCGAATGTATCGGCACCGTATCGTGCGTGAACATGGATCAGTAGCGAAAGGTTATTGTCGGGATGAAGCACCGCGGAATTATGTTCGCATTGATCGCTCTCATCACATCTCCGGTTTTCGCCGCGACACTCAGCGGTGCTCCGCGCATCCTCGACGGCAATACAATCCAGATCGAGAAAACGACCGTTCGTCTCTCAGGCATCGAAGCTCCTGAGACGGATCAGATTTGCCTCGACGCACAGGGCCGGAAATGGGCCTGCGGCGTAGCTGTTCGCGACGAGCTCATCAAGCATTCGAATGGGCGAACGTGGGATTGTCATACCGAAAGAGTCGATGAGTATCGGCGAGCCCTCGGCAGCTGCTTCATCCAAGGCGAGGATATAAACGCCTGGATGGTACGCTCGGGCTTGGCGCTATCGGCTGGTGCATCTCACCATACCTACCTTGTTTATGAGTTGGCGGCCAGCACAGCCCATGCGGGGCTGTGGTCCGGCGCGTTCATCGCGCCCTGGGACTGGCCTCGCCGCAATAGGGGTACGATTATCGTGGGCGCGACGTCGGTTCCGGTCGACGCTCAGGAAGTCCTGCTTGGATCCGTCCTGCTATCGGAACCGCCGTCCCCCGAGTGCCTGATAAAAGGCACTGTCGAGCGCAGAGGCGAGCGCATTTATTACCTGCCAGGGCAACCCGGTTACGAACAAATCGGCATGACGAAGAAGCGCGGCGAACGCTGGCTCTGCAGCGAAGCGGAAGCCGAAGCCACCGGGTGGCGTAAGGCCGTGCCATGAGGCGACACATGCAAGCAGCCCATCTCAAGACATGTCCCATTTAAACAAGCACGCGCGTTCGCGCCGGTCACTGTTGCTCTTTGCTGCTTCGACAGCTTTCCTGCGGTTCGGCAGTAAGATTGTCGACGCGAAGGAAGCAAAAGGCCCGCCCAAGCCAAACAACCTGCTCTCGCCAGATGCTGCCCTGAGTCGGCTGCTGAAGGGGAACGATCGTTATGTCCAGGGCGCATCACGAGTCGACGATTTCAGGCGCGAGCGGCCGGTCTTGGTTGAGGGACAAAATCCATATGCAGCGGTTCTGAGCTGCGCCGACTCCCGCGTGGTCCCCGAACTTGTCTTCAACAGCGGACTAGGTGATCTGTTTGTCTGCCGGGTCGCCGGCAACTTCGCTAACGATGATACGCTCGCCAGTATGGAATACGCGGTTGCCATACTCAACACGCCGCTGATCCTCGTACTTGGCCACGATCATTGCGGTGCGATAGACGCCACGATCAAGTCGCTCCATGAAGATAAGCGGCCGCCGGGGCACATTTCATCCCTGGTCACTGCACTTTCTCCTGCAGTGAAAGCATCTGGCGACCAAGCCGGCGACGCGTTCGCCCAAGCAACCCGACAAAATGTGATCAATAACGTCAGCAAATTCAAATCGACGGGTCCGATTCTGAACGCCGCAGTCGAGCAGAACCGACTGAAGGTCGTCGGGGGCCTGTATCGGATCGACACCGGCAAGGTCGATATTGTGAGCTGATGCCAGCACCTTCACACTCCCGGCAAATCGTCTGCTGCCTGATACAGCGCTTCTGTTCCGCGCCGTTTTGTTGGTCCATCGTCTACAACAAATACGCCGGATGCTATCCGCTCCACAATTGTCATCGCTTCAGGAACCCTTAGATATGCGCGGCCTCTTAATTCTTCTCGTGTTATACGCACTCATGTTGGCAACGCGCGGCCAGCATCAAGAAACACACATAACGCGTCCGGCAGCATTCATGCCTCCTGGTTGAACCGCCAACCCAATGGAGGTGTTCAGGCAGCAGATCGCATCGCGAAGCATTGCAGGCTCTGAACTCCAGAGCACGCGACGATCCCGAGAGCTTCTCAGCTCCGAGCGGGCAAGGCATCCACGGTCCTGCTTTTATAACCGAGCTCAGCCAGGGCCGAGGATCACATAGTACAACCAGCAAGACTGCACGGCCTGGGGCTGTAAAGCAGCATGCTACCCGCATCAGTACCGGACAGCCCTCCTGCATCAGCCATTTGGGAGACCGCGACCATCGGAAAGCCAGCCGCGCATCAATCGTTCGTTAGATCGTCTCGTTCGCCGTCCTCCATGACGAGCTCGACACGAAAAGAAACCGGCGAGACTTAGCGAATGTTTCGAGTTCTATCTGCACAGCTGACTTCGGTGCGCCAGCAGCCATGTTTCAACTGCGCGCACCGACGGAAATCATCTGGCAACCGCGCTTCCGGAATCAGGCTCTTCAACCACGGAGTCGCTTATGGGAACAGAGCACTAGCTTCAGAACGTGCCGTGCCTGGTCTGTCGCAACGCTCGTGATGCGCGCATAGTTGTCGCAGGAATTTGGCAAGCTCGGCCAAGATCGGAAGAATTGGTAGACCGCCGAAGAAAGAGCCGCCAGCGGCCGCAAGAGGGTCGGCCAGTCAGGAATGTGCACGAACTTCTTGCGTTCGGTACGACAGAACGCGGACAGGCTCCTCTGTTGCTGGCAAGCCCGGAAAGCCCCCGAAACCTGTTCGAAACGCTTCGTCTTCGCTTGCATGAGCGGGGCACTCTTGCAGTCACCTCGAACCACAGTTAATCGTGCAATTACAGCGTCTGGAGCCGCCGTGCGTTTCTTGAACACCTGCGGTCTGGAGGTCAGCTTCTAAGCAAGCGCTCACCAGCAGTCGCACGAGCAGCAAATTTGGGCTGTTGGTGGCGTCAGGAGACCGGAGCGGGACTTAAGCTTAAGCAGGAACGTTGAACCCGGTCGTTGGCGGTCGAGGTCCGCCTCTGTGGTTTTCTTTGCGGCTTGTTGAGTTAATGACATCTTGTGCCTGAAAGAAAACACGGAGACACGAGCATCGTGCTGGCATGGCACGGCCGAGTGATCTCGCGCGATTCAGACAAAGTCGGCAGCCATGCTTGATGGCACGTCAATTGCTGGGAAGGCCGGCAAGAGGCCGCAGGCTTGGGCGCTCTACCAAGCACAACTCAAGAATTCCAAACTTGGTTCGACCCGGCCTGTCCCAAGTGTGACCACACGTTCATGTGGAGAAGACATGCACCGCAGCCCCCGATCGACCGCCGGAGAGTCAGTGCGGCAAAGGCGGATCGATGCCGCCGCAGCGTACCGGCTGCTTTGCCGGCCAGCCTCAATGCCAGCGACAACAGCTACATCTCGTTCAGGCCTCCGGCCGCTTAACTTGGGAAGCTACCCCATGCAATCTCATGCATTCGATATCAACTGCGACAGGTTTGAGAATGCCGCCCAGCGGGTGCCAAATCACCTGGCCTCGCCATACGCCCAGTCCATATGAATGACTCGCGGCGATGATCGGCTCAAGATACGGAGGATGATCTATGAACGCTCTACCAGAAAAGATAACTTCCGGGACCCACGCCGCGGCTGCGACCTGGGCTGATCTGTCGAAGCTACTCGTCGACATCCGTGCGCGTCGCAACGAGTTTAGCCGCGCGCAGAAGATTCCAAAAGAAATCATCGACGGCTTCAGACGCGTCGGCGTCTATCGGGCTATGGCTGCCAAGCGATTCGGCGGTGAGGAGCGAACGCCAGCCGATTTTTGTCGGCTGGTCGAGCGCATTTCCGAGGCCGACGGCTCCGCCGGTTGGGTCGCCAGCTTCGGGGATGGAGCTCGCTACCTCGCTGCTCTTCCCGACGACACCCTTCGCAAAGTGTACGCCAATGGACCTGACGTGGTGTTGGCGGGTGCGCTTTTCCCGCTCCAACCCGCTAAGCGATGCGCCGACGGATTTATCGTGAACGGCGTGTGGCCATTCGCTAGCGGCTCACCCGAGGCGGATTTGATAGGAGTTGGTATCACGTTGGAAGACGATCCGAGCGGTGACCTCCCGCGTGTAGCGGTGATGCCGGCCGAGAAGGTGACAATTCGGCCCAATTGGGACGTCATCGGACTGCAAGGCACCGGAAGCCACGATGTCGTGGTCAGCGACGTCATTGTGCCAGAGGAATGGACCTTGATCCGCGGCGGTCCGCCGACACTTGATGGGCCGATCTATCGTTATCCGGCCGTCGCCTTCGCCGCGCAGGCGCATGCCATTGTCGGCATCGGGATTGCGCGCTCCGCAATAGACGACGTAATCGCCATGGCCGAAACCCGTGCCTCGATCACTGGAGCGCCCGTGATGGCTGAGCGCGGCTATGTCCAGCTTGAAATCGCCAAAGCCGAAGCCATGTTACGTTCCGCTCGTTCCTTCTTTTACGAAGCCACGGAGGAGCTGTGGAAGGAGGCGCTCAAGGGTGAGGTAAATCTTGGTACCACGACGCTAATGCGACTCGCCGCGACGAACGCCGCGCGGCAGGGGGCAGAGGTGTGCAGGATTGCGAGCGGACTTGCTGGGACTGAGGCGCTCTATAGCAACAGCAATCTAGCCCGCGCCATGTGCGACAGCTTCGTGGTTGCCCAGCACGCAGCTTTAAACGAGGGAACGCTCCAGAGCGCTGGCCGCGCCCTGCTGGGAAGTGCAATACAACCGGGCTTCCCATAAAGTGGGGCACGCATGGGCAAGCCACACGCCACGCCGGCGGATTACTGCACTTGCGTGATGATGTGGTCTGCCGCTGAGGACATGGCCCCTTGTTTCAATGTGAACAAAGACACCGCTGGGCTCTCTTGATGCCCCTCCACATCCTGGACTACCCGTTTGTTGTCCAAACATACGAGCCCTTATAATCTCTTGGCCCCTGCCCCGATCATTGACGTGGCCGCCCAGGATACACCTGAACTTCTGCGCAACGGCTCGCGGTTCAACTCACGAACTCTCCAAACCACCACGCAAGCGGGCTCGACTCTCGCACCGGTTGCCTACTTGCCGCTTGGGGCTCACGGCGCGGAAGAAGCTCTCCATGGCCCACTATCCTATCACTTACCCTTGCGGCTCATCGATGCGGCACGCCAGCGCTGGCAACGGCCGTGGGACGTTAATCTGAAGCGTACTGTACACCCCCGATCGGAAAATCGATCAATCCGCTCTTGCCGCTGCTGGCGAATCGGCGTCGACGGCGCGGAAGAGGCGCTTCGGCCCGCATGAGGTCGCGCTTCGCCCGGGCGGCTCTCTTGCGGCTGAAGAAATCCATGGCGCCCGCCAATACAGCTAGCCCTATGCCGTTTGGATTGAGTGATATCGGCAAGCCGGGCCCGATTTTGGCTGCGCCGGTGAAGCCACGCGATCAGGTTCGGCGTGATCGGCGTTAGATCCTGGCGAGTGTCGGTGGAGCCGAACCGACGTAGCGGCGCCATGAGCGCGCGAGCGCCGTGCTGCTACATCGGCTGTTTGATCGCCACGCTAGCCCCACGGCCCTGCCTTCCTCAGGACGGCGTGGATCCGAGGGCTGCGATAGCGCGCTGGCCGCTCCCGCTCGATCGGCCAACGTGCACGCAACCGCAGCCACACTGCCTGTCCGGCTTGCGATAACCGCTCGCCTTGATGATCAACGTTGTGCAGCTGCGGCCAGCATAGAGTCCGCTGGTCAGGCCGTGAATGAGACGCTCGATTTGAGTAGCCGCTAGGCACGCGTATTCTTGAGCAAGACATCACCTTCCACTGCGCGCGGATAGTGAGCCGCCACTTCAAATGATGGCAACAAGTTAAGAATGGCTTGCAGGGACAACTGCCCTTCGTAGAGCTCGCGGTCACTATATTCGGTGTAGATGAACCGCGTGTTGCTCAAGGTCCGCATACCGCCGGCGATAACGTCGGCCTCGGCTCCCTGAACGTCCATCCAGATAAAATCGACTCCGTCCAGCTTGGCTTCGCTGCACCAGTCGTCCAGCCGCCGTGTCTCAACGGAGACAGGGTGATCAAACCGGACCCAATCGTACTCGGTAAGATGGTTTTTTGGACGGCGTATTGAACCGGATAGGTCCCAATCTTTCGCATCGCCATCTGCATTGCTTGGATGGAAGTCGATCGTTCCGTTTCGATCACTGATGGCGATCTCAAACAGCTTCACCCTATTGAGGGATGGGCCGAGCTTCTTCTTGAAGCGCGCGATCGCTCGAGGGTCCGGCTCAAAGCAGTAGAGCTGGGGTTGTGGGCACAGTTCTAGGAACTTTTGCGTATCAGTCCCGTCATTGCAGCCGATATCCAGGATGACTGGATTCGGCTTCTGAAGAAGTGAGACGATGTGCTGATGTACTTCTACGGACGACACAGCTGCTTTTCCATGGTGCGCGGAGATCTGGTGAAATTTCGACTTCAAATCCGCCTTCACACGCCGGAAGCCGCCGCACAACGTATATCAAGGTATAAGATTCATTTATCCGCCAGTCCTCTTGATCCACGAAGCTGTTTGGATGCCATCGGCATCAACCGGAGAGGCTATCCCTCGCGCTGCAATTCTCGAACCTATTGTCGGAAAGTGCGGCCTCAGTGAGCCAGATCGTCGTCTTAGCTCTTTCGAGTTGCCGAAAGAGCGCCCTCGTTTGAGCGTCCCCTGTCAGATATGGATGCCAATTGCGCAGAATGTGCTCGGCCGACTGATGGCCGCCATCTCAGATTCGCTGCCAGTAGCTCCCGGCGCTCGTGGGCGAGGAACGAAGTCGGCGAAAGCCGGGACGCACGCGTTGCTCGGTGCAATCAAGCTTTCGTTGCGCGTGCAACTTTCTTCAAGTGCTGTCGGCGTACCGACGACCAGGGTCGATTCGGCAGGCTTTGAGCGCCCTGCCACGGCTGGACACGGGCAATCCGGTACAATTCGATGGTGACCTGCCTTGGAGCACGCCACCGCTTACAAGAAACAGCACCTGATCTTTCGAGATCGTTGCATACATATTCGCATGCACGACTACGGTAGATTGGACGAGCCGCTCTTCGATAAAGCTTGTAGACCGCACGCTTCCGGCCACACTGCTAGATTGTACCGTCAGGTAATTATGTGCGATCCCGACGTCGTCGAAACCCGAGGCCTCTCGAGCAGTGCAACCGCCGCCTGAGCCACGTTGAAGTGTCCCGGGGCTCTCTGCGGGTGTTTCGAAGAAGCGCAATGTCTTTTTCACAACACCCGAGTGGGCTGTGCACCTCAGCGCGTTTGCTTCCGGACAAACACACACGCTGCCGGGCAATGCTTTTACAGAACTGGAAGGATAGATCGCTCAGCGCATTTCTGGCCTGACTCTTGCTACAGTCTACTTGTCACATTGTGCCTAACTTCAACTTGTTCAAACGCTCAGGAGACCTCTATGACTTTCCGTCCGCTTCACGACCGCGTCGTGGTCAAGCGCATCGACGCAGAAGAGAAGACCGCTGGCGGCATCATCATTCCCGACACTGCCAAGGAAAAGCCCTCCCAGGGCGAAGTCGTCGCCGTTGGCCCCGGTGGCCGCGACGAAGCTGGCAAGCTAATTCCGATCGACATCGAAGTCGGTGAGCGGGTGCTGTTTGGCAAATGGTCCGGCACCGAGGTCAAGATCGATGGGCAAGACCTGTTGATCATGAAGGAGAGCGACATTATGGGCGTTCTCACCGATGTGTTCTCCAAGAAGAAAGTCGCCTAATCCTGGGCTGGCACAGCTCACCCTCCTGAGCAGAGCCCACCGGGGCGCTGAAGGATGAATTAAACGGAACTGAGGGAATTCTCTATGTCAGTCAAAGAAGTCAAGTTCGGAGTAGATGCGAGGGATCGTATGCTGCGCGGCGTCGACATTCTCGCCAATGCCGTACAGGTCACGCTTGGTCCAAAGGGCCGCAACGTCGTGCTCGACAAGTCGTTCGGCGCGCCGCGCATCACCAAGGACGGCGTTGCCGTTGCCAAGGAGATCGAACTCGACGACAAGTTCGAGAACATGGGCGCCCAGATGGTGCGCGAAGTGGCTTCGAAGGCTGCGGATGCTGCCGGCGATGGCACCACCACCGCGACCGTCCTGGCCGCCGCAATCGTGCGTGAAGGCGCCAAGTCGGTCGCCGCCGGCATGAACCCGATGGACCTCAAGCGCGGTATCGACCTCGCGGTCGAAGCTGTCGTGGCCGACCTCGAGAAGAACTCGAAGAAGGTCACCTCGAACGACGAGATCGCCCAGGTCGGCACCATCTCGGCCAACGGCGATGCCGAAATCGGCAAGTTCCTCGCCGACGCCATGAAGAAGGTCGGCAACGAGGGCGTCATCACCGTCGAGGAAGCCAAGTCGCTCGAGACCGAACTCGATGTGGTCGAGGGCATGCAGTTCGACCGCGGCTACATCTCGCCCTACTTCGTCACCAACGCCGACAAGATGCGCGTTGAGATGGACGACGCCTACATCCTCATCAACGAGAAGAAGCTCTCCTCGCTGAACGAGCTGCTGCCGCTGCTTGAGGCCGTGGTGCAGACCGGCAAGCCGCTGGTCATCGTCGCCGAGGATGTCGAAGGCGAAGCCCTTGCGACCCTCGTCGTGAACCGCCTGCGCGGCGGCCTCAAGGTCGCGGCCGTCAAGGCTCCGGGCTTCGGCGATCGCCGCAAGGCCATGCTGCAGGACATCGCGATCCTGACCGACGGCCAGGCGATCTCGGAAGATCTCGGCATCAAGCTCGAGAACGTCACGCTCAACATGCTCGGTCGCGCCAAGAAGGTGATGATCGACAAGGAGAACACCACGATCGTCAACGGCGCCGGCAAGAAGGCCGACATCGAGGCGCGCGTGGCCCAGATCAAGGCGCAGATCGAGGAGACCACCTCGGACTACGACCGTGAGAAGCTCCAGGAGCGTCAGGCCAAGCTCGCGGGCGGCGTCGCGGTGATCCGCGTCGGCGGCGCGACCGAGGTCGAGGTGAAGGAGCGCAAGGATCGCGTTGATGACGCGATGCATGCGACCCGCGCGGCCGTGGAAGAAGGCATTGTTCCGGGCGGCGGCGTCGCCCTGCTCCGTGCCTCCGAGCAGCTCAAGGGCCTGCGCATACAGAACGACGACCAGAAGACCGGCGTCGAGATCGTGCGAAAAGCACTGTCTTGGCCGGCCCTGCCAGATCGCGATCAATGCCGGCGAAGACGGTTCGATCGTAGTCGGCAAGGTGCTCGATAACGAGCAGTACTCTTTTGGCTTCGATGCGCAGACAGGCGAGTACAGCAACCTCCTCTCCAAAGGCATCATTGACCCGGCCAAGGTCGTGCGCATCGCGGTCCAGAACGCCTCCTCGGTGGCCGGGCTGCTGATCACAACGGAAGCGATGGTTGCCGAGCTGCCCAAGAAGGGCGGCCCTGGCCCCGCGATGCCTCCGGGCGGCGGCATGGGCGGCATGGACTTCTGATCCACCTTCTCAAGTTCTCGATGACATGCGAAACCCTGGCAATAACGTCAGGGTTTTTTTGCATGGAGCGGCCGGTAGCCCGTTGCCAGCCCCCGAAGGTCCGGCCCATCGGCCTATCTAATGTGCGCAGCGGCAGGACCCCGATTCAAATTTCATGTGCTTCGCGACGACAGTACCGCGTCCGGTACGACGATGGAGCCGGCTATTTTGACGCACGAAGCTGCCTCTGCTCATCCAAATGTTCGAACCCTTGGCGTGCGGTAGACCCGGCGCCGCCTGCCCGCTTTCGACCTCCTTGCCCACTTTCTTTTCCTGTCGCGTAACTGGAAGCGACGAAATGCCTTTCGTGACGTTTCGCACTTACATCTTGTGGCCTAAGGGCTTGTTTGAACCCGGAGAACATTCTCAAAAATCACAAGGTATTTTGCGGAAAGTGCGCCGATTATTCTGCGCCTCATTTGGTCATCGCGGACGGGACTCCCCTCAACTCCCCTGCTGCGGAGCTCGGGGCATGACATGCTTTAGAATGATCGCACACTAAAGTCGCAAGGCTTGCTTTGCGTCCAATCTATAGGGTATCCGATGGGAATGGTGGGGTGCTTTGCAAAAGAACTCGCCGGCGGGGCGGCCGCAAGACACTCCGGCCCTTGGCAATGTGCCTATACTGCGCCTGCATCCACACTATACCAATGTCTGGCCAAGGTAGCCTCTCGGATGAATTGGCATGAAACGCGGTCAGGATCATTGTGGTCTTATGGCCATGTACACCCAAGTTTACGCTCAATTCGGGGAGACGCAGGAACGCTTAGCTGAAGGGCATGCAACTGCACGATACTCCAGTTTCATCGCTGAGCTCAGTCAGCTGAATTTCGCAGACGCCGATGACCGCCGAGCCTTCCCTCCGACCCTACACAGCATCTTGGCAAGGCATGGACTGTTCGGGCTCACCGCACCAGGAGAGCACGGCGGATTAGCTCTCTCTTTGCAAGAGGCCATCGACCTCATCTCCGCCACGGCATCGTTCGATGTCTCCGCTGCGTCGACCCTCGTTATCCATAACTTCCTAGCTTTGCCCTGCATCGAAGCGGCATCGCACATACCCGCACAAGCCCATATCATTCGGGGTGCAACAAGCGGCGATCTCTGCGCTTTCGCTTTGACGGAGCCCGGAGCTGGTTCTGCCCCGAGACATATAGAGGCTGCGGCTTTCATGCACGAAGATAAAGTGCGTATCTCTGGCCGCAAAATCTGGATCGGCCTTGCTGACTGGGCTCGCTGGATCGTTTGCTTTGCGCGCGCGTCAGGACCCGATGCGAAAGGTCGGCTGGTTGGTGTACTCGTTGACAGACAGGCTCCAGGCCTAAAGGTCACGCACGAGCATCGTACACTCGGCCTACGTGGCATCATTCAGAATACCCTGGAGTTCCAGGACGTCGAGATGCCCCGTTCTTACGTGCTCTCTCGCGATCAAGACGGCTGGGGTGCGGCGGCATCTAGTATGAACCGCGGCCGCATCGGTGTGGCTGCTATGGGTCTTGGAGCCCTTGAGCGCGCTATCCAGGTAGCCGCCTCTTATGCAAGCCACCGTCGGCTTGGTAAACTACGCATGATCGAGAACAGTTACATCGAGCAGCTATTTGGACAGATGGTGCTGCGGCGGGAAGTAGTGAAGGCGATGCTAGCAGCATCCTGCCGACTTGTTTCAGCGCACGGTGCGCCGAACGTCCACCTTGCGTCGGCGACGAAGGTTTTGTCCTCAGAGTGGTGCGGCCTTGTCGCCGATCAATGCGTCCAGCTGTTAGGCGGCCGCGGCTACGATGAGGGAACGCCTTTGGCCAAAATCTACCGAGACGCTCGCATCCTCCGCATCTTCGAAGGTCCGACTGAGGCGCTCCTATCGCATCTCGGCCGTTGCCTCCTCTCTAAAGCCACACGCGACGAAATAGCCGATCTGTTTCGGTCGATTGGGGCGGCATCAGTCCATGCTGCTGCAATTGACGAGCTCTCCGGGCTGAATGAGACTGACGGTGCCGTGCTGATCTATGCGGGTTGGCTCACCACATTGGGACTGGCAAAAGCTGTCATGTCTGCTGATTGCTTCTCAGCGTCAGATTGCGCCGCAGCGGCGGCTGACCTGGTCAGTTCTGAACTGACATCTCTCCGCACTCGCGTGCCGGCACGACAATCTGTCGAAACTCGCAGTCGGGCTAATAGGACACTCGCCACCTTTCTTCACGATGCGGCTTGCTCCATTCGCTCACCTGTCCTCACAGACGACTACCTTAAATTGGTGCAGTATGTCTGACATCTTCCGCATGTCCGACGTCCTTCCACGCGGTGGTTCCGCGCGCAACGCGCAACTTCCGTAAGCGGAAGGGTCCGTGAAAACTGTCACGTCTACATGCGGCACGCGCTGCTATGAGGGCCTAACCTTCTCATTCCTGGCGGCACGCCGCGGCAGCGAAGGCTTTCGCGTTAAAGAGCACCCGATACCGCTCCCCGATCGGGGCTGGCGCTCGAGAAGGCTGAGCCGCCTCGATTCGCCGCGCGCTGCAAACATCGATAGGCGTGGTGTGGTTTAAGCGTCCTGCTGCCACCTTCTCGCTGGCACATGGCATATGCGAGTTTTCACGACCTCTTAAAGGAGGAGCTTGCGTCTGTACTCAACGATACTTTTAAGTCAAACTTCCGCTAGGCGGGTGGCGGGGTTCAAGACGGGAGGGCTTCCCCCGCACACGCCGCTTTCGCTTGATGCACGGCGTCGGGTTCGTCAGGTTTCGGAAAGCTCGCCCGTCTACATCGATGTTGAAGTTAGCAGCACGTGGTAGGGACAGCGCTTGCCCCGAGTATGCGTGGGGATTTTGGCGCCGAGTCACGTTTCTGCTAACTTCAACCAGTGGTGCGGGCGTGGCAGAGAGAACATCTGATACATCCAGTCCGACCAGCGCCGAGTCGCGCCCGCGCTGCTTCCGACGTGAGACTGGGATCAGATCCACACTACCGGGCGGCGGTCTTCCAGATCAAGCTCAATGCCCGCATGCGCTCGCTCCGTCGAGGAGAAGGATCTCACCTCGCATTATTCGGCAAGTAAGTTCTCAAACGTAGTCCAGCTCGGCGGAAACATTCGACCGTGAGGCTTGGAACGACGCAGTGCATAGTGTTGTCACTGAGTTAGATCGTGGCTCAGGTTTTCACCAAAGCCGGACGCTACGGGAAGTGCAGCGACGCAACAAGGCGCGGGAGCTCGTGGCGAGTGAGGACTCCGTTTGGGCGCCGGTGCGACTGCATGCGGTTGTCGTCGGCTGCAGCTATTTGGTTGGCGAATCAGTACAGAAGAGCTGGCGAGGATTCCGAAGCAGTCGAACTACAGCTTGTGCCAGCTCTGTGGATGCCTGGTCACCGACCTTGGCCCTGAGCGCGATTGGCCGGGCATCGGAACCCACACGAGGAAGTTAGCCTAACGGGCCCTCGATCCTGCTCGAGTGCAAGGGCTTTGAGGCGGCGAAGACGCTGGCTCACGAACTTGGGTGATCGGACGACCTATATCGCCTGAACATTCTCCCCTCTCTGCACTACTTCCAGAGAGCTTCCGTCGAGAGCACCGATCCAACATCCGAAGAACCGCGTCGAGTGCACCATCTAGGCGACGTGGCTGTCCCGCACCGGCCGATGAGGTTCCGTGCGGGGGCATCGGGTAAGGTCCGTTGCAACCTAGGAAGTCCTCACGTCACCCTTTGTGTGACGACAGTCGATATGTACATTTTGTTCGGGGGGCTCCTGTAGCGCTCCGCAAGACTCTTGAATAACTCTCCGACCTCATCTGACGGAACAGAAAATTCCCCATAGTTAGGATCAAAGAGGGTCGTCGTTCCATTCGACGTCACTGTCGCAATCATGTGGGCGCCACCTGCGGCGAAACGCAAGCTTACCAAATACATGGACGCATCCTCGGTGAGCTCCTTCACGATCTGGTCAATGCACGAAGATGTATCAAACCTATATCGCGTCTCTTCAGCAGACGGCTCTAAGCCAGCGTCGCGTAACGTTGTGCTTTTTGCCTGGAGGTTGTGAGACCCTTCCGCGCCATCGTTTTTCAATTGAGCCTTCAGCTCTTCGTACTGTTCCTGCCGACTTGCCGCTGAGCGGTGCTTTTCAGTGTCCGGGAGCAGAGCCCTCATTCGGGATGACGGGCTGCTTGGGAGGTTAAGGAGCCACTCCGCTACCAATCCAACACAGATTCCGTTGACATTGGCTTCGGGCAATTCAGCGGTCCTGTAATCGAATAGAGCGCGGACAGGGCTATCGGCAGAGGATAACTCCGAGCTGGAGGACAGAGAGGAGCTGTGGCGCGAGTTGCTTGGACTATAAACGATTGACTCTGAGGTATGTGGCTTGCTGAAGCAGAGCCCCATTCTGTCGATCAATTCGCCGGACGGCAGGCTCTCTCGTCGCGCGACTTCAGTGAGTGTTTGCGCAAATTCGCTACTGTCTTCGGGCTTGATCGATCCGTCGGCTTGATCAGCGCGTGTGTATTGGCCATCGAGTCGATTATACATGCTGGTTCACCTGCTTCTTCGGCGCACGCGTCCTCAGGGAGAGCGCGCTGCTTACATCTTGCTGCGGATGATATCGCAGCAAACTGACGAAGAGCTGACCACCAACAAGCCTGGGGAAGCTACCGCTGCGACGGCCAATTGGTTGCACGACAGTGCCACTCACGAGCGGGGCTGCAGGTGTCAGGCAGTGGCCGAACGGCTAGTTACTCTTGCACACTTACGGAGGGCGAGCTTGGAATTGCAGATGCAGTCAGGATGATGGCTACGTTGGACAGCGCGACCGTCGGTTTGGTGGTCGATCTCACCTTTATCGTGTTGCGCCGCTCGGTCGGCACAACTTCGCCTCCAAGAGTGCGCAATTCGCGTCCCCGTGATCGGCCATCGGCCAGTGAGATGCTGTTGTTGCCGCTGACGTACCTTCAGCACAGATCCGAAAACCCGGTTTGAACCCAAGTTACGGTTTTGTTCACTCACAACAAGTGGCGCAGACATTTCTCTCGCCGATCAGTGTGCCGTTAGCCGCTCGTGTTTGACGGCGGCATTTCAGGTTCAGCCCGCCTGAACACTGCAACAGTCGAGCGAGCCCGACATACACCCGCATGTGACACGTCATTTCGGGAAGCCGAACCGGTGCTTGTGCACCCGCTCGACCATACCTTCTGCTTGCATTTTGTTAGCTCAGCCCGTCATGCTGTCGCGTTCATTCGCGCGAACAACGTTGCCGCATCTGAGGGACTTAATCCAACGACGCCTACGAAGCTCGGGGACGGCATCGGAATGTCTCGATAAGTGGGTCTCCACAAGTGAAGGCAATATCGGCTGTTATTCACGTACTTTGAATGTGGCGGATGCAGTTGCATGACGCACTCTTCTTCATCCCAGAACAGGTCTTTCACAAAGCACATCTCGTCCCAGTTCGGACAACGCCGCGGGGTCGAAACAGCGACATGCTCCCAGCCAGGACGGACGAACGCACTTATCTTGAGCTCACACCCACAAGGCCCCTGCACAAGGAACAGACCGGAAGGGCCTGACCCTGGAGCAGTAGCGAACCGGCCGTGTTGCACGCGGCCGGCCTCCAGCTTGTCTATCATCTGCGCTCGCACGCCCGCCCCTTTGCTTCTCGGATAGCCCTGAAGTCTACGTAGATGACGCTGTCTCGTAACAAGTTAACCTGCTCGGTCCTCGGCCCAACGTTCCTAAACCAATCTACAGCGCGCCATCCGCGAAAGCCGTAGATGTCTATCATCACTCACTCTCCTCTGATTATTCCTCTAAGACGTATTGCGCCATCGGGCCGCCGGTTGTCTGAGCATGAGCGGTACCACTATCTGCACGTCGGGCGAATCGAGCCGGCGATTGCACCTGCCGCTACTTATGTAAGTCCATCATTAAGTCTCTCCGAGGCGAAACAGTTTGTCATCGATGCCAGGCAGTATTCACTGCTCATCGCCGGCAGAACCGCACATCCCGCATGAGCGGACGAAATCGGCGACTCTTGACGCGTCACCTCGTCTTCAATGAATTGGTCTTCATCATGGCACGCTCCCCTGTTGGCGACGACATCTAGATCTCATGATGCTCGCAAAACCAGAAGTGGCACCAGATAGATCGGGGTTACATTGCTGCTTCGCGAGAGAGTACTTGATCACTCGACGGCCTCCTCGCCAAGGCTGAACAGGCCTAATGCGCCATTTATGTGAAATTGGTTCAGTTTTATGGCTTCCAAATCGGCACACACATAGCCGCGGACGCCGGCATGCTCCGTTCTTCCAAATGAACCATCCGGCGGATCGCCTGCTATCTTGGTCGTAAGCTAACGGTCAGAAACTATGATTAGTCGATCTCATCGACTGCAACTGCGAATGTCGCCCGATTTTTCCGCATCACTGAGCTGCAGCTCCTAACACGTTGTCTACGGCATGGCGCTCGCGAACCGCTCATCCTTTGCCGCTAATCCGGGTGTTGTTTCCGACATGAATGTCGCGACTCAGACGTCGCACAACGGCTCCGTGTCACCAACCCACCGCATCAAAAGCGCTGCAGACACTTCTACCTCGTGGCATGTCGCTTGCTGTGCTGACAGAACGCGACCTCGCTGTAGCGAGGATGCACGAGCAATGAATCGGCCGAATCGTCGCCGCAACGAACATCGGTTCTGATGCACCATGAAAAGAGGACTGCTAACTTATGAGTGATAGGGGGCATGCAAAGCTTGGCATTTTTCTGTTCACCGGCGCTCAGCGTAACGAAATGACACATTGGCGCGCAACAAGGCGCCCATTGATCAAGCATTTCGGCGCCGATCGTCCCTCCCGGCGAGCCCAGAAAAGGTGGAACTTGTGGCCTCTGGCCGCACTCCTCATAAATGCGCTGCTTTGGGCCGGGATCTACTTAGTCATCGCAGCGTTCTTCTGAAACACTCTCGCGCATGGCAACCGCGCGATGGACTTCTGGCGCCTCTCGCAACCGCGGGTCGCCACGGCTGCGAACAAACTGATGCCAGGGCGCCTCGCGCTGCTACCTGGACATAGAGTGCGGCTGCTCCGGCGGGTGCAAAGGAAATGTCGACGCATGACCCGGATGCCTCGAATTAGCGACACTGATGTGCCGCTGCAGCGCGACGAAGTGCCAAATTGACCTGTAGCAGCTCAACCGTCCGCGGCGAGTGGGATCCGGGCTTGCAAGTGAGGCGCGACGGATCGACTGCAAGTGAGGACTAGTGGCCGTATTGCCCTTATGTGAAAGTTCGCTTTCGAGAAGCTGACGAAACAAGATGACCTGAGGAAACGTTTGGCAGGCGGCCGGCTCGGCCCTGACGTGCGTGTGGCATAGGACGGTCAGGCGCCTTGCCTTCTGGCTCTCTCAACGCACCGTACAGGCGGCATTGACTTGCTTGCTGAGCGATACATACCTAGCCATTGCGTCGGCTAGAGATCGACAGGCTGAGGCCTTCTGGACCGTAGCAGCTCTTGCTCAGACTACGTATCGTCCTCATTCTTGCGCATCTGCCACACGTGGGCACGCCACGCTAACTTGTCGTACTCCAAGGCAATCTTAAGCAGCCTGTCTTTGGCTTTTCCGTCAATGAGCGCTGCCGCTTTCTTTCGCGTTGCTTCCGCGCGGCCTCGCCAGTGATCGGGCTGGTACAGTTTACTTTTCGGATTCATGCCGAGAGCATGCAATCCGTAGATCAAGGAATTGCGACACCGACGCTCCGTATTATCACGTAGGAGCGACGCTCGTGACGCCGGCTGCCGAAGCAGTCAGTCCCAGTCCACAGCAATCATTCAGATACGACTGAATGCGCATTGCAGACGATGCTCGTACGATGGATGCACAGTCACCGACAGCTTCAGACCATTGCTCCCACCAAAAGACTTGAATCGCACGCTGCGTTAGATTGTAGGGTTCTGGACAGGTGTGGATCACCTCTGACAATCAGTCGAGTCCTGACAGTTCACGAGCATTGGGAATGCCTCAAACATCTACAATCGCCCGGGACGACCGAAGAGAGAGCCTAACATCATCCAGATGCGAGCCGGCCCGCGATTCATCGAATGCTATTCCTGTTTCTGCTGGACGTAATCGCGCGTTACGACGTCTGCGCGACCCGACTCCGATCAACGCAGACTCCGCTGACCCGACGCAAGACGGAACCTACCTCACAGATAACCCCGCCCAACCTCTTCCCATAAAGTGGAACAGAAGCGCGATGACACCAAACATTGTCTCAGCGCGCCATAATGGTCGCTCTTGCAAGGCCGAATGCATCATCAACAACGACATAAACACATCTGGCCCCCCTGATCTCTATGCTTCGCCAGAGCTGGCCAGGGCCGCGTCGAGCCGACATCGTGGCGAGTCCGCCGTCACTCATCCGCCGGCGATTAGCTGACCATAGTACCTCAGGTCATGTCAGGCAGACTCAAGAACGCCTCGAGGCATCGAGGCATGCAGTGGCTCCACAATCACAGCAACTCCAAGACGTTCATCTGGTGCGCGCAACTGCTCGTACCTCACCTCTTTCGTAAGGCTCTGCCGGTATGGAAGGTGCCGTTCCCGTCGTCCCAGACAAATGACGAGCTCCGTACAGTGAGAACGGCAAACGTAGAGCAACGAGCTTGCAGACAGCTAAGCAGATCCGCCTGTTTCCCGGTTTGCAGGTGATGCGTTCCGGGCAGCAAAGACAATAATCAGCTCCTCCGAACTGAAGAAATGTCATGGTTCAAAAACAACGAATTCAGTCGGCTCCGCGCCTCAGACTCTACTACCGCGATATCGCCCTAGGCCTGGCAATGGCAACTGTAATGATTGCGCCGGTCAACGCGCGTGATCGAACGCCGACCGCAGAAGAGAAAGAGGCCTGCATGGGAGACGTGTTTCGCCTTTGTAGCAGTCACATACCAGATCGTACCGCTATTACTGCCTGCCTCAGATCCAAGCAAGATCGTCTCAGTCAGCAATGTCGCTACGTGATCTCCGGGCGGGACATCGGCAATAAGAGCAGCGGATCGAAGTGAAGATGCTGCGAGCTGTCCGTCCGACTCCTCTCCAGAAGTCGTCCCAGCTTGACGTGCAGCACGTCACACGAGGGTTCGCCGAACGGCTCACCACCTCATGCGGGGCCGGTCAACGGACGCGTCCATCGCTCCTTGGAGGCTGTCATGCGCAGGTTCATTATAGTGAGGTGGGGTCATTTTGTAGAGCCAGCTAAGCTCAGCCTGGAATTGGCATCGATTATATTCATAGCACGCGCGGAGGCCGCTCTGCGGCTCCGCCACAGCGGCACCGGAAAGCGAGGCCTTGTGATCCGGCCGGAACATCGACGGCAAGCGGGCGCGAGACAGAGCTATTATCCTCGCATCAAGCAACTCAGTGCTCTGACTAGCCGCCGATGTCCTCTCGAGGGCACCATCGAATGGAGAAAGCTTGACCCTGACGTAGCGTCAGGTTGTAGCGTCGCCACGGATGCCACGTTCATCCGACTGCCCGCCTCAAGGACTCGTGCGGCATAGCGAGTGCGGATAGACCGGCAGCTGCACCAGGGTACCCGGTTGCGAAGACGCGTGTGGCTGAACGGACGGACGCTAGATTGGATAAGGAACGTGTAAAGTTCGATGGAACCGCTTAAATCGATCATCGGCAAAGTTGCCACCGGCGCCACTCTGACCCGCGAGGAGGCCGCGTCAGCGTTTGACAGCATGATGTCCGGCGACGCAACTCCCTCGCAAATCGGTGGCTTGTTGATTGGGATGAGGGTCCGAGGGGAAACGATCGAAGAAGTCACGGGCGCCGCATCCGCAATGCGAAATATACTGCCCACGGTCGAGACGCGATGTGACCCCATGGATATCGCTGGCACGAGCGATACCTTTATGTGTTCGCTCAACGTATCGACGTGCGCTTCGTTCATCGTCGCCGGGGTCGGCGTTCCCGTCGCCAAGAATGTCAACCGCGCGGTATCTTTGCGCTCAAGCACCGCAGATGTGTTGGCGCGCCTCGGAGTAAAGGTCGATCTCAAGCCTGAGGCGATTGCACGTTGTGTGCACGAAGCCGACATTGGCTTCATGTTTGCGTCACCCGACTATCCGGCGATGCAGCGCATCAGGCAGATCCGGAGCGTACTTGGAACCCACACGATGTTCAATCTAATCGAGGCTCTGTCGAATCCAGCCAGGGTCAAGCGGCAGATCCTTGGAGTGTTCACTCCCGAATGGGTGCAGCCTCTGGCGCACGTCTTGAAGAACCTTGGTGCCGATTCGGTATGGGTTGTTCATGGCTCGGACGGGCTCGATGAATTATCCCTCACCGACACAAGCTTTGTTGCTGCGGTTGAGGCGGGTACAGTCCGCACGTTCGAAGTCACGCCGGAGGAAGCCGGGCTCCCCCGCTACCGCGCCGATGCGCTGGAGTGCAGTGATGTCGAGGCTCATGCCTTTGCGTTACAAAAAGTGCTTGATGGCCTGCCAGGTCGTTTTCGTGATGCCGCCCTTCTGAATGCGGCGGCCGCACTGGTGGTGGCCGGGCGGGCCTCGAACCTACAGGAAGGCGTGGCGCTTGGACAAGAATCACTTGATCGGGGCGCTGCAGCCGCTCGATTGAATCGCTTGATCGCGGTTTCAAACGCCTGACCTCCGAGCTGGTTGATGCCGCATCCTGGCGATCAATAGTGCAGCTTACGCGCGAGAAACCTGTTGCAGCCGCGAATGCGCGTAAATTGTGCCGATTTCTCATGGAGCGCCCGCTTGCGCAAGTCCTTGTCAAAACAGCTCCGCGCTGAACACTCAGCCCGACAGCCAACATTTGGTGCACTAAAGGGTGTTCGAGCCCCGGTTGCTGAGGTGAGGACCCGCGACGAAGCGTGCGCAACGCGCCAAAGGAGACGAGCGAAGATGGCCTGGCAGAGGATTGAAACACTTGGAACTATCGCAACGATAGAACACATCATTCGGAAGTTTCGGGAATTGATCGATACAGATAGCTCGATCCCGCCGGAGCTGCGGCGTGCGCTGCACGAGACGCTGGATGGGCATCTTCTGGAGGCAAAGCGGCGTGTTCTCCTGAGAGAACATTAGGTCCGGATGCCGTTTACACACGGAGAGACACTGGCAGGCCGGCGTTGCGCTCTATGCCCACGCTCAAAAAGCTTGCGGCCAAGCTTGGCTTCGAGCTGCTCGCTCGTTCAGCGGTGATTCCGATGGCGATTGCTCAGCGCCGCTCATCTCGCCGCGGACTGGCCATCGATGGTGATGGCCTGCATACGCACCCTGACCAACTCTACATTTCGTCCAAACTGGCCGACTGGGGTCATGCGTTGGACACGCCGCCGGCGCGTTCGCCGGATCGCTCCTCCAAGGCCTCAGCCACAAGCTTCCCCCTCAGGGCAGCGCTGAATGCTTGCGACACCAGCCCCTCGGGGGCCCTCTTCGGGCAGCATGAGCTTGGCCACGTTCTCATTGGCCCGCTAAAAGGGGCTTGAATCTGACGTAACGTTAAATCGTAGACTCTTGAGGTGTTACCTACATGGGTGTGAAGGACTTCGGATGCCTCAGCTGGTCAGATCCGCGGACCGGTCGATGGTCATGCTCCTTACGCCCGATGGCCCATCGGTCGAGAGGACTTTGCAGCGAGTTCCGATTGCGGCGCTAAGGGTAGCACGTAACTTTCAATGGTGGGGCATTTCGGATCTGGACGAAGTGGCGGTCGCGTACCGCCCCGCCAGAGAGCCGATAACGACAGAATTGATCGAGGTAGAACTCAATCCGAAGCACCTAGATGGCGCTGCTTTCCTGAAGCTGACGCAAGCCCCTCCTCTGGCGCAGCAGCGCACAAAATCAGTTCGCCGAACCCGCTACCTTCAAGCTGCTTTCCCGCACGTGGCGTCTCGATCGCGCAAAGGTGTGACAGACGGTGGGCCTGCGCAGGTTTTCGAAGTGACCCGGCGTCTTACTCCGCGTGACCAGCGCGGCATCTGACGTTATTGCATGGCATGCTGGAGCAGCAAGTTGAAACACCCGGACGGTGGGGTGGCAAGGCTGTCATGCTTGCCATGACCATCCCATCCTGATCAAGTCCAGATGCCCGGAGGTCGCGAATGCCGCGGATCCTAATTATGAATGCCGGTACGCCTCAGATGTCGGGCGCCCATCTAACAAAGGCTCAACGTTCGCTGGCCGCCAGCTCGGCATACCGTTCAGCGTGGTTTGCTCAGGAGGGCGACCTGATCGTCTCCCCCGTAGTGATCCCGGCGGATCTGTTATCCTTCATTGGCGCGACGCTCGATTTCGATGCATCGAGTCTTCGCCTTGTTGTACCTGCGAGCCGCCAATCGACGATCCTCGATGATTGCACGTTGCTGTCCCAGCCCGTTGTCGAGCGGCTCAAAAGACATATTCGTCAGAAATCCGCCTGGCGATTGAATCCCTGCTACTTTACTGAAGGTGTCGCACGCTTGGCGGCCAAACTTGGCATATCGAAGACCGGGTACGACTTCGCTCTGCAGCGCGGGCCTGATCTTTTGAATCGCAAGAGCCACTTCCGTCAATTGGCAACAAGCGTCGCACTTCCGCTCCCTCATGGATGTGTCGCGACGGACCCAAATGGACTATTCAAAGCGGTCACTGCCCTCAAATCCGAGACCGGCAGGGTCATTGTAAAGTTGGATAATGGAGCTGGAGGAGTCGGAAATGTCATCTTGACCGGCAGCAAAAGCGATCCGCTACCTGGAGCCAGAGATACTCGGATGATTTCGTGGCCGTCGCTTGATCCTGACGCGCTTTACTCTGAGATCACAACAGCATCGTGTAAGACGCTGGTCGTGGAATCATACCACTTGGCCCGATCTTTATTTTATCTCGAGTATGCAATCCAGGATGATGCATCAATCGGTTTTATCAACAGTGGAAACATACGCCTGCGTAAAAGCACAGATCGGTCCGAACGGGCTCTCACCTGGACGGGGCTTGAGCTTCCAAGCGACCTGGAGAACGAGCAATGGTTGACTGCGCAGGAGCATGCCTACCGATTTGTGGCACTAGCGAGAGACCTGGGCTATCGCGGAATGATCAACATCGACGCCATTTTCACAAAAGACGGACGGTTGCTGTTCAATGAAGCGAACGGCCGCTGGGGTGGCGGATCGGTGTTACACAACATTGCGATCCGGCTGCTCGGCTTCGACTATTCCAGCCGCAACGTTATTCTATCTGTAAGAAATGTGCGATCGCCATCCTTTCAAGCGGCGCATGATCGCTTCTTCAAAGAAGGATTCCTATTCGACCGCACACGTAAGGCGGGCGTGATCCCGCTTGCCGCCGACGAGGAGGCTGGTACCGTGGAGTGCGTTGTGATTGCGCCCGACAGGACCGCGGCCCACGATCAGCAACACCGGCTTTTGAGTTCCTAGCGAGAACATCTTCACACGCTCAATTCACTGCCCCGTTCCAAATCAGCGCTTTCTCAGCCCCTAGATAAAAGGGAGCAAAGTCAGAGCAAATGGGTTCGGCGCTGCGGCCGGCTGCTCTCGCTTCAACGCCGGACACGGCGAGAGGCTAGGCTGTGATCGCTAATGCCAAACGTCGGATCCTGATCGTGCCCCTGCGCGGGACATATTTCTCGCCCAGCTGACCGCTCGCTGCAACGGGCTATCCTGCGCAACGGCATCGGCCAGGCGCATTGCGTCCATCAATCCCACGTTGCAGAATATTAGAGTCATGCTCAAGCGGCTGCGCTTGCAACCAGTGACTTTGCAAGTGAAACAGCGCGGAACCGATCTTCGGGTGAGGGTTATGGCGAGTGAGACCTTCGTCAACCGGCTGATCGCAAAGCTGAACAGCGATGCCTGGCCTAGAGCTCTTACGCAGATGCTCATTGAGGCTGCCAACACCAGTAGCATACTTCTGACCAGCTGAGCTGTGCCACTTATTTTCCTTGATGATAGTCGACTTGCATACTCTCAAGAGGTCGGATTCATCGGCGGAGGGATTCGCCTGGCTTGCGACGATGCGTGTCCGCCCGCGAGGCGCGCAGACGACGGAGTGCGAAGGATGACCCGCTCGCCCGAGTTTTGAACTCTGCTGCATCGCTGCCAGTGTCGTAGACACGCGGCTATGCCCTTCTTCTGGTTCTACGCGAGCCATCGTCCAAATCTCAGAAGAGAGTCCACATCAGGCTTGGCAGTACGCTCCTTGAACCCGGCCCTGATGCGTGCCCGGCCTTGACAGCTCGATAAGAGACGCATCTCGAAACGCGAGAGGCTCGCCACTACCGCTTGCGAAAACCCAGGCCGTCCGGGATACACCATCGCGCAGCGCCGACGCGCCTCCCTGGTCTCACCCTAGCGACGAAGATGGCCACAATCACCGAGCAATCTTTGCTCGGAGGCGCGTAGTGGCCTATACATGGATCAATGTTAAGCAAGGCTTCCGACCAGAATTGTCGCAGACCTTACGACAACAGCTGACCACAAGATGAGAAATGTAATAAGTTCCCGGAGAACTCGCCCGCCACCCGATTCTCAGAGAACCATATCAGGCGCGCTACCTCATAGCCGAGCGCCGGAACTTTCGATGATCCGGCGGTTCGCGCCGCCGCGTTTTGAACAGAAGTAGACGAGAGATCGGCGCTCCCCGCTCGACACCGGCTTTACTTCATGCCGGACCTTACAGGTTGTGACAAGCACGGCGCCAAATGGCGGTCGGAATACGTGCTGTTCGTGCCTAGTAGGATATACCACGAACTCCCCCCCGTCGAAGTCTCTCGCTAGCTGCACAATCACCGAGTACTCGAAATCCGGATCACTCTCCGCATCCAAATGGATGCCAACAAAGGACCCGGGCGGCATACGATGCATTTGGCATCGGCGAACCACGTAATCTGAGGATGCCCCGAAGATCTGTCTCAGCGCGAAGCTGCGGTCTTTACTTTCAATTAGCTCCATGATCTGCCCTGAAGCTGTACCACTCACGTTGCTAGGCCTGTGGCCGGGTGGAGCTACCCTCACGCGCTTCACAAAGACGCTGTGGAAGTCGCCGGCATCTCCCTCCCGCACTTCTTCTTCCGGAATCTCAGCCTGCAGCTGATCGATCTTGGCCAAGTCGGCTTGGGTGAACAATATCTGGGGAGCGATCACGGCCGTCCCCTTTACCAACAGCTCTACGCGGTACTTTGTCAGCACTTCTTCTGAAAGCAGGCGGGATTTATCACTCATTGTGCGCGCCATGCGAGCTCACTCCTTTGATCTTCGAAGCAGGACTCCGGGTCCTGGTGCATTGAGACGAATGCTTGCTCCCAATGCTCGCCATCGAACTCGGTTATTCTTACGCGTGCGATCGTGCTTCTATCCAGGCATCGAATATTCACGCTGAACCCGGATGGGTTCGACCTCGGCCTATAGAATGGTTTTACCCCACAGAGCCGGCAAAACGTGTGCCGAGCAATGTTCTTGTTGAACTGATACGTAGTGAGAAATTCTTCACCGCGCTCGATGCGTAGCTTATCGCCAGTTACGAGCAAGTGGATAAACCCAGACATTTGACAAATCGAGCAATTGCATCGAACTCCAGAGAGCTCTCGCGGCGCTCTGACGTAGAACTTGATAGAGCCACAATGGCAACGGCCATGATGTTGGATCTCCGAGTGATCATCTCCCGTGCGCGCCGCAATTCCGATGAGATCGCGGCACCACTGGACGCTGATCCGATAGGCCCTAAAGAATTCATCCAAAAAGCGACCACTACGGTCAGGCTGCACAAGTTCACCAATCAGCCGGCCTGTCATTTCTCCGTGGTACTTCTCCGCGGGATCTTCTCCGCCGACATGGCTGCGAAAATACTCAAGATCGTCCGGCTGCGCTTTAAAGGTTTTGGCCAGAGTGGTCCACAGCGACTGGATCATGTCCGCAGCATGTAGCTCAAAAGCTACCATGTAAGCGCAACGAACGAGGGAGTCTTTCGAGGACAATCCGGCATAGAGAGAATGCAGGTACTGCTTCGTCCTAGAGGTATAGTTGGGCAGTATTGCTCGGCCGAGTAGTTGGGAGGCATCCTTTTTCAACAGGTTGGAGTGAAAGTTTTTCGTCAACAGAATATCCGGTAGCGCGGCCTTGCCCCCCTGGAGAATTCGGCCATGGCCACCGGTCTCATCCCAACAGATAAAGTTCGCGACCACGCTGGTCAGCTCAATGTCTCGCGCAATATCCCGATTGTGACGCATTGCATCAAATATGAGGTCCCTTTGGGACCCCGCCTGCAGGTACGGGAACGCCTGTGACATCGCCAGATATTCGGGCAGCAGACTGGCTACCTGATCTTCGGACATCTGCGTGGCGAACGGATGCGGGCCGAACAAGGCTCGCGCTTGCTCGGTCAGGTACTCGCAGCATATCTTCGGAGGCTGATCCGCTGCAGCTCGAGACGCTTGAGATGTCATGTGACCCCTGCAGATGAGAAGCGAACGGTCCCTGACGGAGCAACTTCGTGTCCGGGCCAACCATTAACCGTCCTGGGTTTCATCGGCTTCGAAGGGCCAATGATCGCGTTCACCTTCCAGGCGAACTTTCGGTAGTTTCCTTCGCGATGGCAGACAGCGCCATGCTCAGTCCAACTCATGAGCATTGAAGGAATGCGTTCAGTATTGGAGCGGCGGGAATCCGATCGGATTCCCGTCCACGAGCAGTCCGACGCCGCAACGCCCGCCACGACCAGCATTCGCGCGGAGACTCATAATGGATACTGCGCCGCCCACGCCATTTTGATGCTAATGTCGCGTGCGCGAGTGGCGTGCCTGGCCGCTCGGCGCGCTTGCAGCTTTCGCGATGTTGGGCGAATGGATCAAAGCCTCGCGGTTGCTGCTCCCGCCATTTCGTCGAACCGCTGTCAGCCTGGGACAGAATTGTAGTCTCCAATTTGTACCTATGATGCTCTTAAGTCCTTTGGAGGCTGGTGTCATACCGCTGCTGGCGGCACAAAGCATCTCACAGAGACCCTCGCCCGTTCTTCGCGTTCGCGATGACCGCCTCTAAGTTCTTGGTGGCTCACAGCAATCATCATGCCAACTGTTGAATTCGCTCCGTAGGATCTGACCAAGTTGATAAAACGGTCGTGACGCCTCCTCATTGCGAGTGTATCGAACTTCAGAGCCTGCGCGCCGCTGTCAGAAAGCAAACAGCGAAGAGCCAGCGGCCGCTCACATGCGTACAGGTCTGCTCAATCGCGGAGATTGCTTCAAAGGCGACGCATAGGTTGACTCTGCGCTCCGAAGCCAGCGACAGCGCTTTGTGCGTGCAGACGGCAGCGCTAGTACGGTGACCCGGGTCGCTGACTATTCAGTCTTGGCTCGTGCCCGTTACGTGAGAAGCAATGGCCTTCCACGACCTCCAACACGGCCGAACGGGACCCTGGAACATGCGCAGGCCCCTTTGTCTGTGCCCCGACAATCCCGCGCGGTGGTCTACGGAACATGCGGCCCCGCTGCTCGCGATATCGACGGATACCATTGGCAGACGCTATTGGTAGCTGGCCGAGATGCGTCGGCACTTGTTGTGCGCTCTCCGACACGGGTGCGGCGGTGATACATTCCTCGGGCGTATCCACTATCATGGCCTGGACTCTCCGGATCGAGCGTCACGAGCAAGTGCCGCAAGATCGGCTTCGAGCTTCGGTTGAAGCGAGAAAATTGCGTCTATCAACGCCTGCGCCGGTTGCTCAGCGGCCTCAACCAGCGCCGCCCTCTCGGCCCGCGCAGAGGGAGCGAACACACGCTTAACGACCGTCGGCGAGCCCTTGAGGCCGCAGTTGGAGGTGTCTTCGACACCGGCTTGTTGCGCGCTCCATTTCACGATTTGGGCACGCGCTGCACGCAAGGCATCCGCCATCGCGCCGCGCCGGATCTGATTAGTCGCCTCAAGCATGGTGACGAGGCACGGCAATTTGGTTTGCAACACCTGCACACCTCCTTCGCAGCGTCGTTCCACTTCAATCGTTTGAGCGGCGAGGTCCAAGGATCGGATCTTCGCGACGTAAGTTAGCTGCACTACGCCCATTCGCTTTGCGATGCCGGGCCCTACCTGCGCAGTATCGCCGTCGATGGTCTGCTTTCCCGTGAAAATGAGATTCGTCGGGCGATAGTCCTTACCGATTTTCCGGATGGCGGTTGCAAGTGCATACGTTGTGGCCAGTGTGTCGGAGCCCGCAAAGCAGCGATCGGTGAGTAGGACGGCGCGATCAGCACCATAAGCCAGCGCCTTTCGCAAGGACTCTTCTGCCGATGGCGGTCCCATGGTAAGCACGGTAATTTCGCCGCCGAATCGATCGCGCACCTCCAGCGCGGCCTCGAGCGCGAAGAGGTCATATGGGTTGATGATGGTCGGCACTCCCTGGCGCATGATTGTATTGGTCACGGGGTGAACACGGATTTGCGCCGAGTCCGGAACCTGTTTGATGCAGACGACATTGTGCACGATGTTGCTCCAACAGTTGCGATAGCTACGAAGAGAACAGCAAGTGTTGTACCATCGCCGCCGTTTCGGAATCGGCTCGCTGTCACAAGGGCTTAAAACGGGCGATAAGTCGCTCCAGCCCGCTCTTCCTGACGAACGAATGCCGACACAAGTCAGGGCACCGACAACGCGGTTCCGCTCGTCACGCCAGCCGAGAGACGCAAGGAATGCTCGCAGGCTAACTGCCGCGAACCACCTGCGGGCATCGGACCGATCGACGGTTAAGCATTGCCGCTCACACGTCCGCAGAATAGGGATAGTCGCTTATTACATGTTCGAGCTACCGACGGTTCGCGATTGTATGGTGCGCAGGTGAGGCTCTGTAACTCATGGCGCACAAATCCATGTTGCGCGCGCGCCACGTCGTCGCCGCAGGCCGGCCCATTCCCTTCAGAGGGCGTAGATTGCCTCTTCGGAATCATTCTTCAACTATCTGTTTGGCAGCAGAAGTTCCGGCGGATGTGGTTGTTCAGAACCGCTTTATCTCAACTCCGTATTTTCGCAGCGCATAGCCGATTTGGCGCGGGGTTAGTCCGAGTAGGCGCGCTGCCTTGGCCTGCACCCAGCCAGATTTTTCCATGGCCGCAATGACACGCTCGCGATCGGTCATGCTCGAACCACCAACGAGAACTGTGCCGGCAGGTGCCAGTGGGGCCGATTCGCAGACAGACTGCGGTGGCAACGTCGTTTGAGCTAGCGGAATAATGGACTTTGCAGGCATCGGCTGCATGGGTACCGCCACGTCGGTCTTGTCGTTCGATGTGCTTTTCCAGAGCATCATGGAAAGGCACTGGCCTTGGGAGCATGCAAAGTCACTTCTCACAATCGACGGCCCGGTACACAGCGTCGCTGTTCGCTCGATGCAGTTTTCGAGTTCGCGAATATTTCCCGGAAACCCGCAGTTCATCAGTACATCGATCGCACTCGCCTCCAGGGTGAGCGTACGGCCGTTCTCGCTGTTGAACTTTCTGAGGAACTCTCTGGCTAGCAGCGGAATATCAGTGCGTCTTTCGCGCAGCGGCGGCAACAACAAGGGAACTACGCTAATACGATAGTAGAGGTCCGCGCGGAAGTCGCTCCTTGCCACAGCCTCTTCAAGGTTCTTATTGGTCGCAGCTATGACTCGAACATCGACCTTAATCGTGTGATTGCTGCCGACGCGCTCGAACTCCTGCTCTTGCAGAACTCGCAGCAACTTCGCCTGGAACGGAGCTGAGATCTCTCCGATCTCATCCAGAAATAGCGTCCCTTTGTCAGCAAGCTCGAAGCGCCCCTTGCGCGAGCTGACCGCACCGGTAAAGGCACCTTTCTCATGGCCAAACAATTCCGATTCCAGGACCGTCTCGGGCAGCGCCGCGCAATTCAGTTTAACGAACGGTCGTTTAGCACGGGACGAGGACTCGTGAATTGCCTTGGCTACGAGCTCCTTGCCGGTGCCGGATTCGCCACGCAGCAGAACCGTGCTGTTCGATTTGGCTACAACCGCAATCTTCTCGAGCAGCCCGCTCAGCGCGGCGCTGTCGCCAATAATCCCGTGGGCGTGAAGCTTCTTGCGCTCGCGAGCGACCACCCCAAGCTCAACTACCTTCTGTGGCTGGTCTTTGTCCACTAACAATCGTTCGCGATCGCAGGCGAACAAGCGATGTAGCTTCACTGTTTGTCCCACCAAGTCGGCGACCATAGCGAGCAGCCGCGCATCGTACTCGAGCCGAAGACTGGAACTATCGTCCTGGATACGGTCTACCGTCAGCGTACCAACGACCCTCGCTTCGATACGAATAGGAGCCCCAATGAACGATACGCGCACGCTGTCGGAGGCGCCGAGAAGCTCCCGGTCGGCAGCGCTGAAGGCCGGCTCGCCGGCTACGCTCTCGACAACAAGAGGCCCGTCTGTCGCTACGATCTGGGCGATTGCATTCTGCGGCAGCCACGTGCGGTAACGTTCGTCACTGCCTTCGCTCCAGCCGGCGCGAACGGTAATTTCCGGGATGCCGTCATCGCGGAATAGTGAGACGATGCCGTGTCGCATCTGCACAAACGATTGCAGCAGGCCAAGGACCTTGGCCAACGTGACTTCGAGCCGATCAGGAGCGCTGACTACTTTCGATATTTTGAAGATGCCGGCCAGCGCGCTCTCATACGACGGCTGCCCCGAGGGATTACGCTCCGGCTCCGGTTGCGAGGTAGGTCGTTCGCCCGAGGATGGGATATGCAGCATGAGCCTGTCTCCGTTGTCTTGATTATCCTCCCTGGAGTCATGCTGGGATTGGCGAGCTTCGTTTTGCATGTCACTCTCTGATCTAGCCCCACGTGTTGACGGGATGACATAGAACCGTGACACCTTATTATGGCACGACACGAAACTTGCAATGTGCCCTCGTTTCACTTTTTGCGGATCGTGCGCGTCGTCAGCGGAGAACATACGTGCCGCTGCAGGACACGTCAGCTGCGTCGCCAGAGCGGCGGCTTTACAAATGCTGCCCGCCATTGATCGGCACCTCGGCTCCCGTGACATAACTCGCCGCATCCGAGCACAGGAAGAAGATGACCTTGGCCACTTCATCCGGGGTCCCCACTCTGCGCAGCGGGATACTTGGCACGAGACGGGCTTCCGTGTCCGGCGATAGCATGTCGGTCTTGATTTCGCCGGGTGCGATCGCATTCACGCGAATGCCATGCGGCGCATAATCATAGGCCAGCTCGCGTGTGAGGCTCGCAAGCGCCGCTTTCGACGTCGCATAGGCGCTACCGGCGAATGGGTGCACCCGTGAGCCTGCTATTGAAGTCACATTTACGATTGCTCCTGACGCGGCTCTTAGCTCGTCAAACAGACCCTGCGCGAGCAGGATCGGAGCTACCAGATTAAGATGAAACACCCCCATCCAGGTCTCGGTTGACGTGGTCAGCGACGTCATCCGATCGCCAGTGGGCGTTTTCGGCGAGACCCCGGCATTATTCACCAGCGCGTGCAAGGGCGCACCAGCCAAGCGCTTCTTGACCTCGGTGATCGCACGCGGCAGCATTCGATGATTGCTGAGGTCGATCTGGAAATGATCGTCATTCCCTGCCTCCCAGGAGCATCGCTCGCTGTCGAAAGGTTGGCGCGCGCAAGAAATGACACGCCAGCCCGCCTCCGAGAACAGCTTGGCAGTGGCATGACCAATTCCGCGCGATGCCCCGGTGAGCAACATCGTCTTTTGTTCTCTACGATTATCACGCGCTTTATCGGCGTAAACGAGGCAACCCAAATGTGTTTCGGCCAGCGGCTCTCTAATCAGATTGTCATTCGGCAGATCGAGATCCAAGGCCGCCTCCTCTACTGCTAGGCCAGCGGACGATTAGCAGGATTTGCGCCACTGCGGTGCAGATAAATCACCTCCATTTTGCGTCCTAACGTCGCGCACGCCGAACACTTGGCCGATTTCAGACAGCCGTGGGTGTGCTTTGTGACAACAATGGCAAATCAGCTACGTAAGCTCTCTAGCACACTCGCCTGCTTCATCACAGGGGACGGACCGCGCTCGCTTTCTTGATCGCGCAACCGAATGAGCTGCGGCTTGTCGCCGCCTCACCGAAGTCAACGACCGCTCGGGAGCGACCACGGACATTTTGCCGTGCTAACTCCAAAACTGACGTACCCGCCTCGCACGTCAGATTTGTCATTCGTCGATTCTGTTTGTCGCACCCCTGGGCAGAACTCGGGATATCGCTGGACGGGTTGGCTCCAGGCACGAGCTGGCGAACTGATATGTTCATCCACGCTCGAGCACTGATCAGCTCCGATTTGTCGCTTACCGAAGCATGACGACGACGTGTTCCGTCTGATTAACGCTGCGCAGCACTTTAGGGCGGTTGTTATCGACGTCATGGCTCAAGCCAGGGCACCCGGCCGTCGCTTCGTTCCGCTCTTCGCTGCAAGTTCTCGCCAACAGCATCACGTTGGGCAGACGATTGTTGCCTGTACAAGAACTGGCAGTACTCTTGGATGCAAAGAGCGACAATCAGGTCAATCAAGCGCGCTACAACTTTCATGAAGTTACGAGCTCTTGCGAATTGTCTTCGACCAAGATCAACCTGCTCGGATCGTTCAACTCGAACTCTATAACGCGTGGAGCAAAGAGACGCGCATAGCGCGTGAAGGCGCTCGTTGGGGGAAAACGGATCACCGTGTCGCAGCGCGCAAGGAGATACATCTCAGTGAGGGCAGAAAAGCCACCCTCGGCTCCGAGGGCGGCGTTGTGCAACGGGCCGGCGTGAGGCGCCTGGAACTGTTTTGGAATCGCAAAAACATCGGGAAGTATTGCCGACATCTGCTCAAGGATGAGCGCGCTGTCCGTGCATAGGAACGCCCTCACAGGCTTCGCATGTGGTAACGCCCTCGCCTTGTCAATGGCATTACAGACCTGTCGAAAGGCGCGCTCCGCGTCCGCCCAGTAGGGAGCATGCCCCATAATGTCCTCACCGTTGCCATGCCGGACATGAATGCCGATCACGCTGTACGGCTCAAAGTGCTCGCGGTAGATAGCATCAATCCGAGCCTGAATTGCAGCTCGCGGCTTGATGCTCCGAAAGATCTCTCGCTCCGCCTCCTGATCGCAGCGCCACATCAGGCAGGCATCACACACAACCGTGTTGGCGTCACTATCGCTCTGACTTTGGAACAGTTGATCGAGTTGGTCGCGTTCACGGAAGATCTGCTCGTCCGGGCGGTAGACGCAATCGATAGATGGCTTGTTCCACCATACCGGAAAGAATGGTCCCGGAAACGAACGTTTGTTGATGTCGTCGTCGCAAATCACCGGCACGCCGGCAATGTCTTCAACCGGTTCGAAGAAGACCGGAAAGGCATTGGTGAATGGTTCATCAAGATAGCAAGACCCCCGCCAATCGATGGCTAGCGTCCGCCCTGTCTGCTTTGCAAAACGCCAAGCTGCCGCCAGGGACCACAGACAGTCGCCAAAACCCGTACGTCGCCGGGACACTACGAACCGATCATTCATCGCACCGCTAACCATCTCGATTTCCTTTTCGCGCGCTCCTGGTTGGACAAAAGACATCGATACAGACATCTCGGGTCTCTTCTCCCCCGGCGTCACAGTCTGCAATCGCGGTGCCGGCGAGCTGCGTCGGTAGAACTTCATAGCAGGGCTATCCGTGATGGCCGCGTCCTCTCAACACTTTCTGTCCTTTCTTCAGCGGTGTTGCATCGACCTGCCCGAAGTCCGATGCCCAATACTCCCTGCGCGTCGGATGGAATGGCCCCCTCACATGCAGGCATAGGAGGCGTGGCCACATGCGCTTCGTGGTGCTTCACCAGGGAAACTCGGGACGGATCGATCTCTGCCCCGAACTCCCCTGCCAGCAGCTGCCGCAGCAACAGTTTGGCGTCTAACGTAACCGGCTGAAACACAACAGGACGCTCGAGCGTGGTTTTGCAATAAGCTTCAGTCGCGTAGAACGCGATGCGGTCGATCTCCCCGAGCTCGACTCCTGCGGTAGACAGGCAGTATCGGATCGAGTTGCTAGGGAGCTTGTTGGATGGCTTGACACAGTTGAGACTCTCGTCTTCGACAGCAGCAATGACGCGGTGATCCTGCACAAGAACCGCAGCGCCATCGTGAACAGATCTATTCGGCAGCTCCGGAGAGCTTTCATGGATTTTATCAAGGTCACAACTCAGTCCCGGGCACAACATCCCGTTCTCCATCGTCATGACGGGAAGGCCAACTGCCGTCCCACCGAACTAACCTATACAGTCACGCTCCGCCGGTGCGCGGGCCAGACAGCACAACACGACTTTACAAGGTCTGTCTCGGCGCATAGCGACAGGCGCTCATAAATAGGGTGCTGGCGTCCGATGCAGACCGAACAGGCGGCCATAGAGCTGGCTTGATCACGGCCTCTTAAGGCCGTTGCAGAAGCCGCTGTAACAGACCAGGCCGCTCGCGAGCTACCGCGGAAGGACTCATGTCACTGCATCGATTGACTTTCTCCCTTTCGCTCAACTCACGTCAACGCAGCAGGCGCCGCCGAAATAGTGCTGTCGACGCGAGAAATGGCAAGACCGCGTAAACACAGAGCGCACCTACGTGCAGGGCGGCACTGTCGGCGCCGCGCTCAAGCATCGTTGGACGAATAAGGTCGACCGAATGTGCGAGCGGCAACAAGCTGGCAAAATGCCGAAATGAGTCGGGCAGTTGGCTCGTCGGAAAGACCGCGCCACAGAGAAACACCATGGGCGTAAGGACGAGCGACTGGTAAAACACGAAGTAATCGTAAGTTGGCGCAAGAGATATGACGACCATTGCCAGGCTGGCGAAGACAAGGCCGGTAAGGGCGACTGTTGGTATCGCACAAAGAATGGACGACCAGGATGCATAACCCAGCGCGGCAGCGACAATCCCGATTGCTGTCCCGGCTAGAACGGACTTACTGGCCGCCCACACCAACTCACCTAGAACGATATCTCCGAGCGTGAGCTGTGTGAACAGAATTCCCTCCCAGGTGCGCTTGACACCCATCCTAGCAAAGGCCGCATACAGGGTTTCAAAGGTCGCTGATGTCATCGCGCTGATTGCGACCATACCAGCCGCCAGAAAGGCAATGTACGAAGTCCCCTCAACCCGTCCCACGATGAGTCCGAGGCCAAAGCCAAGGCCCAACAGATTGGTGATGGGGTCTGCGAGATTGCCGAGAATCGATGCAAGCGCGACTTTCCTCCATGCCAGGAAGTTTCGTCGCCATACCGCGATCCAGTTGTACGCGTTAGCCGGCATCAACGATGCATAACCTTCATCCATCGCTCATTTCTCCATCTCGCGCCCGGTCAACCGCAAGAACACGTCTTCGAGATTCGCGGGGCGCTGCAGTACGCGAAGGTCCGCTTGCCCGCGCAGGTGCACGCGCACTTGCTCCGGATATGGCGCGTAACAAAAGAGCGTCTCTCCACTCACTTCGATATGGCGCGCATAAGGCCTGATCAGCTCTCGTAGTTGATTGACATCACCGCCATAGATCTCGATCACGTTGCAGCCGATATGCTCGTCGATCAAGGCGTCTGGCTTGCCTTCGGCGATTTTGCATCCACTCTCAAGCACGCATAGCCGATCGCACAGGCGCTCGGCCTCTTCCATGAAGTGAGTGGTCAAGAGGATCGTCTTGCCACGCGCTAGCAGGGCCCGCAGGCGTTCCCACATCAGGTGGCGTGCATGCGGATCCAGCCCAGTGGTCGGCTCGTCCATCACGAGTAGATCTGGATCATTAATCAGGGCACGCGCCAGCGTCAGCCGCCGCTTCATGCCACCGGACAACTCGGAGACACGCACGTCCGCTTTGCTTTCAAGGCGCGCAAACTCAAGCAGCGAGGGTGCAACCGCCTCGATCCTGCGAGTGCTCATGCCGAAATAGCGGCCAAACACAAGCAGGTTCTCTCGCACAGTGAACTCGAGCTCAAGGTTGTCGAACTGCGGCACCACCCCGACGCGCACACGCGCCGCACGCGCGCGGGAAGGCACAGGCTCATCGAGGACTGTAATCTTGCCTCCGTCGGGCGAAATCATGCCGAGGAGCATGCGCGCAATCGTACTCTTGCCAGCTCCATTCGGCCCAAGCAGTCCGAAGCACTCTCCGCGCGCAACCGAGAACGACAGGTCGTTGACGATAAGCTTGTCGCCAAATGACTTCTTTACACCGGCAAGGTCGATCGCCACAGTGGACATATTCATCTTAGGCTGACAGAAGTCGTTCCGCGGACGATGGCTTCCTGGCGACCGTTTTGCTCCAGAGCATGCCCTCGCACCAAACATGGTCGACACGCCCCCATTGGCAAGCTGCCGCAGCGTCCGGAAAGAATCCTCGTCCGTGGAGGTTGGCGCTCGTGTTGCAGAGCAGCGGAATGCCCGTGAGTTGCTCAAATTCGACGAGAAGCGCGGCAATTTCGTGAGGAGAGTTGCGGGAAATTGTCTGCAGCCGCGCCGAGCCGTCAAGGTGGACCACCGCCGGGACCTTGTCGCGCCAATTCGCCCGGGTCTGGTGATCGAACAGCATGTAAGGATCTGGCGTGCCCGGGCTGAAGATCTCCGGCGCCCGATCCTCAAGACAGATCGGCGCCACTGGTCGGAAGTGCTCGCGACGTTTGATCTCGTTGAGATGATCCTTCATTGAAGGGCATGTTGGGGCTGCAAGAATGCTTCTACCTCCCAACGCCCGCGGCCCAAGTTCGGCGCACCCGGAAAGAAAGATGACGGGCTTATTGTCGGCAAGAATCGACGCAAGTTCACTCAGACTGCAAGGTGCGGCCTCCCAGTCCGACGGAACCACGCTCTCCTGGAGGGCAGGACCACTGTAAACTGACCATTGCAATGGCCCGAAGCCATCCTGCGCTGCCATGGCTCCGCACGCCGCGCCGATTGCCGAGCCGCTGTCATTCGGAAACGGGGGCACCCAGACATCATCGAATAATCCCGTCGCGCGAAGCGCGCTGTTCCATTTGATATTGAGACCGCAACCTCCGGCGACACATAGATTTCGCGCTCCCGGAAGCGACGAATATCTCAGCAGAAGCAGCGCGATTTCCCTAACAAGAAGACGTTCCAGAAACACATGGAACGAGGCGAGGACGTCCTCCGCTCGCTTGGTGGCCAGGCGCAATGCGCTTGCCTCGAAGAACGCGTGCATAGCTGCAAGAGACGATTCCGCATTGTTGATGTCTTCGCGGTAGCGGCGAGCCTGCTCCGTGTCGGCCGCCAAGCGTGTTTCATAAAGCTCCTGAAACACTTCCACGATGCTTTCATCAACGGAGCCAAGAGCGATGTAAGCCATCAGCTTGCCGGCGATGCCCAGATCCCAATTGGAGCGGTTCGGCTGCCGGTATGGCCCGAAGTGAAGGCCCGCGGCAGCATAGGCGTGGCCAATCATCGGAAACAGCGATCCGATGAACCGAGCTCCGCGCGGTTCGACATAGTAAAGACGTGGAAAGATACAGCCATCCCATACCAGACAGAACGAGGGCTGTCCCTCGGCTGCAAAGGGACTGGTGCTATATGCCGACGCGACATGGCCTGTGACATGCGGGTAGCTCTTATATGGAAACTCCTTGCCTCCGAGGAGGAGGCCAACGCCGTCGACCGGATCAAGGAGGCCCTCAGCATGACGCTCGACATATGGCGCGCCTTTCAGCGCGACCTGCACCGCTCCGCTTAGGAGCTGGAACTGCGATTCACTCTCCCCGTCCCAGCCGTCAATGACGAACTGATCGATATCCCGCGGCTCCAGGCCATGCTCCGCCAAGGCGCGCACGACTGCATCGAGATTGTCGACGGACTGATAGCGTGGACTGTTGCCGCGCTTCTCTTGCTCAACACAAAAAAGAAGCCGCCCGTCTTCGACGACAGCAATTGCCCCGTCATGTGTCAGCTTTATTCCGCAGATGCGCATACGTCCTCCTGGCCTAATGACCGACGTTTGATTGTTCTGACAACGCGCCTGGCTTCCGAAACCGGACGATCAGCAGTCTTCGTTTGCCGATCCGGTGCAGCAGTGCCGACGCTCGACCTCTGATAGGCTCCCGTTAAAGAGAGCGATCACAGTTTCGGCACCAGCAGCATGCCCCCAGAGTTGACATAGTTCATCACGCGCTGACCCGAAAATCAGAGTGCCACCTGGCGCAAGCATACTCACCAGGTTGCGGATAGCCGCATGCATCTCGCTCACGTCTTTGAGGTAATAAAGAACCTCGGCCACGACAATCAAATCGAACTGCTCAGTGGTCGAGAACCGCTGAATGTCGCAGGTCACCCAAGTAATATGTGACCACTTACTGGTCCGCAGTCGCGCTCGCTCGATTGCCTGCGGCATGACATCCACAACGGTAAGTCGCTCGCATAGCGGCGCCAGCATCTCCGTGAATGCACCGGCTGCACATCCTACTTCGAGGGCAGACGCAGCATCTCCGTTGCCACACGACATCCGGAGCATTTGCGCGTATCGCTCCTGCTCGAACGAACTGCTGTCAAGGCGCCATGGGTCGTCGACAGCCAACTCTCGCTCTAATAGCTGATGGTTCGAGTCCAGATTCATGAGACGACCACTTATTTGTAGGCAGTCGAGCGTTCGCGACCGGAAACACTCTCCGTGGCCGCGAGGCCCCCTTTTTGAATGGCAGTATGAATGGCAGTAGGCCCCATCCCTACACTAGCCGCGCCTCGTCCGGCATTGGGGCGCAGGATGACACGCTGCTTCTCCTCTTCCGCCGGCACATTGGTAACTTTTCGGGATAGCCAATCGCTATTGCTCAATGTACAAAGCGCATAAGCCTTCAATGGTAGTAAAAGAAAGATATTTATCGGTGTGTGGAGCGAGAAGCCGATAAACCGCAAATCGCGGGCACGAAGCGCTGCCACACTGCACCGGACCATAGTCATTGCAGCAATCGTCAATCCCGTCCACCAGGGTATAGAGCCACCGATCACGAGCTGTGCAAGCGCAGTAAGTGTTGAAATGGCGAGGAGAAGTGGGCCGAGATTTTGCCCGATAACATCTAGGGTCAAATATCCATCGAGCTCTGGCAGCAGGCGCAATGCAAGAAACGTATCTCGAAAGGTACTGCGGGCCCAACGGAGCTGCTGACGCAGATATGGCCCAAGACTGTGCGGGACGACTGTGGCTGCTATCGCGTCTGGGACGTATTCGGTTCGAAACCCCGCCTTGAGCATGAGTATCGTTAGATGGCGGTCCTCGCCGAAATCACTCGGCTTCCCACGAAAGAATTGCGCTTCGTACTGATCAAGAAGCAAGGTGAGTGCGGAACGCCGATACATTGCACATGGGCCGCAGCAACACATGACGGCACCGAAGCGCGCCTGTGCCGCGCGCTCTTCGTTGCACGCGAGCCAATATTCCATATCGATCAGCCTGGTCAGCCAGGTCTGGTCGCGATTACTTGCTATGAGTTGACCCATCGCCGCACCGATTTCCGGGTCATGCATCTTTAATACAAGCTTTGTGACGACGTCGGCAGCAAGAATCGTGTCGGAATCGACGTTGAGAACCAGATCCCCGGATGAGCTGCGTATTGCGGCGATCTGCGCTTTGCGCTTTCCGACGTTGTTGGCCAACAAGATGATATTGAATCTCGGATCGTTGGCATATACCTGGTGTACAGGCGCGACCACGTCCCGGTTTGCAGACCCGTCATCGACCACATAGACCTGCATCTTTCCGGCGTAGTCTTGACTGGCAATCGACTCCAGACATTCGGCAAGCGTGTTTGGATTCTCGTTGAAGCACGGCACGATGACGTCCACAGAGGGAAGGACCACCTCGGCTTGTCCGAGGCTGTCCTGTAGCGATGAGTTGATCGTCGGCTGGGCATAAAGCGCTTGCACGCTCTTATAGACAGTCGAGAGTAGCGCATAACTTGAAACAGCGGCAGCACTGGTTGTCGCGAGCAGGTCCATAGGGTGCCAGTTCTTGTTCAGTGGAGTTGAGGGAGTGGACGGATTACAAACCCGCGCCGTTGTAGTGCCGGAATCAGAGATGCCAGCGCCTTCGTGGTCTGATCACGCAGCGTTGTATCGGTGCACAGTCTCTCCTCATCGGGAGGATACCCGTCGTGCAGGAGCACAATTGCACCCGGGCGAACGTTCGCCAGCACCGAATTCACAATTGTATCAACACCAGGGCGGGACCAATCTCTCGGGTCGACCGACCAGTGCAGAGCCGTGAGACCAGCGCTCGCCGTCATTGCGAGCACCTGTTGCGTCCATATGCCGTAAGGCGCTCGCATATGCCTGGGCGAGGCCTTCGGGCACGCCAGACGGATCGCCTCGCTCGCGGTCAGCACTTCATCCTGTAGCTCCGCAGGTCCGCATCTGGATAGATCAGGATGGGTCATCGTATGGTTCGCAACCTCATGCCCTTCCGCAATCACTCGTCGGATGAGGTCAGGATGCTCGATCGCGTACGTGCCGATGACGAAGAATGTCGCCGGAACCCGATGTTGCGCCAGCACATCGAGCACCTCTGGCGTACAAAATGGGTTCGGCCCGTCATCAAAGGTCAAATAGACAGCTCGACTTCCGCTCACGTCAGCGTAGTCGCAGCGGACAGTGGATGGGGTGGAATGCTCTGTCACAACTCAGGCCCGTTCCGATCGATGAAAGTCCCGGCCGGCCATTCGCTTATCGAGCGTCCCAGCGGAAACACCACGACGACCACGTCCTCGAGGCGGGTCGGCGATAAATTGGGATAGACATCCGGCTGCGTGGAGCGGACGCGAATGCCATGCATCAGGGTGGCGAGCCCCTGCCTTTCGACCAGTCGCGTCATATGTCTCTCAAGCGCCGGCCGAACCGTGCCAAAGCCGAATGGAACGCCAAGCTCCTGCAGCACTGGATACATCACGCGCATTGCGTGGCTTATTCCGAGCCCTTCGAGATCCGGACGCACCGCATACAACCCCAGTTCTGCTACGAGGAGATCGACTTCACTAACTTTGATGAAGCGACGTAGTAGCCCGAGATGGGCCGCTACCCCGCGCGCGTCGTAACCAATTGCACGGAGCTCCGGTCTTGCGCCGGCCCAACTTCGGCTTCCCTCAAAGGGCTGCGCATTGAACGCGCCCGTCGGCCCATAACTCTTGCGGAAGAACTCCGCGAGCTCGGCATGATCGGCGAGCCGCAGCTCGTTCTCCCAACGAAGGCTCCACTGCACTTGAGCGCGCGCAGAAGAGCGTTCCGCAGCCGGAGACACGGCAATGTTCATGGCAAGCTTCCTTGCGCCAGTGGAATTAAGAGCGAGACGGTCGGGTGAACTCGTTAGTCGCGGAACCGCCAATCAAAACTGAGATGCGCGGACTTGCTGTGTCGGACCTCGGCACCGCTCGCCTGCACAGCGCCGCTGGCCCATGCTCGCGAGGCAGCGAGCGCTCGGTTCGCGCTTCTCATCCGGCCAATGCCCTGCGTGCTATATATCGGAAGATGCCCACGATGCGATTCGACTAGCCAGAACCTGTCTGCACCAAAGAGCTTTTGCGCCTCCTGTCGTATCGATGTCCGCCGCTTTGATCTCTGAGGGCAGGCCACCGACGCGCAGCCCTCATCGACGGCGCTTCGGAGCGGCATCAGATCAAACTGGCTTTCATACATCTTCGACACGCCCCGAATGCACTGGACAGGCGAGCCATTTGGAAAGGCGCCTGGAATTCTTGGCATCCGCAATCTGCGCCTGCCGCTATTCCCACACCCTAGAATGAGACTGAACGCGCGCTCAACTGTACGCGAGTAAACCCCAAATATGGAAACGGATGAAATCCGCATACCAACGTTTATCAGGCTCCGCTTAGCGTCGAAACGAGCGCGCTTCGCACGGAGAAGCAACACGGCTCGCACGCCGCACGTATAGACGCCCATGAAACGGATGGGGCGGTGCGCTCGCACGTCTACGCGCTTTTCTCTGAGCTCACCTAAACGACGATAAACCATTGTGGTGTGCCTAATTACTTTTTCAAACTTCAGTTTGCTATCCAACATCCCGCAATTTGGTAAAATAGATTGTTTCGATAGAACACATCCACACGATGGATAGACTGACAACATGCGGTTCAAAGGACTCGATCTAAATCTTCTCGTTGCGCTCGACGCCGTGATGACGGAACGCAACCTCACAGCGGCGGCTCGCAAAATTAACCTGAGCCAGCCGGCTATGAGCGCTGCGATCGCACGGCTGCGCACCTATTTCCGCGATGAACTATTTACTATGAGAGGTCGCGAGCTCGTCCCGACACCTGGCGCGGAGGCGCTTGCAGGTCCGGTTCGCGAGGCCCTGCTGCACATCCAACTCTCAATCATATCACGCGACGCGTTCGACCCGACTCAGTCGAGTCGACGCTTCAGGGTCATTCTTTCAGATTTCATGACGATCGTTTTCTTCCGCAGAATTGTGGACCGCATGGCACAAGAAGCTCCCGCCGTGCGGTTCGAATTGCTGCCATTTTCCGATGAACCCGATGAGCTGCTCCGTCGGGGCGAAGTCGACTTTCTCATTCTGCCGGAACTGTTCATGTCGAGTGCGCACCCTAAGGCGACGCTGTTCGAGGAGACTCTCGTGTGCGTGGGATGCCGGGCGAACAAGCAGCTATCCCGACAGCTTACGTTCGAGAAATACATCTCGATGGGGCACGTTACTGCCAAGTTCGGACGAGCACTGAGACCGAACCTCGAAGAATGGTTTTTGCTTGAGCACGGTCTGAGGAGACGAATTGAGGTCGTCGTGCAGGGCTTTAGCCTGATTCCGCCCATATTGTTAGACACGAACCGTATTGGCACGATGCCCTTACGACTGGCGAGACACTTCGAAAAGCGGATGCCACTGCGGATCATCGAACCGCCTCTGCCCCTACCCATATTCACAGAGGCCGTGCAGTGGCCCTCGTTCCACAATACCGATCCCGCGAGCATCTGGATGCGGCGAATATTGCTCGAGGAGGCATCCAACATGGCATCTGGTGAGCAAACGCCTCCAACTCGCAGGCGCTGTTAGGCTGTCAAGCGACGTCCGGATTTGCCCCCCCAGCGACATGAGGAAGTGACCCCCTTGTTGTTTGCAGGACTGTAGCAAGCCGCTCGCGAAGCGCGCCCGTCATAGCGCTGTAGCGAGCGAGCGGCTTGCTTCACGACTTCTTCTCCGACTTGGCTTCTGGTGCAGCGGGCTTCTGCAGCAGTCCGCTGCGGCGCTTCTCCTTCAAGCGATAGCTGTCACCGCGGATCGTGATGACGTGATGTGGTGCAGCAGACGATCAAGGATCGCGGTGGCGACCACGGGGTCGCTGAAGACCGAGCCCCCACTCGCCGAGGCTGCGGTTGCTGGTAAGCAGGATCGCGCCTCTCTCATAGCGACGGCTAACGAGCTGGAAGAACAGATGCGCGGCATTGGGCTCAAAGGGCAGATACCCGAGCTCGTCGATGATCAGGAGCTTTGGCTTGGCAAATTGCGCGAGTCGCTCCTCGAGCCGCCCTTCGCTGTGACCTTTAGCAAGCTGCGCAACAACAGTCGTGGCTGCGACGAACTGAACGGAATGCCCAGCCAGGATTGCTTCGCGGCCAAGAGCGACCGCAAGATGCGTCTTGCCAACGCCAGGCGGTCCAAGCAGCAGCACATTCTCGCCATTGGCAATCCAGCGGGCGCTCGCAAGCTCGCGTATCTGCTTGGGATCCACCGAGGGCTGGGCCGAGAAGTCGAAGCCCGACAGATCGCGAACGAACGGGAAGCGAGCAAGTTTGAGCGTCATCTCGACGCGCCGCTCATCCTTGCGGGCGATCTCGCGCTCGCACAGCAGCACCAGGGTCTCGCGTAGGCTTAGCTCTTGCCGGCCTGCTTCATCCAGCAATCCATCCAGCTGGTCGCGGACAGCCGTCAGCTTCAGACGCGTCAGCATATCGCTAAGGGGCTTGGAGACAATGGCTCGCATCAGAAGCCCCCTCCCACAATCGCTTCATACTCCCCGAGCGGCCGCAGCAGCGTCGGCGATGGCAGCGCGACAGGCGATAACGCGAGCTCGCCAGCATGGCTCGGTTTAAAGCCAGTCAGGCCCTCAAAGTGTTTAGGGTTGACGACGCGACGGCGCCGACCAACACAGATCGGATGAACGGCCACCTCATGGATCCCGTGATGGATGCGCACCGCGCCATCGACGATCGTCGCTCTCACCGTCTCGCCGATCAGCCGCTATGGCACAGAGTAGGCATTGCCATCGATCTCGACCGCGCAGTCGGCCTGCACGCGACGGATCAGTTCACGTGCGGCCTGGAAGGGCGGCCTCCCGGCTATGGGCTTCAGCGTATGCGCCTCAGCGCGCCTGAAGCGCTCAATCGGTGCTTCGCCCGTCGTGCCATGCTGGCGTAGATCGGCGATCTCCCGTGTCCAAGCCTCGAGGTGCGCCTCAAAGGCCTCCCAGCTCCGGAAGGTGCGGCCGGCGACCGCGTTCCGCTTGACGTAGCCGACGCCATTCTCGGTCTTGCCCTTGGTGCGGGCTCGATATGGCGCGCAGGCCCGTGGCCGGAAGCCCTAGTGCTTGGCAAACGCGGTCAGCTTGTCATTGAACACGACGGTGCGCGTCGCGGCATCATGTTCCACGACTAGCGCACGCGCATTGTCGAACAGCACCTCCTAGGGCACGCCGCCAAACTTCACGAAGGCGCTTTCCAAGCCATCGAACCAGCTCTCTCGCCGTTCGTTGCGGAATGCCCTGACATGGTGCCGGCGCGAGTAACCCAACGTGGCGACGAACAGGTGGGCGCGAACCTTGCTACCGCCGATCTCGACCAGCCGCTCGCCAAAATCGATCTGCAGCTGTTTGCCGGGCGGTGTCTCGAACCGCACCGTCGCACGCGCCTCGGCCGCAAGCTCCTGGCGATAGCGCTGGACGGCCCGCTCGACCGTGCGCAGGCTGACGATGATGCCTTTCTCGGCTGCCAGCTCCTGGCGGATCACGTCGGCATTGCCGTGGTGCTGCCGCAGGCGCTCCTTGAGCCAGATCTCCTGGCCATCGAGCGCCTTTTTGCGGTGCGGCTGCCGATACGGCGTCCAGCCGCCGGCCGCCACGTAGTCCTTCACCGTGTTGCGGCTAATCCCGAGCTCCCGGGCAATCCGTTTACTACCCCACCCCAGCTCGTTGAGCCGGAGTATCGCCGAAACCTCGTCCGGCTCCAGCATGGCCTCCCTCCGCGGATCTTTGAACCGCAGAGGACCTGAACTGAGTCGCTGCATAAACCCCCCGTTCTGACCGTGTCGCGAGGGGGTCAATTCCTCGTGTCGTCAGGGGGTCAATTCTCCATGTCGCCCGACAGTTAGGCTTACCGCAAGCTGCGACTCCGAATATCCCAAGCACGCTATGGGCCCTTCGACGTGCTCGGTCCCTTTCCTCGCTTCCGCGTCTCCTGGTCGTCTCCTGGGGAGACACTGCCACGACCTCACAATGCAGCGATCCGTTGCGAAGACTTTTCCAGTTGTAAGCGAGGTGACTTCCCAGGTGTGGTTTGATGGTCTCCGCGCTGCATTCAGGGCTACCCCTGGCACTATCGCGGATAGAACACGCCTCCATCACAAATGTTTAGCTTGGCTAATAAAATGGCTTGAATCGCACATTGCGTCAGGTTGTAGGTTGACCGTCGCGACTAGCGCTGCAGGACGCAGCCCTCGACGGAGCGCTTTGGGGAGCTCACGGCGCTCACGGACGCTGGGATGATCTGCCATCAGCGAGCTGAACGGACCAGCTACGTGGTCGGCCGAAACCGGCGAGACGGATCAGCTTGGAGGGTCCTGAAGCTTTCCCGCCGCGGCCGATCGGCTTACCGCTTGCTCTCCATTCTTGTGGTCATTTCGCGACTTCCTTATCGTGATGGCAGGGTTGAGCCGATGTCCATTCGGGCGAGCCAGGACGATTGCTCCAGATGGAGCCGCCACCGGACGTTTTTTCGCAGCAAGGACGTTTGCGCCGGATAAGAAGAGATGCGTTTCAAAGGTCTGGATCTAAATCTTCTCGTCGCGCTGGATGCTCTGATAACTGAGCGCAATCTCACCTCAGCGGCACGCAGGATCAATCTCAGTCAGCCGGCCATGAGCGCAGCCGTTGCCCGGTTGCGCTCATATTTTGGCGATGAACTGTTTGGGATGAGGGGGCGCGAACTTGTCTTGACCTCGCGCGCGGAAGGGCTCGCAGCCCCTGTACGCCAGGCTCTGGTGCACATCGAACTCTCAGTTATTGCGCGAGACGTGTTCGATCCAGCTCGATCGAGCCGGCGATTCAGGATCGCCCTTCCTGATTTCATAACAATTGTATTCTTAAGAAATGTCGTGGAGCGCGTCACGCGAGAAGCTCCCACCGTCAGCTTCGAACTGGCAGCGCCGACCGTTGAGCACGAGGAGCTCCTCCGCCGGGGCGAAGTCGATTTTGTTATCCTGCCAGATTCTCTCATGTCCAGCGCGCACCCCAGGGCGGCCCTATTCGAGGAGAGACTCGTCTGCGTAGGTTGCTGCACGAACAGGGAATTACAACGCGGGCTTACATTCGATCGATATATGTCGATGGGTCACGTTGCAGTTAAGCACGGAGGTGCGCCCCACACGCCAAGTGAGCAATCATTATTAATCGATCTCAGCCCTACTCGGCGCATCGACATTCTCGTGCAAAGCTTCAGCATGATCCCGCCCCTCCTTGTTGGGACGAACCGCATAGGCACGATGCCATTAGGGCTCGTGAGGCATTTCCAAAAGACCATGCCTCTTCAGATTGTCGAGCTTCCGGATCCATTCCCCGTCTTCACTGAAGCGGTTCAATGGCCCGCAATTCACAACAATGACCCGGAAAGCCTGTGGATACGGGAAATATTGTTCCAGGAGGCCACGCGCATGGCACTGCACAAGAGCACCCCGTGACCAGCACTCCGGAAGGAGCGGGCAGTGCCGGGAAGTTCGCACAATCCGTCTCGCCGTTGCCGTAAGGATGTTCGTGAAGTCTACGAACTTCACACTCCAACACTTGTCTCGACACACACAATTGCACCTGCCTGGCTTGCTCTCCCTGTCGCGGATAAAGACCCTCCGGGCGCGCGGTTCATGAGACGTTCTTGATTTCTTTCGCGCGTTGGCGTTAGGCGCGATGTCACAACCGCAGAGTGTTGGTCTGACTTTAGAGACGGAGACGGAGACGGAGCAGCACGTTCGCGCTTAGGCCAGGCGTTAAAGTTACAACCGCGACCGCCAAGCGCGTCTCTCGAGAAGGCAGGACCGGCACGGGGCTCCTGTCGTCAACGCTCCGAGTTAGTAGTTGCTCCCCATGGATGGGGGCGATCGGCCTATTTGGCGTCGCAACAAAATGCGTTGTGAGCATAGAGGGCGTCGAGCATACATATCGCGCGGCTCTGCCGCGCTGTCAAAGCAAGCATCGCGCTCGCGTGTGGCCCTATGGCATCACTCTACAGTACACCGCTTCTCCCTCGCTCTGCGCCGCAGGTATGACTTCTTTTGGCCCTACCGCAGCCCAACGTCTTGACGACGTGCGCTGCCCTGGACGCAATTCAAACAAGGAGCTGAAGGTTGAAGCTATGCAGCAGCGTGTTCGATCCAGAAGAGCTTTCTGCCCTCGGACGACTTTATGATAGCGCCGTCGACGCGCTACCCCCATCGATGCGGAGTCAAGAAAATCGTACGGCAATCGCCAAGCTCATCCTGGAGCGTACAGCGGCTGGCGAGGCTCAACTGGCACGCCTGTCGAAGTTGTTGATCACCCTTTCCCCCCAGGGTTGATCCGCCGCCATTCTAAGGATAGTCACCACTCTCGCGCTGGAATGGAAGACGATTCAGCTGGAGCTTAGAAGGCCGCTTGAATCATACGTGACGTCAGGTTGTAGGCTTCAAAATTGAACAACATGAACAGACCTACACCAAGAAGGCGCCGATTGCGCATTGGCGAACTTGCAGAGGCGACCGGAGTAACGGTACGCACGCTGCACCATTATGAGCACACAGGACTCCTAGCAGCCACAGAGCGTACTGACGGCGGCCACCGGATGTATGACCGGGATAGCGTGCAGCGGGTTCACCAGATTCGCGCGCTGCGTGAGCTTGGCTTCTCACTCGTCGAGATCCGTAAAGCCATGGAGGGCACGACCTCTCTCACGGACCTGCTGCGCAAACATCTAGAGCGCATAGAACTTCAAGTCGCTCGAGCAACTCTGTTGCGCGACCGTTTGCGCAACATGACAATCGACGGCGAGGCGCAAGTAAGTGTGGATGAGCTGCCTGCCACTCTGAATGCCATGTCGCGAGTCGAGACGCGTAGTCAAACGTCCCCATGCATCTGCAATTTGGCGTCAGAGCGCGAGGACCGGTGGCGGCGAATCCGTGACGACCTTCGCGATTGCATGGATCGGAGCGAGCACCCTTGCGGTGAGCGCGCAAAGGCTGTCGCGGTTGCGGCACGCTCGCTGATCAGCGAAATCGCCGGTGCCGATTCACGCGTTTCGATGATCCTGAAGGTACTTGCACGACTGAGCTCCCCCCGCGCTCTGGCTGGTTGGGATCCCTGCCTGATGCAATATCTCGATCTTGCCCTTGGTGGGTTGGAGGATCAGCCGTACTGACCCGTTCATGGCCGTTTCCACACGTCGGTTGACGGCAACCTGACAACGCTAGGTTGATGGGCCGCTCTCTGATGCGGGCTGAAAACTTTATCGGCTTAACCGGACAGATGGTCATAGCCCGCCGATGCGCGCTCCTGACGCACCCATGCCCCTCAAACCCGCTTGATCCGCACGTAACGTCAAATTGTAGACTCTAGGGAAATTGGAAGCTGGTCGAGCCAACGCACGTTTGGCTTGGAGCAGCCTTGACCTGCAGGGGTGTCTGATCACAACCACTTGGGATCACTTCAGTGAGCATTGAAGGCTATACAATTGCAAATACGCAGCGCGCTTCTGTTGCAAGTGCGGCGATTCTCTTCTGCGCTCTCGCCGCCCCGCTTGCGCGCGGTTCTGAAGTAAAGATCGCCGTGGCTGGCCCAATGACTGGAAGCAGCGCCGCGTTCGGCGCGCAAATGCGCGATGGTGCAGCTGCGGCGGTTGAGGACTTGAACGCTTCGGGCCTACTTCCGGATAATGCCAAAGTTATATTGAGGGTCGCTGACGACGCCTGCGACCCAAGGCAAGCTGTCGCAGTTGCGAATAAGCTCGCGACAGAGCGCGTCCTGTTGGTGGTTGGCCATTTTTGTTCCTCTTCGTCGATCCCGGCCTCCGACATCTACGCTGAAGCAGGCATCGTTCAGGTGTCACCAGGCTCGTCAACTCCTCAGCTAACAGAGCGCGGCCTTGAGACTGTCTTTCGGATCTGCGGTCGCGACGATCAACAGGGGACCGTTGCCGCCGAGTACATTCACGTGAGCCATCCCAACGAGAACATCGCGGTGATCGACGACAAGAGCACTGCTGGAAAGGGCATTGCCGACGTGGTTGAAGCCCAGCTTCATCGACTCGGACGACAAGTCAGTCGGCAAAGCTATGTTGCAGGTGAACGGGATTTCAGAGCGCTGGTCTCAAGAATGAAAAAGGATCGAGTGCGCGTCGCCTATATCGGCGGCTATCATACCGAAATCGGATTGTTTGTGCGCCAGGCATCAGATGCAAAAGCAGACTTCATAGTCATGGCAAACGATCCGCTGATGACCTCTGAATTCTGGGCGATTACCGGCAGCGCTGGGAATGGCACATTGTTTACCTTCATGCCCAATCCCGCCGGGAGTGCCAAGGCGGCCGGCGTTGTCGCCGGACTCAAAGCTTCCGGCCTGTCCGGTGAAGGCTACACGCTATACGCCTATGCAGCTGTGCAAGCCTGGGCAGAGGCGGTGAACCGGAGCGGCTCCTTCCATGCTACGCGGGTCGCCAGCGCACTTCGTTCATGGCCGGTCGACACCGTGATTGGCCCGGTCCGGTTCGACAAAAAGGGAGACAACTCGGCTTCTGGATTTTTAGTTTACCGCTGGCGCGACGGCCATGTTGAACGTGTCAAGCAGTACTGATTGGCACGCACCGCCGGCTCCAAACGCAAAGTATCACGAATGACGAGACGCCCTCAGAACGTTATCGCAGCGATACTCGCTAGCTCTTTTATACTTGCTGCTTTCGGAGCGTTTTTCGCGTTCGCTGCGGCGCTCGCAGAGCTAGCTAGGGTCGAGCTGACGGAGGTGCTACGTCCGATGATAGACAAATAGCAGCCCCGTTGTCCTGATCCGTCCGGCAGCACAGGACCGCTGAGCGGTCGACTACAGCTCTGGCGGGTCTGAAGGCATGACCAGCCGGATCGCCATTGACGCATTCTCCTGTACCGATCATATCGCGCAAGCTCGGATCCACGCAGGGAAGAGAGAGCGGGACGGCATGAAGCAATCAGGACCCATTACATAGGCTATAGCCGGGTATTGCGGGTAACCACAGCTGGTGGATCGTCGGCGCCGAGATTGCATGTCTGTCTCTTCGGCTCGGGACTACTGCAGAGCTTCTTCGGCTCCATTTCAAAGCTATTCGCAAACGTGCAGCCCTGCGACTTCTTCTTTGTCAACCATGATCGGTGATCAACGGATCAGCAACCCTGCCCGACATCCCTTATGCTCTGAGCCCAGACCGCGGGAAGAACCAGTTAACCGGCTCCCATGAAGGCGGTGAGGCTGCTCGCGGGCGCTATCAACGAACTGGATGCATCCCATCAACACTTTCGATTTTACTCATTCAACCCAAACACCGCATAAGTCGACGCCGGATTACGGAAAGAACAGTCCACGAATGTCTCGTGACAATGGCTCTTTGCAGGTTGGTCGCAGCTCAATTCGCGTCTGTCGTGGCTGCATCACGCAATGTTTGACAGCGAAACACGCGGGGCACCAATGCAGTGCGATGAGCAACCGCAGGCGGGCGCGCAATCTATCACGTTGTTGTCTCTCGCCTTTGCCATGATACTCGGCGGCTCCAAGAAAACAGCTTTCACGCGCACTGTTCGGCGAAGGTAAATGCGTCCGCAGCATAGAACTTGGGCAGGTGAACTGTCCTTTGCACCGGTGCGGGCCGGACTATTCGCTCTGACCAGGCCGATAGCATCAACAATCCAGCCGTGTCGCCGCGGCTCCAAGCAAGGCAGTACAATCACCTGTGTGACCCCGACTGGGGTCACTGCAGCTATCCGACGCGCTGGACGGCTCGATCACGCTCCAATAGACTTCCGGGCCACTTACAACGCTTGTCGGCTTTTCCATATTCGCTCACTTCGCCTTTGCAATCCTGTCGCGGGAGATGTGTGCCGCCCTGTTTGGGGACCGTGCGCACCTCCCGTGCAGCGCGATTCGTCGGCCGACGCATCCGGCATCTGGCGAACGGGAAAAGATACCCTTATTCCGCCTGTCTTGCATTTCACCATTTTGGAGAAATTCCGTGAAACTTGACCCTTCCAATTCACGCATACAGGATCTCGAGGATCGCATCGACCTGCAACTCGACATCGTGGCCGCGCTCATGCGCGAAGAAGGCAACGAGCTCGAAGCGATCCGACTGCTCAATGCACTCATAGGCCAAATGATTACGGCGGAGCTGGAGCTCGGCCAGCGTGGTGATACGAGCACCGATGACGGGCGAATGCGACTGTCGCGAGACCGTGGCGTTTACCACCCCGAGGACCTTCATTTTTTGGGACGCCTCTTCGATCAGACTGTGGCGGCATTACCGGCAGCGCTACGAACTTCCGTCAATCGGATGACGATCGCCAAGCTGATTTTTTCACGTGCGGCGGCGGACTGAACTTTCATTTGGCTTTTTCTGGGTTGACGGCGCTGACCGAACGTTTATCGCTGGACTGACAATCGTGCCAATGTCGTCCGCACCAGATCGAGGGTATGCGGCTTATGGGCTCCCCGTCCATAAGCGGGTCGCTTCCGCTGGCTTTCTATATCACAACTGCTCGCGACGACGTTCGAGAGCAGGCTCGCTTTATCTCGCGCCGCGGACGACACAGTTACGTTCGATCTAGCAAGACCTTGCTGTTCCTCGACGCCTGTGGCCACCAAGAGCTGATAGCGCGGAAGCGCAACCCAACACATACGTTCGAGACACCGGACGGCTATCGCCGCTTCCGACCGCTCCCTGCGCCGACCTTCGAACTCGCTACATGTATCAGATACGATTCCCAAAGCAGCCCTAGGGGATGTGGTGCTTCTTCTTCCGATCAAGGTCTACCAGATCAGGTAGCTACGACATGTTGGATGTGTGGTACCCTTCAAAGCTAATGCTCGGAACAGGGCGATCAGCCACTCCGCACGTTAGCAATCTTTCCGCGAGGCACCCCGATATTGTCCGCCGCGCACTGGTGGCGCTGAGACGCGGCGCGCACCACCTGTCCGTATCCGAGAACCTCACATAGCTTTCCGAGATCACAATATTGCGGTTGGGCCGCTCACGTCCGGTTAGTCGTGACTGGCCTAGCGCGGATCTTCCGTTTGCAGGAAGAATATCCACAATTTATTGTCGACACCAATCAACAGCGCACTACGGTAAAGAAGCGCGCTAGAATCCCTGCTCGTTTCACTCCTTTCAGAATTATTCGACTGCGCCTGGCAATACGACATTCGGTCATCCGACTTTCAACAACGATCTATAAACTTCCCTGAAGCACCGAGAGCAGCTCGATCGGGGGTCTGCACGCTGATGTCTTGCTTGCTACACGTCACGAAATCTCGGTTAGCTTTTGGGAGGGTACTCCCTTGCGTCAGGATGTCGAGGAGTGTTTTAGATGGATCAGTTTTCTTCCGACCAAGTGCAGGTGCCAGATGCTGTCGTGAGCGTCGCATTTGACAAGGCTTGGGGCTTCGTCGAGAAGGATCCCTTGCTGGCACATCATCTCAAGGCCGTCCTTCATAGACGATTGCGCACTTACCTTGAGTGGTCGATAAGAAAAGGCGAACGGAATACTCTGAATCTGGCAAACGAGGCGATACGCAACTTGCGTGCTGAACTCGCGCCGTCGACGGAGCAATGAGCGCTTGCAGCCGTACCGCTGGGAGCGTCTGGCTTGGTAAACGCATCTAAACGGGTCTATGCGATAGACAAATCGGGTCAGAGCGTGGTCGAGCAGACTTTCCTCTACTGAGGCTCTGCCCGGCGCGCCCGTAATCAAGGCCTTCATTACCGATCTGTCTGAGCCGTCAGCATGCACAAAGTGTGTAAGCGCGGCCTCGGTTTGCCGGTTTGCAACAGAAGGAGCCAAGCACCTCCCAACTTTGCAGTCGCATCGACGTCATCATGAACGGCTCGTGTCCAAAGAAGGGCCCCGCGAGGCACCACTGCCGGGCCGCAGCGTCTCGATGGATGTGGAGCAGCGGCATTTTGCGCGCTCCGCAATCTAACGCCGCGTACGATTGGACACATTTCTTTCCAAGACATGTTGTGCGGCAGTTACAGCAATTCGCGTTCATATTGTTAAACGCACGGCGCCGGGGGGCACCGAAAGGAAACGACACTCGAATGAAAAACATTCTGATTCTGACTGCAACCATCGGCGCACTCGTTGCCGCCGCTCCCTCCTTCGGCACGGACCTGGCCGGGCAGCCTGTCAAGGTCAAAGCGGCACCGCTGCCTGCCGCGGCCCCGATTACCGATTGGTCCGGCTACTATATCGGTGCAAATGGCGGCTGGGGAACGAGCCACAATTGCTGGGATTTCAATGGCGCCACTCCCGAGGGCTGCCATAATTCGACTGGCGGGACCATTGGTGGCCAGATTGGCTATCGTTGGCACATCTTCAACATGGTCTACGGCATCGAAGGTCAGGGCAACTGGGCCGACTTCAACGGCTCCAATATCAGCACCGCCTTTCCGGCAAACACCGTGGGCACCACAACAGATGCATTCGGTCTACTCACGGGCCATATCGGCTACGCGTTCAATGCCGTGCTCCTGTACGGCAAGGGTGGTGCTGCGGTGACCAGCAACACCTATCAGATCAACTCAGTGGCTACTGGCACCGAGATTGGCAAAAGCAGCGATGTGCGTTGGGGTGGCGTGCTGGGCGCCGGTGCCGAAGTCAGCCTCACGCCGAACTGGTCAGCTGGCGTCGAGTATAACCACTTCTTCATGCAGCGCAGCAACATCAGCTTCCCAGCGGCTCTTGGTACGGATCGCGTCCACCAGGATGTCGATCTCATCACGGCACGGCTCAATTACAAGTTTGGCTCGCCCTTTGCTAGATAGAGACCTCTACGCGGTTGCGTGAATCGGAACCCCGGCCTGCGGTCGGGGTTCTTTCGCGAGTTGATCCCACAAAAACGGCAATCATGACATTGGTAGGGAAGGCGACAGCACCATTTGCGAAGCCGGGACACGAGGTGACTTACAGCAAGAAATGCAGCTTACCTCGGCGGCCCCTCGAGTCCGGCCCTCTCAGGGCCAAAAGCGCAGCCCTATTCCAGCCCAGTCAAGTACAAAGTTCGGCAGTTGATGGGACGGTCTACACACGACACTCATTAAGGACCTTGACCTGACTGCAGCTCCGGCCGCGCCATCCTCACTTAAGCCCCCTTGCGGAAACGCAACAAGGCCGCACCTGATGCACAACTTATGAAAGGCTCGGTGGAAACGGCGAAGATCTTCGCCAAGATCGTTGAGGCATGATTTCTCTGCTCTTCGCGATCATCTCGCTGCTCTGTACGAGCGTTGGCGAGGCGCGTGGTACTGCATTTCTAATAACTTTCATTGGTATGCCACCGCATTGTACAACAGAGGTCGGGTGGGGCACCCACTTTCGGCTGATCAAGCGGTTGCGGCAATCTCCTCGACACCTGGGTAGGCTCAGCTCGCATTCGCGCAAGAGCATCTGCAGGCTCGATTGGTCTACCGAACCACAAACTTCCTCGATCCATTGTGAATGGACTGGAATACCAGGATGCGAACGCATTCATGCAATGAAGAGGCGCAAGATCTCCCCTCCCCGGTCCTGCATAGACGGCTCGAGCTCGCAGCATCGAGAACATAGTGACTGGATGGTCGACGCCTGACCAGGCGGCCTATGTGACACCGAGAGCTGCAGGTGCATCACATCGACGCGACGCGAATGAAGGCTAACGGTATGCGCGATCTGGCGCCGATCGATAGCTGCAAAGGCTATGTTCGAAAGAAAACAACCTAGTTGGTCACGCAGAATAGACCATCGCAGATAGTGTTACGTCTGATGCGTCTGGCCAGAATTCGCTTTGCCATCAGCAGAACGTCCACAGTCATTGTGAGTTGGTGAGCTGCATTAGACAGCAACGAGACGCCGCCAAACCAAGGCGCCCCGACGCACTCGGCCGGGGGGCTGAAAGTGCGCCGGGTTCGCCCCAACATCATCAGTACATCCGTGATGATGCTTGTGGCAATGAGACAAGCAGCGTGGCGGAATTGAGGCTTATGCGTTCGATACTAGAGATCAAAGCGAGTTTTCGTCGGCTGCGCCGACGGACTCGAATCGCACGTCGCGTCACGTTGTACTATTGCGCTCCTCTCGCTGTCATCCATCAAGCAACTTGTCTTCCGTGGCACGCCGGCCTTTGACGGGAGGCATCCGTTGAACCCTGTGAGCAACCAGATCGGCTTTTGCTTGGAAAACCCGGTTTGAAAATCTGCGGCAAGCTCAGCTGCTTCTGGTGAGAGCTGCAATCCCTGTTTTCGTCGCAAAAATAACTAGCCCTCAGCGAATGCGGAAACGACGTGCCCTTGTATGAGCGATTGAACGCTGCGCAGGCTCGTCGGGCACGACTAGCCGCTTCGAGCGTGCTCGCACGAGAAATTCATACGCTAAACGTTCAGATAGCCGCCAACGAGCGACTCTCACTCCCTCACCCTGCCCCTAAGCCGCGTTTGCAGTAGCGTCGAAAACGGGACCAGATCTCAGAAACCACTAGGCGGGTTTGACATATCGCAAAGACATTAGAGAGGGTATTCGTCAGCTTTATGCTGGCCTGAGCACTGGAAAGTTAGGACTTGCAGACCTCCCTTCTGAACAAGTATTGCGATGCTCGCCTGCCTTGGTACACCATCTATCCAACCGTACGGGATTTCTCCGCGATGGTCGGTGCCGAGACTTGTGAGACATGGCTGAGGCGACTGCCGCCCGACGAGCCCGTATCGCTCTACATCCACGTTCCGTTCTGTCGCTCTATCTGTTGGTATTGCGGCTTCCCTACAAGCCTCACTCGCAGCGAGCGACCGGTCCGCAATTACTTGGCAGCGTTGCGAGAGGAGATAGGCTTGGTCGCAGAGCAAGTGCCGCGCGCTCTGCCGGTGAGCGACGTGCATTTCGGCGGGGGGACGCCGACCACCATTGCACCGAGCGACTTTCTCGCCTTGATGGAACTCCTGCGGCACCGCTTTGCGTTCAGAAAATCACCTACCATCGCCATAGAAATCGATCCGCGTGGGGTCACGCCCGAGATGGTCGAAACGTTACAATCAGCCGGGATCAACCGCGCGAGCATCGGCGTGCAAAGCTTCGATCCTATAGTTCAAAGGTCGGTCAACCGCCTGCAGAGCGAGGTGCTAACGGCTTCTGTCGTCGAAAGTCTACGCCAGCATGGGATAAGCCGCATCAATTTCGACCTTCTCTTCGGACTACCGCATCAAACGGTGCGGTCCTGCGTGGACTCCGCGCGGACAGCTCTGGCCATGCGGCCAGACCGGCTTGCGGTTTTCGGCTATGCTCACGTCCCCTCCTATATGAAACGTCAGCGCCATCTCGATGAGACGGCGCTGCCGGACAATATTGCCCGCGCTGAGCAAGCCGCGGCCATTGCAAATACCCTGGTCTCGGCCGGCTACCACCAGATCGGGCTCGACCATTTCGCCCTGCCCAACGACGAGCTCGCCCTGGCGGAGAAAGCTGGTCGACTGCGCCGCAACTCCCTCGGTTATTCGGCTGATACCTGCAAAACCGTAATCGGCTTAGGTCCGTCCGCGATCGGCCGTTTGCGTGAGGGTTACGTCCAGAACGAGATCGCGACCACTTCCTATTACGAACACGTTCGGGCCGGCCGCTTGGCAACCTCAAAAGGCTATTGGCTGTCGGCCGAAGATCGCCTCCGCGCCGCAATCATCGAGCGTCTAATGTGCGATTTGCAGGCCGACATACCAGCGATCTGTGCTGCTCACGGATTTGATCCGATTCCTCTTCTCAATTCTGCAGGCCGGCTGGGAATGCTTGCCGAAGACGGGATAGTGGACATTGAAGAGGGTTTAATTCGTGTCAAGCAGGAGCATCGGTTTGTCGTTCGTGCAGTTGCTGCCGCATTCGACACTTATCTCGACCGTACCCCTATTAGCTAAGCCACGCATGTGAGCAGATTCTAAACATCTAAGCTCTTCGCGAGGGAATGATCCGAAGAGGCGCCTCCGACAGACAGGCCAGATTTCGAGGATGGAGCGGCGGTGTTCGATATAGCCTCAAATCGGCGAGGGCTGATCAGAAGAGAGCTGATTGAAGAGAGGAGCGCAGCGGATTCCGCCGCTCCGGCCCCCTCGATCGGTTGCGCGGGAGGGCCCGGCCTTTAGCCGCGCCGGAGTGGCAAGTCCGGGCGCTCGTCTCAATAGCCTTGCCGAACGCTTGGGCTGCGGACGGCTCTACAAGGATGGACGGGCGGGCGGCTCTTGCTTGGTCTTGGTGGGAAGTGCTGCCGGCATGGCGGCCATCACTCGCCTGGTGCGATGGCATTGCTCGGCGTCGGCCGGTCGGTGATCTGCTGGCCGAACAGGCTGCCGATCAGCTCGACCGCCGTGCGCGCGGTCCGACCGCGTTCGTCCAGGAACGGATTGAGCTCGACGATATCGACCGATCCGACCACGCCGGAATCGTGCAGCAGCTCCATGATCAGGTGCGCCTCGCGATAGGTGGCACCACCCGGCACGGTGGTGCCGACGCCCGGCGCCACGCAGGGGTCGAGGAAATCGACATCGAAGCTGACATGCAGCACGCCATTGCTGGCCTTGACGCGCTCGATGACGCGGCGGATCAGGACGGCGACACCGAACTCGTCGATCTGGCGCATGTCGACGATCCTGATCCGGCGCGAACGCATCAGCTCCTTTTCGAGCTTGTCGATCGAACGCGCGCCGAACAGATCGAGTTTGTCCGGTCCGATCGAAGCGCGTGGATCGTCGCCGAGCAGGCCGTCAAGGCCGGGCTCGCCGCACAGGAACGCGGCCGACATGCCGTGCATGTTCGCGGTGATCGTCGTTTCCGGCGTGTTGTAGTCGGCATGGGCGTCGAGCCACAGCACGAACAGTTCTCGGCCGCGCTCCTGCCAATGCCGCACCATCGCATTGACCGACCCCATCGACAACGTGTGATCGCCGCCGAGAAAGATCGGCAGCGCACCTGATGTCGCGATCTCATAGCCTTTGCGGCTGAGGACGCGCGTCCAGCGCTGGATCTCGCGGTAATGATTGGCCTGTTCGGGCGGCCTGTCGGCGAGGTCCCGGACGTCGGCTATGGACAGATCGCCATAATCGACGACCTCGAAATCAAGGCTTTCCAGCAATGTCGCAAGGCCGGCGGTGCGCAGCGCCGCGGGCCCCATCAAGGTGCCGCGTTGCGAAGCCCCCATGTCGATGGGAGCACCGAGCAAGGCGATGCGCCGGGCTCGATCCGTCATGGTCCGATCGGTCACGGCTGCCTCCTGACATCAGCAAGGTTGACCCAGCGCGGATAGCCAAAGGTGCCGGCTTCGATCATCACGCCTGGAGGTCGCGCCCTTGAGCACGGAGATACCGCAATCCACGTCCCAACCCGGCATGGCCGAGCGTCGCCGCTAAATTCGGTGGCCGATGAGTATATGGTCAAGGTATCCTACCAACGAAGAAAGATCCCTGCTTCATCTAACCACTTTCTGATGTAGTGTTCAGGAGCGCCGACCCGACCGATTTTGGTGTAGATCACAGAGCCGTTGACCCAAAAGCGATACATAGGATGTCCAGCTTTACCGGACCAAGAGGGCGCGATAGTGGCGCAAGTGATCCCGTGCCATTCGCTCTGCCGTGAAGCGCTCTTCGAAGCGCGCGCGGACGCGCCCTCGATCGATTTGCCCAAGCCGCGACACAGCCTCAATTGCTTCATCCTCGTTTTGGACGATGAAGCCTGTCACCTCTTCCTCGATAATCTCGGCACCGAACCGGACCGGTAAGCAATGACTGGCGTTCCCCAGGCCATCGCCTCGATCATCACCAATCCAAACGGCTCGGACCACCTGATTGGGAAGAGCAAAGCAGCGGCTCCTGCAAGGAACGGCTGTTTCGAATCGTCATCTACCTCGCCGACGAGCAGGATCTGTTTGCCGTCAATCTGAGGCTCTATCTTCTCTCTGAAATACCCACTTTCGGCGCGACGGACCTTGGCGGCAATCCGAAGCGGCATCCTGGCGGCGAGCGCGATGCGGATCGCATCTTCGGGGCCTTTTTCGGCGGTCAAGCGCCCGAGAAACGCCAGGTACGATCCGGCAGCAAATGAGGCGCCGAACTGGTGGAGGGGCAGACCGTGATACACCGTTCCGCACCAGTTTGCGCTGGCGAGCGCAATGCGCTGATTATCCGAGATGGATGCGAAGCAAGCTTCTGGAAACTTGCTGGTCACGGCCGGCAATCCCGGCAGATCCAGCTGGCCGTGCATCGTCGTGATAAATGGCACTCCTGCGCGATAGAGGATGGGCAGATGTAGCCAGTCGATGTGAGCGTGAATCACGTCGAACTGGTCTGCGCAATCCTAAACTGCTTCCAGTTGGGCAGCCAAAGCCGCGTTCGGGTCTGAGCGTGGTCCCCAAGGCGAAGTGCTTTTGGCCAGACCGGAAAAAGTGTGGCGGGGGTCCCGGAATCGCCACTCGCAAAGAGGGTGACATCCTGCCCGAGTTCGACGAGTGCATCGACGAGCCAGGCGACCACTCTTTCCGTTCCACCATAGAGCTTTGGTGGGACGCTTTCGGCGAGCGAAGCAATCTGAGCTATCTTCATCAGTAACTCCCACATGGCGCTTGCTGCCCGCGGCAGACCGACGAGATTCAGTCACGGGCCCGGCGAAGGTCGCGTACATCCGTCGGAGTGCGCTCATTCGTCGACTCGAAACCAGCGATATCCGTAGCCGTCGAGTTCGATCGTCGAGTCCTCGCAGGGCTTGAGTACACGCGATTGCCGAACAGATCGATCAAGTTGTGCGCTGAAACGACGAGGACAAGCGGCGTCACCAAAACTGCGAGACTCCGTCTTGCGACATCACAAACTTCATCCGGCACACGCCACATAGGCACAACGGCTGAGCGGCCGAGCCGGAATGGCCGATTGGACCAGCTATCATTGCAAACTGTTCAACTCCCAATTCCGGCGGGTTGTTTGAGATGATGGATACATGGCAAGCGTGATCAACGAACGCCGCGCACGTCAAGGGACTCGGATGCAACACAGATTTTGCCGTGAGAGCCGCGGTAACAGAGCCAGTAACCTGCTCGCGGGTAGGCGGCAAAGTTGCTCGATGGCTGATTCCTCCGGCCTCCTGGGCCATCAGGTTAGACCTTGTGGTGTGATTGCCGGACGCGCAAATTCAAAGGCGCCTCGGCGAGCTTGGCGACTGTCTCGTGTTTCCGTGACAACGATACCAATGAAGCGCTTCGTGAAGCCTGGCCTCACCGCCAAATCGGCTGACTCACGGTGAGCAAGCTGGACATTTGCAACGTTTTTGTATCCATGACAGCGAGGCGCTGCGCGCTCTTCCTTAGCATCTCGATGAAACCAACGCTCGGGGCTGGCCCTCGGCGCACCGGCGTCGTTCATAGGCATGGTTGCGAAGCAGATCATCGTGTCGCGATCTAACAGCTTTACAAAGCGTGGATGGTTCTTGTCGGAACGATCGAGATCCAGCTCGCCTCCCTCGCTCTCGAACGCGAAAACGCTGAGCTCTTGGCCAATCAGGCCGCTGCGCAATCTGTTCATGGCCGGCAGAGATGGAAGCAAGGTGCGCCGTGCGTGATTACTTTCTTGAGACGAGTTTGCCGTGGGGATACCCGGCGGCCAGAGCACTTTCCATCCATTTAAAGCCGAGGGGAAAGCAACGTTGGCTTGTTATCGCAGTTTCGCTCGCAGCTTATCTGGTCGACAATTCCATACTGGCACAAACCGCCAGCGGGTTTGATCCTAGTAGCCACCCTGTGGATCAGGCCAGCAAAAGACGAAAGGCTTCTGATCCGGCCGAAAAGCTCCGGATGGACCCGGCAATCAGCCCTCCTGCTCCGGCGCCAGCGCCAAGTCCCGGTGCGCCTTTCGAAAAGCACGCTGGTGCGGACAGAGCTGCTCAGACAAGAACGCAAAAGACGGTCGATCCCTTCGCACGGTACGATAATCTGCGTGAAAAAGGGGTGTGGTTCAACATACCTGGCGCTGCGGACACGATCGATCAGGACAAGGGCGGCGTTAGATCGGCGCTTGCAGATGTCGGCATCGGCTACATCGGCTGGACACACAACAGCTTTGCAAACAACCTGCTGCCGAATGCCGCCAGAAGCACGATCGAAAACCAGCTCTATATGGGCCAGAATCCGACATTCGCGTCGGCAAACTTCATGATCGTCACCTACGATCTCAGCCGGTTTGGCATTTCCGACGGACAAATTGTACTAGGGGCCGAGCAGCAACACTGGACGTGGGATCGCGCGGGACCAGATCGAGTGGGGCTCAATACGCTCGCCTACTACCAGACTTTCTTCGACAGGACGCTAGAACTCAAACTTGGCTATCTCAGAAACCAAAATGAATTCACCGGCACATTGTTCGGAGGGATTACAGGATCGAACATGTCTGCCTTGTTCCAGGGGGGCATGAGCACCAATGCCGCACCGACGCCTGCGGTCAACCTGAAGTACAATTTTGCCCGTGCCTTGTACAACAAGGCCTCGGTCCAGCGCTCAATTAGTCCAGATGGTCCCTATGTCCAGATAACGGAGAATCCCACGGGTTTGAACTGGAGCACGCCCCACGCAGGCATTCTTCTCATTGATGAAGCCGGCTACAAGAGCAAGGCAGCTCCCGGCGTACCCGATACCTGGCTGCGGGCGGGCGTTGGTTTCAACAGCAGCCGGTACACGAGTTTGACGGATCCCAAGCGAGGGAGGGAAAGCGGGAATAACTTTCACTACATCGCTGCGGACAGGCAGTTCTGGCAGAACGACCCCGATGGGATCCCATCTCGCGGCATCTATGGCGGCTTCTCCATTATGGAAGCTCCGCCGGACCTGAACAGGATCAGCCGGTATTGCGAGCTTCGTCTTTACGCGAGGGGAGCATTTGACAGTCGGCCCAGTGATCTGATTGCACTCGTTGCTAGCAACACGAGCTGGAGCAACTTTGCGGTGGATGCTGCCCTCGCCAAAGGGCAGCTTGCGCATCGCGAAACAACAGCAATCACCGCAACATATACCGCCCATCTCGCTCCGGGAATATATGCAGGGGTGGGGCTGTCATACATTCATAACCCGACAAGCATCACGCACACTCCCCAGACTAAAGACGCGCTCAATCTGTTGCTATCTACGTTGGTATTCTTCTGATCATCGCAACCGCCATTCTGCTACCAACTCCTCGTGACCCGAGGGACTTGAGCTTGGCGATCTCTTTGAAAGGATCCGCCGCATCTGCGCTAGCCAAGCATTGTTGCTCGGCTTGACGGAAAGTCGCTGACCCGGCGGTGACGTGCGCCAGTTCAGCGGGGACGCGAATAGCAACAGACTCGTTGAAGCATTAAAGTATCTACGGACCTTTCGCTCGACGGGGGGCGTCGTGCCCATCGTGCGTCCAAGGCGCACTCGCGCTAATCTCAATTCTTCCCCCACAGAACCGGACTCTCATCAATTCTCCAAGACGCCATACCCACGGACACGCATCGATGGCGCCCCTGTGCAGAACCGCGTGCCGCACGAGGCTAACCGGCAAGAGGAGCATCAGGGTGGGCAGGATAATACGCCCGTACCGTCGGCTCTCCACGAAGGACAGGTCCTTGTCGGTCCAGAGCAGCTTCTTAAGAGCAGCTTCGCTGCCTACTGGATCATCTGGGCGACCAATCCATAGCATTGCCATGTTCCGTTCCTTCAAAGGAGCTTCAGCAGCTCGAAAGGACTTACGTGACGAGGTTCAGCGGCAATGGGAGGATCCCCTGGGCCTCTCGTTTTTCGTTGATCCTGAAGGGTTTACTGTTGACGAGGAGCAGTTCTCGAGGGGAGCTCGACGCAGAGCAGAGCTCTCGGGAGGAACCCTCGGGTAAGCGTCGCAGGAGGGCCCTATCGATCGGGGTGCACACGGCGTTGGCGAGAGACAGTCGTCTTCGAGACCAACCTCGTGTCTGAGTACGAGCATTGGAGTTGTAGCACGATAAACCGACCGCCAGCACCATCGCCAACGTCCCGCCTCAGCTCTGCAATCTACATCGACTGGATGCATGGCCCATCAAGCGCGACGTGAGCGAAGGCCGCGCGCGAACTGCCCGCCGAGCATTTGGAAATGCAGCCAAGTTTGATTCTTCAGCCACGTTCGGGATAGGCGCGAACGCGCCGACGTCCCGCGCTTTCCACCAACTCGCCCCTATAAGGCACTCCACGGATAGCGAAATAGGTCGGGCGCCCAACTTCCGGCATGATGCGCTGGCCTTCAAGGACGCGGACAAGGTAATCGGGCAGGAATCGCTCCCGGTGCTCCCATCCGCCCCGAATCAAATAGCCAAGATCGACTGTACCTTCGTCGGGTCGCGCGGCCCTGACGATCTGCGGGGGACGATAGAGGGGCTGCGATGGGCCAGCTTCGTTTATCCCGCCAGCGCGCGGGTGATGGATCAGGCGAACATCCATGGGGCCTTCCGGCCCGACAGTCGCGGAATAGCGCTCCCCATTGATCGCAAACTGACTTGGCCCGAACTGGTTTGGCAGCAGATTGATATTGCTCAATACGTCGATCAACACGTCTGAAGCCGCCCTGGAGCCGTGGCGCCAGTCGGCGCCAACGATCGCTCCGATATCCCGCAGCTCCGCAGCCGGCCCCGGCGGTCCTGCGAACCACGAGGTGGCTGCAAATTCAGGTGCTGGCGCAGAGCGCGCATCGTCACGCAAATCGTGCGGTGTGGGTGGATCCAGATCAACGAAGGAGTCGAGACCGCCGTAGATGTTTGAGGATCGGGGCCTTACCGATGACGGCGATGCGGGTTCTTGCATCTGTTGCCCAAGCCAGGCCCAGGCTCCCTGGCTCGGGGTGGCCGGAGTAGCAGGAAGCTCGAGCGGCGGATGAGCTTGCGCGGCCCAGTGCGGCGCTGGCACTGGTGAGGCGGGTTCGTGGATTTGCTCGCCAATCCAATCCCGGGCTGCCGCGCTCGGCGTTGCCGGGGCTGCGGGAAGCTGTTGCGACGAACCGGCCTGCCAATCGCTGGGCGCTCGCATCGATGTGGTGGGCCCATGGATCTGCTCGCCAAGCCAATCCCAGGCTCCCGCGCTCGGGGTGGCTGGCGTTGCAGGAGGCTCCTGCAGTGAGTGCGGCTGTCGAGCAGCTTCCCAAGAAGGCTGGCCCGGATCCTCAGGAGGCGGCAATCCAAGCGCCCTGTTCGCCTCCAGGATTTGCTCGTATTGGCCAAGCTTGACTAGATCAGGCTTGATCTTGCCGTCCTTGGTTTCGCGCCTGTATTCCTCGACATCCCGGTCAAGGGCTGGGGTGGAAAGTCTGCCAGCCATTGCCGGCCGATCATGCATCTGCAGCCACTCACTTAGCCTATACATGCGGCGAGCTTGCCTGTCGATCGTCTCCGGCTCGATCCTGTGCGCCGCCTTTTCCGCCGCCGACCACATGTCGATGAGGATTGCGTCCGCGCGGTGAGGGGCCAGTCGGCGGAGATCAGGCGCCAGCGCGTTTCCGGCACCGACCTCACGGAGCTTCTTCAAGGCCGCTTTGATGCGTCTGCTTCTGTCCTTTGCGTAGGTATCGACATCCTCATCCAGCTCAGCTTCCAGCTGATGGTTTTCCACCTCCGGGTTGTCCTGCTGCGCGTTTTCTGATTCCCGTTGAATTCGATCCGCAATTGAGGGCCTGCCGGCGGTGCTCAGGCGCGCGCTCAAATGGCGCAAATCGGCTGCGGCATTCTTGATCGTGCCGTCGGTGAGGTTACCCGCGGCCTTGTTTCTGAAATCTCTTATCAGCACCTCGTCCTCCTCTGGGACAGCGCGCGTCCGGCCTGGCTGGCGAGCATAGTCAATGCGAAAAGTCGTGGAAAAGGCATCCCCCTGTCTCGCATTGCGCGAGTACTTTTCGCTGCTGCTCCCGCCAAAAGCCTTACCGATTCCCGACTTGAAGCGTGACCATAATCCGCCGCTTCTTCCGCTCTTGGCCGACGCGGCAGACTCTGCGTCTGGAAAGCTGTAGCGCGCGCTGCTGAACGGATCATCTCGCAAGCCGGACTGCGGCACTTGCGCCGAAGCGGGAAGCTGGAAGCTGGGAATGTCTACGCTCCGCCGCGTGCCGCCCAGCGCACTCTCCCTAAAAGCGGAGTCCGGCGGCATCCGCATCGAACCGCCGAAATCCTCCCGCCGGACTGCTCGCCCCCCTCCTGCGGGAGCCCGATCAGGCGAGCTTGAGTTGCTTTTATCTGACGGATCGAGACTCAAATCCTCCAGCCGCCGTTCAAAACCACCGTGCTCCCTTTGGTTGTCTCCCCGCTGCGCGGTCCGCTCTTGCAGGGCGGCGTACTCCCGCATCCAGGCTCCTGAATCGAAGAATGGGTCAACCGGATCCACCCTGCTCTCCTCATGTTTGTATAGGCCCGACAGCAATCGGTACGGCCTCGTAGCAGATCGTCTAGCAAGAAACAGATTGTGGATTGTTGTAGCCGCAACCTTTCGAAAAGCTGACGAGATCAGGACATTGCTGCGCGATTGACGGCCTCGCATCGGCCGCTGCCTGGCGACAGGCGCTCCAATTTTTTCGCACCTCTTCGCCCGGCCTGTTCAGTCGACGAATTTCGTAAGCCGATGATACCAATGGATCGTCCTGTCGATCGTGTGAGGAATTCAAGCATCAGGCCCGGAACTCACTCAGCCGCTAACAATGTCTAAGGTCATGGCGTGACGAGCATCTTCTCCTCCTTCGCATCAACTTTGGCGCTGAGCTTATCCTGCGGGTGCTCTTCAATGACGGACAGCGACCTCTCATGGACGCAGACCGGGGGCGTTCTGGTAACCTGGACTTCCATTTTGTTGCTTTCGGCTGCGCTTGTGAGGGACCGAATTGGCCTACTGCGGTTTACCAGGTCCGGCGCTTTCGCTCGAATGCAGAACGTCCCTTTCGAAGGCTTACGGCGTATCCCCCGCTTCCCGGAAGACGTGGATCACATAGGGCTGCCCTTGAGGGAGCGTAGTCGCCTAGACGAGACGAACAGCGAGTTTCAGATATCAAATCGCCCAGACAGCTTTTTCAAAAAGATGTGCAGGTTGTCCTGAGTTCTCAGCAGTCATCCCGAGCGCCTCTCGGCGCTCGGGAGCGGACAGGCAGCGCGCAGTTCGAGGATGAGCTTGGCAAGCCAGCTCGGCAAATCAAAATCCGGCAGACTTCATTCATCCCTTGACTGCGGAACCGCAAGGCTTGTCGAGCAGTCTTGGAAGCGCCTCGATCAGGCGCGTGAACGACTTCGCGCGGATGACGGATTGGCCATCGTAAGCTACGAATACGGTACTCCAACACTTGCTTGGCGAGATGGATCTCGCTGGAAGGACTCGAATTCAACTAGATCTGACGAACAGTTAACTCCCACGTCAAACGATCTGGCTGGCCGCGGCAGCGCCCTGTCTGGTCTGCTCAACATCTTTTCGACTGATGGAACTCTGGTCCGGAGGAGCTGTTGAGCTGACGCAGATATGTGCCTTGCGGGCGCGCCTTCATCGATCGCCAAGACCGAAAGGCCCGCATTTTTCCAACGTGCAAAAGCACCTTCGCGGCAATTGGCGAGGCTTTGACCGATTTTTGGCTCCGCCACAGAGCATTGATAGATATATCTCGCGTGATGAGACCTCAGAGTTCGAGGCCGCCACGCTCGGCCAGCACACGGTGCATGACATCGCGTTTGATCTCGGTGGCGAGCTCGTTTCGGACTTGGGCTCCGAGCACCCGCTCGGCATCCGGATCGCCTAGAAGACCGTGCTCGGCCAGTCGCTGATCCAAGCGGGTTTGAAACTCCTCGCCCATGGCTTCGACGAGCTGGTCCTGCATCGCTTCATATTCATCAGGAGCGATTCGCCTCAGCACCGTCTCCCACGGTTGCCAGCGGGTTGCCATGTAGTCAGTAAACTGGTTCGCTTCTTGCTCGCGAACCGAGTCCAGTGCGCGCGCCGCATCATCAGATGTCACGTGAGAAACCGTCAGAAAGCGCATGTCAGGGGCGACGTGAATCAGCTCCAGCGGCTCGCGAAGAAGATTTTGATAGGCCAAGTAGACTTCAACGTCGTCTAAGTCCGGGTGGAGAGCGAGGAGCGCGTTGACCCTGTCGCGCGCGATCCCTTCCAGCGCGTCCAGGCGGAACGCAACGCGGCCGCGCTGGATGAGTTGGCCGAGCCTATCATCATACACCCCCTCCTCGACGTCAGCATTAAGGCGCGCGCTCCGCATACCGTTCCAGTGCAGAGTAACACGATCCTCGCAACTCGCGTTGGCTTCAGAAGCCTGTGTGAAAAACTGCTCGCGCAATCTCGGATTGGTCGCCGCCTGCCGCAGATCGTCCGCCACGGCCTGCCGAAACTCGTGATTGCCATAGTTGACGGTCCCACGTAGCCTTTCTAGGAACCTAGCGTAGTCTTGGGCGCCAGGCTCATCCGCAAAGTGCTGCCACTCGGCTAGCGCCGTCGGATCGTCCGCGAGCCAGTGCGCGGCAGCCTCGTCCAGAGGCAGCTGCTCAAGATGGGGGGCCGCGAGGTGAGCGCGGACCTCGTCCGGGAATGGGTTATTACCGAACTCGACGTTCTGCAGCGGATGGCTCAAACTCCCCGGTAGGAGATCCTCGGGCAGGCTGGTCAGCCGGTTACCGCTGACATCGATCGATTCAAGCCAGCTCGGAAGGGTTTCGGGGAGATTGGCCAATTGATTGCTGCTGACATCGAGCTCAACGAGCCGCCATGGGAGGGACTCGGGGAGTTCGGTCAGCTGATTGCCACTAACCTCGAGCGAGGTGAGGCTGCTCGGGAGAGCGTCGGGCAACCTAGTCAGTCGGTTGTTGTTTGCGTTCAGGATCCCCAGCTCCGCCGGGAGGCTATCTGGGAGACTCGTCAACCTGTTATCGCTCACCTCTAAGCGATAGAGGCTCGCCGGAAGAGCGTCCGGCAAACTGGTCAACCGGTTGTGGCTAATTAAAAGTTCGTGGAGACCAGGTGGGAGGCTAGCGGGCAGGCTGCCTAGCTCGTTGTGCATGGCGCGGAGGTTCAGCAGTCTCGGCGGCAGGGCGTCGGGCAAAGCGGTTAAGGACAGGGATGACAAATCGACCAAGTGCGAGCGCATGTTGTCCGCAGCCCTGATTCGCGAGCGCCCCTGTCCGCGGTTCTCCGCTGAGCCCTGCCCCTCTTCGCCAACCCACTCGTCCAGGATCCGCGCGCGCGCGGAGCTGGGGGTCCGATACCCTGTCAAGCTTTCGACCAAATTTGCCAAGGCGCGGTTGAAGCCGCCGAGGTAGCTTTCCCGCTCCCCTTCCTCAAAATTATCCGGGGCAGAACCTGCGCTCCGCTGTGCCTGTCCTGTGTCCATCACCTTATCTGCCTCGTCAGAAACTAAGAAATCCGCGTGCCGCTGCGCAAGGCCGCGGAGCAGGAGTTTGCGCGCTGGCGCAATAATCATTCGAGCGGGCGCACGTGCGCCCGCGGCGGCCCGCCCTGGCGAAGGCGGTTCAGCTTCACACGATTTGGAGGCGGCGAATGGATCGCTGCTGCTGCAACGTTTGCTGCCATTCCGTTGGCCGATAGATCCAGAGGACCGCTAACGTGAAAGCGTTCTGCCGCTAGCACGGCCACCTGTCGATCAGCTGACGAGTCTCGCTGCAAAAACGCCCAAGTCACTCGGTTTGCCACCCGTAGCAAAGACCAGCGTTGCACCGATTGCCTTGGCATGTGAAAGGACGGGCCGCGGACGTGAGCGTTCGAGCGCCTGCCGCTCTTCGTTCTTCACGGACTCGGCCGAAAAGGGATCCCTGCCTGCCATTGAGGTAACGCACCGTTGCCGCGCCCCGGGCTCGATGTTTAAGCCGCTGCCGCGTCGGTGCGGAAACGTGTAGGCGGAGCTAACGGGCCGCCATGGATTCACTGTTCCAAATCGTTGCACCGAAAATATGCCTGCTTCGATGCCATCGCTGCGGTGACTGCGATAGGGCCGTCAGCTTGTCGAAAGAGAAGTGTCCTAGGTCCTAGATGGTGTCGTCACGGGCTGAGTTGGCCCGGTGTGGTAAGGGAGGTGAAATGGATCCTTTTGAGACAGGACAGATTCGGCCCGACGGAGGCATTCCTTCTGCATCTTCCCAACAAGAGGGGGCGGAAGACGGGCGGGGGGCGGCACAGTGGGATGCATTCGTGACCGGTTTCGCAGCAAGCTCCGGGCATTCAACCCATGCGGCGACCGAAGCAGACGAGACCCTTGAGAATTGGGCTTCTGAACAGCACGTGGGTCTCCTCGAGGACCGGGACGAAGCGGCAAGGCGGGTCAATGCTATGGGTGAAGACGCCATGCTGGATCTCCAGTCGCTGTCCCTTACCAGTCTGCCCAGACTTCCAAGCGAAATCGTCGTGCTCGATGTGCCCTTCAACCGGCTGACCAATCTGCCTGACGAACTTCCGGCTTCGCTCCAGCGTCTTGATGTTAGTGGCAATCAGCTGAGCAGCCTGCCCGCGCTCCCGGGCGGGCTCAGAGGCCTCGACGTGAACTCGAACCGGCTGGAGAGCCTACCTGCCGTCCTACCTGCCGGGCTCCAATTTCTTTCCGCCAACCACAATCGGCTGCTGAACCTACCCGACTCCTTCCCTGCTTCGCTCCAATTTCTCCACGTCAGCGATAATCAGCTGACGAGTCTACCGGTGGCGCTCCCTGCTATGCTCGAGTTTCTCGACGTAAGCCAAAATCAACTGACGGATCTGCCGCCGGCTCTCCCAGCTTCGCTCCGGTTTCTCGACGTAAGCCAAAACCATTTGACCAGTCTGCCCGAGGACCTGCTGACCGCCTTGGGCGATGGTGGCACCCTAGTTCTGACTGAAAATCCGCTATCTGAGCAGGTGCTGGCGAACCTGGGGACAATCCTAGGCGCGGAGGGTTATGTCGGCCCGACTGTCCACCTTTCGCACGACGACGAAAGTGAATCGTCCTGGACAGATGAGCAGGCGGACGCTCTCGCTGAAACAGTTGCAGAATGGCTGAAGGGCAATCCACAGGAGGACGATCGGGAGGTGCTTGCCGCTTGGCAGAACTTTGCAGAAGAGCCGGGCGCTCGGGAATACGGGCTTTTCCTCGCCAAGCTGTTCGAGTCCGTCAGCTCTGGCAATGAAGGGTTCCGGCAATCGGTGGCCAATGATCTGCGTCAGGCGGCAAAAAACCCGCAACTGCGTGCCCAGTACTTTCAACTGGCATGGGATGCCAACCAGAGCTGCGAGGACCGCAGAACATTAACCTGGAACGGAATGCAGACCGCGCGCCTCATCGCGGAAGTCGAGAACGGCCTCTATGACAACAAGGCACGGCTTGCCGATCTCATCGAATTGGGGCGCGTCATGTTCCGCATGGACGCGCTCGAGGCGATCGCGCGCGATAAGGCTCACTCGCTCGCCTCGGTCGACAACGTAGAAGACATCGACGCCGTTGAAGTCTTTCTTGCCTATCAGAGCAAACTGCGCGAGCGGCTGGGACTACAACACGTCGCGCCGGACATGCGCTTCTTTGAAGTCTCCGGCGTTACCGACTCTGACGTTGACAGGGCAGAGACATCCGTGCGGGAGAGCGAGGCGGCCGAATTTGCCGACTATTTGGCAATGGATTGGCAGCCTTGGGACGATGTGATTCGCCGCATCGCACCTGAAGAGCATGCCAAGACGCAGGACCAGCTCATTGGTGCAATGGGAAAGGAGTTCGACAGCCGAATGGAGCAACAGCTCGCCGATCAAGGCCTGACCGGGGCTGAAGCTGGCCTCGTCGAAGATGCCAAGCGAGTGTTGGGTGCCGCAGTTCGCAAAGAAATCGCCCGTGAGATCAAGGGCGCCCTAAGAGATAAGGTGCTCAATGAGCACGGCCTCGCGCTCTGAAGCCTCCTCTGCCGTAGGATGCTGTTAATTTTGTTGTCGTTCCTCTCGTGCACCGGTTTGGGGGCCCAGAGGAACGCGTAATGCGCAGCGAGTGCAGCGGAGTGCCCATCGAGAGACCGGCGTTGCTCCTGTCTGTCATGCTGCCGTTTGATGTAGGTCAGGTCGACGCTTGGAGTAGACTGGCTGCTAGCTCTCTACTGAGACTCCTATGCGCAACGACTGGATCGTCAGTCATACCAACTCTCCATGCGGAGCACGCCAGTACACATTTATCGGACACGCCTGCAATGTTAAGAGTTCAAGCTGGCTTATTCGCGCGCGTTTCGATCTTCGCGCAGCGGCGCATCAACTCGTCAAACGTGTCCGGCACATCGAGCAACAGCCCGTCATCAACCATGTGCTGGTAATCCTGCTCCAAAGACGGTTCGGAACCTTCCTTCGGGAACAAGCTTCAAGGCACCGCCGACAGGGCTACGCGTATGCCCGTAAAGACCCCATCGCGGATCGCGCGAGACGCCCGCTGCAATATGCCGCTGGCCTAAGGGGCGTTGGGTAATCGCGGTGCCCGGCTATCGGAGCCATTTGAATCGGTTCGCTGGGCAAGCCCGCCGACGACGGAAGAGCCGCTACAACCCCGTCACCGGCCCCATGCAGGTCTGCTTGCCGTGATGAACGCATGCTCTTGCATCAGGGCTCTCCTTGATGAAAACGGCCATCGGCACACCTGGAAATGTTGCGCGGCACTTGACATGAGAGGGAGTCGATTGACCGTGTTATCTTGAATGCCGACGGCCGGCGCCTGACGAGAAATTTATGCCGACTTTGCCTTCATCTGAGCTGAAGAATGACCTTCTGCGCTCGCTTGTGCATTCGATTAAATCGAGCTGCGATGTTGGCCTCACATTCGATTTACGCCCATTGGCGCCAATCTTCGACGGGTAGTTGGACAGGCTGCCAATAAGGGCGGGATAACCGGATGATCGCATCCCGCCGCGAGCGATGGAGCGTCTTAACGAGCTCCTCTAAGCTTGGAGTGACAGCCGACGCCCTGCCCCTCTCACGCCCCGGCAGTTTGGTTGCTGGATACCACTCTCCATCATGTCCGCTCTCCGTCATTTATCCGAGGATCGCCGTCGCTCCCTCACCGTCAGCGTTGTTTTGTCTTCCATCGATCTGGTTCCGCAGGCAGCCAATCTGTGGCACCCCCGAAGAACGCTGTCAGGGACCATCTCGCGGCTTCCACATCGGTCAGTTGATGGGAGTAAGGTTCGCGGCCTGAGGGGTTAGCCCCGACCCCGAAGGATCTATATTCGGCATAATAGCTCGTGCTCAAGTTGTTGGTCTTGCCCCTATCCCATTCGCGCCAACCTTCGGGAATAACCTGCGCATCTATCTTCGTCGACAGAAAGACCACTGTGGCGTACGGCCGCCAGGGTCGGCCAAGCGCGATATCGCGTGCGGCAGGGTCGGCACTTAGAGTGCAATGATCAAAAACATAGCCGCTGTCCTCGTTCGGTGCTGCCTTGCTCTGAGCGGTAAAGACGACCGCCTGGTTGGCGATGCCGTGCAACTCACATTTCCGGAACCAGGCCTTGGCGTTGCCGAATACGAAATCGACATGCCCTTCGATGTAGCAGTTCGAGAAGTATTGACGTGACATTCTGCCGTTTGGACCCTTGCCTGCAAGCAGCGTGTCCTGGGCGCCGAGCAGGCGGACGCGCGTAACGACGTCCCTGTCTCCGGTAAGGGATAGTGCAACCGCCTGCGAGGGTGGATTGGCCGGGTTGAGAGAGTAGTCGTTCTGGATGGTCAAATTCTCGAGCCGGAAGTCATCGCCAGTGGCATCCAGCGTCGCCGACCGGGCGGTTCCTCCTACATTGATCGCGCCATCGCCATACACAATGACGGTATTCTCCGGCTTGCTACCAGTCCCTGAGAGATGAACACCGGATTTGGAGATTTTGACCTTCTCACGATAGATACCCGGCGCGATCCGAACATCTCCGCCTTCCGCCGGCAATGCGTCGATAGCTTGCTGCACGGAGTGATAGGCTGCATTCTCGGCATGCGACACCAACAGTGGCTGAGCGTATGCTGACGAGATGCAGAAACATCCCGTCAGAAGTGCAGCAGGGTGAACGAAAATACGCATAATCCTACACTTCGTTGAGTCAGCGGCACCTCGACGCAGTCGACAGAGCCTATCTCTGCGAGATAGCCGCCGCACATGGGCAACTCATTTTTTCGCGCCAAATCAGAACCTCCACGTCACCTTCGCATTCCCGGCCCTGCAAACCGTCAGACAATTGCAAACAAGTCCGGACGTGAGGCCGACCTTCGTCAACACCAGTAATCTTGGCGCAGATTCTGAACTCACCACCCGAGTTCGGCGCCGGATGTAGCGCTTACCGATCGCTGTTGCGGAACGCCCCGGAACATACCTCCGAGCCGCGCAGCAGCGGTTTTTCAGCTCGTCCGGGCAGCGGCGGTGATACGTCAGAGGGATTTGCGGTGACGTTCGCATGTTCAACTTGCCAAGTGGCGGAATCGGCAAATCGGACATCTTCGAGTGTCACGTCAAGTGCATGCTCCTCGTCTACGCCGCGCATCAGCAACACACCGGTGTCGCCATGCACATGACGGAGAACGATTCGCCGATAGACCGGAATTCTCGTGCCTTGTGCGCGCGGATCATATTTTGTATCGAAAGCTAGCGGCCACCGGTTGCCCCTCAGGCACACGTACTCATAAGTCACGCTCTCGACCAGACCGCCTCGGCTAACATCGCTCTTGATGCGCAGGCCGGACGTCGTACCATCCAGCGTCAGATTACGCACCAATATGTCTCTGGCCCCGGAATTCACCTCACTGCCGATCGACATGCCATGCCCCCAGCCGAAATAATTATCAATGATCGAGATATGGCTGCTCGATCCATTGTCGCCGGCCTTGATTGCGACGTTGTCGTCACCCGTACGGATCAAGCTGCGGGTAATGGTCACATCCTGACTCGCGCCAAGATCGATGCCATCGGTGTTGCGCGCATCCGCCGGTGAATCGATTATGAGGCCCCAAAAAGTGGCACCTTGGACCCGGTTCATCGCGACGTGAAAGTTGGGAGCGTTGCGCAAGGTGACACCAGAGAACGTGATGTCCTGCGCATGATCGATTTGGATCAAGCGCGGGGCGTTCTGGTTGCCGCCCTGGGCTTGAGCGCGGCGCGCTAGCTGCCACCAGGTTTCCGCGCCGCCGCCAATTATTGCGCCGCCCTGACCATCGATGATGCCTTCTCCGTAGATGCCGCCGCCGCGCGTTTTAGAAAAGCTGATGAACGGCCGGCAACCGCCGCCCTTTTCCGCAATACGACCACATTGTCCGAGGCCCTTGTCGTAAGCAGCAGGTTCGGGGATGGCGATCAGCGTCGCCCCGCGTCCGACCCATAACGTCACGCCCGATTTCATCTCGAGGGGGCCTGACCGGAACTCGCCACGCCCTAAATACACGGCGGCCCCGGAAGGACATTGGTCGATGGCATTTTGCAACGTGGTCGTATCTTGCTTGCCAGACGGCACGAGGCGCTCGCACACCGTATGAGGTGCAACAGGCTCGGTGATAGTCCGGCGGTCTTGCGCTTTCGCTTCGGGGAAGACAACGATGGAGGTGAGTATGAACAATAGGGCCAAGTTGCGAAAACGCTTTGTCATCGACCTCCTCGTGCTTTGTCAGGCATCCACGCCCCATCGGTATGGAGCCGCTGGCTCGATCTAGCCGCCGCGCGCGTCACTGGCGCGCGCAAGATGACATTTATAAGACGCAGCAGAGGCCCGGACCGTGCACCTGCGCAGCAGCACTTTGCAGATGCGCAAAAAGCACGAAGCGTCATGCGATGGTTCAAAATCCGACAACTTCGTCAATGGTCGGCCTTCTCACGCCACTCAAGCGGGTCGCCGGATTCGGCTTTTTTGCATCTAGAAAGCCGTCGGCGCCCAGTGCTTGCTCTTGATAAGGATTTCGATGAGCGGCGCATCAGCCTCACTGGGTGCAATTGGTGTACGCCCAGTACCCGGCGAAGCCGCGGCACTCACGCGCGCCTGACCCCGACTGCTGCTGCTGAACCTCCACGCTGTTCTTGAAGCGTCTGGAAAGCCATACCTGTGTGCTTGTTCTCCTTGAACACCGTGTTGGCGAGCTGGTCTAGTGTACTGTCATCACTGGCCTGGAGCGACTGGCCGCCCTCACGGGGGAAATCCGCCCCCTTAAAGCATCTGAAGATACTTCTCAGCCGTAGATGGTGAGAGTTTCCGACGACTACTTGGACCGCTCACCATCTCGTGAATGTAATCATGATCCGCGCGCGACACATTCGACGGCGGATTGCGACCGCGGCATCGAGGCAAGGCCTGCCACGCGCGCTGTATTCAGTTGCGGCTCAAAGGCATCTTCTTTCGCCAGTTTCGGCTGCTGATCGTTTAGTCCGGCGTGCTGTACCGATGGCGGAGGGGCAGCACTGGATAGGTCGAAATTGTGCGAGTGCACGCCCGCCTCCCGTCCAGGACGAATGGGTTTATCCGTATTCGGAGAAGCTTTCGAAGAGCTGACGAGGTTACGGCCGGGAAGATGGATAAAACGACCGAACTGGCCCTGAGTAAGGGGGACAGCTCTTGACGTTCAATCCAGACATCTGCGTGAGCAGCCCTCCAGACAGGAGGCTCTGGTCAACACCGCAGGGAGACGTCCCGCATGTGGTGTTACTCCGCGCCCCATCCGCCGGCCCAACGCACCGCGATCACAACACGCCAGGCATAACGGCAGGCCGCCAGTTCGCCCGCGCGGGTCCGTAAAATGATGCCTCGCAAGCCGGTCGGTATTCTCGCCGTTAACGTGGGTTACGGCAGCTTTCAATGGTCTCATGATCGCCTGGAAAACGCCACGGCAGCTTCCTGGTCAACAGGATCATCGATGCTTCACGGTTCGCGCGGTAGCGCGTCACGTATTGAATTGTTTGCCGCAGAGTTGCGGTGGCGTTCATCGATCGGCAATGAGATCGCTCGACGCTCAAGCCTCCGCTCCAAATCCGCCAGTCCTGCCTTACATTCGGCGACGACCGCTTGGGCACGAAGCAGCTTGACCGTGAGCTCGTCCTTCTGCCTGACTATTTTCTCAGGATCCCAATCGTCCTGCAACAGCTCATTGACCATGTGTGACCACCGATGATGCAGGGCCGGCGCTTAGCTCCAAGAACCCAGGCTTGGCATCTCGCCGATACGGGCGCTTGAGCCACGGGTTAAAGGTGGCGCAAACGATCGTCCAGAAGCGTAACGTCTTAACCCCGGTGCGCGCCATCTTGTTGAGGACCGCCATTGGTCGCGAGCCCGTTGCAGGACAGCCGGATTCTGGCCCGCAAAGCAAACGGCAATCCGAACGTAGCAGAGTTCGCGATGCTGGCACGCGCTTTGGAAAGTGCATCAGGAGACGTCTGCCATCGATGAAGTGGGCACGTTTCAATTGAATACCTGGATCGGGTGCTGAAGGAATATCATGGCCAAATTGGTGCCGTCACACATTCAAGCAACCGACATGCCAATGCCCTCGAGCATTTTCATAGACAGAATCATGTAGGTTTTTTCGCGCCATCTGGCTGCCGGCGACCCTACTTGCCGCGACTGAAACAACCGATGTCTTGAGCAAGAGAGCGAAAGCCGCAACCACGAGCCTTTAGCAGCGCTCGCTCCGGCAGCCGATGTCGGCCAGAGTGCTCCCACCATTTTTGCGCAGGACGTTGTGGCGTGAGCCACAGTGGCGAGCGTTAACGCCAGAGTGACGGTGCTGTGCGGCTGATCGGCAGTCGATCCCCAATGCAGAAGAGCGTTGGAGGCTCCTCGCAATCTGATGCCACGGCTGTTCACGATACTGATCTCACGCTTGAACTCCGAAGCCGCGTTTGGCCCAGCCTGGTCGAAGATCAGTTCGTGGCCCGCTTGCATCCTACGTCGCGATGCTACGCAACTGCGCCGCTCGGAACGGACTGTCTCACCCTCAGTCAGCATGGGCATCTTGGATGGCGCGGGAGATTGAACAGTCGAGCCTACAGTGAGTCAAGCACCCGCGTCCGAATACGCCAAGCTCAAGCCGATCTGGAGCCCGGACAATGTTCGAATGTCAACAGCGTTTCGGTTTCACTCTTCATCGCGCGTTCTCGCTTGCTTGCCCGATGAGAGGCTCAAGACCTCCGAAATCTCCCGCAATTGATTCCCGCGAGCACGGTGGAGCTGCTCATTGCGGGAGCGAGACCGCCGTCCGAAGATCCATGTCTCGCGGAATAAGTCGCGCACGCCAACCGTCCGTCAAAGAACAGATCGCGATTTTTTGTCCCCGAGTTCTTCACTGACGAAGAACTGAGGGAGGCAATTGTAGCCGACAACGAACCCGGTAGCGGAATCCATAATCCTTTATCCGCGGCTTAGCTCGAATGGATAAAAACGAGCGGGAGAGTTGGTGGGATCAGCAGCCGAGGAAAACCGACGAGAGAGCAATCGCACGATGATCACTGGGGCGAGACCGCCCGTCGTGGCTGCCTGCCGTTCTTCCATGGGACGATCAGCAAGCGAGAATAACGCACGCGTTCGCGGTCCATTGGGAAATGGCCTACTTAAGCTGGGAGTGTCGCGTCTTTCTGACGAACTGTATGATTTTAGAAGTTAACCGGAGTCAGCCAGATGGCACCTCGCCAGATCACGCGCATCACAAAGCATCGCGAAGACAGCCATCGGCGTATTCAAGTCAGCGGCACGCCGCTTCCACTGAATAGACGCAATCTAGCGCACGTATTGAGCTATGGTGACTGCCTTGTTTTTTTACAAAGGAAGCGCCGGTGAGATCATGGCCTTCAAGATGGGCGTTTCGGTGCTGTCACGCCAACCGCTGACCTGCCCTACTCTCCGAATTAACTGAACCTTAAGCTTGCAGAGTGATCCGCTCAAAAACGCGCGGCCCTGAGAGCGGGCCGCGAGTTAGGCCACGCAGCCGTATAGCTTTCGAGCAGTCCGCACCCGTTTGTTCCGGCGGCATCCGCACACAATCAACACCCACAACAGCACGACCGCTTGGGGGTCCGTCAGCCCAATCCGGACCGCACAGAAATTCAACGAGAAGGAGCGGCATGGTAACAACCCGTTCTCCATCGGGCTCATTCACCAAGATACTCAGCCACGCCGGGCACCAAGCGCCCACAGGCAAGCGACCGTGATTGCGGTGAAAACGAGTACAGCGCCAATTGCTAGCACAATTTCCATCGTCGGCTTCCTTCTATTGCGCGGACCACCCACCAGACGTTGTATGTGAAGGAATTCCTCCGCCAATCGACTATCTGGACACCATTGTCCGTTACTCTCACGGAGAAGGGGGTTGAGGTGCAATAATCAAGGCCGCTGTAGACTCCTGGGCACTTGGGCCTCAGTAGCCAATGCGACTCCGCACCGAAGTGATATATGCTCGGTAGCGTACCGGCGATGTGGCATTCACTTTCGAAGTCGTAACCGTTTGTTATGCTCCTCCCGGTTACGCGGACTCTGATTCTGTTGTACCTGCGGCCTTCATGTTCGTATACGCTGAGGACTTCGCGACCGAGCGCATGAGCGAACGCGATAGCCGCTGAAGCCGCTCGAACACGTTGCTCCATGTTGCCTCGCGAGCAGTAACGGGGCGGACCCGAAATAGCCTTGAAACATCTCAGGCCCGCCCCAGCATCACAGTCCCTGCAAGACCGGTGACGCTCACCGCACCCAAGCAAGCACCGTGCCTTTCTTCCAAAACGCTGCTGTACCTCGGTTGGGCTGTGTATACTTGTGAAGTGCGGCCTATCTTGTTCTGTCTCCATGTCCATCAGGACGCAAAATGTTTGCAACCCGACATTCGCGGATCAACGTTGAACTCAAGTGCAGGTAAGCTCGCAATCGCACAGGAAGGGCGATCGCATCGCTCCGGAAGTACCGCTGACGCTTGCAGTCTACAACCCTGCCGATCCCAAGCAGCGATGGGAATTACTATTCTGAGTATCGCGGACAGTAAGCTTTGCATCGACAACAAAAGCCGCGTTGCGAAAGATGGCAATCCTACTTGGCTCTACCAATTCCAGGGGGTCAGTTGCTCAGCAGTGGAATTTTGTACTCCTAATGGACCTTTAGCGTGCAGAGTGACCGCCTCAAGGGGCGCGACGTCGCGGCGCGCATAGGCCGAACTCCGCTGATTACTCGCAAGCTAGCGTATGGTACGATCCTGCTGCAGGCGCAAATCCGAGTCGTAACGCAAAGCACGAAAATGAGTTCATGGGCGCCTTAGCCGCCCCCATCATTCTCGATGTCTCTCCGCCCTCCTTGGCGCTTGCGTTATCGATCGGCTCCTTCAATCAAGCAGCATGTTCTTGACCCAGGTCATTGACGTTTCATTTTCCCAACGGGAGTACCGAGAGCGGAAAAGCCGCGGCGGCGTGCTTCAGCAACTTTCTAGTCAGGATAGTGACTCAGCCGGATTTGGTGCGGTTGTTTGAGAACGATCCAGGTCTTTCGACTCTTGCGGACGCGCAAGCCAAAGGCCGGCGTCTTCCGGTCCATATACAGACCGGGCTTCAGTGACTGAACGGTGAGATCTGTGAGTCCAAGAATGGCACGATCTGGCACGCCTCTCACGTGGATTGAGGCGGATAACCATGCCGAAGTATATGTGGGTCGAATTCGCGTAAATCACTTCATGAAACGGGGTTTACGGGCACTCTGTGGAATGGTGGAGTGCCTTCACAAAACATTGGTAAGCTGGCGGAAGTGGTCTTGAACAATTGCGTTTAGGATTATGGTGGCCGGCAAGACCGAATGCGGAAATTGGCGCATCGTCTTTTCTTGCAGCCACCGGCAAAGCCGTCAGCTTCTCGCAAGGTTTCCCGTGTAGCGGTGCTGTCCTTGTTTACAGAAGACGAGGTGAGCGTGGACAATCCTCCGCGTCGAGCCCGACGGCTTTGATGGAGGTCCAGGACGAGTTCGTGCCTCAGGCGGCGCATGCCAGGCAAGAAGTTCCGGACCATCTTCAGCAGGCAGTTCAGGCAACGCAGACGCGCCAGACTCTGCGCCAGAGCACGGTGCGGCGCTATGCTGACGCGCCTTTCTAGCTCGGCTCTCGTGATGAAACAATCAGCGCACTCGAACCACAATCACTATCAGCCCGCACCGAGAACTATTTTTCACGGGACTGACGGCTCTGCGCCGACAGCGCTTCACCGGTGTCGCAATCCCAATGCCTGGACAGCGCACGCCTCGGCTATGTTGCTTCAGCTGAAAAGGGGAGTGGTCACGTCAGCAAGACCTCACCATTAGCTGACAACTATCCTCATCACCCCGAGACAAAGACCCCGCTCTCGTCCGAGACGTCATTCGGCTTTCGGATCAGCCAACCCGGAGATCTTCAGCTGAGATCTTGCCCGTACGCCCGGCCTTGGGCTGATAACTTACGCGGGCCCCCTCTTCGAGAGTGGTGTAACCGGCCTTTTCCACGGCACTGACGTGCACGAAGACATCGGGGCCTCCATCCTCGGGCCTGATGAATCCATAACCCTTGGTCGGATTGAACCACTTCACAATACCCATTGCCACGTCGGCACCTCCATAGTGAACCGTTGTGATCTAGCGAAGAGTCTTCCGGCCATCAAGAGCAGCCGCAAAAAACATCGCGGCATGGATGCGAAGGTCTCGTCTCATCTTTCTGTCGGATCGCCTAGCTGTCGCCCAATATGCAAACGATAGAAAGCCCCTGACGCGACCGCACTTCGCTTCGATGCCTGTGGATCCGGATGACGATTTGACCTTCGCTTCAGTTGCCGCGGCGAACGGTTCACAAGAGAGTTGCACGCATCGAACACGCCCCAATAGTCAAAAAACACGACGTCTGCATTGATGGTCCGCGAAGTATCGGTCACTAAGCCAGCAACGTTTCGTGAGAATCACCCGAACTGGTTAAGCGCGCAGAGTCATAGTTCGTGCAACGTCTACCAGCAACGTGTTTTGGAAATGCGTCTGCCTACCATCATTGCCGACTTAAGGTCCGGCCCGCGCAGTCCGAGCGGCGTTTGGGTGATCACAGTTTCAGCACGCCAGCCGCTATGATCCACCACACTTTAGCTTGCGACACGTATACGCCGCTAGGCCGGCAAACGGAGGACGGACATTGGGACCCCACCGACCGCCCAGTTTCAAGAGTGTGATGCGCGTGCGCCGTTAGCTTGATTACCTTGTCCGCGTTGCGCCTCACCGTAACAATCAGCGATGACATGGAAGCACGCACTGTTCTTAGTATCAGCACCTCTATCATCGCTGTCTGCTTGTATTTCGCCACAGCGCCACCGAAACCGCGGCTTAAAGAAGACCCAAACGCCGCGCCTTGACGACGCACTGCGTCCGGCTGGTGGTTTCCAACTTTCGCATCGCATTCTTGACATGAAAGTTGACGGTGTTCTCGCTCACGTTCAGGATGACTCCGATCTCCCAGGATGACTTCCCCTGATCGATCCATCGCAAGCACTGTTTTTCTCGTTCCGACAGCACAACCTCTTGCACATCCGCCAATGATTTTCTCCTGGATTCGAGAGAACAGGAATGGCATCAGCAAATGCCATACCACTCAGTGGCGCCCGCAAAGTATCGGCGGATCAGGACAAGTTCTTCGGCGATTGCCGTTCCATTCGCACGAGGCTGCCATCCTGCTGTAGCCCTATCGACGGGCTTTCGACATTGTCGCCAATCCGACGGCGGCATTACGACAACCGTGCCTGTCGATATTTGCGTCTAAATCTATGTGAGCTCTAAATCTATGTGAGCCGGATATCACCCTTTCCCTAAGCACTCCTCCCCCGAAGGAGTGGAATTCTCTCTCGGGACGTAGCACGGGCTCGCGAACCCAGGTCATTCATTTTGCATCCGAAGCCCTTCTTTCCAGCCTTAGGCGCGAGGCCAATCAACCCATAGCGAAAGCTCTGCGTTCGGCGCCAATCCTATGGCGATCATGCAAGCCTTTGCGGTCCCAACAAACTACCAAATGCTGGTCATTGAGCGGCATCACGCCGAAAAGAAATGAGCAGCGACATTGGTGGCAATCTCGGTCGGCTTACAGGATTTAGACATGCAGCATCAAGCACGAGCCGTTCGGTCCACCGCAGGTCAATAACGCGTGCGGCCCTCGCCTGTCGAAATGCTTAGTGCCCAGGTCTGCTCGAATGATGAGCTCTCGTTTTGATCGAAGCCCATGATGGCTTTTCCGCCACAATCGCCCAGCGCTCAGGATTTAAGGGGCTCTGGGCGTCTGGTCTGTCGATTGCCAGCTCGCTGAGCTATGGTGATGCCAATGAAGCTTCATGGAGCCAGCTCGTCCAGAGCGTCGAACGCATGGTGGACTCGACAGAGCTAGCTGTGCTCGTCGACGGGGATGGCAGCTTCGGCAATTTCGACAATGCTCGCCTCCTCGCACGCAAACTTCGTCAGGCTGGCGCGGCGCGCGTCTCGCTTGAGGACAGCTGCTTCCCGAAGCTGAACTCGCTCATTGGTGAGCGGCCTCCGCTGGCCGATATTGATGAATTCTGTGGTCGTCTGCAGGCTGTAAAGGATGCAGTCGCCTAGAATCTTGTTCTCGTGGCCAGGATCGCGGCGCTGTTTGCCGGGCACGGATTGAACGAAGTTATGCTCCATTCGATTGTCGGCTTGTGGTGCCTGCCGTCCCGCAGTAGGGCATCCAGGCGTCGCACCAGGTCCGCCGCCCGGCCGACGAGTCCCTGCCCGCCCCGGTCGGCGTAATTAATGGTGTTGCGGACCCGGGCTTCGAGCTGCCTGCGGAAGGCCTCGATCCTGTCGAACATCTCCCCGATCTGATCGAAGATGCTCTCGATGGCCAGCAGGTCGTCGGCAGCGGCCATTCGACCGTCCTCGAGGTCGGCTGCCATGCTGGAAGCTGTGTACTCCTCGGCGAGGACCTGCATGGTTTCCGGGGTGTAGGAGATCCTCCGCGCGCGATCGACAATGGCGCTGCGGAAGCGGTACGGATGGTTACCGGTGAGGATGGACTCGAACTCCTTCAGCAGGAGTCGACGAACTCCTCGAAAAAGGCTTCCAGCCGGGTAGCGACTGTTTTCGACTCCATGACGGTCCGTCGGACGCGCTTCAGATCGGCCAGAATGGTCCGCAAGCTCTTAGTGAACTGGTCGGCCTGATTGCGCGCCTCGCAAACGGCGATTGCGGCTTCGCGCTGCTTGCGGTCGATGATCTCGGGCCTCAGTTTTTCAACGGCCTCCGTTGAGGCGGATTTGCACGATCAAGCCGCCGAATCGCTGCGAGAGATCCTTATTGAGGCTCGCGAGCCGCTCCGGAAAACCGGACCTTTCTCAAAAAAGGAGCGAGCCAACCGCGAATACTGTTACTAGAAGACCTACGCGCCCTCGGTGGCGAGGGACCGGCGAAGACGACCCTCAAATATGTCGTTCCGATCGATGATCCCGAGATTGCCAAACACGCGGAAGCTTTCCAGCGCACTATGATTGGCTATAGCGCGCGACGCGAGCTAGCAGCGGAGTTGAGGCGGGCCGGCTACCCTGCCCCTCCCCAAATGGAAGGTCTCGTCGTCAACGAACTCGCGCGCGCGGGACTTTTCGGCTTCGCGCCACGCTCGTCGGTTCGATGGCCTATCGGACATACAGCGGCGTAGTCGGCCTCAAGCTGCCCGACGAGCTCGTGACGACCGAGGATATGGACATCGCGAAATTCTACGGCATCTCGATCTGGATCGATGAAAGCATGCCCGACATCGAAGAGATCCTGAAAAAGGTGGATCCGACATGTGCGCCCTCATTCTCGCCCGATGAAACCAAGCTGTTCAGGGTTTTGCCAATGCCACCGGCTTCAAGGTCGAATTCCTTACACCAAACCGTGGCGACGAGGACTACTCCTCCAGGCTGACGCAGATGCCTTCATTGTGGCAGTCTGTAGGGGCGCAGGTTTTGCGGTTCCTAGACTACCTGATCCATGAGCCCATCCGCTCTGTTGTCTTGCATGACGCCGGCGTGCCAGTCCTTGTACCGGCCCCGGAGCGCTACGCCGTCCACAAACTGATCATCGCGACCAAACGGAATGTGTTCTTTGCGGATAAGGCCAAAAAGGACATCAACCAGGCTGGCGCGCTCATTCAAGCATTCAATGCCGTCAAACGTAGTAGCGACCTAGGCTTTGCGTGGATGGAAGCGTGGGAACGCGGAGCCAGATGGCGACGACGGCTTGGTGTTGGCGCCCTGCGTCTTTCGGACGACACTTTCGAGATGCTCGCGAAGGGCGTCGCCGAAGCGGCCAAACTCGGCGGCAAGCCGGCAGAGGAGTACGGGCTTAAGGGAGGCAAGGAAGGTCTTCTGGCGCGCGTTTCAATTGCGAATCCGACGGCGTCGCCAACGCCGTGATGCCAATTCGACATGTCGACGAGGCTCTCTCGCCCATCATCGGCGACGGCCCCGGAAGCCTTGAGCGCAGATGTGCAGCCACGTTTTCCGGCGGTGAGGCGGCTCGGGTTTGTCGTCACATGCGTCTGTTCCTAGCATTACAGTTGCAATTTTCGTTTGAGGTGAGCGCGCCGCGTGTCAGCGGCCTGGTGAGCTCGCCGCCAGAGCGACCATGCGAGAACACGGTCGATTGAGATGCGCCGTTGAGCGAGCTTGATGGCGATGCGACGGTTTCCTGGGTCGACCAGCGACGCCGCGCACGATCGAAGATGCCCGGATCGAGGCAGTAATCGTCCGCACCTTTGAGACGAAACCGCCCAACACCACTCACTGGAGCTCGGGCAGCATGGCGATGGCCAGTGGACTGTTGGTCTCGACGGTACAGCGGATATGGCGCACCTTCGGCCTGCAGCCACATCGGTTCGAGACCTACAAGCTTTCAAACCATCCTGACTTCGTCGCCAAGGTTCGCGACGTCGTCGGCCTCTACGTAGTCCCGCCCGAGCGCGCCATCGTGCTGTGTGTCGGCGAAAAGCCGCAGATGTTGGCGCCGGATCGGAGCCAACCCTCGTTCCGCATGCGACCTGGTCAGGTGGAACGCCACAGTCACGACTACAAGCGCCATGGCACGACAGCGTGGCGGAGCTACGTACTGAGATCACGTCCTTCATCGAACAGCACAACGCCGACCCAGCCCATTCCGATGGACCAAATCAGCTGACGACATTCTCAGCTCCATCGAACGCTTCTGTGTCAGCCAAGGCCTAAAAGGCCATAACTTCTGGTTTAGGACACTAGATTATGCGCGATGTCCCGCGTACGGATTTTCGCCCGAAATGTCCGCGCGCCCATTGCTGCGCCGATCGCGGGCAATTTCCAGAGGAAAATGAACCCCCAATGCAAGGCTGTCGAGTGGCGGTGTGCTGCCCCCCGCGCGCTCGCGAAAATTTCGCGCTTCAGGCTGCGGTCATGTACTGCAGGTGATGATCCCGCAGCTGAGGCGTTTATCCCGGCATCCGCTGTCTTCAGCAGCACAGCAGCTGCGATGGAAGTGGACCCGAGGCGACATGGGCTTGTGCATCGGGAAAAACGCTCTTGGTCAGCTACTCGTCAGCGAAGCGGTCTAGCCAGGAAGGCTACTCTTCTATCGGAGATAAAATATGACGGGCATCGGCCGAGCTGGCAAATCGTACGTTGGAGCTGCAGGAGCCGACAGCACTGGGGTATCGAGCAGTTCGAGCCTGGAGTTCGGCCTCGTCCCTGGGGAACGCAGTCAATCTTTCGAGGCCGTCGTGGAGCGGATGCGCTCCGGGCCTCAAGATAGAACCGCGCCGCTCGTGAACCGGCAACCAACTTCGGATGTCGTGGCGCCAACACGAGATGAGGTTAAGGCAGCAAAGCGAACGTTGGGCAGCCTGCTTGAGGACCTTAATACTTGTCGTAGGGCAGCCACGCGCGGCCGGACCTTGTCCGAGAGGCAAGAGCTGATCGATCAAGTCGTCAAGGCAGGCTTAGCAGTTCTGGACTACTACGCTGCTCTGCCCCGAGGTTTGGCGGTGCGCATTCTGCCCGACGATCGGGCTCGCCAGCTCCGCGATGAGACGCTGGGCGCGGCCGACGAAGGTAACGCCGTGGCTGCTGCGATTTTCGATGACCTGGAGAAGAGCAGACACAAAGCAGCACTCCTGCTCGGCAGGATCATCCGCACCGCTTCGCCTGACCAGCTGAACCGCGTGCTTTCAGGCGTGGAGCCCTACTATGAGCACTGCATGGAGTGGTGGAGAAAGAGGGCATTGCGCTCGGAGCGGATGCAGTCCGTCTGCGCGGCTACTGCCGACCTACCAAGCAGCACGCCCGAGTTGCGGAAGTCCGAAGAGGCCGCGCTACGACTGCATACCGGCTATGCACTCAATACGAAGTACAAGTATCTGGAATCGCAGATCACTCTCGCGCAGCTCTCCCTAGCGAGCAGGTTGGGACCAGCCGTGCGAGACGCCCTTATCGATGGAGACGGCCGGGTGCGTCTGCTCGGGACCTTCATCGATGATGTTGTTCCGGCATTCGCCTCGACGGCCGAGGCCGTGATGAACCGCAACGGAGCGCCGCTTGACGCTGAGCACCGCGACGTTCTGGAAGGAGTCATGGAGCGGCTTTCGGAATTTGCGTCAGGAGTGAGCGGCATGGTTGCCAGCCTGACGGACGCCGGAGCGGGAGCCGATCTTCCGTTAGAATTGCTGGATCAGATAGTGGAAGGTGCGTGGCTTACAGCGGACGAAGTCATGCGGCTGCTGGCACTTCAGCCAAAGACGCCAGCCACGATTGAACCGCCGGCTTGGGCTGTGCTGCCGGAACATACTGCCGGGGTGGCCGAAGGCACTGCAGCGCGCAGGAAGGGCAAAGGCAGGCGCGCAGCGGCCGCAGGCGAGGGGAGCTCGACAGCTGGGGGCGCTGAGCCGCAGCTCGCCGGGTCCGACGCTGGCACGGGCTCAACACGCAAGGTTATCGTACTCTCGGATTTGGGTACAAAGAAACTCGCGAGCGCGGAGGAGGCCCGCGCGCGGGCGTCATCGTCGGCGAGCGGAAACCTGACGATGTGGCAGGCTCCGCCCTCCAGAGAAGCGCTGACGGGACTGCTCAAGCGATTGGACGAACTTTTGCAGTTCGATCTGCCCGCGCAGCAAAGCGCCGTCTCGCAAGCGCGTCAGATGAAACCCGAGGACGCCGACCACGTCCTAAATATCGTCGTCGAGCGCCTCCACAGACAGGCCGCCGAGATCGAAGCCTGTGTAGCCGCGTTGGAGGAGCCTCGTCGAAGTGGCTTGCTCACGCCTGCGCAAGTGCCCGAAGTGCACGACAAGATAGTCCGGCTCAAGACGATGTATTCCGAGGTGCAGGGACAGGCAAACTCATTGAAGAGGCAAAGAGCCGCGATCATGATCGATTGCATGAAGAGCTACGGCTTTCCCTCGCAGAAATACCTTGAACGGTTGCGGGCGGCCGGGGAGTTGGAGCCTCCGGATCCACCGCGCGCGTTGAGCGGCGATCCGGGGACGCTGTTCGAGATTAAGCTGCGGCCCAAGGCACTGCGCAACGGTGCGGCGGCGAATCCGATGTGGGTGCACATCCATACGAAGCGGCCGGTACATGCGTGGCAGTTGGCGACGGCGGCTGACGCCGACTTCGCCGCTTGCCATGTGAAATCCAATGAACAGCGCGGCTACAATCGGCACTGGCAGAGCGCGCGAGCCGCGATGGGGCACGAAAACGTCGTGATCCACCGCGGCAAGCTCACGCCTGCATTCTGTAGGTCCTTGTTGAACAACGGAGTTGGCAACCTGTCCGACGTCAGATAATTTGAGACTGATTAGGCTTTTCGCGAAGAGAGGCTCTGGGCTCATCTAAGTTAGCATTACAGTTGCATTTTTCGTCTGAGGTGAGCGCGGCGAGCGTCGGCCTGGTGAGCTCGCCGCCAGAGCGACCATGCGAGAACACGGTCGATCGAGATGCGCCGTTGAGCGAGCTTGATAGCGATGCGACGGATTCCTGGATCGACCAGCGGATCAGGAACGATATTTGGTGCGCCGGCGTCGCGTTTTTTTAACGCTGGCTCAGCATTGGCCCGATGACGGATGACGGCCATCATGGCGAAGGCCAGCATGACGAGTGAGACATGGCGATGCCATCCATGCCAGGAGCGGCTTTCGTTGTGATCAAGGCCGAGCTCGTTCTTGGCGGTTTCGAAGCTGTCCTCGATGGGCCGCGATGGCCTTCTACCGACACCAGCTTCAGCATGGAGGTGCCCTTGGGGCACCAACTGGAGAAGAAGGCCAAGCTGCCGTCGGCGATGTTGCGGCGGATCAGAAGACCCCGCGTCCATTCCCCGGCAAGGTCGTCGTTGTATTCACTGACGTCGAGATCGGCCCAACTCGAGATAGGCCCAGTCGTGCCAGCGCGGACCTTTGGTCCCTCTGCCGGACGACAGGCGGGGCCAGGCCTTCTTTGGAAGGCTCTGCGGGATCGCGGAGGCGGTGCCGGCGACAGGCTGCGGCTTGCCCCAGGAACGGAACACGTGATTGGAAGCAACACCCAAAACATAGCCTTTGCCCGTCTCGCGCAGCAGGGTTTCGATCTCGCCCGTGCCATACACGCTGTCCGCCGCCACGAACGAGAACGGCGCCTTTGCGGCGATCGCACGAGCGATCATTCGACGCGCGATCTTGGGCTTGGTCGCAAAGCCCACATCGCTCGGTACATGCGGTGCCTTCAGGCGAGCGGGGGCGTCCGTCCATTCCTTCGGCGGGTAGAGCGTGCGATCGATGAAGGCATGGCCATGCCGCGACACATAGGAGGCGAACACTCCGATCTGGCAATTGGTGATCTTGCCCGCCGAGCCAGTGTACTGGCGTGCGACGCCGCGCCATGCCTTGCCCTGTTTTAAAAACCCGGTCTCATCGATAACCAGAACCGCGTCCTCATCGGCAAGCGTTCCAGCGCGTACTCACGCAACAATGTCGCGCAGCGCGTCGGCATCCCACTGCCCCGACCCAGGATCGCCTGCTGGCGCCACGGGCCTGGATCGCCGGCCGCTTCAGCCCGCATCCAACCCGTCTTGCGCGGCAAGTTACCCAACAGTCCGTCGAGAAACCGCCACGCCGAGGCCGCCACCCGCTCCTGCGTAAACAGCGGACGGATGCGTTGCTTGGCATCTCGCAACGAGGAAGCCCACAGCGTCAGCGTATCTTCAACCGACGCACCACCAATCATCAGATCCCGATCACCCATGGATTCAGAACTCACCGAAAATAGCAACTGTAATGCTAGGGCGATAGGGCTGCTGCGCCTTTCGGCGCTGGCTCCGTTTGCTTCAGGCGCTCTAGGTAGCCGCGTGCGCGCGAAATCACCGCCTCGACGACCGTGTCCAGGACGGGATCGCCGCGGGCAGGCATGGCTTCGACCTCGGCCTTGGCCACCATTGCATGGTGCGTCACGGCCTGAGCAATCTCGGAGACGCGACGGATCGTCTGTGTTGGAGAGAGCTTGCAGTTGATGGCGAAGCGCTCCCAGTGGTTGCGTCCAAGCTGATCAGCCTGCTTCTGCCCGCCGATCTTCTGCGCCATGTTGCGTGTGATCTTCGGATATGGCGCCGCACAGACGATGTCGTAGCCTGGCGCCATGGCGGCGCCGCGCGCCGATAGCATCAGCGAGTAATTTTTGGCATGGGAATCCGTGTTCCACACCATTGGATTGAAGATGGCAAGGTCGACGAAGCGGGCGGTCTCCTGTGCTGTCATGTGGCGCTGGGTCACGCCGACCATGTCGGCTAATGATGGTCCTTTTAGGCCTCTATCGTTGTTCTGGTACTTGGCAGCTGGCGGTCGGCCCAGGGCTTGGCAGAAGTCCTCCTGATGCAGCCGCCGCCACCTCTTGCCGTCATGACGGCGGTCATAGCGCTCAACCAGCAGGTAGCTACGTTCGCCTGCCGTCCCGGTCGTCACCTTCGGCGTCGGGATTCCGATCATGCGCGCGAGCGTCAGGCAGAATGCCTCGTTCTGGACGGCGCCAGGTAAGCGCTCGCCATCGGGCTTGATGATGTGGGTCGATGGCGCACCGTCGATCGGTATGTACAGGGTGTCGCCATCCAGAGCGACGGCGAGCTTCGTCTGCACACCGGCAAGCGACATCGACACGCCATCTTCGCCGACGAGGAAGGGCTTGTGGGGTAGCTCATTGAGGATGCGCTCGAGCGCGGCCTTGTCGGGGATCTCTCGCCATTTTCCGGCGATCAGCCCGGTGCCAGGCTGTCCGACGGAGAGCGCGCCGGCGGTGTCGCGGCCCATCTCGGCAAGAAGACCGATGACATCGGCCGGCGACTTGCCGAGCATCTGACCTACGATCCCGAGAGTTGCGTTCTCCGGCAGCAGATTTGCCGCCCATGGCAGAATTGCCGAGGCATCGTGCGACGCCCGCGAGAGCGGCATGGTGAGCGACACAGGGAAGGCGCCGGTCAGCCCGCGCCAGGATTCGGCATAGGTGAAGCCTGACGCTTCGTCGGCGGTCGTGATCCAGCCGACCTCTCGCGTCTCAAAGTAGACCGGAAGACGGTCCATGAGGCTCCTCCTCGTCGCTGTCGGGAATGTCCGGTGTCTCGGAAGTGTTCGCGCGGCGGGTTTGGGCATCCTTGAGAATATCCTGGATGCGCAGCCCGAGCACGTTTGCCACGTGCAGGCTGCGCCCGAGCTGACAGGTGCTTTTTCCGGCCTCGAGGTCAACGATGAAGCGCTTTCCTGTCCCGCTCACCATGGCCAGCTCATCCTGCCGGAGGCCCTGGCGTTTGCGTTCTTCCTGGATGAGGCGACCGAATGCTGCAGCGAATTCGGCGGCTTGGCGCGCGACACCGGTCTCGCCAGGAGCTTCGTTTCCGCCTGAGGGGGGAGTGCCCTTTGGAGGCGTGTTCATAGCTCTCTCGTCGTAAAGTTACCGATCGGGAACTTTAGGAGCGGAAACCGCGGATGTCCAGCGAAAAGTTACCGAGCGGGAATTTTTAGCGCGGTTCCAATCTGAAGAACAAAAAGTTACCGAACGGGAACTTTAACCCAGGCCGGGTGGCGCGACCCAGAAAGTTACCGATCGGGAATTCTGCTGCTGCCAATACCAACTCGGTTCTTTGGAAATCGATGACGACCCGAGGGAATCCCCGCTCATCCCCTCGATCGAAACATGGTCCTTGGCGTCCACTCGATGTGGCGACCTCCTCACGTTCGGCGAATGAGGTAGCGTCCTAATAGACGTTTTGACGATCGCGATAAATGTGTCGGGGTCATACCGCCCGCTCGTGCAGTTGGCAGACAATATTGTGCAACCCTGCGCGAACTCTTTCTCACCGCGGAAAGACAATCATTCCAGACCCATCAACAATCGCTGTCGATTTGGATCTATGCTGCGTGAGAACGATAGCACTTTACCTGAGTTAAGTGCCGCGCGCGCTTCGCAGCCGGGGTGACAGCCAAGGCGACTGCTGCGTCACGCTGTGCGTCGATTGGATCTGCCGTTCCTGCGTCGCCGTGGCCTCTGACGGCGACTGCGCGGAGGAATAAGCAATTGGTCGCATCCGTGACCGCTTGCGTAGCGACTTCGCCGTACGAGAAATAGATGGTTGATCAGGGCATGTCACGTAGCTCAATGCAGGCATGGCGCGGATTGACAATCCTCAAGGAAGCCCATCTAGCAACTTACTTCCAGCTCGTCATGTTGTGCTTGGGACGCCAGGAAATCCGCTCGACAGCGGTGGAGGCTGTTCAGACCGGTAATTTGTGCATCTGACGAGCTTCATCGAGTCCGCCCACCCTCATCAGCTCTCTCGCCTTTGCGTTCCATGAATTCAGCTGAGCAACGTGAGGAGTTGAGATAACCAATTGTCTCTAGTCTATCGGCTTCGATCAGCCCGTCCGCCGATCTTACTCAGAACAAAGCCGCCTCGATGCATAGGTGTATTCAAGGGCGAGTTGACGCGCATCTTCCACGAGATTGGCCGCCAGCGCTATGTCCGCCGTCGATGTTCTCGTAATAGAAGTAAGGCTGGCCCAGCGCGGCGAGCTTCGCGGCAGCTTTGCGGCCGTGCGCTGGATGCGTGCGGTCGTCCTTGGTGGAGGTAAGAATTAAGGGAGCGGGATAGGTCTTGCCCGCCACCAGCTTCTGGTATGGCGAGTAGCCTTCGATCCACGCACGCTGCTCGGCAATGGCGGGGTCACCGTACTCGCCGATCCAGGAGGCGCCCGCGCCCAGCTTGGTGTATCGAAGCATATCGAATAGCGGCACCTCGATGATCGCCGCGTTGAAGAGCTCGGGACGCTGGGTGATCGCGGCGCCAACGAGCAGGCCGCCCTGGCTGCCGCCAATCGCGCCCAGCCGGCGTGGACTCGTGATCTTCCGACGGATCAGGTCCTCGGCAACGGCAATGAAATCATCCCATGTCGTCTGCTTCGTTGCCGCCTGGGCCGCTTGGTGCCATTGTGGACCAAACTCACCGCCCCCGCGCAGGTTCGCAACGACATAGGCATTGCCCTGTTCGAGCCATATCCGCCCCATCGATCCCAGATCAGAGGGCAGTTGCGACTCCTGGAAGCCGCCATAGCCATGGAGAAGTGTCGGGATCGTGCCGTCAAACCTTGCGTTTTTGGGCCGCACCAGAAAATAGGGAACTGACGTGCCATCACGCGAAATGGCTTCGAGCTGCTCCACGACATGGTTCGACGCATCGAAGGCAGAGGGTGCCTTCTTCAATTCCTCTAAGCTTTTGCGTTCGGCATCAAAAGACCAAACTGAGGTTGGTCTGAGATAGCTCGAGACGGTGAATATGACCCGGTCGGCTTCATCGTAGGTGGCTGACAGGCTGACATTTGTATCTTCCGGCAGCGGGATCGGTGTCGCCGACCAAGCTCCCTGGTCGTACTTGTAGAGGAAGGCTTTACTCTGAACGTTCTCAAGGATCGTCAGAATCAAAAAGTTTCTTGTGTGAGTGAACTCGCTCAGTGCCTGCCGGGGCCCAGGCTGAAAGACGAGCGATGGTCTGGCGCGCAAAGGATCCTGTTTCCATTCATCGAGGTCATACGAGATCATCGAGCCGGCCGTGAAGCGGATGCCCTCGGACGGTGTCCAGTCCTCATCAAGTTTCACAAGCAGGCGGCCGCAAGCGAGCGTGGCGATCTCGGCCTTCTTCGGCAGATTGAGCTTGACGGGCCCATCGGGGCGGAAGACCACATACTCGGACTCGAAAGAGCTGATTGCGCGGGCGGCGCCGGTCGCATGAATATGACCATCGCTGTCACGAAGCACGAAGGGGGACGCCCCAACGTCGGTGGGCTCGCCCCGAAAGATCTCGCGAGCCTCACTGAGCGGCTGAGCACGTTTGAGCTCCTTCACCACAAAAGCGTAGCCGGCTTGCGTCAAAGTCCCCTCGCCCCAGTCCCGTGCAACAAGGAGAGTGTCACCATCGACCCAGCTGACGTCCTGCTTGCCCTCGGGGAGACGAAAGCCGTCCGCGACGAAGGTCTTGGCCGCGCGATCGAACTCTCGTATGGACACGGCATCCTTTCCGCCATCGGAAAGACTAATCAGGCAACGGCGCCCTTCAGTCGGAAGGCAGCTGTGACCTTGAAAGACCCAATTTCTGTTTTCGGCGGCGGCCAAAGCGTCCACGTCGAGGATGGTTTCCCACTTTGGGTGTTGGCTACGATCGCTCTCACGCGTGGTGCGCCGCCAGACGCCGCGCACCTGATTCTCGTCTCGCCAGAACTGCTCCAAACCGCCCTGCGGATGGAACATCTGCGATCCGATCTTTAGCCTGCAGGATGAAGAGCGCCTGTTCGTAGAAGCGCCGATAGCGAGGATCTGACTGAAGCCCCCCGAGCGTCTTCTCGTTCTCGCCGCGAGCCCAAGCCAACGCGCCTGGTCCTTCCATCTCCTCGAGCCAAAGGAATGGGTCGTCAGTCACCGCCGCATCCGTTCGCTCATGCGAAAACGCCGTGGACGTAGCGCTAGCAATCGAAGGCAACACCGCGGACAAGAGTGATGGCGTGTTCATGGACTTTTTCCCGATAAGATCGGCGGGCCACGCTGGCCGGCCCTGGCGCGTCAAGCAGACCCGGCGGAAACCGTGCAAGCGCATGACATAGCGCGGCTTGCGCTATGTCATGCGCCGCTTACTGCAAGCTGCGTGCCGGCTAAGGAGTCGCAAGTTTCAGCGTTCGGGGGCTGCACGACCATGTTCCGTTGCCGCCATTGGTTGCCAAACGGACATCACAGCGTGTCGGCGGACAGCCTGTGAGACAGCGCCAGCATTTTTCGATCTTCAGTGGCAAGACTGGGACGCAGCGATGCTGCTTACCTCCGCATGCGAGGTTCTCCTGGCTGGCGTCACCGGGCAGACTTGTCGACGGGCATCATCAGGACAAGATCAGCGCATTGATCAGCAGCCAGATCGACATCACGCTAAGGGTGGTATGCACGGCGATCTCCGACCCGTGGCTGCAAGCATTGCCGAGTTGGATGAGCTTTTTTCTTGCGCAACACACGAAGTCACGCCGATAACTCGATTCGTTAACTGATTGCCGGGAGAATTGCGCTCGAGAAGAGGAGAGTAAAAATGCCCAAGAAACGCCTACGCTGCAACACGTCTTGGGATTGAGCCAACAAACAACATACAAGCACCAGATCAGGTTCTTCTGCGCAACAAAATGGCGAATGAAGCTGGGCATCAGCAGCAATTGAGGGAGCTACGGTCCAGCTTAAACGATCCTGATCCACCGGGCGGGGACCGACGCACGAGCCGTGGCCCTCATCGAAGCCCTATGACACAAACGAGATCAAGGGCGAGATTTTCGATCGAGAATGCCCGCTGCTGCCTGATCATCCGCTCGCATGATGCCTTGATTTCCTAGGCCTGCGCCGTCCGCAAGAACCGCGTCAGCGCCAAAGACCTGGACTGCTCCTCTGTCCTGCTACAGAAGCCTGTCATCCACTGTGCTATGCTTTTCGTTCGGTCAGTCCTCTCGGGCACCGACCTCTTGTCCGCGATGACCATGGCGTGAAGCTGTCGCCGCCGGCAGATCCCAGAGTCTGTCCTGTGTATGCTTCAGTGGGGCCGCTAAAGCGCCAAAGGCCGACTTCACGGCTCCATAGGCAGCCTCCTTCAAAGCGGCATCAGCGGGATCGATCTCGTTATAGGCGGTCAGCGCCGAGGCATAATCTTGATACAAGGGGATTTGAGCCTCGTTGGGTCCAGCCGAGACCGAGATGATGGACTCGGGCTCCTGGTTGACCGCATCGAGACGGTCCTTCACCTCGCCCGACCCAACGGCATCGGAAGGACCTGCACCTCCTTGTTGCTCCTGCTCCAACGGCATGTCGTGCAGGTGCAGGTCAAAGTCCGCTTGGCCTAAGGTTTTATCTTACTGGGTCGCGCCTGATGTATTGGTCGAGTCCAACGTTTCGGTGTCGAGCCGTCATGGATTCGAACCATCTCGTAACTTCCTTTGACGATGTTTGCGTTCGATGCAGTCGCAGATCAACCCAGATATATCTCCACTACGCCACGGTTGCAGGTCCAGCTTTCCGGAAGCTGACCAGCCGAGCAAAATGGTCGGATTGCTGCATTCAACCAGGACTTCAAGGCGGACGTGGCGGATGAGGCGACGAGATGCCGGATTGAGGCAAGACGACGTTTGGCTTCATCGAGTTGATGAGTGCAAGCGGAGCGTTGCCGTAGTAGCCGGCGACGCGCAATGGGCCTCGACGCTGGAAAGACCCAGGCGCCGTGGCGAGGTGACCGTTCTGATCGGCACAAATGGCGCGAGCGCGGAATGACGAGTCTATGGAGTAGTCAATCCTTTGGATGCAGAAGATCTTGCTCGCTCGACCCCACGATATAGACGGGCATCATAGAGCTCCTGACGTGGTCCGCCCCTCGCGCATCATCGCGCATCCGAATACCAAGTAGAAACCTTAAGAGAATCTTCCTTCAAGCTGTCCCGGCCCGCAACCTTGGCCCTATCAGGTGTGGCCTGCACGGTTATACGATGCGCTTCGATTACATGCCCGTGTTCATACCGTCATGAGGATACTCCGATGTGGTCGGCTTGATACTCTGCCTGCGGCACAAACAATGCGGGCGGCCCCCCACTATGCGATAGGAACGAAATTACAAACTCGAATGTTTGACCGGTTTGGCAGGAGCGTGCGTCGTTAATGGCTCCGCACCTGTCGTACCCACCTCGCGGAGAATGCATATGAGCTCTACATTGCGCAACGATTTGTAGTCGCGTTCCACGCCTCGCCTCCTCCTCAAGGCCCGTCGATACTGCAATTTTGCACATCATTGATGGCGCCCTCTGGTCGTGGTCCAACTCAGCCAGCTTGACTTCGGAGTCGCCTGCCTTTCCAGAAACATCCGGATCGCGGCTTCCGCCGCAAACATGTTTAGCTTATCTCGAATCCGCTACATCATCGGAAGAACCCAACATTCGCATTGGAGGTCAGCGAAGAGGTAGCTCATTGAGCTAGCTACGCTTCGTGAGGATTGCCCGCACTTGGTAGCGCGCAGAGCGCTAGAGTATGGGGCAAAGTCTAACAGCAGCACGCTTTCGAATGGGTTCACGGACTATCATTACCGTCTTCGTGTCCGGCCTAGGCCGTCTACACCGCCTTTCCGATGACAACGACTTTAGTACCTAAACCGCTACGATCGCCTCCCAATTTGGCACACGCATACGACCGCCGCGTCCGCAGCACGGGGACGGATCGATCAGAACGTTAACACAGGGATCCGACAGACCCTCGAGCTTTCAAGAGCGTTTTGCGCCGCGATCTCACCTCGCCTGGTGGTCCACGGCGCCCCGTGACGATCGGCGACGAAATAGAAGCACACCCTTCCTAAACAGCTGCGGGCGCGCAATTCGCTTCGCATTCCGCCGGAGCAACTCAAAGTCGCCCCTTACACTTCGCCAAATCTGCATTAGGGGCAACGGAACCTATGCCGCTACCTTAGATAATACCCTGACGTCGCGCTTTGACGACGCACTAAGTCCGGCTGGACGTTTCCAGCTTTCGCCGCGCATTCTTGACATGAAAGTTGACGGTATTCTCGCTCACGTTCAGGATCACTCCGATAGCCCAGGATGACTTCCCTTCCTCGATCCATCGCAAACACTGTCTTTCCCGTTCCGACAGCACAACTTCTTGCCTATCCGCCATGAATTTCTCCTGTAGTCCAGAGAACAGGAAAGCATCAGCAAATGCCATACCACTCAGTGGCGCCAGCAAACTGTCGGCGAGGCAGGACAAATTCTTCGGCGATTGCCACGCCATTCGCGCGAACCTGCCATCCCGCCGCAGCCCTGCCGACAGGCTGCAACGTATGTCGTCAACCTCACAGCAGCTTTGCGACAATCGTGGCTGTTCGATATTTGCGTCAACTCTATGTGAGCCGGATATCACCCTTTCACTAAGCGCTCCCCCCGAGGAGTGGGGGGCAATTCTCTCTGGGGGCCGCAGCTCCAGGCTCGCGAACGAAAGGTCATTCATTTGCATCCAAAACCCTTCTTCCAGCCTTTGGGCACGACGCCAATCAATCCATAGCGAAAGCTTTGCGTTCGGCGCGCCTCCTATGGCGAGCATGCAAGCCTTTGCGGTCCCAAATAAACTACCAATGCTGGTCATTGAGCGGCATCACGCCGAAACGATATGAGCAGTGACATTGGTGCCAATCGCTCGTTTTCCAGGATTTAGGCATGCAGTATCAACCACAAGCCGTTCGGCCCACCGCAGGTCATCAATGCGCGCGGCCGTCGCCTGCCGAAATGCTTCGTGCCCAGGTCTGCTCGAATGATGAGCTCTCGTTTCTGATGGAAGCGCATGATGGCCTGTCCGCCACAATCGCACAGCGGTCAGGGTTCAAGGGGCTCTGGGCGTCTGGTCTGTCGATTGCCAGCTCCCTGGGCTATCGTGATGCCAATGAAGCTTCATGGAGCCAGCTCGTCCAGAGCGTCGAGCGCATAGTGGACTCGACAGAGCTAGCTGTGCTCGTTGACGGGGATGGCGGCTTCGGCAATTTCAACAATGCTCGCCTGCTCGCACGCAAACTTCGTCAGGCTGGAGCGGCAGGCGTCTCGCTTGAGGACAGCTGCTTCCCGAAGCTGAACTCGCTCATTGGTGAGCGGCATCCGCTCGCCGATATCGATGAATTCTCCGGTCGTCTGCGGGCTGTAAAGGATGCAGTCGCCGAAAATCTCGTTCTCGTGGCCAGGATCGAGGCGCTCATTGCCGGGCACGGATTGAACGAAGCTATCTTGCGGGCTCACGCTTATGCCGACGCGGGAGCCGATGCTATCTTGATTCATTCACGAAAGAGTACGGCGGACGAGATGCTTTCGTTCGTCACCGAGTGGCGGAACCGGCTACCTGTCGTGATCGTTCCGACCACATACTATCGAACGCCAGTCTCAGCCTATCGGGATGCGCGCATCTCCACGGTCGTCTGGGCCAATCACTCCATGCGAGCTGCGGCAGCTGCGATGCGGCGCGTCTGCGATAGTATCGCAGCTCAAGAGAGCGTTGCGAGCATTGAGCCTCAGATCGCACCGCTCAGCGAGATATTCGAGCTCCTGAGGTATGACGAACTCGCCGTGGCCGAAAAGCATCTGCAGCCCCGCTAGTGGCAGCAGGGTTTGTCACCTGAAGCTTCCTTTGTTCAAAATCTGCCGATGAGTCCCCTCACCTTTCGTCGGTCCCGCTCAGCGTCATGGAACTAGCAGCGACGTAAAACTCCTGGAGAGGCTCTCCACATGGCAAAACAGCTTTGCCTATGGCTCAAGGAAGGACACACAGCGGCTGATGCAAGTATATACGCCGACCAGAATTCATGCCTGCCTCTTTCAATCTCTGGGGTGGTCTCACAAGTCTGCGGCACCTGACACTTAACAGAGGCGTTCACGACGCTTGCAGAGCGATAGGCGGGATGAAGAAAGCGAATTGAAATGCCTGTGAATATTCCCAAGCACGCTCTCATTCTTGCCGCTGGAGTGGGCTCTCGTCTACGGCCGCTCACGGAGCTAAGCCCAAAACCTCTAGTCCAAATCCATGGCACCCCCATCCTGCACAACGCGCTACATAACCTTGGGTGTCTTGGCGTGGAACACGTAACGATCGTTGTGGGGTATCGCAAAGAGGCGATCCAAGATGCCTGCGGCAGCCGCTTTGGCAGTGTTACGATTAACTACGTCGAATCCTCGGTTTACGACCGTACTGGGAGCGCCTATTCGCTCTGGCTGGCGCGTGACGCACTCCTTTCCGGAGATTACTTCGTTCTTGAGGGCGACGTCTTCTTCGAGGAAAATGTATTGCGGCAGCTGATCATCACTGAAGCGACCAACGCGGCTGCTGTCGCTCCCTTCCATGAGCTGATGCAGGGATCGGCGGTCCTGTTGTCCGATCTTGGCTTCATTTCAGAATTTCGGTTGAAACAAACAGCGCGAGATCTTATCGCGGGTGGCCCCCCTCTCTACAAGACGATGAATCTCTTACGGCTGTCCGCATCTACTCTGCGGACAGAGGTCATTCCGGCCCTAGACGATATGATCAGGGCCGGAGCTACCCAGGCCTACACCGAGGAGCTTCTTTCCTATCTCGTGGAAACACGAGGCCTACTGCTTGCTGCGGTGAGATGCGATGGCCTCAGGTGGTACGAAATCGATGACGCGGAAGATCTGCGTACCGCCGAGCGCATCTTCGCAGAAGCCGACCACGTTTGATCCTATCGCCCAGGGATGAAGTTCAAGACGGTCACGGAAGGCTTGTCGCTGCGCGTCTTCGACATTCATGGCTGCCTCTGACGCCGGGCGGGTAAGAACGGCCCAGAACCGTAAGCTTGACGGAGGCCGCAATCAAAGCGGCCGCCCATTGTTTTAGCAGAACGCGAGCACTCGTCCCGGCATACAATGTGAAACACATCCCAAGCAATGGTGCTAGCGAAACAGTCATTTCGCGCCCAGCCGCTTTGACCGCAGGAATGGGACAAGACCTAGACCTTGGAGGAGATAGATGACTTCGATTTGCTGAGTTGCGCTCTTCCGGATCGAGACCTTCCTGCAAGCGACTGCTCCGCTGAAGCTGATTCTGGCGAGCAAAGTACGTTCTCGCCAAATTTGATCGGAATACGGCCAGAGCAATCAAGGCTCTCTTTGACAAAGACCGGCGCCGAAGTGGACATTTCAAGCAGGCGCGCCTCCTGGGCGGAGGGCAGACGCGCACTGATCGTCACCCATTGCTGCGAGTAGTCGTCAATTCCGATGCGCCTGAGTGAGCTGCTGCCGGTTTGATGGACACCGAGATTAGGTGTTTCATGAAGCCGGAGGTGGACGATGAAGAGACGGAAGTTCAGTCGCGAGTTCAAGATCGAGGCGGTCAAGCTGGTTAGGGAGCGTGGGGTGTCGGTGGCGCAGGCCGGGCGCGACCTGGATGTCCATGAGTACGTTCTGCGCAAATGGGTGAAAGAGTTCGGCGCCGATCCGGTGCAGGCCTTTCCCGGCCACGGGCAGATGAAGCCGGAGCAGCAGGAGATCGAGCGGTTGCGCCGTGAGGTCGCCAAGTTAAAGGCCGAGCGGGATATCCTAAAAAAGGCCGCAGCCTTCTTCGCGAAGGAAGCGACATGAAGTTCGTCTTCATCGCGAAGCACCGGGCGATCTGGCCGGTGGCATGGCTATGCGATGCGCTGGGGGTGTCGCGGTCGGGCTTCCATGCCTGGCTGAATCGCTCGCCCAGTGCCAGATCCCGCAGCGACGAAGAGCTCGGCGGCAAGGTGAAGGCAAGCTTCATGGCGAGCGACCGCACCTATGGTGCGCGCCGGGTGTGGCGTGATCTGCTTGCCGATGCGGCGGACTGTGGCCTCCACCAAATCGAACGACTGATGCGGCTGCAAGGCTTGCGGGCGCGGCCGCGACGCCGGCGCTTGCCGAAGGACAGCGGCGATCGACAGCTCGAGGCCGTGCCGGCGAACCTCCTTGACCGGCAGTTCATTGCCGAGCGGCCGAACCAGAAATGGATCGCCGACTTTACGTATCTCTGGACGGCCGAGGGCTGGCTCTACGTCGCAGCAGTGATCGACCTGTTCTCACGCCGGGTGGTGGGTTGGTCGATGAGCGCCGCCATGACAGCTCAGTTGGTGACCGATGCCCTGCTGATGGCCGTCTGGCGACGCGGCAAGCCCGACGCACTGTTGCACCACTCCGACCAGGGCAGTCAGTACACCAGCGAGCAGTTCCAGCGTTTGATAGCTGACCACGGCATTATCTGCAGCATGAGCCGTTCCGGCAATGTCTGGGACAACGCGGCGATGGAGAGCTTCTTCTCGTCGCTCAAGACCGAACGGACGGAAGGCAAAACCTACAGGACCAGAGACGAGGCACGAGCCGATGTGTTCGACTACATCGAACGATTTTACAACACGATCCGCAGGCACTCGACCATCGGCTATCTCAGCCCGGTTGAGTTCGAGCGCAAGGTGGGATTAGCTTAACCCCGTGTCCATCAAACCGGCAGCAGCTCAGAGAGCTGCTGAGATCGAGTTGGCGCCAGAGAGTTTGTCCAGCAGTCCGGGAGTGCGTTTCGCCGAAAGTAGCTATGCGCAATGACGATTGGAATCTCGTCCTGATCACTCAGCGTGTCGATGCGCAGGCACATCGTCACGGGCCTGCAAGTCAAGGTAGCCGGCGAGCCGCTCGTCTGCCGGTATCGTTGCAGTAGTCAGGATCTTACGACGAGCCAAGCGGCCTCGCGAGATGAGATTGTCGGTTAGCCGGGTTTGAGAGGAGAGAAGATAGGCTGTTGAATGTTCGACAACGAAGGTGCCTCTCCCCTGCTTGACACGAAGCAGTCCTTCCTGCTCAAGTGCCCGAATGGCGTATCTTACGGTGTGCCGGTTGACACCATATTCGAGAGCACGCTCGACGTCGTTCGGACGTTTTTCGCCTGGCCGAAATCGGCTCGACGCGATAGCTTCTTCGATGTTCGACCGAACAAATTCCCAGCGCTTTCCTTGATACATAGATCAAATGGTCCGTGCTTCAGGCTTCGGCCTGACACGCCGAGCGTTTTCAACGTGCTGGAGACGATCTTGCTGACGGCGAGGTTCCGTTCGGTCACTGATTTATCGGTAATCCGTCCAATGAATCCGCAAATTCCACACACAGCAAGCCCCCTCATGCGTGCTAAGCCGGCGCCCAGGCGGTCGGGTCGCCGGCTCGCCGGCACCTCTCGATAGGCTGGATGCTCCAGACGCCCTCCAGAGCTAAGATCAGGGTCAGGTCGCGGAGCCGCAGTGTGCTGGCAACAAACTGGCCTTCGTTGACCTCCTCGAAAAGCGCGATCTCAGGATTTCCGGATTACCTGCCGCGCTGCGCGCCAAGCTCAAACATTACCCTTAGAGGCTAAACACCACGAATGAGCGTCCGAACCTCATCGGTCAGGACTCGTTCCACGAGCCACTTCGGAGGCTCAATCCGTGGTGGAAGATATAGCGCGCGATAGAGCCGATCGAGTTCTTCGGCGCTGCGTGGAACGTCCGACGAATCCAAGAGTGCGGTCATCGTGCGCATGGGATAGAAGCAAGGCTTGCGCTTATCTTGAGCGATCAACACGTCTTGGGAGCGACGGGTAGCCGATCCGTCCAACAAGCGCAGCCACATCTGACAGAACAGCGCGTAGCCATAAAGTTGGGCTCTGGTATCTAAAGAAAGAGCTGTCTCTGAAGGCAGCACTGGGAATTGCAACTCACCGATAATATCGCCCCTGTCCACTCGCTCTGAAAGATAGTGGACAGTCACCCCGAAGCTCTTCTCGCCATTGAGTATGGCATGCGTCCGCGCAAAACTGCCGCGATATTCAGGGAGCGGGCCTGGATGAAGATTAATGCCTCCTCGACCAAAGCCTGCGAGGATTCGGGCGGAGAAGATTTTGTTCCACATGATACTGACGAGAAATTTTCCGAGAGGAGGAACATCGTCTATCGACTCGAAGAACGGTATCCCGAAGCGATCTGCGACTTGCCAAAGCTCCTCACTGGTTTCATGCCGCCACCATGTTTTCTCGTACCGGGAAGCGCCGAGAATGCCCGCGATGTGGTCTTTGCCGCAGGTCTCGATGACAAACAGAAGACAGCGGGTCGCGAGTCCCCTGGTTCCGGCAAATACCACGCCGTCAATTACGCTCGACATTTCTCAGCCTTATCGCGTTCTAGGCCACACCGATTATGTGCCCGTTCTACTCGTAATCAGCAGTCCGGCGGACCCGGTGACCGCTACGCAGATGGTGATGACATGCACAAGAGTGCCTGAGGCTTTGACCTTGAACGGCGCGATGTGGAGCAGCGATAGCGGTACAAAGACGGCAGGAAGAACGACACCTAGCTCGAGCGGCGCAATTGTGCGGTCAACTATCAAGATCGCCGCGAGCACTGGCAAAGCGTAAGAGAGAGGTAGACCGGTCGAATAACCGCGATGGTCCAATCCGAAATAGTCAAAATATGCCAGGCGAAGAGCGTCGATCAATATCATGAACGCTGTGAATACCGCAGATGCTGGCAAATCGATGAAAGATGCGATGACAATTGCCGGGATAACTGTCCAAAGATGAGGTCCGGGAACGCATCGAGAGCTTTACCAATGGCCTTGGTGGCCATCGTTCGATTCTTGGTACGCCGGGCAATTTCGCCATCGACATCATCAGCGATAATCGCCCAGAGTCCGAGCGCTACTCCCGCCTCCTGGTGTCCTCTGGCTACTAACCCCATCGCTGCACCAGAACAGAGGATCCCCACGGCGGTAACGGCGTTTGCGCGGTCAGATAGGTATGCGATCATCGCACCTGTTTCCGCCGAGGCGATCGAAATCTCACGCCCTTGCGGCCGCTTGCGCACCGCAACTGCGCTTAAATTGGGCGAGGTCCGCCAGGTCCGCAAACTACCAGTTCTAATAGCCATTCGTCGGACTGCTGGTTGAAGCAGTCCTCGACCTTTTGATCTGTCGAACTCAAGAGACGCAGAAAAATCGACTGAGGCTCGGCCGACCGGCCGGAAGGCTGAAGCGACCGCGACAACACTATGGAGTGCATCAACGCTGGTCGGAGCTGGGATCAGCAATTAGCGGCGCACCCCCGACCGAGATTGGGCCTTCTGACTTAGAGGGCTGGACCATTCTCTTCACCGGCCTCGATACCGGACGGGCTGCTGGTGGAGAAGGAGCCTCGGGCACAGATGTAGGGACCGGTGAATTCTGCAAAGACTCGATCTTGGCCGTCAATGCCTCGATCTGGTCGGCCAGCCGCTTCAAATCGGCTTGCTGCGCACCCATGTTGCGATTGAGCTCTGCAATTCCATCACTTGCCTTCTCAATTTCATCACTCGCCTTCTGTTGTCCCAATCGGATCTCCCAGAGAGCTTCCTTTTCTTCGTGTGACAAGCCTGTCGTCTGAGCAGCTTCACGCGCCGATGACGTCCCGGGAGGTGCCTCGGCGCTAGTCCAATAATAGGCACCCCCAGCGCACAGGCCGATGGAGACGGCCAAAAGCACGAGGATCCAAGAAAAGCGCCTTGAAGGCCTGTGCAAGTCGGGTGGCAAATCCGAGGCGTTCGCTTGATCAATCACATCCATGTCCAGTTCCTATTGGCTTTTGTCGTTGACGCCATACCGGCCAACCGTCAAGTGGTACTGTCGGCGACAGCACCTCTTTGCGCAATATTGCCAGTGCTCAAGCTCAGTTCACGACGTGCTCCGCGAGCCAGCGCTACCTTGCTGCTGTTACGGCCACTTCCTTGCCGTTGAAACTCCAAGAATTGGCGGGGTTAAGTGAGCACTGACACACCAAGATGACGGATGACTTTCCTCGGGACTCCCACGATCTCTCCCCGAGGAGTGCTCCATTGTAAACGCAAACCTTCTTATGGCTTTGCCGATCCAGCGGCGAAAACGGGTGGGATATGGGGCTTAACGCACCCAGCGATGACTGAGATGCGAGGTCGTCGAAGTCAGCCGGTTGCTTGCGAGACGCCGGGAGACCTTCAAACTTGCTTTCCAGCAAATCGACGCGCAATTGGCGAAGATCGCGAGACCGATGTCGCTCTCGTCCTCTGGTACCCGCACCGCGCCGACCATTTCGGCGACCGGGAGCGCTCGCGTCACATCAAAGTAGCCGAGCATCGGCTTACCGCGCACACCGCGACCACTCTTCGGGAGATTCAGGCCGTAGACCGCCAGGATCCGGCGCGACTTCGGGTATATGCGCCGGATTCCACTGCCGAATGCAAGATAAGACAGCGAACGTCACCTCAAGTTGTACCAAATTACACGGTCTGTGTTGCTACCCTCACGCGACTTACTTCTTTCGAGGTTTGAATATGAAGAGACTCTAGGACTTTTGCTGCTTGCCCAATGTTTCATGGTATCGAGCAAGGCCACCGCGCAGGGTCTTCCTGCTCCTTCATTCTGGAAGAATGAACGGGGTTCAGAACTGTTCGTTTTGTCCGCCAACAGCGGGGCAATACAAGGAACTTTCACAAACCACGCTCACGGTTTTGCGTGCCAAGACATCCCCTATCCCGCATCCGGAGCCGTTAGTCCCAGGGGCTTGTATTTTGTTGTCACTTTTGCCCAGTGCAATTCCTTTACCCGCTGGGTTGGCAAAATTAATGGCTCCAAAATGCCAACGTCATGGACGCTGTTCTACGTTGACCAGAACGGCAAGCCCAGCAAGTTGAAGGGAGCCGATACATTCACGCGCGTATGGTAGTCTCACTCTCCTTGCAACGTCGCGACCTTCGACTGGCGCTCTCGCGAATTTGGCTGGTCGCTGTGAGACGTTGAGGCTTGCCTTTCGGAAAGCTCTGGGCTGTCCAGCGTCACGCAGCTTGGATGCTTGGCAGCCCAATGTTCCGGCATAGCCCATGAATAACATCAAAAGGCCCCTTCCCGGATTCGAAACGGCTGTTTAAGCTTGTATCCAGACTTTGGGACGTTCCGCGCATTTAGCATTACTCTTCATGTTCTCGTTTTGAAACGGAGTTCGGGGCCCAGAAGGGGTGCCGCTAATATCTACGGCGTTCGTGTTGCGGCGTTTGGTTGACGGATGTGAGTTTTCAGCTCTCGATACTTAAAATTCTCGCCGGCCAACCGGAGGGCCGCGCCAGTCTCGCCGTCCTAAAGAATTACCTCACAGTATTCTACACCAGCGGCCCGGAGTGGACGGCTCGCATGAAGCGACTGGCCGAGCGGGCACCAGGTCTCAATACTTTCGGGCAGAAATTGGTTGAGCGAGACTCCGGGCACTGGATCATAACAGAAGGGGGACGCGCCTTTCTTGCTTCACTGGAACGAGCGGCGGTGACCATCACTCAGGAGCGAGCGCTCGAAGACACGATTGAGACGCCTCTCGCAAGTAAACTTCCCGCGTCTCCTCTGACGTCGGGACGCCGCAATGGCAGTCGCAGACATCGCCGCCGCAATCGGCCGTCCGGGCGCGAATGCCAGTCGCCATAGCCTGCAAAGCGGATTGCGATTGTCACGTGCACCCACCAGTTAAGGATTTGATCGTTGCGCAAACAACTAGCTACATCGTGGTCATTTAGCTGGAGATACTGACGTGGCGGCTGGCATTGTAAAGTGGTTTAACGCGACGAAGGGTTACGGTTTCATCAAGCCTGATGATGGCGGAGCGGACGTATTCCTGCACGTTGGGGCGGTTGAGAAGACCGGCTACGCCCGGATCGACTTCGAGTTCAAGACAGCCAGCTCAGGCAAAGTGTCCGCAGAAAATCTGCGCATCGGATGATTTTAGCCCTTCAGCTGCGGCGGGAAGAAAACTTTCGCTGCAGCCGCTCCATTCGGTCCGCGTGAAGTCCATCTCAAGCATTTGCCATGTTGCACGCGCCTTACAGACCATGCTGTCGGCGCAACAAAAAGCACCAGATCGCATATTTGCGCGGAATTTTCAGGCTTCGCCGATCGTTTTCTGCATCTTATTCGGAGAGACGATGAGAAGCCGTGCCCCGTGCGGGGCTGGCTAGTGCTCGGGCTGGAAGCGCGCAATTCTGCGCGGGCCATCCCAGAGTTCTACAGGATCGTCCTCGAGCAGATCCTCAGCACGTGCCTTGGCTTCGTCCTCGGTGGCACAAACTAAAGCAATCGTCAGAATGATTTCGCCCTCGAGTGTGAGGACAACCGCGCGAAATGTTTTCATCGATCGGAGTTACACCTGTTCCCCGTCTCTTCCTATTCTTTTGTGTTCAGAGCCTGGGCAGGTAAGGGCGGGTGAACGGCAAACTTTTCGGCAGCGCGATCTCGCGTCCAAAGCCGCCGCTTAGCGCATCTCGCAATTTTCCTCCACATTAGCGCAATTGTCTTCCTTGTCGCTCAAACGCATAGATCGGATTGATACCGCAATAGGCGTATGTACCGGATGCGGTAGCCATGCACTGGCTATAGGTTGAGAACTGGCAGTTGCCCGGATATCCCCAAGTACGGCCCTGCAGGCAATAAACGTCTTGGCGAGCCGGTGGGGTCTGCGAGTGAACCCGTGAACCAGCGGTCGAAGGCGATCCAAAGCCGACGAGGATGGGAAGTATGAGCACTCCGGTAACGAGAAAGTCGCGCATGAGATCTCTTGCCTCCGTTAAGTTCGCTGAAGGATGGAGGATCTGAATTGAACCATCTGACCTTAGTCAATCGCACATCGCCGGTCCAGCTGGTCTACCACCGGAAAGAGCGTTCAGCTTGTCCGTAACCACCAGCGCGAAAGCGGCACGCCGGATACAGGTAGGGCGCAGGCAATAAGAGGGCCGGAGCGAAACGGGACGGCACCGTGGTCGTCACCATTTGCCGAAAATCGCCCGGACCTCCAAGCGGCTTTCCTGCGGCTTTCCGTAACGAAATGCGTGTTTTGCGCGACTGCGCCATTCCGAGCGGAGTAAAAGAGCAAAATATACGACGCGAGCGCCGTAGGAACTCATGAACGTCCTTGCACGCCAGCGCGATACGCAGGACCTAGCGCCCCATGCTAGGGGATTTGGAGAGCGCTTCGCGACCGATCTGCTTTAGGGGTCTGGCCTTGTCTCACCTGTGCTAGCCGCTTCCAAAGCGATCACGCAGAACACTTAAGCGGCACACTCGTGAGACGGTCGCTGAGACTAACGCGATTGTCTGACGTACCTTTGCTTGACTACCAATAGCCTGCAGCACGCAGAAAACATCGCTGATTGCCTGACCATTGAAACAGTTTCACGTGCAGTGTCGCAATTGCATAGTGCCGGCGTGCTCGATTCATCGGCAATACTCAACGCGAAATCATGATTGTAGATCGGCAGCGGCTCGCACGTTTTGACCTGCAAAATCAGATCCGTGGTGCGTGCGTGCAAGTCCTAGCGATCGGCGAAGAAGGGCGGCACAGCAACCACGGTTTTAATCAGATTGGATACCGGACGCATGGGATATCGGTGCCATGGTGAGGCGGTGCCGGCGCTTGCGCTGGAGCGCTACGAGAAGCTCACTGGTCAGTCAGCCTGTTCGCGTGGCTCGATCACGCCTTCTTTGGCGTTGCCAGAATGCCTGCCACCCTATAAAGGAGCCCGGGCACCGTTCGGGCTGTCTTTCAGCGGTCGCCGGCGGCGGGGCCCGTAGCTCAATGGTTAGAGCCGGCCGCTCATAACGGTCTGGTTGCAGGTTCGAGTCCTGCCGGGCCCACCAGCGGGATCAATAATGTGCGGACACTTTGAAAACGACTCGATTTCCTTTTTAGAGCGACTCGATTTCTTTTTTGAAACGACTCGATTTCAGATCTCACTGAGATCACTGACGAATTTCCCTTCGATTTTTTCGCCGATTCTTGCGGACGAAAAAAGCGAGGGGGGTCTTTTCGCTCGAACAGACTTCTGCAGCGATCAATGCGTCGCCGGCAACGACTTCGTAGGACCAGCGTCACGTCCATATGCAGGGGCTGCTAAGAAGCCAATCTCAGCACGCGTTGCCTTCCGGACGCACGCTTCCGCCGACGATAACCACGCACCTGGTCATCTCGGGCATTGAAGTCGGCCGCTTCGGTGAGCATCTTCTGACCTTTACGCTGCCGCGCATGCCCCGTCCCACCTGAGCCCCACATGAGTTCCTCGACCCGAAACTTCTCTGCCAAATGCCCCCGTTGCGGCGAGCCACACCGGTACCGCGAGATCAAGTTCAATGTGATCAACGACGAAGGGTATTGGAAATTCCCCTGCAACGGTTGCCAGGTCCCGTTCGTCATCAAGCTTATCAATCCAGACTCAGCCAGCGCTTCCTTTTTTGTTCCGGAAAGATGTGAAGGGGCCTACCTGGGTCCCGCGGAAGACATCGCGGCCGGTGTGGCGATCCACAATCTTAAACCGAACAAAATCGAACACCGGTTCAACTACGCCACGACCCCGATCCACGTTTGCGACCGAGTCCAGGCGAACCTCGAAGTCGTCGCCCGCGATGCGCTTTCGACCGTTCTCGACGGGGTCAAGAAGGAATACGGGGCTGCCATCAACTACAGCCTCTCCACGGGCATGTTTCCAAGCTGCGATCACGTCGTCGTACGCGTACCACTAACATGCCCCTGCGGGCATCCACATGTCGCGACCTTCTATGCGAAATTCCTGCAGGACGGATCGATGCAACAATCGCTCGACGAGTACCTTCTGGCCGACATCACCGGGTGCTCGCTGGAAGATCAACTTGCTGGCCTGTTCACGAAAAGCGAGGCCATGGCGATCCTGGAGAAGCTGTTGATCAGATGGCACCTGACGACGAAAGCTATCATCGTGGCGTCGCCGTTTGTCGGGCATCAGTGGATGGCGCACACCGAAAAGATGGATATCTGGAATTGGCTTCTCGGCCTTCTGGATCCGAACAAGGCGGCCTTCATCACAAGGAGCAAAGAGTTCACGTCGTTCAAATCGCTACTGCAGGACGTTGAAGGCCTCGACTACCACGTTCTGCAGGAATATGGCTTGGAAAGCAGGCTTGTCGCGGCCAACACCAAAAAGCAGGACTTCCATGCCAAGTTCTTCATCGGGATGAACGACGAGCAGTGCGAAGTCTTGTCTGGATCGGCCAACTTGGTGAACGGAAAATCCATCGAGAACCTGGCTTTCAAGGCTATCTCACCGGGACGCTGTGCAAGCCGGTACCTAGACAAGCTGAACGTCAAGCTTCCCGAGTTTCCAGACCAATCGCGACATTTCGTCCTCATCGAGAAGGTCGGCGACAAATGGAAGGGAAGGACGGAGACCGGCCCACGCCTAGCTCCCTGTGAATAAATTCGCGGCGGAAATTCCATTCCTCATAAACCAAGAAAGAGCGCTCACCTCGGCACGGCCACGTACTTGTCCGGCGTCAGCCACAGGCCCGCATCTAGCGGCGGCTTGATATCGAACATCTCCGCGCCATTCTGGAAGTGGAAAACCCTTCGGATGCGGTAGGTCGACGGATTCAGGGCAGCCGTCGCAACCTGGTTGCCGGACAACCAGAACCGAGTACGAGCATGTCCGTTGGTGGTCTTGATCTCGAGCAGCCGTTCCTCACCGTTGTCCGGATCGAATGACCTGATGTCGTAGCCCCGGTGATCCTCCCCTCGGTCGGAAGGCCAGTCCAGCTCCTTGGCCAGATCTTTGCGGCCGGCCTGGCAGAGCCGGTCGTACTCGAACTCGAGCACCATCTCCTCGCCGGCGCGCCCTAGCGAGCGGTTGAGCTCGTCCCTAATGGCCGGATCGTACTTGCCAATCAAGCGCCGCAGCGCGGGCTGATCATCCCGCGGGTTCGAATTCAAAACGACGGCCGCGGCACCAGAACCGGCCCTCCCGCCGACGCGAAGCGCGGCTTCACCGGCACTGGCTCGATCAGCGCCTTAGGATGCTGCTCCAACTTGGCCTCAACGGCCTCCACCAAGGAGTCCTGGTAATTGTGGGCCGGGAGGAGCCCAGGGATCCAGGCTATCCCAAGCTCGTCTAAGACTGCCGACACGTTGCGGAGCTTCCATTCAATCGACTTCTCGGACCGCCCAACCTCTGGCGCCAGCCTCCTGTATAGGTCGGCCTTGTTGATCTTGTCGCCGGCCCGATCCCGCTCGAGCATCAGGAAATAGTTGGCGACCACGATGGCGACCTGCTCGGCCGTCCAATCGGTCCCCTTGGCCCCCGGCGCTGCCCCCTCGGCGTCCACGATTACTTTCCCTGCCCCCGACCGGAATCCTACCAGGCGGCGCCAAATCCGCAAAATGCGAGAGGCGGCGCTCGCTTCTCCAGTGTTTTTCGACGAGGGAGGCCACCCAATGCTTAGCTGGCCGATAGAGAGAAGCCGGGGAAATTCGACTCCTTGCTAATTGACCAATCTAACGCTTTCTGAATCAATTGCAACGTTTATTGATATGTTTGCGCAACCTCAGGACAAAAATGGATTCTTTCTTTCGTGTTCTGACGCCTTTCTTCGGAGCCCCGAAGAATTACCAAGAAATGCTTTGGAAGATTGCGGTCGCGGACTTCTGGTTGGGGCTTATTTGCACGTTTCTACTTAGGTACGATCCGTGGATTGATGGCGTCTTCAAGCGCCTGGAGGAGCTACCCGGCCTTAAAGAGTTCGCCGCGCTGGCGAAACTGCCGCAGATCACTTCCGTTGATTTGGCCACGGTGAGCGTCGCAAACGTCGTGATCGCTCTAGCGATCATGCTGTTTAGCCGCACAACCAGATTTCACGACCTCATTTCTGATGTCTTCGGAATTCGAGCCCGATTTGATCACGCGAACATCCTTTTACCCTTGGCCCTCACGTCAGGCGCCAAGATGACCGCTCGGCAGATCGCCAACATCAAACGAGATCGCTCGCATCTGATGCGGGATACCTTCTACAAATATGCTTCGAGCACAAAGGAGAAAACGCTCGTCGACAAACACGACATTGAAAGCGCGCTCGAGTCTTGGACTCTTTTTTGGGTCGCGCTCGAAGGGCTCGCCATACTCGCCGCTTGCGCTTTGTTCTCGGCCATCGCGGCTTCCGCCTGGCTACTCATCCTATTTTGGTCGGCCTCGGTGGCATTTTTGCTGTTCATGCACTTCCGCTACACCAAGTTGGAACGAAGGGTTGAGCCGGAGGTACAGCAGATCGCCAGCGATGCCGAGGCGAACGCCGCAAACCGCCAGGTTTTCGAGGCAATTTGATGAGGTACAAGATCGGGAAAGACATTATCATCCGAAGCGAAAACGCGGCCAAGCCGGAGGCTCAGAGCTCGTCCTACCTGAACAAACTGATCGCGCAGCTAAAGCCTGTGCACAGCAGCTTCGACTTTGGTTGTGGCAAGCTCCGCTACGAACGGGCAATTGCGAGGACCACCGACGAACTCGCGCTTGTAGACTCTGAAGTCCAGCTTTCGAGGACTCAGATGATCCGTGGTCGCCCAACAACAATCCGCGACTACGTGAAGAAGTCAAACCACGTCCACGCATACACAGTCGACCAGTTTGCTTCCCACAGTCGAAAGTACGATCGCGGATTCTGCATTAACGTACTTTCGGTGATTCCTTCCGCAAGCGTTAGGATGGGCATCATTCAGTTGATGAGAACCAAACTGAAGCCGGGCTGCTCCTGTCTGTTTGTATCTCTTTACCGCAACTCGGACTTTACGCGAATGCAGAGGCTTCCCAATTGCAGGCCGTACGACAACGGCTTCTTGATGGACTCTCTTCGCGGGTACTCCTTCTACGGACTTATTCCGCCCGATGATCTTGTCTGCCTTGTTGAGCGCGGCGGTTTCAAAGCGGAGTCCCTAGAACTCGATGAAGGCTCCGCCTACCTCTGGGCGAAGTCACCGGACAAGGCGAGCGAGCCAACTCAGTTCGACATCCGGGAAAGTCTCGAAAACTTCCAGATTCGGGCGCGTTAAGGCTTTAATCCGGATCATATTCGCGGATCAGCCTAAGCTAGACCACGATGGAGCAAAGCGTTGATGGAGCAAAGCGTTGCCAAGCCAGGAGGTGAGCGAAGAGATCAGAAGCCGCCTCCCTGACGATTTTTCCTAGACTCCAGCTTGACGGCGCGCTGACGGTACTCACTCGGAGAACAATCCCGCGCGCGCCAACCAATCCGCAGGCTTGTTTCGCGAATTGACCGCACACGTACTCGAACTGATGGCACCCTATGCGGACGTGATGCGTCCCCCGTGGTTCAAGCAGGATGAGACCTTCGAGGGCCCCAGGCGAAGACAGCGTGCGCAGTACACTTGGCGGAGAGAGTGGGACTCTCTTCCGCTTCGCCGAGATTGCGCAAAAACCCGCGGAAAACAAGGATTCCCGAAAAACCTGGCCCGGTTTTGTGACCACCGCTGTGTACCACTTATTTTGGTCGCAGGGTCGTCAATTTCGGCAGCTTTCGAGGCGTTTGGGAACGGGCGCTATTGCGGCGGAGCGCCCAAGGATTCGGCGGTGATCGCGTAATTGCTCCGAGCGGCCCACGTCGCGCGAATTCTAGTTCGAATATGGCGAATCCGGAGGCGACGCCCTCCGCCCCGAGAGCGCCGATATCATCTACGCGCCGGTTTGCTCGCGGGTTCAGGGGGAGCCGGCGAGACCGCGAACGTCACCCACGTGCTCCAGGTGTTCGCCCGGTTCTCGACCTCGAGATCCTTGTAGCCTCGGATGTTGAGATAGCCCGAGTAGCCTTCGAACAGCTTCGGGAAGATGAAGCCGACCTGAGGACCGATTCCGATCGCCCGTCCGCGGAAGCCGCCGAGCTTCGCGCCCGGCCCGGTGTCGTCCGTGATCTGCTGGTAGAAGTAGCCGGCCAGCCCGACCTGGAACGTTTTGCTCAGAAACTGCGATGCCGCCCAGTCGACATGGAAGTCGATGCCGTTCTGGTACTGGAGGTATGGATTAGGCAGGCTGTAGGTGAATCCGCCGACCACCGAGAATTCGTGGCCGGCCTTCGGGTCGAAGTAGGTGTAGCCGGCCCCTGCGTCCCAGCCGACGAAGCCGAGGTTGAGGTTGGCGAGCCGGTTGGGATCGTAGGTCCCGCTCGGTATGTTGCCGGTGATGTAGACCATCTCGTTGTGGACGCCCTGATTCCACTTTAGGGTTCCCTGGTAGAAGACATCGGATAGCGTCGTCCGATTGTCACTGACCCCTCCAGAGACGGCATTGCCCCTCGGTCCAGTCAGGGTGGCATCGATGCCAACGCCGACGTTGCCGGGAGCGGTGACGATCGAGAACGCAGCCTGGCCGCCGAGAACGGGCATCGGCGACACGTAGGTGATGCCTAGCGCGAGCGCGTCACCGTGGGCGTTGAGGCCGGTCACCACCGTGCCCCGCGCCCCGTTGCTGGTGACGAAGTTCTGGCTGCTTGCGCTGTTGGCCTGCAGATGCAGATAGATCGACGCGTACGACCAGCCAGGCACGCCTGGCGCTGCGGCGAGGCTGCCGAAAATGCCGGGCAGCCACAAGCCGACACCGCCGGCGTCCGCCCGGACGTCGGAAGGAAGCGCAGTGATCGCCCATCCGAGGGTCGCCACGGCCGCGAATGTTGCTTTTGTCATCATGGTGCCCTCCACTATCAGAACGGAACGACGTAGTTGAGGATCGCGATCTGCCGCAGCAGCACGCGGCGGATGACGTGACTGACCTTCACATGGTTGGTGAAAACGGCGGCGGTGCCCGTGGAGCCCGCCGGCAATGTCTTCGCCATCTCGCCGTCGTCGAGCGTGACGCGCACGACGAACGGCACCGTCTCGATCGCCTTGGGCATGACCGCCTGGCCCGAGACCTGCGTCTGCCCGGTCGCGACCGCTTGAAGGATGCTCTCGACCTTGCCGGTGAATATCCGCCCCGGAGCGAACTTGAAGGCGATCTCCACCTCTTGGCTGGGGGCGACGTAGCGCGCGTCGATCTGGTCGATCTCGACCGCGATATGGGTCGCGGAGGTATCGATGAACGCCATCGCCGGCGAGACCGACAGGTTTCCGACGCGGGCTCCCTCGCGGAGCGCGAGGTTGGTGACGTAGCCGTCGGCCGGTGCCCGCACGACGGTCTTGCCGAGATTCCACTGCGCGTTTTGGAGCTGGGCCTTGAGTTGGTCCACCTCGGATTGCCGCTGCTCGACGTCGAAGCCGCGGCCGGCGTCCCGTTCGTACAGCGAGGTCATCTGGGTCAGGCGGGTGCTCGACAGCTTGAGCTGCGCCTCGATCGCCTTGACCTGCGCATCGTAGGGTGTCGGGTCGATCCGGAACAGAACGTCGCCCTCTTGCAACGGCGTGTTCGGCGAAATCGGCACCTCGACGACCTCGCCGGCGACGTCCGGCACAATCGAAACAGCGTTGCGATAGACCAGTGCCTTGCCTTGCGGCGCGCCCCAGCCCATGGGGATGAAGAGCCCAATGTTGAGGAGCAGAAGCACGATCAGAGGCGATGTCTTCCAGAACGCGTTGAAGCGGATGGCGCCGAGCCATACCAACGAGAACAGCAGCGCCAGATAGAGCGCCATAAGGGCGATCATCATGGCCGGGGCTCCGCCGTGCGCTTGGTGGGTGCGTCGACATACGCCCAGATCATCGCGATCGGCCACAGTGCGAAGCCGAAGATCAGAGTGATCCAGCCGGCGACACCCACCGCTTCGGCCCACGGATGTCCACGCCGTCTGGCGACATGGCCCGGCATAGACCCCATCAGCCAAATGACAAGTAAGGGCACCGCCAGCAGAATGGCGAGCACGATCCAGGCAAGGAGATCGAGGCCGCTCATGATCTGCACCTTCAGGTCACTTTCTTCACCTGCGGCGGGGTCCATGACCCGTCCAATATTGGCGCCTTGGGCCAGTACGCCCTGATGTAAAGCGAGAAATCGCCCTTCGGCGCCGGCAGCCAATTGGCGCGGTTAGGCTCCGGTGGCGGTTCGGCCTGGACGTAGATCGTCAAGGAGCCGTCGGCAGCCGTTTTCAACCCCCTGTTCTTCGTGCCGAGCGAATAGCGGCGCAGCTCGTTGGGAACGAAGAAGTGATGCTCGTTGTAGAGCGTCAAGGACCAGAAGCCGTTCACGGGCGGGGTCTCGTCCGTCCCGAACGTGACCGTGTAACGATTGGCCCCGTTCAGCCGCCCACCGCCTGCGTCCAGATCCTGATAGAAATATTTGGTCTCGTTCGGCGCGTTGACCAGGATGTTGGATTTCGCGGTCGCCGTTCGCGTGAAGTAATCCGTGCCGAAGGCCGACTCGTTGACGATCGTGCTCCAGTGATGCTGGAGCTGCCGGCCCCAGTTGCGGAACTCGAAGAGCGGCTTGATGACCTCGTCCTCGACTTCCGCCACCGTTTTCGCCAACGGCTCCTTCCATGCCGGATTGGCTTTCAGGGCCTCGAGCAAGGCCTGCATCTGGGCGTAGCGGGATTCCTCGCCGGGCAGAGCGGGCGCATCCGCGAGCACGTCTGCGAGCTGTTCGAAGAATTTCTCCGGAAACACCCACCTCGACTCGGTTTCGCCTGTCGCCCCGGCGGGCACACGCTTCAGCCTGCTCCATTCGGTGCTCTTCATCGTTCCGTCGAACTCGGCGAGCGGATACATCATCACCTGGCGCAGCACCGACTGGATCGCTTGCTTGTCCTCAGCGGCATCGTCCTGGAAGATGCGTGGTCCGACGAACCCGGTGCTGGTGGAGGAACGGAACACGCGGGTGATGCCCTTTGGGGCCTCACCTTGCCAATTTGGGCCGACGAGCAGATAGAAACCCGGTGTGGTCCCGTACATCTTTCCAAGCTGCACGAAGCTGTCGGTGCGAAGGTCGACGATCTGGTAGACCCAAAACCGATCGCCGAAATCGGGCACCTGGATCACCACCGGCGAGAGGTCGAGCGCAAGCGCCCCCGCTCCATAGACGACGTCCTGGTTCGGGCAGGCAACCAGCCTTTCTTCCGGCTCGATGTAATCGGTGAGCATGCCGAAGCGGTTCAGCGGCGCAATCGGCGCCGGACCAGACAGGACGATCTCGGGCAGATCCTTGAATGCGAGCCGGCGGTTGTAGATGTTGACCAGCGGCCACGCCCAGAAGTAGGCGTCGCGGGCCACAAGCTTTGCGTACTCGATCGTCATCTTGATGCGGGTGTCAGGACCTGTCGGAAGCGAGCGTGCCCATTTCGGCGAAGGCGGAAGTGGCTGCGGGTTAAGCGGCGCGGTCTGGGCGTTTGCGAACACTGGACCCTGCCCGATGCCGCCTGCCGCGGCGAGAGTGGCTCCGGCGAGCAAAACGTTCCGCCGACTGAAGGAGGATCCGATTGCCGTCCCCATATTGGACTCCTAGGTGCCGAAGCGTTGGCGAGGAATGTCATCGAGAGCGTGACGAACTGTGTTGAACGTCAGGATCACGCCGGTGAAGTAGACTGCGAAGAAGAAGGTCTGCCCGAGCAGCCAGGCGTTCTTTCCCGTGATGTTCGGCACGTAGTAGAAGTTCGGCCAGATCATGTTGAAGGCGAAGTAGCCGGGATAGCCGACAGCGAACACGCCGAGCAGACCGATAATGCAGAGCCAGAACGCAAGACCATCGCCTGTCGACCTGCCGTTTGCGCGACCCGTGCTCAGCAGCAACGTCAAGCCGAGCGCGACCATCCCGAGGCCACCACCCTGCACGATCGCCACGGAGAGCGTCCACGGGCACGCCCACCAAAGCGTGACATTGCGCCTGAACAGTTCACCTGCGTCGGCGCTTGCTCCGACGCAGTAGTGGCCGATGATGCCGAAGGTGAGGAATAAACCAAAGACGAAGAAACCGAGCCCCCATTTGGCGAACCGCGCACCCATCGTCATATTAGAATTTCCCTTTCAGCCCGCGAACTTTTCGACGTCGGGTAGCGCCCACTTCTTTTGGAAGAACTCCTGTCTCGGTCCATACGCGCGGAACATCAGTTCGAATTCGCGTTCGGGATCGGTCGGCACCCAATTCGATTCCTTGCCAGACGGCGCTTTGGGACCGAAATAGATGTCGATCGAACCGTCCGAATTCTTCTGCACTTCGGCGCTGTTGGAAGCGCGGCTGGCGCGGTGCATGTTCTTGACCAGCGCGTGCGTCTGCCGGTCATAGACCGTGACCGACCAGTATTGGTCGATCGGGACGTTCGGCGGCACAGTCAGCCTGTAGGAGTTGGCGCCGTCCAGACTCTGCCCATCCTTCGACTTCGGTGTCAGCAGGTAGAATTGGCCGACGCCAAGCCTTTTGATGCCGATATAGCCGAGCGTATAGATCATACCGCGCCAATCCAGCGGATAAGAGTCCAGTTCGGCATAGCGCGCGGACATGGCCTTCGCGAGTTCCGGCACTCCACCCGGGCGCCAGCTAGTGCCGGGATAGAAGACTTCCCAGCCCGCTTCATAGCGCGCATCAAGCCACGCCTTGGCCTCGACAGCCGCTGCATCGAGGATGTTGCGCGTCTTGCCATCCGGCTTGTACGGCTTTCCCTTCTCGATGCCGAGTGTCCGAAGCTGGTCGATCATCGCGCGATCGCGCTCCAGCCAAGTGTCCCTTTGCACCACCCGGTAGAGGTTCTCGAAGAATGTGGAATCGAAGCGAATGGTGGAATCGAACAGGACGTCTTTCGCGTCCGTGAACGCCGTCGGCGGCGGATTTGCCGCCGCGGACAGCGGATAGACCTTCAGCTTCTTGCCGTAGGAGATCGCCGCCGCGACATCCGGATCGCTATGGCTTTTCAGGTTCGAGCGGATGAGGGCGTATCCCTCGAAAGTATCGGACTGAAGCGGCGTAGTTCCTGCCGGAGACGGGCCGGCGTAGCCTGGCGGCAGAATGACGAATTTCCCTCCTGCTCCCTTGTCGACGCCGAGCAGCCCGGCGTCTTCGAGCGGCATCTGCCAGATCGTGACGATGTTGGCATTGAGCGAACCGCTCCCGTCGGCCGCAGGGACCTCGATGACGATGGGCCCGTCATGCGTGTCGAAGAACGTGATGAAATAGATGGTGTCGGGGTTCGGCGTCAGCGTCTGGTTCATCCAGTCGAGTGCACGGCCCCAATAGACGACTTCGCCGACCCGCGCCTTCGTCTTCGTCAGCATTTCCTGCCGCATCAGTTCGTAGTTCACGACGGGCATGCCCCAGATCACCGCCTCAACGGCGCGGCTTTGCTTGAGCCGATCGCCGGGCGACTGCGCCGGGGCAGGGCAAGCTCCTGATATTGCGATCAGCATCGCTAGGAGAAGGGTGGCTTTTTTCACTGTCTGGTCTCCCCGGCCGGACTACGGCGTCACGATGTTGAACCAGAACGGCGGCTTTTCGAACAAGCCCACGAACTCGGTCACCGCTTCCTTTCGGCCCTCGACCCTGATGTCTCCCGCTGCGATGGCCTTGTCCGCCGTGATCTCGCCGGTCTGGATGCGGTCGAATGTGGCCTTGGTCAGCGTTAGCTTCGCTTCCGTCGCTGTCGGCTTCTTCGAGTAGTTCAGCACGCTGTTCTCGACGATCAATGCGTAGGCTTCCTTCAGGTCGCTGAAGTCCATCGTGACCGAAAGCCTCTTGCCTGCCGCCTTCTGCGCGTCGAGCTGCACGGCGAGATAGTCGAAAGTCATCTCCGGCGGCATCGCCCTGATCGTGTCGGGTCCTGCGGTATCGATGCTGCCGGCGCTCGGCAGCCCGTTCCGAAGCTCGAGCGCGCCCTGAAGGTATACCGAACGCCACGGCCCGGACTCCGCCTGGTAGCCCATCTGCTCATAGCTGTCCGCCAGAAGCTCCTTTGCTTCCTTGTTGTTCGGATCGGCAAAGACGACATGCTTCAGCGCTTCCGCGACCCAGCGATATTCCCCCTTGTCGAAGTCCGCCTTCGCTTTCTGCAGCACCGAAGTCGCGCCACCCATGTAGTCGACGTACTTCTTCGCGGCATCTTCAGGGGGTAACTGGTCGAGCGTCGTCGGATTGCCGTCGTAGAAGCCCATGTAGAACTGGTACACGGCGCGGCTGTCGTGCTTCAGCGAACCGTAATAGCCGCGGTTGAACCAGGCCTTGTCGAGCTCGGGCGGCAGCTTGATCATGTTGGAGATCTCGACCCCGGTGTAGCCGCGGTTCATCAGGTTCACCGACTGGTCGTGCATGTACTTGTAGAGGTCACGCTGCTTCTTCCAGTACGCGATGATCTTGTCGTTGCCCCACATCGGCCAGTGGTGGGCCTGAAATTTGACGTCCGTCCCCTCGCCGTAAAGATCGATGGTCTCGTTGATGTACTTGGCCCAGTTCAAGGCATTGCGAACCTGCGCTCCCCGCAACGTCAGGATATTGTGCATCGTGTTCGTGGTGTTCTCGGCCATCCACATCGCCCGGAACTGGGGCAAGTACGTGTTCATCTCGGCCGGCGCTTCCGTGCCCGGCGTCAGTTGAAACACCATGCGCACTCCATCGACGGTGATCTCCTCGCCCGTCTTCTTGATTTCACGCGTGGGCAGAATGAGACCCGAATTGCCGTGCCCGACGGTCTGACCGAGGCCGGCGTTGACACCGCCTTGTGGGTTGCGGGCCAGCAGAGGCCCGTACATGTAGATGCCGCGGCGGCCCATCGCATTGCCGGCGATGACAAACTCGCTGATGGCGTGCTCGGTGAAGTTCTGCGGCGCGAAGATCTGGACCTTGCCCGACTTGACATCTGACTCGTCGACGAGACCGCGCACGCCACCGAAATGGTCGCCGTGGCTGTGGCTATAGACCACGGCCAGGACGGGACGCTTGCCGAGGTGCTGGCTGACGATGTCGTAGGCCGCCCTGCCGGTTTCGAGATTGCTGCCGGTGTCGAGGATGATCCAACCGGTGTCCCCCTGCACGAAGGTGACGTTGGCAAGGTCGTAGCCACGGACCTGGAAGATGCGCTCATGGACCTTGAACAGGCCATACTGCATGCAGAGCTGCGCGTTGCGCCAAAGGCTCGGGTTCACGGTGTCGGGCGCGGGCTTGTCGACCCCGATGTACTTCTTGTAGCTCTCCAGATCCCAAACGATGCCACCCTTCTCGTCGCGGATCGTCAGCGTCTCGGGCTTCGCGATGAGCCCACGCGTGGCGTTCTCAAAATCCTCCATGTCGTCGAAATTGAGGTACTTCCGGAGCTCATCGTTGGCCGCCTTCGTAGCCTCGGTCGCGGGCTTCGGCTGAATACCGGTAGACACCGCTTGCGCCTCGGCCGGAGCGGTGAGGCCAGTCGGAAGACCGAGAAGAGCCAACGCGGACCCTCCCGCGACGATCTCTCGGCGGTTGACGTTCGGACTTGGTCGGCCGGCACCTCGATGCGTCATCATCTGCGTCCTTGCGGTTGTCGGGCAGAGACGGCGAAGGATTCGCGGAAGCCAGGCACTTCTTGCGTCCGGATCTCCTCGGCCGCTCCGAAATTACTGGCAATAGTCCCAGAAGCCCTGTGTTCGGGAAGGATCCGTGTAGTACCAGCACATGCCGGGCGCCGGCGCGGCACCGGCCCACGCCGCTGCAGTCGCGGCGGTGACGAAACCGATCGCGGCACCTGCGGCGATGGCGCCACCAGCGGGCCAGCGATACCATCCGGGACGCGCCCATCCGCCGCGACCCGCGACCGCTGTCGTGCTGCGGACGGCAACGTTGCCGCGCGGTCCGACGGCGACCGTTCGACCGCGATAGGCCGACCCCCGCGGGCCGACGACGGCGCCGCCTCGATGTACGACCGCCCCGCCCCTAGGGCCGACGACCGCACGCCCTCCCCGTGCGGCGGCTCGCACCTCGATGGCATGAGAAGTTAGATCTGAAGTATGGAAGGCCGTTGGCGGCGGCATGGGAGCCGCCGCTGCCTGATCTAGCGATGAGACGGCCAGGGATATTGTGAAGAGTGGGATTGAGACTGAACGAAGGACAGCGCCGCAAACAATGTCACGCATGCTTCCAATTCCCTCCGGGCTCGCCCGCGCCGAAAAAAACTCTTCTAGCGAGCATAGTTAGCCAAGGTACGCGTGAGCAGCTTAGACTCGGACACGACCGCGGCGTTATGCGAATCGTGCCAAATCGTCAGGGATGAGAGGACGTTTTTCGATCGGACAGCTTCTTGCGAGCGTTTCGGTGAAGCGTCTCGCGAGGATATTCACCGAAGAGCGCCCGATACTGCTGCGCAAATCGACCGAATTCCAGGAAGCCGAGTTCGGTCGCGGCATCGAGGACGCCGGTCTCCCCGGGACTTGCTTGTCGCAGGCGCAGATGGACCATGGACAGCCGCTTTGCCCTCAGAAATTCGATCGGTCCGATCCCGAGGGCCTCGTCGAAGGCGCGATACAGGGTTCGTCGCTTGAGTTTGAGCTTCTCGCAGATCTCGGAGACGTGGACGGCCCGATTGCCGTTTTTCTGGAGGTATCTTTCGACGTCGTGCACGATCCTCGTCGACGACGGGACGGGGCGCTCCCTGCCGGCCCCCGGCTCCATCGCGACGGGACCGATAAAGGCGTCAAGGACCGAGCGCTTCCAATATTCCGCGGCCGCCCCTTGAGGGATGCCGCCATGTTGCAGCCGGCCCGCGAGCAGCGCCAATAACGCGCCGAGCGCGCCAGTGCGGCGATCGGTGAAGCGGAAGTGCCTGCGTTTGGTCCAGAACTCCGGATCCGAGACCTGCTCCTCGGCCGCGAACAAGTCCGAAATCTCAGCGGGGTCGCACATCACGCCTGCGAACCGTGCAGCGCCTTCGTAGAGCCTATCATGCTCGGCTCCGGGCGGATGCATGAGGACGTCTCCCGGAAAGACGGCGTCGCCTAGACTGCGAGATCCTCCGGAGCAGGAGAGAAGGGTCCCCACAACGACCTTGTCCGGGCTGAATACGCCGGTGGCGCGTACGCCGAGGGAGAACTGTCCGCGACTGAACGCGATGTCCTCTATCCGACCGTGCAGGATCTCGCCGGAAAGCCTTCCCCGCCCGAGTTGGACGATTTCGATCTGGGAGTTGCCGATCGGGTTCTTCAGATTTTCGATGCTGTTGAAGCGCTCGGTGCGCAACCGAACATCGTCTTGCGTCGTCCAGGCCCGTCCCACCTCGCCTCTCCCTAACGATAGGTCGCGTCGTGTCGTGGCGATCCCGCGCACGGCGAGTTCGCTCGTCCTGAAGTCTCGAAGTCTCCGTTCTGGAGGTGGGGCAGCAGTCCAAGCCTGGCCCCTCGCCGAAGCGCTACGGTGCGGCGTCTGCCGGCGGCATGAGCATCTCCTCGCAGGGAATTTCCCTGCGACACGTATTCGTTGTTCTTGCTGGCGGGGTAGACCTTAGGGGGATTAACCTATGTTGGCAATAAGCCCGTTGGTCGCAGCATCGGCTTTCAGCGGGTGCAGGCTGATCCAGGACGGGGGGCGCTCAATTGATTAAATTCCGGCGGCGCCAAAGCGAGGCCGCCGCTTCCTTCGGCTAACGCTGCACAGTCGATGGAGACGGCCTGGCTCAACTTCAGACAATCGCCACAAAGTTCTCCGACACGCTCCCACAGTCAGTCCCAGCCAAGGCCGCAATGTCCCAATATTCGCTCGATGTATTGCGTCGGCGCTATGTCGTCGAGAAACGACCACTCGAGGCCAGCGTCGAGCAGATCCTGCGAGCTGACGGCCGCGCGGGAGCACGTGCCATCCTGGCCTCGATCGATAAGCGGCGCTTCGAAAACAGGTCCGAAGGGCAGCGCCTCCGCAAGATGCTCCGCTTCGAGACCTCTCTCTGGGCAAGCGGCCTTCATGCCGTGGCAGGCGTGGACGAGGCCGGAATGAGTCCTCTTGCGGGGCCAGTGTCCGCGGGTGCGGTGATTCTGAAACCCGGCACGCGGATCGTCGGGGTCGACGACTCGAAGAAGCTCGACGCCGCGGCACGCGAGGAACTCGCAAAGGAGATCAAGGCAAAGGCTGAGAGTTGGTGCGTGGCGTTCGTCGAGGTCGAGGAGATCGACGTGATCAATATCTATTGGGCAGGCATTCAGGCCATGCAGCGCGCGGTCAGGGGACTGGGATTGACGCCGCAGCACTTGCTGATCGACGCGAAGCGATTGAAGGAGGTCGATATCCCTCAGCAGGCCATCATCAAGGGCGACGCCAAGTCCGCGAGCATCGCTGCTGCGTCTATCCTTGCGAAAGTCGAGCGCGACAGGGTCATGCGGACGCTCGACGTCCGTCACCCCGGCTACGGCTTAGCGGATCACAAGGGCTACCCGGTGCCAGCTCATTACGAAGCTCTCGCCAGGCTCGGCGCATGCGCAGCTCACAGGCGATCGTTTGGACCTGTACGCAAGGCTCTCGGGTTGCCGCCCCTGCCGCCGTGGCCTTCAGCAGCCGAGCGCGCGGCCGGTTGACCGGGCGCGGACGTCTCTTCTCGGCGGCGCTATCTTCGCGACGAACTCTTTTCGCGAACGACATCCTTGGCCTTTTTGTCGGACCGCAGGCCGAGATAGACCGGCTGGCGCAGCTCTCCCTTGCTGGTCCACTCCGCGAACTTCACCTCTGCGACCAGTGAAGGACGGACCCACGTCGTGACCTGCTCATCCTTTACCTTGGCGGGAAAGGGCGACTTGGGCGTCTTGAGCTTCAGGAGCTTGCCGTGAAGCTCTCCGAGAACCTGGTGGCTGAAGCCGGTGCCGACGTGGCCGATGTACCGCCAGGCTTCGCCTTCGCGTACCGCCAGCACAAGGGCGCCGAAGAAGGGCCGGGTTCGCCTGGGCGCGGTGAACCCGGCGATCACCACCTCCTGCCGCTGCGCCGTTTTCACCTTCAGCCAGTCGGCGGTCCGGCGTCCGGACGCGTACGGGCTGTCGGCGCGCTTGGCCATGATGCCTTCGAGATGCCTTCGCTCCGCTACTGCGAAGAACTTCGTCCCCTTGCCTTTGCGGTGCTTGCTGAACGCAATCAGCTTGTGGCGCGGCAGGATGCTCTTTAGCCGCTTCTTGCGCTCGAGAAGCGGCAGCGCGCGCAGATCCTCACCGTCCGCGAACATGAGGTCGAACGCGCAGTACAAGAGCTTGGCTTCATGGCGCAGGGCGTTCTGAAGCAGTTGGAAATGGGAGACGCCGTCTTTGCCGATCGCGACGAGCTCGCCATCGATCACGGCGTCCGCCTTCACGCCCTCTAGCGCTTTCGCGACCTCGATATAGGAGTGGCTGATGATCTTCCCGTTACGGCTGTAGAGCGCGACCCGACCACGCCGGATTTCCGCAACCATGCGGAAACCATCGAATTTGTCCTCAAAAACCCAATCGGGATCGTCGAACGGCGCATCGGTCAACGTGGCCAGCATGGGCTGCAGGCTAAGAGGCAAGGTCGATTGTCGGGCCATGGCAGGGGCTCACTATAGGGCCGGCAAAGGCCGAAACGAGGAGGATGGAAGGCGAACCCGCGCGCTGTCGCCGGCCACAACCGGTCCCCCGGCCCGGACTACGCCCAGCACCCCGGATTTGAACGCAGGGCCCGTTTCCGCCGACGAGAGCACCTGTCGCTTGAGGCCGGCTCGGAAGCGGTCGATGAGGACGCAGGGCGTCCGGAGGCCCGTCAGCTCGACGACCGCGGACGGCCCGAGCTCGATCAAGGTCCCGAGTGGCATCCGTTCGAGGTCCAATCCGGCGGTGGTGACGTTCTCGCCGAGGTCGCCTGCGCCAACCTCGAAGCCAGCTTCTAGGAGGGACGGGAAGAGTTCGGACGGGATCAAGTGGACTTGCCGGAGATTGGGCAGGCGGGGCCGGCGGCGTGCCAAATAGCGGTGCCGGACGAAAGGGCCGGCGTGGGCGTCGCCTTCCACGCCGTGGCCTTGCACCAGGATTATGCGCTCCTGAGTTGGTTTGCTGAAGTGGTGCCCGCGATCGGCGGCGACCGCCACGACCCTGCCCGCGAGCGCCAGATCGTGCCCCTGCGACATCAGGCGGCGCGGGCGAACGAGCGCCGCTTCTGACGCAGATAGCGCGTGATCTCCGGGAGCGTCATCGCGTTCAGGACCCGGTCGGCAGGGACACCGCCCTTGCGGGCCATCTGAACGCCCCAGTGCATGTGGTCGAGTTCTGGGATCGAGTGCGCGTCGGGATTGATGCTCAGCATACAACCGAAGTCGAGGGCCGCCTGGTGCCAGCGCCAGTCCAGGTCGAGCCGCCATGGGTGGGCGTTAATCTCGACCACAACGTCGTGCTTGGCGCACGCCCGCAGCACCTTCTCAACGTCAATCTCGTAACCGGGCCGCCGCTGAAGCTGCCGCCCTGTCATGTGGCCGATGATGGTGGTGTGAGGATCGGAGATGGCCCGAAGCAGGCGCTGCGTCTGCGCCTTGCGATCCAGCTTGAAGCGCCCATGAATGCTGGCGACCACGAAATCGAAGCGCTCCAGAACGTCGTCGTCATAGTCGAGCGACCCGTCCGCCAGGATGTCGGACTCGATACCCTTGAGGATCCGGAAGTCCTTGCCGAAGCGCTTGTTCAGTCGATCGGCTTCCCGGTGCTGCTGCGCGATCTCCTCAACGGAGAGACCGCCGGCATAGTGGGCAGACTTGGAATGGTCCGCCACGCCAAAATACTCCAAGCCCCGCTGGCGCGTGGCCTTAGCCATGGTCTCCAGGGTCTCGGTGCCGTCGGAGGCATCGGTGTGGCAGTGAAGGATGCCGCGCAGGTCCTGGTCGGTGACGAGCTTAGGGAGCTTGCCTTTCAGAGCCGCCTCGATCTCGCCGCGCCCCTCCCGGAGCTCAGGGTCGATGAAGGGCAGACCGAGGGCGCGGTAGATCTCGGCCTCCTCGCCGACGATCGGCGTGCGGCCCCTGTGCAAGCCGTCGGCGTCCAACCGCAGCCCCTTCTCGGCCGCCAAGGCTTGGAGCTGCTCGATGTGGCCGGCGGAGCCGGTGGCGAAGAGAAGGGCGGCGCCGAAGTGCTTGCGGTCGGACACTCGAATTTGCAGCCCGTCGGCCGATGGCTGCGATGACTTGTCCTGCTTGGCAGCCTCCGCAACGATCGCGAGATCACCGACGAGTTCGCAGCCGCGGCGGAAATCGCCGGCGATCGTCACCCGCTTGAGTTCGGGACGGGACTTGCGAATCGAGTCCTTCGCATGCGCGAGCAGCGCGGCGGCGCGGTGCAGGTGGAGGCGGCCTTCTCCGCTTTTGGCGATCGCGAGGTTCTGCAGGATCTTGGTCTGCAGCGCGGTGCCGAGTCCTTTCGCCTTCTTGATGCGGTCTTCCTTGGCGGCGGCCTCCAACTCCGACAGCGAGGCGATGCCGAGATCTTTGTACAGGCGCAGCACTTTCTCCGGACGAAGGCCGGGTACAGCGAGCATCTCGAGCACGCCCCCAGGAATCTCCTTCCGTAGCTTTTCGAGGCTGGGATGACTGCCCGTCTTGTGAACCTTGGTGATGATGTCGGCAATAGCATCTCCAACGCCCGGGATCTCAGTAAGTCGATCTTCGGCGATGAGAACGTCCAGAGGAACCGCTAGGGCCGCCAGGCTGTCGGCCGCCCGAGAGTAGGCTTTCGCCCGGTAGGGATTGCCGCCTCGCAAGGCGGTGCGCTGCGCGTACTCTCGCAGAAGACTTGCCACTCCGCGCGCGTCGAGCGAAGGCATCAGCCGGCCTCCCTATGCGAGCTTTGCAGCGCCGCCGGAGCAGGGCGTCCGCCAGAGCGGTCACTTGGCCGGCGATCGAGAGAGGCCTCGAGCTTCTGAGCTGCGCGAAAGTCCTCAAGGTGCTGAACATTGGGACCGTAGGCAGCCTCCTTCTTGAGGAGATTGTAGATCCGGCCGGCCACCAGTTGCAGATGTTTCATCCTGCCCCGCGGCATGGATCTGGCTTTGCAGAGAGCGCGGAGGGCATAGGCGCGGAAGTAATCGAATGCGTCTGACATGATGTCAGTAAACGCCGGTTCTCGGTGGGAGTTCGATGGGCTCGGCGAAGACTGGATCGCCCGTCGCGGCCCGGCGCAAATGCGCGAAGAGTGCGGTCCCCGGAACTCCTCGCCGCCTTCGAAGTTGCGAGACTCGTTGATTGAGGTAGGTAGACTGCCCGCCGTCGGCCCCAACCCAGCGGCGGGTTTTTTGTGAGTTGAGTAGCGTGGCAAAGCGTACAAAGGCGCCTCGGGCCGAAAAGACCGAGGTCCCTACAATGCCGGGGTTCATCCAACCCCAGTTGGCGACCCTGAAGATCAAGGCACCTTCGGGATCCCAATGGATTCACGAAGTCAAATACGACGGCTACCGGATCCAGCTCCGGATCGACGGTGACGACCGGCGGGCCTACACCCGCAACGGCTACAACTGGATCAGCAAGTTCTCTAGGATTGCGGCCGCCTTCGAGATCGAAGGACAGGCGATCGTCGACGGCGAGGTTGTCGTCATCCTTGATGGGCGCACGAACTTCTCCGAGCTGCAGGCAGACCTCGGCAGAGGCGATCAGGATCGACTGGTCTACTTCGCTTTCGATCTGCTTTGGCTGGACGGCAGAGATCTGCGCAAGGAGCCGCAGATTGAGCGGAAGAGGCTGCTCAAGGATCTGATTGAGCAGCGCGACTTCAAGGAGCCCGTCCTCTATAGCGAGCACCACGAAGGGGACGGCCAGGCACTGTTCGCGGCAGCCAGCAAGCTGAATTACGAAGGCATCGTCTCCAAGCGGGTGGATGCACCATACCGATCGGACCGGGTGGAGGCCTGGCAGAAGATCAAGGTCGTTCAGAAGGGCAAGTTTCCCGTGGTCGGCTTCATCAAGGACCCATCGGGCGTGGCCGCGCTCTATCTGGGCAAGAAGGAAGGCAAGGATCTGGTCTACATGGGAAAGGTCGGGACCGGATGGAGCCGAACCACCTCAGCGCAGATCCGCAAGGCGCTCGACACCGTGGTAAGCCCGAAGCAAAAGCTGACCAAGGCCATCAGAAAGCCGAAGGCCACTTGGGTCGAACCCAAGTTCTATGCCGACATTGAGTACCGCGACATCACCTCCGAAGGTCTGCTGCGGGCCAGCTCGTTCAAGGGGCTGAGCAAAGGAACGCGCCGATCATAGCCGCGTTTTCCTGCGGAGTATGTGGAGTACCGGCATGGATCCGGAAAGGCGAGTTGCGAAGGCCTTGGAGGACGCACAAGGCATCTTGGCCCGGCATGTCGAGCCCGGCCCCAGAGATTGCGAGCAAACCATAAACAAGCTGCTCGATGTGCTCGACGACGAAGCTGTCGTGCAGGCCCTCAAGGATTCGAAGATGGAAAAACCCACTGTAGGACAACTCGACGAGCTCAAGAGGCTCAGTGCAATCGCGCGCGTGCCGGACGAATCGGAGATCGTGACTTCGAAGGAAGAAGCCGACATCCGGATCCGCGATCTGAAAGACAAGGCGCGGATGGAATGAGCCCCGAGAAGCCGATGAATGGCGTGCAGCCCGAACGCCCCGAGGATGACGTCCAGCGCGAAGAGCTCGGTCCCTGCGGCGTGCCCGGCAAGGAAAGCTCGGCGAAGATGACGCCGCAGCGCGAGAAGAAGACGCCGAAGGACGTCGATACCGGACATCCGGCATGAACTCGATGGACACGTTCGATCCCGATATGCCGTGCCGCGTTCACGATGGTCTCAACGACCAGATCATCGAATGGAGCCCTCAGTGGGCTTCGATGTACCGCGAGCACGCGTCGAAATGGGATGAAGGCATCATTTCCTGGGACGGCCTTTTGCTTGACGGGTGGGCGCCCATCGTTCCGAGCCATCCTTGCGGTCACTGAAGCGTCCCAGCGAAGCCGGCCCGGAACTCGCGATTCCTTGCGGCGTTGCACCTCATCAAACATTCGCAAGAGGAGGAGCCCGTGGCGGCAGCGAAGAAGAAGACCGCGCGTGGACGCGAGCAGGACCGGGCTCGCGTCGCCGAGGGGCAGGACTACGAAGTCCGCTACGAAGCGAAGAAGACCGGCCGCTCCGCATCGGCGGTGAAGAAGGCCGTCATGAAGGTCGGCAACAGCCGCAAGCGCGTCGAGAAACGTCTCGGCCGCTAGGCTTCCCTCAAATCCGGCCGGAGAACCGTGTGAATGCGGTCAGTCTCTGCACGGCTGGCTCTCGACGTCCTGCATGTAGATCTGGGTCCGCAGGAACGCGATCTCGTCTTCGAGAGCGGTCTGGGCAACGCGAGGAAGGCGGTAGCTCTTCGACCGACGGACTTCTTGGAACGTACTCCGTCGTTCAGCTTTTCCCACGCCAAGACATTCAGCAAAGCGCTGGGAAAGGTCGGGAGGAGATTTCGATGAAAGCGACGGCATGGGCGATGGCGTTTGCATGCGCTGCCTTAGCATCGGCCGTCTCGGCGCAACCGGTCAGGTGGACGACCTACAGCATCGCCCAGACCGGCACATCGGTCGACTTCCCGTCCTCGATCTTCACCGAGGAGGCGGGTCGACTGGATGGCTACGGTCAGCGCTTCCGGACCGCCGACGGCCGCGCCGACATCACGATACAGTCCGCCCCCAATGTTGCGAACGATTCGCCGGCTGCGTTCCTCGCCAAAAAGCATCCGCCGCCGCGCATTCAGTACAAGCGAGTGACGCCTCGCTTCTTCGCGGTTTCTAGCTACAAGGGGGACAAGGTCTGGTACAACCGCTGCAACTTCGCCGGCCGGCTGGTTCATTGCGTGCTGATCAACTACCCCGCCAGCGAGGAGCACGACTGGGACGACATCGTCACGCGCATCAGCCTGTCACTTCGCAGCAAGTAGTGGTCCGAAGCGGGATCCGCTCTGATCGGATCCCCGGATTCCTACGGTCCGATCGCTCCGTGATCGTTTACCATCGGCGTCTATATATTCGCCGATGGACATCGAGTATGACCCCGAGCGCGAGGCGGTCGCGGCGATGAAGCTCGCTGCGGAGGCCGATGGAGCCGAACGGCAACGCTGGATCATGTTCGCGCTGGCGTGGCAGGAGATTGCCCGAGTCCCCGGTCCGTCGCCCGCAGGCAAGCCCGAACCGGCGGCTTAGCCACGACTTGGCGGGCACTCGGCGCATCGAAAGGAACCGGACTGGCCTCTCCCGATTGGCTTCTCGCACCAGAACTTCGAAGGAGGTGCTGCGATGGCCGAATCCGTCCAACTTCGCAATCGCATGGTCGAGGTGCAACTTGCCGGCCGCGGCATTCGCGATCGACGCGTTCTGGATGCCATGGCAGAGGTCCCACGCGAGCGGTTCGTCGAATCCGGCTTCGAGGAATTCGCGTATGAGGATTGTGCGTTGCCGATCGCGAACGCGCAGACCATCTCGCAGCCTTATATCGTCGCGTTGATGAGCGAGGCGGCCGAGCTGAAGCCGGCAGACAAGGTGCTCGAGGTCGGCACCGGTTCGGGTTATGCCGCGGCGGTCGCCTCGCGGCTCGCTGGAACGGTTCACACCGTCGAGCGACATGGGCATCTGGCGAGGATCGCCGCAAAGCGTCTCGCGGCGCTAGGATACGATAACTGCATCGTTCACACCGGTGACGGCACCCGCGGCCTGCCGCAAGAAGCCCCGTTCGACGCCATTCTGGTCGCCGCCGGCGGCCCGACCGTACCGGATGTGCTCAAGGCGCAACTAGCCGTCGGCGGGCGCCTCGTCATGCCGGTCGGCGATCTCGAAGGCGAACAGTCGCTGCTGCGGGTCACGCGCCTGAGCGAGACGCAATATGCCGAGGAAACCTTCGGCGCCGTCCGCTTCGTGCCCCTGATCGGAGAGCACGGATGGGCCGAGGACGGCACGCGCTCCGCCAGCAATCACGTCCCCGGGCGCACGCGCTTCCGCTCGCTGCCGGAAATGATCGGCGCCGCCATCGAACCCTTGCCGGACTTCGGCGATCCCACCTTCGGAGCCCTTCTGGATCGCTTCGCGCAGTCTCGCGTCGTTCTGCTGGGCGAAGCCAGTCACGGCACGTCGGAGTTCTACCAGGCTCGCGCCGCGATCACGCGCCACCTGATCGAGAAGCATGGCTTCAAGATCGTCGCGGTCGAAGCGGATTGGCCCGACGCCGCCGCCGTCGACCGGTATGTTCGTCACCGAACGTCCCGCGGCGCGCGCGAGAGGCCCTTCGAGCGCTTCCCGACCTGGATGTGGCGCAATAAAGATGTCGCCGCTTTCGTCCAATGGATGCGCAACCATAATGACGCGAAGCCCGCAAGCGAGCGGGCGGGATTCTATGGCCTCGACATCTACAATATGCGGGGTTCGATCGGAGCCGTTCTCGCCTACCTCAACGAGGTGGATCCCGACGCCGCGGCGGTAGCCCGCGAACGCTACGGATGCCTGACCCCTTGGCAGCGAGAGCCTTCGACCTACGGCCGCGCCGTCCTGACCGAAGGCTATCGGAAATGCGAGGCGGAGATCCTTCGACAGTGCCAAGATATCCTGAAGAAGGAACTGGACTACGCCGCGAACGATCCGGACGGCTTCCTAGACGCCGCCCAGAACGCCCGGCTGATCGCCGCGGCCGAGCGCTACTATCGCATCATGTACTATGGCGGCGCCGAATCCTGGAATCTGCGCGACACGCACATGTTCGAGACCTTGGGCCATATTCTTGACGCGCAAGGCCCTCGATCCAAGGCCGTGGTCTGGGCCCACAACTCGCACATCGGAGACGCCCGCTATACCGAGATGGGCGCCGTTCGTGACGAACTCAACATCGGTCAACTTTGCCGGCAGAAGTTCGCGGAAGCAGCATCCTTAATCGGATTCGGTACGCACACCGGCACCGTCGCTGCCGCGTCGGATTGGGACGCCGAAATGGAAGTGATGCCGGTGCGGCCTTCTCGGCCGGATAGCTATGAACGTCTCTTCCATGACGCAGGTGCGGCGAGCGGCCTGCTGGAATTCCGTCGGGACGAAGGTCTCCGGCGTCGCCTGCTCGAGCCGCGCCTCGAACGCTTCATCGGCGTCATCTACCGTCCAAACACCGAACTGCAAAGCCATTACGCGGAATGCTCGCTGCCTCAGCAGTTCGACGCCTTCGTGTGGTTCGACGAAACGCACCCCGTCTGCCCCTTGGAAATGGAACATCGCCCTACCAGCGTCCCGGACACCTATCCATTCGGGCTGTGAAGGCCGCTTCGCCGAACGCCCGCGCGACCGTTACGCACCGCGCGCTGGAGGACATAGCGCACCCTAAACCTACGTCCGACTTCCTTGATGTTCGCTGATCTCGAGGCTGCCAGCATGCTCGGCGTCGCCCCCGCCATGGTCCAGCATTTGGTCTGACACTAGAAGGGACAAGTGGTAGGAGATGCGATGTCCGAACAGGAACGGACTGCGACCGCCTTCGCGGTGCGAGACGGTTGTGCTAGTCATCAGGGGACCGAGACAGCGACGGCCCGCCTTGACAGCCACGACAATTGCCGACCCGCAATCCTTCATCCGCGCCAACACCCGGCTGCGATCGGTACCGCTGGTGCCCGAAATCACGGTCTTCCTCGCCCATGAATCGCTGCCGCTCTGGCAGCAGACCGAGAATGAGCTGAACGAGGCCGGCCTCCCCCCGCCCTTTTGGGCCTTTGCCTGGGCAGGCGGCCAAGCCTTGGCGCGTTATGTGCTCGATCATCCCGATACAGTACGGGACCGGCGCGTTCTCGACATCGCTTCTGGCTCCGGACTCGTTGGCATCGCGGCGATGAAGGCCGGCGCGGTGGGGGTGACCGTGTCCGACATCGACGCCTTCGCGATCGCGGCGGCCGAACTCAATGCGGAGGTCAACCAGGTTCACCTCACTTCGTGCGGGGACTTGCTCGACACTCAACTAAACGACCGATGGCACACCATCCTCGCGGGCGACATTTTCTATGAACGGGACACCGCGGCGCGTGCCTTCGCATTTCTGGCCGACCACGCGCGCGCCGGCGCAACCATCTTAATCGGCGATCCCGGGCGCTCTTTCCTTCCGAAGGCAAAACTTGTCCGTCTCGCCGACTATCGCGTACCGGTGACCCGCGACCTAGAAGACGCCGAGATCAAGCATACGGCGGTTTGGACCATCTCGCCGGATTGTCTGTAATTGGGTTGCGCGGCGTTAGTCGTGGTCGCGACGAATTCAGGCGCGCGACACTAAGCCGGATGCTGCAGCCCTCTACAGGGCCCGCCTCCAGAACAGGGGTTTCCGTCAGAACCGTTTGACGGCTTTCGGTCTGCAGCCGGATCCAGCCGGCATGAGCCTCGTCGCTCAGGCTGGTGTAGTTGGGGTTCTCGAAATTGAAGCGTCGAAAAATTCGACATGAACCGTGTGACGAACCTCGATCCGAGCCGGTCCAATAGGGTCGAAGCCGACGCGCCAAATCCGCCGAAAATCAAGGATTCCTAGAACGCCCGGCTGCGAGATTTGTGACCACTGCTGTGTACCACCTGACCGGCCGATTCGGTGTCACACTCCCTCGATTTCGTGACGGCCTAGTGCATTCAAGCCAGGTAAGCAGAAGCGCCGTAGGCTGCCTCTATAGCCTGCACTGCCTCGTCAGCTCACCTCTACAAAGTTGACGTCGCAGCAGGCCTGGGGAGTCGGCTAGAGCCAACAGGAGACCTTATAGACTCGCCCCTTCTGCTTATTCGATCCTCTCGACAGGAACCGGCCGAATGACCGGCGGTTTTCTGCCAATGCCCCTCTACACCTTTACGATCTCGACCGGTGAGGACTTCACAGACACGCAGGACTTGCCGGACGACGAGGCCGCTTGGCTGCAGGCCATTCGCACCTTGAGGGACGCCGAGTCGGCTCTGAGTTCCGGGAAGCTCAGTTGGTCTCTCGTTGTAGTACGTGAAGAATGCGTCTGCTTGCGAATTGACGTGGGAGCGCAAAGGAAGGTCTAGTTGTCGGGAGCAAGATGAAGATAGGTTGGATCAAATCCCGCGAGAGCTTCGATTTTATCGTGGTCGAGTATTTGGAACTCCGATCTGTCTGCCTCCAAGAGGCGCTCTCTCCTGAGGTGCTGAAGCACACGATTGGTGTGGACGACAGATAGTCCAAGGCAATCCCCAAGATCGACCTGAGTAATTGGCAAGACGAACTCTCCATTCCGCGCGTACCCAATGGTTTGGAGCCTTTTGTAAAGCTCGATCAGCAAGTGCGCCATTCGCGGCAGAGCCTCCCGTCTTCCCACGTTGACGATCCACTCCCTGAATATGGAGCCATCAATCAACGTTTCGCGCCAAAGCGCTGCCGCAAGGTTCGGTCGCTCGCCGGTCAGGTGTCTCAAGTCTTCGTGCGAGATAAAGCCTAGCACGCACGGCGTGACGGTCATCAGGTCATGATCCATCACCTTGAGATGTAGACTTTGAAGATCAGGCACCTCCCCGGGGATATGGATAGAAAGAACCTGTCGCTCACCATCAAGCGTTGTCTTTGAACGGAAAGCGAACCCCTCCACGATCAGGCAGCAATGTTCAGGTCGTTCGCCATCAGAGACGATTATCTCTCTGCCTCCGAGACGGTGTTGTCGTATCCGAAGCGCCTGGATGGCACGTATGTCATCACTGTCGAGACGGTTAGATACAGTCAGTTTGGTGATTAATGCAGAAGCTAGGTTCGCTGACATTGGATCTTCCTGTAAGGGGCGGCCCGAAATGTCTTTGACACTCCGGCCTTAGTAGGCGGGAGTGTGAACTCTCAGCGCCGGCGCCCAATACTCGTCTGCCCGCGATACGGAACCAACGCGGTGTTATTGGATCGTTCCAAAAACGCATCATGGATCAGTATTTAGCTAACGTAGTATAACTTTAGCCCGGGGTCGGTCCGCGTGAATTTCGACTTCGCACCTCCAGCGCTTGACATTCGTCAATGACACGTGAGCCCAGAACACGCATTGTTCAGGGCGCCACACGGCGATAGAAGCTAGTGGTTTCCGGGATGATCCTTGGCACGCCGGGAGTACCGAGGCCACAGGAGGCTCCGGCGCTTCGGCGTCGGAGTTTTCCCAGTTTCAGAGGTGCGCGACCTCGCGGGGGTGATAGTTTAGTCCGCAATGCCTTCGCGAGCGGGCTGCCGACTGTCGGGCGCAACTATGCCGATGGGCCACGTGTGGACGTCAGGCCTTCAGATCCGCGACAGCCTCCACGATCTTCCGCTGGGGAATGGGCTTCTGCAGTCGGACGACGTCCGCCAGCTCATTTTGGATAACATTGGGGTCGTAGCCGGTTAGGAAGACGAATGGCACACCGCGTTCCTTCAGCAAGCGAGCGACCGCGAACTTCGGACCGCCGCCGCCCAAGTTCAGATCCAGCACCGCATGAGTAGGCATCTGTGAACCCAAAAGTTCGAGCGTAGCGTCCTCGTCTGGGCAAGGGCCGAGGACCTCTGCGCCGGCTCCGCGGAGCGCCGCGGCCGTGTCGCCAGCGATGTAGTAGTCATCCTCGACGACGAGGACCTTTCGACCGGTCAGATCAGGTGCATTTGTCATATCGAGCGTTCCTCCGAAAATGGTCACAGGCGTCGGCGCATCCGTCTCGAGAATGCTTTCTCCCTCTTTGAGTGGAAACTCCATTCGACAGTGCGCGCTGCCGAGGCCGAGATTAATCTTCCCCGTTCCTCCAAGCTCATAGGGGATGCGGCCCTCGATGAGGTCGCTGCCGAACCCGCGACGCTTGGACGGTTCGCGTGGCGGAGTGCCGGTCTCCGTCCATTCCAGCGCCAGCCACGCGCGTCCGCGTTTCTCGAATGGCTTCCACGACACGCGTACCCTGCCGTCCTGGACCGAGAACGCGCCGTACTTAAGCGCGTTGGTCGCCAGTTCATGGAAGGCCAAGGTCAGCACCTCAACCGCCTTGGGCGACAGCCTGATCTCAGGCCCGTCCAGGTCGAACTGATCGTCCCGACGCGCCTGTGCACTGACCTCGCTTGCGATGATCTCTCGAAGAGAACCGCCGGCATTGGCCTCGCGGATTAACAGGGACTGCACCCGCGCCAGTGCCAACAGGCGCCCCTCCAGCAATGACCGATAGTCCGTGACGTCAGCAGCGCCGTCTGCGGTGCGCAGTGCCATGGATCGGATCACCGCCATGATGTTGCGCACCCGGTGCTGAAGCTCCGCCAGAAGCACGCCTTGGTGTTCTATGGCCAGCTTGGCGACCGTAATGTCCTCGGCGATCCCGCCGACCCGCTGAACGCGCCCATCGGCATCCTCGAGCGGGAAGTCGGTGTTCCTGATCCACCGAAATGCACCGTCCGACGGCCGCTGGATGCGAAATTCGTGGATGACTGTCTGGCCTCCGCGCGCAGCCTCTAAACGAGTAAGCGCTTCATCTCGATCATCAGGCACGACCAGCGCCGCCCACCGCTTTACGTTCCCAAGCGACTCATCGGGTAAGACGCCGTAGATCGAGCCGATAGCAGGGCTCGCGAAGTCCATTTCCAAGCTGTTCGCATCTCTGATCCAAAGACCCGCCGCGGACGCGTCGGCGAATTGCCGGAACCGCTCCTCACTCTCGCGCAGCGAGGCTTCGGCGCGGGCGCGCTCCACCGCGGCCCAAGTGCGTTCGGCCGTCTCTTCGACGAGCGCCACACGGTGGGCGGTCCACTCCTGCGGCGCGGGGAAGTGCAGGAAGAGGACGGCCGAGAGCCGTCCGCCCTTGACCAGGGGGACCGCGACCGCGGCGCGGACCTTGCCGGCGGCGTAGGCCGCCCGCTCAGCCTCGTCCAACTGCCCGTCGCGCTCCGCGTCGGCCACCGAGACGGTGCGGCCGGCCCGGAGACCCGTGACGAGCGCGCGGCCAAAGCTTTCGAACCGATGACGGCCGGCGAAGCTCAATACGTCATCAGTGTAGTCGCGATCGACGTTGAAGTGTGAGCCATCCGCCTCCACATCGGCGTAGGCCGCTCGGCCGGCCCCGAGATGACGACCGAGCACGCGGGCTGCCTCGCTCTTGATCTCGAAAGGATTGGCCAAAGGGCGCAGCGCGTCGCTGAGCTTCAGCAGGAAAGCCTGCCGTTCCCCGCTCAGATGCAGAGCCTCCTCCGCCAACTTGCGTGTCGTTATGTCGAGCACAGCTCCGGTAAACCCTATCGGCTGACCATTTTCGAATACGGTTCGGCCACGGGAGAAGACCCAGCGCTCGATCCCATCCCTGATCCCGATGACGCGGTATTCGATGGCGTAGAGGCCAGAACCAGCAGGATCGATGCATTCGGCGATAGCCGTCTCCACACGCCGGCGATCCTCAGGATGGATGCCGGACAGAAACACATCCTTGTCAACATGAGCGTCGGGCGGCAGCCCCCACATCGCCTTGAGCCGGACATCCCATTCCAGTGCTCCCGTGGTCGGGTTCCAGGCGTATGGCGACAGACCGACGAGGTCTATGGCTGCCGCGAGCCGAGCTTCGCTCGCGTGCAGGGCTTTGGTGCGCTGCTCTAATTCATTCCGTTCGGCTGTGGCCTCGTCGAGGGCGGCGGTCATCTGGAACGCGGCTGCGGCGAAGCGGGCGAGGCTTTGCAGCACGCGCGCATCCTCCGCGTCGAACCGTCCCTCGGGCGTGTGCTTGATGGCCCATATGGTGCCGACCGCCTTTCCCTTCACGTGCCAAGGAGCGAGCAGGTTCTCGTAGATCTGCGGCTCAACATCCCGAAGGGCCGGAAAGAACCGTTCGGCCTCGTTGAACAGAAGGATGCTGTTGCGTTCCATCACCGTCCCGCAGGGGCTCGCCTCCTGGGGCATGGTGCGATGAAGGTTCGGCGCAAACCTGCCTGCTGCGGCATGCCAGCGGAGGATACCGCCTGTTCCGCCGGGTTCCAGAATGCTGATGCCGGCTGAGTCCGCATGGCACAATTCCATGACCAGTTCGGCGCATTTCTGGAGTACGCCGCGTGGATTGGTGGCCATCTTCTGAGCCAGGAGCCCGAGCGCTCGGCTCTCGGCTTCGTAGTCTGGGATCGAGGATGCTCGACTCGACAGCTCGGCTGTGATCAGGACGTCATCGACCCCCTTCACCAAGGGACCGGAATCGGCAGTGCTCGTCATTGCAGTTTACTGAAGCCCCAAGATCGGCCCGTGGCCGCTCCCCTCGCAGCCTTGGCCGGGCAGCCGAAGTCGATCTCAATGCCGACTACGCGGTCGGCGATCAACTCGCGGGCGGCAGCACTACGGCCCCCAAGAGCTTCTCGAACGAGTGAACGGGTTACCATCAGGGTTGGAGCACCTCCATGGTGTCGCGACGGTAAAGGAAGGGTCACGGATGCTGCTGGTGACGGAGCACGCGCAGCCGAGACGTGACCGCCCCGGCTAGTACGTGAATCAGGCATAGCAGCGCTGCCGTCGGGTGGCCTTAACTTAGGTTGGCAGTGTCGGCCTTCCCCCGTTCCGTCGTCGAGCTTTGTGAGCTCACGCTCTAGTCCCTCGCGCGTTTTGAAAAGCACCCGCTGCATCGGAGGCAAGGCCATCGCCGTGCGTTGCGTGCGAACACCCCGCGCTCGCCGTTCGGCTGTGGGTCCTGGCTGTGTGGAAACGGAAGGATGCTTGAGGGAGATAGAAGAAGTTACTCGTTCAAGACCGTCTTAAAGGTCGACCTCATTCTAGTCGTGTTTCGATCTTTCGTGTTTTTACACAGCCGGGGTCAACAGCCCTCGTCGATCCTAATCCGCGCTGAGTCTGTATTTTGTCAGAATGCAGACGTCGTTATGCAGAGATTTCAGGGCCGACGGCGCGAGCGATCGCCTCGCGTTTGACGCGTCCGTAACTCCGCTCCTCATTCCGGAGCATTTGCCGCAAAAACGTTAACATGTCTGAATCCAAGTCGGGAAAAGTGAGCTAAGATGCGACTTTCCCTCCTGGGGGCATCTCATGTTCGACACGGCAACCACCGCGCTTTTGCGCGCGATCCTCGATGAAGTATGCGAAAGAGTCCCGTACCGCGAGATCGGTGCACGTACCCACGTGGCCTCGAAGATCCTGGAGGCGGCTACCAGAGGCGAGGTTTCTCGGGAGGGCCTTAAGCAAGTCGGTCGCGATGCCCTCTCGCAGGCCCCGACGATGTGGCGCTGATCCGGAGGGCCGGGCGTGAACTTCCAGGTCACAGTCCTCAAGATCCTGGTAGCATATCCCGATGGGTTTGCTGTGATGGAGGACCTCAAGCGCGACATGGCCATATTGGCGACCAGCGGACGAGATTGGGCCCAGCGGACCAAGCGTCTTGCGTCGCGGGTGCCGGACCTCGACATTTGGTCTCAAGGTTTAGTTGAGCGCACAAGTGGGGGATGGAGGCTGACTTCCAAGGGACGGGAGGTGCTCGGGTTCATGGAAGCCCGGCCGCGGCCTGAGCCAGTCCAGGCGGCTGCGGTCCGCGAGGCTACGCCGCCGGCAACTGAGATAGCGCCGGTTCGTCCGCTGCGGCAGCCCGCCGGCCGTGCGAAGCGGCGGCGTGAACGCCGAGAACGCCGCCGCGAGGCCGGCGAACGAGCCAGGGCAAACGCCTCCTAGTCGAAGAAAAGTCCGCCAGCGAAGCTGAGCCCTCAAGCGTAGCGCCGCAACTTGTTTGCGCCCATGACAGCGCGATTAAAGACCGCTTGCCATCGGGCAAACCACTTGTGCGGCGGTGCTCCGCTTGAGCCTCAGATCCGTCCGGAGAAGCGAGTGAAAGCGGTCAGCCTCTGCACGGTTGGCTCGACATCCTGCATGTAGATCTCGGTCCGGAGGAACGCGATCTCGTCGTCGAGCGCGGTCTCGTCGACGTCCCTGAACCAGGACTTGGGGCGCCCGTCGCTACCGTCGTTCCAACGATAGCCGCGCCGCTTCAGCGAGTCCTTGAGCTCGAATGCGGTCTGCTCCGCCCAGACCCGCATCGTCGGCTTGCGGGCGGTCTCCAGCAACAGCGCCAGCGCTGTCGAACCGGTGGTCGGAAGCTCGGATGCCAGCACCTCCAGCAGAGCGTGACAGTCGTCGACCGCCCGGTGCGCCTGGTGGAAGTAGCCGGCGCCGTTCAGCAGATAGCCGAGCTGCGAGCCCGCGAAGCCATGTTTACGCCAGTCGATCTCGCTCATGCTGCAGCCCCAGGCCTTGTGCTCGAACACGGGCCAGTAGCGCTCCGCGAACCGCCGGTCGAAAGCGCTGTTATGCGCGATCGTTATGACTGCGCTTTCGGCGAATGCCGTGACCGCGGCATCGTCGAATTTTTGGCCGGCAACGTCTTCATTGGTGATGCCGGTGAGTGCCGTCACTTCGGCGGAGATCGGCGCGCTCGGCTCGTTGAAGGCGGAAAACGTGTCTCTGACGCCGACGATCCGCCCGCCCTGCGTGTAGTCGAACTTGACCATGCCGAGTTCAATAATCTCGTCCTTGGCGTGATCGAGGCCCGTCGTCTCGGTGTCGAGCAGAATGCCGGTCCTGACCTCTTGGCCGATGGTTGGGATGTACGTAGTCCGGGCGACCAGACGACGAAGCACGCGGTAGTCGGGCGACAGGCTCAATGCCTCGGCCATTGCGGCTAGGTCCGCCGGGTTCAGAGTTTGCCCGTCTCTGAGGGGCTGGGTTAGCGCGTCCATGGGCCCACAATACCGGCCAAAAGCTCCACGAGGTACCTGGAAAACAAGCGATTCACGACGTTTTCGGACGTGCCCGAGGGCGCTGCGGGCAGGTGGCCAATTTTCCTGTTGGCGGCCCGGAGCATGTCGGAACCGGCAGGCTCCGTTCGTCTTGAATCCAGGCCGCCCCGAACCGGAGTTCTGCGTACATGGCGCCCCGAGCCAACTGGAAAGGGTTTCTGAGACTCTCGCTCGTCACGTGTCCAGTGGCGCTATACCCGGCGACGTCGGAGAGCGAGAAGATCAGCTTCAATCAGCTCAACCGGCAGACAGGCCACCGCATCAAATACCTTAAGGTCGACGCCGACACCGGCGACGAGGTGCCCAACGAGGACATCGTCAAGGGCTACCAGCTCGAGAAGGACCAGTTCATCGAGGTCACCAAGGAGGAGCTCGAGGAGATCGCGCTGGAGTCCACGCGCACCATCGAGATCGACGAGTTCGTCGACAGGTCGGACATCGACCCGCGCTATCTGATCCGCCCCTATTACATCCGCCCCGACGGCAAGGTCGGCCACGACGCCTTCGCGGTGATCCGCGAGACCATCCGCGAGATGGACAAGGTCGCGATCGGGCGGGTGGTGCTGACCAACCGCGAGCACATCATCGCGCTGGAGCCGATGGACAAGGGCCTCGTCGGCACCCTGTTGCGCTACCCTTACGAAGTACGCAGCGAGCAGGATTATTTCGACGAGATCCAGGACGTGAAGGTCACTAAGGACATGCTCGATCTCGCCAAGCACATCGTGAACCAGAAGGCCGGGCGGTTCGATCCGGAGAAGTTCGAGGACCATTACGAAACCGCGCTGATCGATCTCATCAACCAGAAGCGGGCCGGCACGCCGATCACGCCAAAGTCCAAGCCCGCGGCGACCAACGTCGTCGACCTGATGGAGGCGCTTCGCCGCTCGGTCGGCAAGGAAGCCGCGCCGACGACGGCGGGCAAGCCTGCCAAGAAGGCGAGAAAGGCGTCCGCCGGCCAGAAGGAGATGCTGATGCCGATCGCCGGCGAGAAGACGGCCAAGGAAGCAGCGGCAAAAAAGCCTGCATCAGGGGCGCGTCGGAAGTCGGCTTGAGGAGCCCCTCGGAGACCTCACCTACTTGCGGCAGCTAGGAACGTACGACGTGACCGCACGTTCGGGCTCCAGCAATCGCAATCCGCGATTCCGAAACTCACAGTGGAGGATTCAAAATGAGATCCATCGCGAGCGCTCTGGTGTTGGCCTCGGCGATGTTGGCTCCGGCCGCATTTGCCCAGACGACGAAGCCTGATGTCTCGTCCGCGCCTAGCGCCCAGAACTCGGGCGCGGGCATCGCCGGCCAGCCTGGCAACAAGAATGGTCCGGCCGCAAAACCGGGAGAGACGGTCGGCTCCAGCTCGACGCTCAACCAGCAGAATCCGACGGTGCAGCAGCAGGACACCTCCAACATCAAGGGGCTGCCTGGCAACAAGAGCGGCCCGCCGGCCAAGAAGCCGGGTCAGCAGTGACGGCGAAGTCGGCGGCGGGCGATCTGCTACTGGTGTGATAGCTCTTTCACCATCCGGACGATTTCGTCCGGATGGAAAGGCTTCCGGAGGGTGCGGCTGCCGGACACCGGGCGCGACGGTGTCGGCGAATAACCGGTGGCGTAGATGACCGGCAGGTCTGGGTCATCTTCGCGGCAGCGCTCCGCGATCTGCCAACCGTCGACCTCACCGGGAAGCCGCACGTCCGTGACCAGCACATCCGCGACGCGGCGCTTGCACCAGGCGAGCGCCTCCTCGCCCGTGCTCGCGTGGATCACGTGATAGCCGGCATCGCGCAAGGCTGCGACGACGAACTCACGGACCAGAGGATCGTCTTTCGACCAGAAGTACGCTCACCGGGTCGCTCATGGCGCTAAGCTTCCGTGTCTCCCAACCACTCGGATCTGACCTCGACGCGAAAGACTGGACGTTCCCCGTTCCGCACCTCAAGTTCCCAGGTGCCGCCTGGCGCCAGCACATCTTCGATCTCGCACGCTCTGCGCATCCCTTCGCGCCAAGCGGCACGATCGTGCGGGAGCTCCTCGCCGAGGGGGTCTTCGTGCGGCCGCCCGTTAGTGATGTTGAAGAAGTATCGAGGCATGCCGCTCCAACGCGCGGCGGGCGGAGTTTCGCGATCTGGCCACCACCAGGTTGCCGGCAAACCTGCAGCCCGCATTCCTACGGACCCGGTGCCACTTGCCGTTAACCTTGGCCGCCTACGATATTCCGCATCATGGACAACGACTTCGATCCCGAACTCCGTGCGGAAGAGGCAGTGAAGGAGGCAGTCCTGACGGAGGGGTCCGAGCGGCAGCGCTGGCTCCTGCTCGCGCAGGCTTGGCTCGAGCTCGCCCGCATCCGTTGCCGTCCGAGCAGTGCGACAGCGCAGCCGAACTAACCGGGGCCTGCCGGGCACTCCGGGCAGGTTTCACCGATCGAATCCAGGACATCGCGCACCTCGGCCAGGGCTTCCTCCGGAGAGACGCCAGGCGGCCGCTCATGCCGCGCGATATCGATGGCACGCTCTCGGGCGTGGGGGTCTGCCCGGTCCTTGGCCCAGCCGTGCTCCTCGCATTCATGGATGGCGCCTGCCTCCTGCAGCACGCCGATTGCCCAGCCGCGTAGCGTCCGGATCGCCGGCCGCCGTTCGTTCGTCATCAGCATCGAGATCGCTCCTGCCGGGACGAATCCTTCAGCCCGCCCGCTCGTTCCGGGCGGTTAGCACGGGCCAGGGATTCGCGATCGGCAGAGCTTGGGTTGTCCCCGTGTTCCCGCAGCGCTGTGCAGAACGCCCTGGGCGCAGCGCCGCCCCAGGAAGCCAGCTCTCCGCAGTTTTGGGCCGGCTTTGCTATTCGGCATGCGGGGGCGTATTTGCGGTCAAGAGTACCTCTAAGTAGCAGGAGGGGTGCATGGGTAACTGGCTCGTTGTTCCCAAAGGGACAAGCTTGGCGAGGCGGACCCGAGCGCGGCGGGCGGCGCAGTACGTTCGGATGTCGCGGGAACTCCAGCGCTACTCGATCAAAAACCAGATGACGGCCATCGCCGCCTATGCCGACGCGAACAGTCTCACCATCGTCCGCACCTATGCGGACGAGGGCCGCAGCGGCCTCCGAATCAAGGGGCGGCCCGGTCTCATCGAACTGATCGAGGACGTTCAGTCGGGCCAAGCCGACTTCGATCACATCCTCGTCTACGACGTCAGCCGCTGGGGCCGCTTCCAGGACGTCGACGAGAGTGCCTATTACGAATTCCTGTGCAAGCGGAGCGGCGTCCAGGTCGAATACTGCGCGGAGCTCTTCAGGAACGACGGCACCTTCGTTTCAGGGATTGCCAAAAACCTAAAGCGCGGCATGGCCGCCGAATGGAGCCGAGAACTCTCGGTCAAGGTGCATGCGGGACACTGTCGGGTCGCGAGCCTCGGATACCGGGTGGGCGCTCCCGTCGGTTACGGCCTTCGACGCTTGATGGTCGACGAAAGCGAACATCCCAAGGCCCTCCTCGGAAAGGGCCAGTTCAAGGCTCTGCAATCGGATCGCGTTCGACTGCAGACCGGCTCCGCCGAGGAGACCGCCGTGATCCGGACTATTTTCGACCAGTTCGTCAACGGGCGGAAATCGTACAGCGACATCAGGCGCCAACTGAACGACGCGGGCATCGCCAATCACAACGGCCGCCCCTGGACGGACGGCATGATCCCCACCATCCTCGCGAACGAGAACTACATCGGCAAGACCATCTACAATCGCACCTCACGGCGCCTGGGGCAGAAGCTGGTCAAGAATCCGGATCATGCCTGGGTGCGGGGCGCTGCGGCGATCGAGCCAATTGTGGACCCCGGCATCTTCGCACGCGCCCAAAAACTGCTTGCCGAGCGCCGCGTGGAGATTCCGGAAAATGAGATGCTGCTGCGCCTTCGTCTCACGCTCCGCCGGCGCGGTAAGCTCAATTCGCGCATCATCAACACGACTCTCGGCCTCAATCACGTCTCTTCGTACGTGAAGCACTTCGGTTCGCTGCGAAAGGCCTATGCGCTGATCGGATACGTGCCGCCGCGCGACTGCGACTGGATCGACACCCGGGAGCTTTGGGCCGCAGAACAAGCGAGGCATGCCGACGAACTCGCGGAGGCGCTGCGAACCGACCTTGGTCTTCAGGTGGAGCTCGTTCTGGACGGCATAGGCCTTGATGTCGGAGGCAAACGCCTGGTTTCGTTTCTCGTCGCGCGACGTCTGGCGCGGCGCGGAGAGGATCGCGCGCCACAATGGAAAGCCTACCGTAGGCAGATCCCATCGGGGTTGCTCGCTGTGATGCGGCTGGATGCGGCAAACAAGAGGATCGACGACTATGTGCTATTGCCTGCCTCGTTGAAGTCCGGACGCTACGTTTGGCTCTCATCAGGTTCCCTGCGTCGCCATCGCGGCGAGCTTTACCGAGAAAGGAGAGAATTGTTCAGGGCCATCAAGGCAACGCTGGCAAAGACCACCCGTGCCGCCCCAGCCAGCTCAGCACCGCCGAAAAAGCGATCGAAATCACGCCAGCCCAGAGCCAAGGGCTTCGGCGCGCGGCGCTCACAGTGCGGAGATACAAAATCGCTCCGATGAAAGTGCCGTAGTTCCTTCGGAAGTCACCGTTGAGTTTCGCAATCTTGGACAGTTCCGAGGAGGTGTCGACGTCGTTTGCCATCGGGCTGGCTCCGGTATCTGCGAGGACCAGCACCTTATGAACCACTGTTTTGCCCGACGGCACAAGCGAAAATTCGCATTATCGGAATTGATTTAGAGGAATTGCTTCCCGGGGTCTGATCGGACTCTGAAGGGCTACGCGGCTTGACCGATATCTCTTTCCTCGCTGCGCTTTTGATTGATGAGGTTCAACAGATGCACCGAAGCTCGCGCATCGCAGAGGGCTCGATGGTGATTCTCAAGCTCAATTCCATAGATCTCGCAAAGCTTCCCGAGTCCGTAAGACTTGTGTCCCGGATACCGCCGCCGCATTCCGGCGCAGGTGCAGAGCTTCGGAAATCTGAAGCGCCGCCCGATGCGGTCGAATTCATAGGCGACGAAACCGTAGTCAAAGCTGACGTTGTGGGCGACGAAGATGCCGTCGGCCATGAACTGCATGAAGGAATCTGCGACCTCTGCAAACAAAGGCGCGTCTCGCACCATTTCGTTGGTGATGCCGGTCAATTGGACGATTTTTGCCGGAATGGCACGCTGCGGGTTGAGCAGAGAGTGCCACTCGTCCACGACGCGGTGGTTGCGCACCTTTACCGCGCCGATCTCGGTGATTCGGTCGCCGTTCGACCATGAGCCGGTGGTCTCGATGTCGACCACCACGTAATCCTGCTCGGGGTCGAAGCGGTAGTCGACCCGACCGATCTCGGCCACGATGCCGGCTTCACCGAGCTGACGGAGACGGGTCAGTTGGTTCCGGCGGATCACATCCCCTTCCGCCTTGACCTCCATGAAGGACGCCTTGCCGGCTCGCACTAGCATCAGGTCGGGAAAGCCGTCTCGCATCCCGCGGAAATCCTCACACATGCTGCGGAGCATGCTGGCGATGCTGGCGGGATCGACCCCTTCGAGCAGCGCGCGCAACGCCTCCACTTGCACATGGTCCCAACTGAAAACCCCGTTCGGACGGCCCCATCTTGCCGCGACGGTGCGGAGGATCAACGGGAGGGCGGATCCGGACACGATAGCTGCTAGTTTCTCGTCGATCGCCGCGGCGAAAAGTCGACGGAAGCTGCGGTCCTTCAGACAGTGGGGTAGCAAATCGAACCCGCTGGGCATGCGAGCGCTCTCGAACAGTTCGTCCCAGAACAGCAGGCCGAACAGTGTGTGCCACAGCACGTTCTCAGTGAAGAAAACCTCGGTGCGCCTGCGCCGCAGCACGCCGGCGACGCCCGCTTCGGGATTGCCGCGATAGGTGTCGTCGACCGTGATCGTGCGGCCGGACCGCAGAAGTTCGGTGTAGAGCCCTGTACGCCTGCCGCCGAACTTACGGGCGTAGAAGTCCGTGGCGAAGAGGAGTTCGCCATCGCTTGCGGGATCATCGATCATCCGCTGCAGCAGCGCTTCGGCCTCGGCCTTGTCGCCCGTGTTGTAGAGCAGGCGAACCAAACGCTCGTTGCAATTGGGGGAAGGCCCAGCACGATAGAGCTGCCGGGCGAGATCGCTCTCGCCCGCTTTCTCGAAGAAAAGCCCAGTTTGATGCGCGGCTCGGCTGCGGAGATCGGCGGCGAACTCGCTCGGGCAGGCAGGGCCCGCCAGCACGTCGACGGCGGCCCGTCTGTGAACGGCTTCCGATCGGTCCTCCAGGCTGTCCAGCACCCGGCTGTAATAGAACGAAACGAGCGCCTCCTCGGCATCGGTGAAGCGTGCGCTGAACGAGGTCTCGCGATTCGTGCGGAGAATGCCCAAGTCGCGTAGCGCGAAGTTTTTCAGGTCTACCTCAGTCTTGCCGAAATAAAGGTAGAGCAGGAACTCGATTGGCCGCGTGCCATCGAGCGCGATGAAGTTGCGGGCGCCGCAGTGCTGCGCGGCGACGGAGAAAGGAATGCTCTGTAGATAATAATCGATGAGCTTCGGCTTGGACCAGGATTTGCGGACGTCTCCTCGCCCGGCCGCCTGCGCGCCGGTGACGAGGATGTCCTTTGGCAGGCATGAGACGAAGGCCGCATAGTCCGCTTCGCCGAGCTCCCGTGCGTAACCGGCCGCGGTCAGATCGGATGCCGCACGCTCGACGTCATCGATCTCTGGGTAGCTGAACAAGGATCGGTTGAATATGGCACCGCGCCTGTTGATCATTCGGACCAGCAGGCATCGCGCATCTCTCGGAAGGGCCTCGAACCGCGCTATGAAGGCGTGATGCTCCGGACCAAGCACGGAGGCGTACGTCCGCTGCACGAACCCCAGCATTTCGGCGAAGTGGTCGAGATAATAGTAGACGGGCAGTTGGGGCAGTTTGGCCAAGCGGACCTTCGGGGCAGAATCGTTCGTTCTATTTTTGTTCGAGGGCAGTCCTCTGAGTCAAGCGCCGCGACGGCTACAGGTGGCCCGAGCCGCGGACTTCGGTGGTCGCGGGCGCAGCATCTTCCTTCACGCCCCGAGCAACGATCTTCAACGTCCCGTTCGGTAGCGGCCGCTGCAGCTTAAGGGCCTCCTTGGCGGGCGCCGTCATCCATGTCTCGACCTCGGCGGGCGTCGTCAGGATCACTGGCATCGCCTTCGGATGGATGGCGCCGACCTCCGCGTTCGGCTCCGTCGTCAGGAACGCGTACAGGTCGTTGGTGGTCTCGCCTTCCTTGACCTTTCGGACCGAGGTCCAGTTGGTCCAGATGCCCGCGAAGCATGCGAGAGGACGGCTTTCCTCGAGGGCGAACCAGATGTCGCCGCCTTCGGCCTTGTTGAACTCGGAGAACGAATTGAACGGGACGACACAGCGGTGCTCCGGACCGAGCCATGGGGTCCAGTGTTTGCTCTGCACGTTGCGGATATTGGTGGTTCCGGAATCCGGCTCCATCCGGAGCAATTCCTTGAAATCGACCGTCTTGCCCTTGGCCTGCAGCTTGTCTGCCCGCTTCTTCGTAGCGTCCATAAGCGCCTTCGAGGACGACGGCATGCCCCAGCGAGCAGTAACGAGCTCACGGCCCTCGGCGCCATCGCGAACGACTGGTGCCTTGTAGTCCGGAAAGACGCCGGGCATCGGCGCGAGGTTGCCGACGTACCTGTTGACGACACGGAACAACGCGCTGATGGCAGCCTGGTTGGTGGTGATCGAGTAGAGATTACACAAGCTTAGGTCTCCGGATCCGGATGCCGGGCGCGCTGGGCGAGCTGCAGCAGGTTGGCAGCCGGGCGCTTGCCGGCTTTGGCGCATTTGCTGCAACGAAGCCGGCTGGCCAAGTCGTGCACGAAGGTCGTCGATGGGTGAGCAAGCGATGCCAGATCGACGTCGCGAGCGGCCTTGCAGCGCGAGCATTCGATCTGCAGCCAGCTATAGCCGCCGTTGATTGCCTGGTCGACGGTTGGCGACGGATCGATCGGCTCGCCATCAGCCCACATGCGCTCGTTCCAGCTTTCCGCGAGCAGCTTGTCGGCCGTCCGGATCAGCGCCTCTCCCTTGGCCCGGGCCTCGGCGGCTTGGGCGGCGAGGATGCCCGTCATGGCGCGGGCCCGGCCGAGCTCCTTCTGCAGGGCCTTGCGGTCGCCGCCGCTAAGCGGGGTGGGATGGTGCTTCGGCGCCACGGCCGGGGCCGCCATCAGTCGTATGACGGCCAACAGCCGTCTTCCTCATGGCGCCCGGTCCGGATCGTGCACGTGTTGTCCAGCAGCCGCTGCCCGACGTCCTTCCAGACCGCGTCCGGACCGTACAGCCGGACGGCGTCGGCCTTCTGAATCTCGACGGTTCGGCCGCAGCGCCGGCAGCCCACCCTCAGTAAATGCTTGGGAATTTCGTTCAGCCGCAGCGCGCGTCCGGATGCACGGGCGACCGGATTGGCCTCGTCGGCGCGAGCGTCGGCTAGGAGCGCTTGCCAATATTCGGGTGGGAGGTCGTCGTTCGGTGCCAGCCCGCGCGCAGGAAGCATCTTTCTGCCGACGGGAGCGCCCATCTTCTCCATTTGGGCTCGGGTCGGCATGCGCCAGCTCGCGGGACGGTCTGTCATGCGACGATAAGAACATATCAAGAACAAAGAGTCGAGAAGGAAGCGATGCATGGCAAGACGGGACATCGATTACGCCCCCGCTGCACCGCCTTCCGAACCTCCTTCAACCGGGAACCTGGGCGGCTCCCCGGCGAGATGCTTCTGGCCGTCGTATGAATTCGCGGGGAACGGTGCGTTGCCCTCATAGAACCGCCTGAAATCTTCATGCGTCTGGAGCGTCACTGGCCGATAGGCCCCGAAAGCATCGGTCAGGCGAACGTCGCGACCATCGAAGCGACGATAGACGCTTGCGTGCATGATGGCGCCATCGCCAGGCAGCTCCCGATGCTTCTCCATCCAAGTGACGCCAGTCCACCGCGGGATCGAGGCGAAGCCGGCCGCGACTTCGTCATGTTGCGGTCCTTCCGGATATGGGCGCACTTTCAGCACGCTCCGATCGAACTTCAGTCCGTTCGGCACGGCCGCAGCCCAGCGCGTCATCCAATCGAGAGCGACGTCGGACAGTCTCGACTCGTTCTCAGGGTAGCCACCTCCGATGTCGGCGTGGTTGCCGGCGAACCAGACCTGCTCGAACCACTGCATGCCGTTCGAGTCCTTGCCGGCGCCGCGCGGGCTCGACCAGCCGACGCGAGCGAAGTCCTTGCGGTTCTCGTCGATAGAGATCGCGTGCCTTGCGTAACTCACCTGAGCACTGAGCTCGGTATCGTAAAACTTCATCCATAGCTCGTTGAAATGGACCGTGCGCAGCTTGTCCTTCCAACCGTGGCCCTCGACGGTGAAATCCCACTTGACGTGCGTATAGACGTAGACGGCCGCGGCCGCGAACGCTGCGAGCGCGATCACGCCTGAGAACACGTTGCCGAACGTGAAGCGCGCTAAAATGCTTCCGGTCGGCAGTAGCCCGACGACCGCTTGGATGATGCCGGCGAATGCCGCGACTGCGGCGACGAAGATGCCGGAGAACAGGAGGAAGGTCGGCAGATTGCCGAGTGCCGCTACGGTGTCGAACACGCCGATGAAATAGGGGTAAACGTTCGCGCCGTCGGGCGTGGTCGGATCGGCGGATCCGTAACGTTGCCGGAAATTGCGCGCGAGGCGCTCGCGGGTCTCCAATAGAAACTTCTGGCGCGGCGTCGCTTGACTGGTCTTGCGCGGCTCGGTGAATTGGTAAACGTGCTTGACGGCTTCCGAGGCGAGCTTTTTCGCGGAACGGTCGTCGAGTTTGATGGCAGCCCCGGGGTTGCCGTCGGCGTGCGTCGGAATTCCGCAACGCGCGACGATGCCAGCCAGGCACCTCACGGTATAGGCGCCCCGTGAAAATCCGATCAGAAAGATGCGATCACCGGGGCGCCATAGCTGGATCAGCGCTGTATAGCAGTCGATGAGGTTGCGGGTAATGCCGAAGCCGGTCGCCTGCGCCACGGTGTTGTGTATCCACCGCAATGCTCTGCCGAATACGTTGGCTCCGTCCGCCTGCGAACCGAGGCCAGGATCGTAAAAGGCGACCTGCTCGCGCGGATCGATGTCGGAGTCCGGCCCGCAGCGGGTCGCCCGAAACATCTTGTAAACGTTCGTGCGCGCCTCGTCGAAACGGAAGCCGCCGGCCTGGCCGGTACCGTCCGAGAAGATGATGATGTTTTTGACCATCGTGCATCATCCTCGATCGTCAATGATGGAATGTGGGATCGGGCCGGCGGTAGGCCAGCATATCGATGACTCTCGGATTGTTGCTGAGCGCCTGATAGCAGCCGTCGGCCATGCCGATGAGAGTCTGCCGGCGGTTCGCCGTCGCAAGATCGAGACCAAGGTCCGTAGTCTGTTCAGGAGACGGCTGCTCGTCGAACCTCACGTAGCGGTCGCTAAGCTGATGTTTCAGCATGAAGTCGACCAGCTGCTGCTGCGACGATAGGATCGTGGAGATGAGCCTGCCGTTTTCGAGCCAGAGTTTCTGCCCGAAGTCTCTGCCGAGCGAACTCGGCAGGGAAAACTTGCTCGTCGTGGTTCCGATGCTGAGGACGTGGATGTCCTCCATCTCCTGACCCAGGAAGTGCACGGCTTCGTGCACGGCGCACATGTCAGGAGCGTTGGCGACCACGCCTCCGTCGATGAAATTGCTGTTCTCGATCTTGGCCATCGGAAAATACAGCGGCGCTGCAGCCGTCGCCATCGCGACGTCGGCGGCCAGCAGTTTGTGGTCGTTCATGAAGTTGGGGTGATGCGCCGTCTTGAACATCTGCACGCTCCCTTTCGTCATGTTGACGGAAGGAATCAGGAGCCTGGTCCTCGCGTCGCTGAGCCGGGTCGTCGACCCGACCACCGCCTCAATCTTCTCCCGCAGGACGGTGCCGTCGTATTTGGGACGACGCCATTGGGATCGGAACGCCTTCCATTTCCCGAAGTGGGAGGTAGGTGGCTCGCCCCGAGTGAAGATCGCCTCGCCATGATCGATGAACATTTGCCTGATCGATTCGGCGCTTTTGCCCAGAGCGAGGCCAAGGCCGATCACGCCTCCGATCGACGTACCGGCGATCAGGTCGAAACATTCCGCCAACGGCTGTTTCGCTTGTGCTTCCAGCTTGGTGAGGATCGAACTGGTGAACAGACCCCGATAGCCGCCGCCACTTAATGCAAGTATTTGAAAAGGCATCGGATCTCCCGAAGACAAAAAGGCGGTATTTTAACGGGTTGCACTTGCGGAACCCATTTACCACATGGATGTTCGATCTATGTTCTGCAAGGATTTTAACGACTCAGAGTAGAGTTCGATACCGCGCGGTTGTGCGACAGGGGGCTTTGTCCACCGTCTACATCTCCCTCGCTGAGATTCGGAGATTAGATCATGGCGAACGTCTCGAAGCTGCTGCATGCGTCTGGCGACGCACCGTCCTTCCTCAAGAACCTCAACCTTTCGGACGGCGACCGCAGGGACCTCATGGATGCCCGCGAGAAGATCAGGCAATGCCTTCGTGAGGCCTTCGCCGCTGCGACGAAGGCCGAGCTCGGGGTGACAGTGCGACCCAAATTTTACATGCAAGGCAGCTACGTCTATAGGACCATCAACAATCCGGCGTGGACCCCACCCCAGCAGATGGACCTGGACGACGGCACGTATCTGCCGATGACCTTCGTTCAAGGCGAGAAGAGACCATCCGTAGCGGCCGCAAGCTTCTTCAAGTTCGTCGATGCGGCGCTCGAGAAGCTCGCCAAGAAGGAAGGCTGGAAGTTCGCGCGCAAGCCGACCTGCACCAGGCTGGTGATATCCTCGATCGCTCATATCGACGTTCCGCTCTACGCGATTCCAGATGCCGAGTTCTCCAGGCTCGTCGAATCGAAGATGGCAAAGACGCTGGACGGCATCGCCTTGGATGCCCGAGCCGATGGCGTCGACCGGTGGGACGCGCTTCCCTCGGACTGCGTCCTTCTCGCACACCGCGAGCACGACTGGATCTCGTCGGACCCTCGAAAAATCCACGACTGGTTCGTGGACGCGGTCCAGATCTATGACCAGGTGTTGCGCCGCGTCTGCCGATACCTCAAGGCATGGCGCGATCACAACAGCCCTCACCTCGATGAGGTTTCGTCCATCCTGCTAATGGTCTGCGCGTGGGAGTCGTTCGAGGATCTGGGGCGGCCCAACGTGCCGAGCCGGGACGACCTGGCTCTGTTGCGGGTGGCCGAGCGCCTTCCCCGGCTTCTTCAGGGCCCAGTCTACAACCCGGCCGACGACGATGAACGAATTGATTCTCGACTTAGCGACGAAGGTCGGAAAATGGCCATCGCGATGGCGAAGGGGCTCGACCGGACGCTGACCGAAATCGTCGAAAAGTGCTTCGATCCGCATGAGGCCATCGTCAAATTGACCGAGTTGTTCGGGGAAAGGATTCCTGACCAGCCTGGCCTCATCGATGTCACGAAGGCGGCGCACGCCGAGGTTCGCTCTCATCCTGCGCGGATCGCGGCGGCTCCTACGGTCGGCAAGTCGGTCAGTGCCTAAAAGGGAAGCCACCGCGATTCGTCGCATCCATGACGCGTTCACGCAACGGAAGTTTCGGCGGGACGCCTCGCGGAGTGGTCTGCATTACAAAGGGCTGCTCGACGAAACGGGCCTCAAGGTGCCCGTGGTCGTTTCCGTCGATGACGTCGACTTCGTAAAACCGCCCGTCATCAGGCTGCTCGACGCGGAGGCCGGATCGAACGGCCAGATTCCGCACGTGCTCAGGTCGAACGGCACCTTCTGCTACCTCGACGCAAAATCGATCGTGCTCGACCGGTACAAGCCCGGGGAGACGATCATTCAATGTTTGGAGCAGGCCGACAAGGTTCTTCGCGATGCTATGCGCGGTCGCCTCGCCGGCGATCTGGCGGACGAATTCGGAGACTATTGGTCCGACGGCAAGGTTTTGGTGGATCTTCCACTGGATTTCCAGGGCGACGCCAAGATTCAGATTCTGCGCTTCGATGCCAACCCAGACAATGAAGCTATATTGGTCTCCGAGGGAAAATCGCCATACGCGCGTCTTCACCAGAAGAACACAGGCAGAGATCCCGACGCAGGTGTCCTCTGCCCGGTCATACGCGTTTCCTCGTTGTCTTTCGACCCCAAGCTTCCCTGGCCCCCGAAGGACCTCTCCGGTTTGAACACGTGGTTGAAATCGATGGCGCCCGAGGCCTTGGGTGCGACGGAAGCGGCATTTGGCCGCTCGAAGTCGGGGCACGTTCAATGGATATGTCTGTCAGCGCCGAACGGCAGATTCTTCGTGTCCGCCGAAATCGCGAAAGCCTACCGGAAGTCGGAATTTCTCGAAAACAGGCGCGCAAGAATGGCGAAGGTTCTCAAGCGCATCGAGGGCGCTGTGAAGATCTCCGGCTACGTCGGCGTGCCGGTGGATGGCAACTACATCTTCTCGAGGAATCTTGGCCGCATGAAAAATCTAGCGGGGAAGCGGATACTGCTCATCGGATGCGGCACGATCGGCGGCTTCCTGGCGCAGCAATTCGCGCAGAGCGGCACGGGCTCCGACGGCGGCCGCCTGACGCTCGCCGACGCAGACATCCTTCAGGGTGCGAACTTGGGCCGACATCTTCTGGGAGCGCCCTACCTAAACCGGAATAAGGCCGACGCTTGCGCAGAGTTTTTGCGGGAGCAGCTTCCGCAGCTGGAAATCAAGAGCGTTCCGGATTCGATACTGAACACGCTGGAGACGCTTCACCGGCATGACCTCGTTGTCGACGCCACGGGCGAGGAAGCACTCTCGATCGCATTGAACGACCGCGCCGTGGCCAACCGGCCGAACTTCCCGCCCATGCTGTACGTGTGGATCGAGGGAAACGGGGCGGCCGCGGTCAGCTTCATGTCGGACGGCCCGGATTGGGCTTGCTTGAAGTGCCTGAGACCCGACCTGAGCGGCCCCAAGAGGTTTCGTTTGGTGCGTGACGAAGCTGACATCGAGAGCGGCAGAAATCTTGCCTGTGGCGACGCCCACTTTATTCCCTTTCCGTCTTCGCGAGCGGCGACGGCCGCCGGTCTCGCCTGCGACATGGCTCTGGACTGGGCGAACGGTGACCTTCGGCGTAGGTGGAGGTCGGTGACGATGGATCACCGAAAGGCCGTTCAGATCGGAGACACTAACCCAAAGAGGCTTGATCATTGTCCGGCGTGCGGCGGCTCCGTCGCATGATCTTCCTCACGAAGGGGCGCTTGGTGACGGTGGCCGAGGGCGTCGCACAAGCGATCTCGCGGTACACCACCGGCTCCGAAGCCGATCGCGAGGCAGGCGGGATTCTCCTCGGAAGCTATCGGGGACCCCACATCCAAGTCGTGCGCTGCACGGTTCCGATGCCGGGGGATCGTCGAAGCCGGTTCGGCTTCGTCCGACGGGACAGGGGACATCAGCTTGCGGCCGAGGGGGAATGGTTGGAGAGCGCCGGCGCTGTCAGCTTCGTAGGCGAATGGCACACCCATCCTGAGAGGCATCCGACCCCATCTTGGGTGGACCGCCGATCGTGGCGCAAGCAAATGGAAAGCATGACCCGTATCCGATGGTGTTTCTTATAGCGGGAAGTGCGACGACCTACTGCGAAATCGGGAGTGAGGGGCAACTAACCGCGATGGCGAAAGTCGGTTGACCTGTCCGAGACGTCATTACGCTCTCGGGACTGGTCACCGCCAGCCCTGGCGCATGAGCGCCTCGATGTCGCGCGACGAGAGCACCTTTTCAGTGAACTCCCGGTCGAGGCCGGCGTCGTCCTTTTCCATTGGAGACGCGCTCGCCGCCCCCAACTACTCGCAAAGGTTGCCCACGGTCGCCAAACCGGGCATGCTGCCGGAATTTGAACAACTAGTGCTCAGGTTTTGCGAGGAATGGCGGCGTTCTCATCGGAATTTCAGACGAAAATTTTGCGTCGCAGCGTCCTTCCAGACGAATACAAACTGTACAGAGCGGCGCTTGAATGGGATTTGACCGATCCAATCGTCATCGAGACGCGGAAAGACCTGAAATCCGAAAAGCGATGGCGAGACCGCCTACAACCCTACCACCATCAGGTCTCTAATCTTATCACGTTCTGCCGCCGGCTACCGGTGACACTGCTCGCCGACGACGTTGGCTTGGGTAAGACCATCAGCGCAGGATTGATCGCCAGCGAGCTTATCGCGCGCACAAGGATCTCTAAGATCCTCATCGTCTGTCCAAAACTCCTCGGACCGCAATGGCAAGCGGAGTTACAGGCAAAATTCGATATCCCTGCTCAAATCGCAACCGGCAGAGAGCTGATAACCGCCGAACCGGACGATGTTGGCGCGGTGATAACGACATATGCTTCAGCACGCCTGCACCTCGAGAAGATCCCTGAAGATCGTTTTCAAATGTTGGTGCTCGACGAGGCCCACAAACTACGAAACCTCTATGGCGTCGATCCACCGCCACAGGTTGCGCTGCGGTTCAAGGAGGCTCTTGAAAAAAGGCGCTTTCGCTACGTTCTGATGCTTACGGCAACGCCAATTCAAAACCGGTTGTGGGACCTCTATTCTCTCGTCGACCTCCTTACGGTCGCGCGAGGCCACCAGAACCCATTCGGAAGCGAGGGCATGTTCGCCCGCAAGTTCATCGCCGACAAGCGCGATACCGCTCGTCAGCTCAAGAGTGAAGCTCGCGAGGAGTTTCGCTCGATAGTGTATGGCTACATGTCTCGGGTGCGGCGCGGCGACGCCAAATTGTACTTCCCGGATAGAGTCGTCCAGCTTCACCGGGTCGAACCGACCGTCGCCGAGCTCGAGCTTATCCGAGTCATCAGCAAACCGATTCAAAAGCTGAATCGGCTCGCTCAAATTGGAATTCTGCAGGCACTCACCAGCAGTCCTCATGCACTGATGGCCCAACTCACCAACATGGCTCGGAATGGAACCGTGCCACGGGAGTTGGCCGCCGCCGTATGCAGCATCGTCGATGGCATGAGCACCTGCGCTAAGCTGAACGGCCTCGGATCGCTGATCGATCAATTGATGCGTCAAAACCCTGAGCGGTGGCGCATGGTGGTGTTCACTGGCCGGCTCGAGACGCAGACGACGGTTCAGGCTTTCCTGGAGACGCGGGGCCTCAGGGTCGGAATTATCAACGGCACCTCAGGGCAGCGTAATCAAGACACCATCGCCCGCTTCTGGGAAAATCCCCCCGCCTGCCATGTGATCGTGTCGACCGAAGCGGGTTCAGAGGGCGTGAACTTGCAGGTCGCCAACGTGCTTGTGAATTTCGACTTGCCCTGGAATCCGATGATAGTCGAGCAGCGCATCGGCCGAATCCAGCGGCTCGCGTCCGAACATGCGAGCGTCAGCATCCTCAACATCACGCTGAAGGGAACGTTCGAAGAGTATATCGTCGGTCGTTTAATGGAAAAGCTGCAGATGGCCTCGCATGCCATAGGCGACATCGAGTCGCTTCTCGAGGCGTCTGGCGTAGATGATGAGGATGGGGACGATTTCGAGGACAGGATCCTTCGGCTAGTGCTGGCGGCGCTCGCTGGTAAGGACTTCGAAAAAGCCACGAAGCAGGCAGAACAAAGCATTCTCGACGCTAAGGAAAAGCTGGAAGCGGAAGAGGCTAACATCAACGACATGCTCGGCAGCATGGATGGTGCGGAATATGTCGGACCGCGGGCCCCCAAGCTTCCTCCGATCGTGAGATCGATGGAGTCACGGGAGTTCGCGCTTGCCGGTCTCAAGAGTCTTGGAGCGACGGTGACGCCTAAAGAGGGGGGCCTTTATCTACTGGAAGAGGACACTGGACGCGAATTGATTTGTTTCGAAGAAGCCGACCGCAAGGGCCGCGCTACTTTGTACGCACCCGGTTCAGCCGCGTTTTCGAGATTAGTGAGCCGAATGATCGCCACCGGGGTTCATCAGGTGGAGGATTCGGACGAAGACCCGGCCGGCCAGGCAAATGAAATCTCGCGTCGCTGGGTCGACAGCTTCGGCGCATCGCTTATCACGACCAAGGTGGAAGGGGTGCGCCGCTGCTTTCAAGGTAAAGCGCTTGTCCGAGTACGCGCGACTGTGGCTCACGACAGCTACGAACGCCTCGTCGAAGTGGAGTGTTTGGCCGGCGAACACCGAGCACACGCCGTCCGGTCGGGTCTCTATAAATTAGCTGATACCATCGAGAACGCTCAGCATCTCGGAGTTGATACCGATCGCCTGGCCGATGCAGCGGGTCGCGATCAGGGCATCGCTGAGTTCTGTCGTTTCTATGTCGAACGGCGCGTTCAGGAAATGGCTGCCGCTGGCGATGACGCCCGGAAGCGCAAGAAGATGGAAGACGACTTCACGCCGCGGCTCCAGCTAACTGTCGTCGCGCTCGAGGGCGGCATTCATCGCGAGGTGACCACGGAGGTGCACTATAAGTTCGACAAAGGCCGGCACTATGAGAGCCGTTTGACGGTGATCCCGCGGACGGGCGATTGCCTTTCCGCTCCGGAATTGGGCAGATGCGATAGCAGCGGCACGTTCGCGCCGAAGGAATGCCTAGGCCACTGCGCCATGACAGGCCTGGATGTCTTGCGGCACCTACTTGTCACCTCTGAAGTCAGCGGCCGAATGGCCCTCCCGGACCACGCGCTGCGCTGCAGCCAAAGCGGCAAACTAGTCCTGACGGACGAAGCGGAACTCTCCGCGGTCACAAGAAATGCTGTCGCTAGTGTGCTTCTCAAAACCTGTAGTCTGACGGGTAAACGGGCGGAACCAGAGCACTTTGGTCGGTGCGATTTCACCGGCATCGAGATACTGAAGAGCGAATTGGCCATCAGTGACATCTCGGGGAGACCCTATCGTCGCGACCAGACGTCGAAATCAGTCGTATCTGATCAAACGGGCCACAAAGACGAGTTTCTCCTTTGTCATGAGACACGGCAACCGATAACACAACAAGAGGCTGAACGGTGCGAAATCACCGGGAGGTTCGTTCGGCCCGGCGTACTCAAGCACTGCAGCGTCACGGGGAAGGCCGTCTTGCCGTCCGAGCTTGAACGCTGCACGGTCACGGATTCTCGCGTGCTGAGAAGGTTGCTTGTTGTCAGCAGCGCTTCTGGCGCTCGCGTCCAGCATCGCCTAGCGATCCGTTCGGCTGGGGGCAAATACTGTGCTCCAAGCGAAGCACGACCTTGTATCTGGAGCGGGCGCAGATCGCACCCGGACGATCTTAGGGTCTGTAGCATTACCGGAATTTCCTTCCACGTCGACTTCGCCGCCGCCGGCGCCAGTCCCTATTTTCAGCCGCTGAGTGATTTGCTGCATGGCATCCGCCACACGACGGACGCATCGGATCGCTGGACCGAGATCGCCCTAAAGGCATCCGACGCCTTGCGCGGAGGTCGTTGCCGTGTTGTATCCGCCCTCAGTTCGCCGGATAGGCGGCATCTGGCCCTATGTTCTGAGGTTCGCACAATGTTAGGTTTGCGAGTTCAACACGCCGGTTTGCTATACTCGATCGACGAAGGTTTGTTCGTCGGCCGCTTGGCCTTAGGCAAACGCACGCCGAAGGGATGGATTCCGGCGGCTGTCTAGTCCAGGACCGAGCAACTACCGGCGTCAATCAGCAAGTCCTCTGATTCCGTCCAACAGCACTCGGGTGGCGCGACAATCATCTTCATTGTAGTCGAGTATACGTTGCCGGATAATCGGACTTCGTTCCCGACACCAGCGGTCGAACCATTCAACGGAAGCGGCTCCCGAGGGATGCGTGTCCCTCCACTCAAAGCCCAGAAATTTGGCTAAGGTTTTGATCGAATGATCTCTGGTGGGCCATTCTGTCGCTTTCAGAACGACATCTCCGTACAGATCAATCGCCCTTCGTGGGTCGAACAACTGTTCTATGTCCTCAGGTGTGCAGATGTCCGGATACTTCTGCTGAAGCTTCCGGTAGATTGTCCGTTCGTACTTGCTGTAATAATATATCGCAGCGCCTTCCCGAGAGGCAAAATAGTCGAGAGCTGCGGCAAAAGTCTCGCGCTCTGCTATCGGCGTCGGCTCGTCAGCAAAGAATGAAATGAAGCGCTCAGTGTCGTTGTCCCCATTCTTCCGCTCGACAAATCCATGCAGGTAGCAAACTCCACGGAGAGGGTCGACCTCGATATCGAAGAACAGCTCGACTGAGAAGGAGTCCAGTCTTATCGGCGCGCGCAAATAGGGCTTCGGCGACGGTGTCTTCAGCATGACGGCGCGTGCCTGCAAGGCGCGGAAGCGATCCGCACCAACGCCGGCGAATGAGGTCTTCTTGCCCTTGATGAACGCTTCCGGATTGATCGCCGCAAGCGAGGCGATCGTGGGTATCTGATCATTCATCGTGTCGCGATCTGACCGTCGAAGAAATGGGATCAACGTCAGGTCGTCCGTCGAGACGAGCTGTTGGATACAAAAGCTATACCAATGACAAAGTTTGCAGGAAGTTGCATAGCCGGGAAGCGGGACGATTTGCCGCGCCAGTATCGATCGCGCTTCGGCGAGCGCATCTTCGTAGTCACCCCAAAGGTCTTGACTGGAAAGGTCGCTGAAGTCGTAGGTGACTTCGTCTCCACGAATATCCAAGACGAACGCCCGACGTCCCGCCGAAAGATTCAAATGCTCGAGGATGTCTACGTACAGACCGAGCTGGACGGCGTAGTGGCGCTTCGGCCTGCCGTCATGATCGTCATCTCCACCCTCCTTGCCGCGCCCTGATTTGATGTCGCCTGGGACGTAGCCGCCGACTTCTTTGCGCAACAGGTCCGGCTTTCCAAACAGATCAGCGGCTCTTATGCATCCTCCGTAGATCAACGGCTCGCCCTTGCTCATAGCATCAAGCGTGAGCCGCTCACGGTCGACCTCGTTGGCGGCCGAAAGATCGAGAAAGGGGATCTGCAAGTTGGATATCGTTTCCTGCTCGAACAAACTGCCCCTTTCCCAGAGCAACCGGACAAAAGGACTGATTTGGTCTCGCTTCTCGACATCACCGAACGCGTCCAAAGCAACGCGCTGAGGGCATTCGACAAGGTTATACAGTATCGAAGCTGTCACAGTCACGTGCTGCCTCCAGGGCGCTCTCGATCTTTAGAATGCTTTCCGTATCGAGAGCACGCAAGAGGTGCCGCTCTGCACTTTCGATAGGGGCGGTGAATCCACCTCCTCTGTGCTGCTGAGCGGTAAGACAGCGCTGGAGCATCGCGCGGAACTAAAAGCGGCTTGGCTGAAATCGAAGCCCATCCGGACAAAGATCGCGGCGTTGAATTTCGGAAAAACCAATTTATAATTGTTCGCGCGAATTGACGGGAAGGGCTAAGCCCTTGGGAAAGGGCAGCGTTCGAGTCCTTGAAAATGATGAGTTCGCTATGGCGTGCGCGACAGCGCCATGGCATGGGATGATCGTCGTCTTGACGTGTTTGCTGCACGAAAGAAGGATTTTGCGGGGAGCCCGTGGCGGGATCTGAGTCGTTGGCGAAATCCCAAAAGCGGGTCAGAGCAGCCCTGGGGCAGAAGGTCAGGCACCTTCGGCGCTCGCTCAAGCTGACCCAGGCCGACTTGGCCGACGAAGCTGGTATCCGCCGCGCCTCGGTGATTGACGTCGAGCGAGGACAGGCCAATCCCACTCTGGACACCATCGTTCGCATCGCGGCGGCGCTCAGGGTGGAACCGTCCGAATTGCTGGTTCTCGATCGCTGAACCTACCTCGAAAGATACTTCCGTCGAGCTGGACAACCTTCCGATAGGACCTAAGGGAAGCTTTGCGAAAATCAGAATGTCCGTTATAGCGGACATCGAGAGTGGTTGCGCTCCGGGCATCATTTTCAGAGAACGGCGAGACGACTGGGCGCTGCCGAAATTGAGCGACGAGGCGCGGGCTAACTTTGGTCAGCCAGAGTTTGGGTTCTTCAGGTTTCGATCATGCTTATTCGAGTCTCAACGTCTTCCCATCGCGATCCTCGGCCGTGGCTCTTGAGATCTCCAAAGTGCCGAGGCCTGGTTTCCATACCGGCGCACGATGTTCTTCTTCTTCACGCGCTTGAACAAGCTTGCTTGGATGCTTCCGTCCAAGAAATCCAATATCGAAACGGTCCCCTGCTGGAATGTCCACGGGTCTCGCTCGCGGGTGTTGTGCTTCGAACGGAAATCGGTGCGTTTCTCCTCCGTGCCCAAGAGGCACGCCCCGAATACAGCGAAGAGGACGACGCCCGTCACAAATTCGTTCTGAGTCGCTATTGCTTGCAGTTGCTCGAGCGAGATGCGCGAGACATTTTTAGTGAGCCGAAGTATTCGAACGCGCGAAACGTTTGGACGCACGCAAGCCGGCGCGTATCGCTCGCCGACAGACTAAAGCTTTCCGTAGCCCTCCACGCAGGCCCCCAACCCATTGTGGAGCTGGAGGACCGGCTTCGACTTGACTGCGATGTTGTTGCAGCCGTCTGTGCGCTCGCCTGCGAGAATCTGGTGCAGCTACATCTGCACGATGTTCCACTGGGTCCGAGCACCGTCGTGGTGGGGGCCTGAATGTCGGGCGTCATCCACGCTTGGAGTATCGTGTGATTGGGACCTACTCAGACCTCTTCCAACCGGTCGGTGACCGGGCCAGCGCCGAAGGCTGGTCCACTCTCTGCCCGGCCTGGCTGACGACCCGCTGCGAGGCGCGTGCCGAGGGCCTGCGGCCAATCGCGGCGGCGCAGCCCGGCGACGACATCCAGGTCATGGTGTGTTCTCGGAGGCGCCGCCAGGCGCTGCGCCGGCACTACAACCGCGAGACGGACGTCTTCGTCGACGTCGGTCCGTTCACCCCGGACCGGGAGGAACATTGAGATGGCAACGGAGGACTGGGGTCTCGACCTCATGCGGCGTCATCGACGCCTCTTCAAGATCAATGCCGACGAGCCTTTCCGCTCAGCCGGGTACCCGCTCTGCGGACGCGGCTGGCGCCACCTGCTCGATCGCCTCTGCGCTCGGATCGAAGTCGCGCTGCGCGAGGGCGAGACGTTCGAGTTCGTCCAAATCAAGCAGAAAATGGGCATCCTGCGCGCCGTCTGGGACGCCGAAGCTTCCGAGGACACCGAGGACAAGGTCGGCCATGCCGTAAATCTAGCCGTCGCCCGGTCCATCTGTACGTGCGAGGTCTGCGGCCGCGAAGGTCGCCTGTTCAACAACGGGGGCTGGCTCGAAACCCGCTGCACCGATGACGCTGTCGGCGAAATCCTCCCGCCCCGTTACGGGGCCAGGTTCGAGAACGTGCGCCGGTTCAGTAGGTGGCGCGGTCATGCCGACATTTACTTCGCGACGTACGGCCGCGAGACCGACACCTGACCGAGGTGCCGCCGCCCTCGCGAAAGCAGGATCGCTGACATGCGCTTGTGGATCATGTCCGATATCCATCTCGAATTGACCCGCGGCTGGGACCTTCCGACGGCGGAGCAGCGTCCGGATTTCGACGTGCTGATCATCGCCGGCGATCTCGTCCCGAAGGCCGAGCGCGGTGTGAAGTGGCTGATGGAGCGCGTGCCGGACCGGCACGTGATCTACGTCATGGGCAACCACGAAGCCTATGGCGAGGACATCGACCGCACACTCGAGAAGGCCAAGGAAGCCGCCGCCGGCACCAACGTGCACGTGCTCGAAAACGAGAGCGTCCGCATCGGCAACGTCATTTTCGCAGGCGCGACCCTTTGGACCGACTTCGCCCTGCACGGCGACGCCCACGGCGCGATGGCCCTCGCCGCCGACAGAATGAACGACTTCCGGAAAATCCGGATCAACCACTACCGGCAACGCTTCCTACCGCACCACGCGGTCGCGCGACACTTCAAGTCGGTAGCGTTTTTGCAGGAAGAGATGCGCAAGCAGCGCGGCGCGGACCGCCTGGTTGTCGCCACGCATCATGCGCCGGTGCGACAGATTTCTGAAGCGCCGCGGCCGGGGAGCGACCACGCCCTGGATCCGGCCTACCGCAGCGATCTGACGAGACTAATGGAGCCGGCGCCGGACGACGGCCGAGGCGCGTTGCGGCCCGCAGACCTATGGGTCTTCGCGCATACCCATGAGTCCTTCGACGCCGTGATCGGTCAGACCCGCGCCGTGAGCAACGCAAAAGGGTATGGCCCGTGGCCGCCCCGCGATCGAGCCTGGGACAATCCGAACTTCAATGAGAAGCTGATCATCGAGATCTGAAAGGGACGGCCATGGATACCGACAGCCAGACGCACACCGAGAGCCTGCCCGTTCCTTCCATGACCTCGGATGCTTCATCATGTTCCGTCCCCGTCCCCGCAGCGGCCATCCCCACCTCTTCTCGTCCGCAAAGAGCGCGGCCCCGGTCCCCGCGCGCCACCCTGCGCTCCGAGAAGCGCTCGTTCACGCGTCGCTCGATCCGGCGGTCCGCGCGATCTCCCACGTTGCGACGGCGCATGTTGGGTCCCCGCAAGTAGAAGTCGACCTCGATGCGATCATCCTGACCCGGGACGACGCACGCCTCCATCTCGACGTCGTCCCCGCGCGGCGCGTCCGCGATCTCGATGCCGAAGGCCTCGTCCAGATCGCGTTGCGCGAGCTCGGCCTTCAGCAACTCGTCGTCACCGCGGGGGACCTGCGCGCCGAGCCCCGCAGATCCAACGCGCGCTTGGCCTGGTCCTACAAGGACCGGCCGGTCGCCGTTCCGTTGCGGCTGAGCATCCTCAAGGTCCTCGCGGACGAAGGGCCGATGCCGCTCGGCACTCTGCTCGAGACCCTCCGCAGCAGCCTGGACCCGTCGCCGGCCGTGATGGCGCTCGCCTGCGCCGACCTCCTCGAAATCGACCTGACGTCCGGACCGCTCGGTCCATCCACCCAAGTGAGATCCCGCACATGAAAAAGCCCACACGCGGCCGCTCCTCCGGCACCGTCATCCGCATGACTCCGAAAGGACGTGACAGCCATCACGCGAAGCCGCAGCGCACGGTCCTGATCGACCGCATCTGGGACCGAGAGCTCGGCCGGTTCGAGGACGACGAGCTCGATATCGAGGGAAAATTCGAGCTCGACCCCGAGGAGGAAGCGGCTCCGCCTGGCGACCGCCCGGAAGCAGTGACCGCAGTCGTCGAAGCGGTCTTCGACGCCGCCACGACGCCGGACCAGCGCCGCCGGCTTCGCCATAACCAGGCGCTATGCGCAATCGTCCACGTGCCAAGCGTGGCGTGGGTTCTGCCGGTCGCGGTCTACTTCCGATCCGCGTTCGGCGAGCGCTGGCAGCAGCAGACCCGGCACGGCCCGACTGCCGGCGAGAGAGGCTTCTCGACCAGTTCGGCGTCGGTCTCGCTCGCCCTGTCGGCCGGCCAGTCGGTTGTGGGCATCGCCGCCGACCTCGGCCTCCTCCCGCGCGCGTTGATCGGAGCCGCCGACATGACGATCCGGCTCGCGTCCCCGAACGCGGCAGTGCTGAGAGCGGCGATCGGCCGCTTCGCCAAGCGGGCGCCGGCCATCGAGATCGACGACGCCATCGCCGCCGATCTCGACCTTCCCGACCTCGTCGCGGCGTTCCGGCCCGGCTCCGGCCCGGCCCGGATCGTGCAGCGGCTCGCGGCGGCCGCCGCCGCGCTGCGGGTTCACGCCGAATTCGACAGGGAGGCGTCGTCGTGCTCGTCGTGACCATCGAGCTGTGGCCGGGAGGCAGCGGCGCGCTGCGTCGGCCGGTCGGGACCATGCACATCGGAAACGTCAGCGGCCTGTCCGATATCAGTGATTATCACGTGATCGCCATGCAAACGGCCAGCCCTCTGACCGGGGAGCCGGCCGGCCTGGCCGAATTCGAGGTCCTCGCCCATGCCCGCCGGCAGAGGGTCTGGGTTCTGCTGCAGCGGGCATGCGAAGCGGCCATGACGGCGGACTGGGTCGAGCTCTAGGACGTCCGAGGAGAGCGAAATGTTCACGCTGTTCGACCCCCGTCCAAGGACCGACAAGGCAATCCCGACACGCGGTCCGAGCGCGTGGGCAACGATTCCGGCCGAAGTGGAGGTCGAATCCGGTCCGTCAAGGACGTTTCTCCGCGGTTATCCACAACAATCGCAGGCCTCCTCGGGAGGGTCATCGGCACGCTCCGAGGGGGTCCGAAATCCGGCAATGAAGACCCCCGCAGAGGCTCGCCCGGCGGCGGCGCGGACCGACCAGGCTCGTGGACAGGATTTCAAGGACTCGAATTCCGCGATTTTCGATTCGAGGCCGCGGAGCGAAAATTCCGCGACGACGACTCCAGGCGGTCGAATCCTTGAAATCCTGCGCGCCGGATCCCGGCTTCGGTCGATGCCGCGGCGCCATAGGAAGGGTCCCGATCCGCCCTGAACCGGGTCTGGAGGAGGCCGAAACGGGCGGTTCGCAGCCCGTAAGCGGCCCAAAACCGACTCGACTCCGAAAAGCGCGATCGTCATGGTCGCGCCCGTAACCGCAACCCAGGGCCCAACCGAAGGAGAAGGACGACCCCTCAAGGCCCAAAACGAAAAAGCGGCCCCGCTGGTACGGGACCGCCCTTCGTTCAGGGGGTAGCCAGTTCTGCGAAAAACCGGACACCACCATCACAGAGACCCGCACCTGAGCAGCTCGGGGCGGGGATGGCAAGCCTCGCGCTGTCCGGTTTTTCGCAGATCCCCGCAATTCACCGCCTAGACGCCGGGAACCCCGTTCCCGGCGAACGGCGGAGCATTGCCCGGGCCGGCTAGTCCGCGAGCCGCCATGTCGAAGCACCGCCCCAAGCTCGAGTCCGTCCGGATCGTGCGCGCCAAGGGTGGCGGGCCCCTGCGGACCATCGTTGCCGCCGTCGTCGGCAAGCCGACCGGCAACTTCAACTCGCTGAAGGCCGGCCGGACATTCGGATGGGAGTCCATCGCCGAGCGCCAGTTCATGTGGATCTGCGAGGTCCGTTGGGAGGTCCGCAACTATCTGGCCCAGCCGTTCCGGCTCGAGTTCCTGATGAGCGACGGTAGCATCCTGCAGTACCTGCCGGACTTCGAGCTCTCCCTCGCGGGCGGCGAGATCGAGATCGTCGAGATCAAGAAGACCGAGAAGGATCTCAAGCGCGACCCTCTCTACGGCTTCAAGCTGTGGCTCGCCCGTTCCGTCTGCCGGCTCCGCGGCTGGAAATTCCGCGTCGTCGTCGCCGAGAAGGAATTCGCCGAAGGCCACGCGCTCGCGAACGCGCAGCACATCCGGATGGACCGCTTCACCGCGGTCGCGGCCGAAGATTACCTCCGCCTCGGCGAGGCCGCCCGGCGCTGCGGCGGCACCATGACCTGGGGCGACGCGGTCGCCGCCCTCAGCCGCATCGATGATCCATGGAGCCCGAACGGCGCCGCGCGCCTGCGCGCGCTGATCGTGCGCCGCCACGTGCGCGTCGACATCGATCTTCGCATCACCCAGCGGACCTCCGTCGTGCTGACGGAAGAGGCCGCCGTTCAAACCGGCAAATGAGGAGTCCCGACATGTCGCAGCGCAAGTCCCGCCCGCAGCCCTCCGCGAGCATCGACAGCACGACCCTCGACGACTCCGCCCTGGGCTCCAAGGCGCCGACACTCCGCCCGCATCTCACCGTGTTCTTCGACCTCGCGACGCGAATGCCGCTCGGTCACCACGTTGGTTTCGAGCCGCTGAGCATCGAGAGCACGCTGCTCGCGCTGCGGCAGGCCATCCATGAGACGGAGTGGAACGCCCGGGGATGCCCGACCGAGATCCCGTCGTACCCGGCCCATCCGGACGGCGGGCCGGACAGCGGCGCGCGTCCCGAGTGATCGCTGGACCACGGCAGCGGAGACGCGAATGTCCACGATCGACGTCAAGAAGGGCGACCTGTTTCAGCACCCGACCAAGGGGCTGATCCAGTTCGACCGCTGGGAAAACCACAACGTCATGATGTTCAAGCCGCAGGGGGCTAAGGAATTCCCGCTGCTCGAGCACAAGTTCGTCGAGATGCACGGTCGCAGCGAGATCCGGCTCGTCCAGCAGGACGCCGAGGGCAATCCGATCGAGCTCCGCGAATTCGGGCCCGGCGAGGGCTGGACCGATCCCGACGACACCGAGGAGAAGAAGGAGGCGAAGAGCACGGCCGAAGGCCGGCGGGCGCTCGCCTTCCAGTTCTATACCAAGAAGTGGGACGAGGAAGGCGGCGGCCCGCTCGGCGACATCGGGCTTCAGAATCTGATCAGCCGCTGGCGGCCCATCTGCTTCCAGCTCGGCTTCGAAACCAACGACATCCCCCCGGGCAAGGACAAGCCTTTCCGCGTTCAGGTCGCGCGACTGCGCCACTATGCCAAGGGTTGCGGCCGGCCCGGCGAGCGCCCCCTCGAGGCCTTCAGGAAGATGACGGGCCAGTCGTCGAAGCGCCGCTGCGCCGACGAAGTCGAGGTCGCGCTCAAGAAGGCCGTCGACCACTACTACTCATCCCGCGCGCAGACCCACAAGTCGGCCTACGGTTTCCTTGTAGACGAGATCAAGGAGCTCAATCGCGGGCTGCCCGAGGAGAAGCGGTTCAAGCTGCCGAAGGCGGAAGTCCTGCGCCGCCGCATCGACAAGGCGATGACCTACGACAACCTGGCGCGCAAGACGACGCCGCGCGAGGCCTGGCGCAAGATCCACGGCTTCCGCCGGCACATCTCCGCCAAGCGCCCGCTCGAGCTCGGCATCATGGATTCGACGACGCTCGACGTCTTCGTCTTGGATTCCACGACGCTGATGCCGCTCGGCCGCCCCCAGCTCACCATGTGCTTCGACGTGGCGACCAGGATGCCGCTCGGCTACTGCATCACCTTCGAGCCGCCGTCGCTGTATTCGGCGCTGCTGACCCTGAAGCGGGTCAACAAGAACAAGCGTTACGTCCAGCGCCTCTATCCGTGGATCAAGCGGCCCTGGGACGGCTGGGGAAATCTCACAGAGCTGCTCCTGGACCGCGACTGGGCGCACCAGGCGCCGTCGTTCCAGCACGCGATGAGCAACCTGGGCACCGACATCCATTGGGCGCCGGCCAACACGCCCCAGTACAAGGCGATCGGCGAGCGCCCCTTCAGGACGATCAACGAAGGCGTCATCCACAAGCTGGCCGGCGCCGTCAGATACAACCCCTACATCATGCGTCAGGTCGGCCTCGACCCGAGCAAGGACGCGCTCGTCACGCTCGACGATCTCGACGAGCTCATCCACGAATTCATCGAGGTCTACATCTACGACCGCCACGACGGCATCGGCGCCGTGCCGGCCCGCGTCTGGCAGGAGGGCCTCGCGATCCAGCGCCGCCGCTTCATCGGCGACGTGAAGGCCCTCGACCACATCCTCGGCCGGGTCGACACCGCCACCATCTCCGGCGCCGGCATCAAGTTCAAGAACATGCGCTGGCACGACGAGAACGTGACCTCGCTGCTCCTGAACGATCTCGTCCGCTTTGAAAAGAAGCGCAGCCAGGACCCGCGCACCTTCGGGCAGTCGCGCGCGCGCGTGGTCGTCAAGTGGAATCCGGCCGACGCCTCTTCGATCTCGGTCTGGAATCGCGGCGGCGAGCCCAAGCCGTATTGGGTGACGATGCCGAACGCCGATCCGGAATTCCTCAAGGGCCTGAGCTTCTGGCATCACGACCGCCTGCGCGAGTTCGCGAAGGCGAAGGACCTCGAATTCTCGACCGAGGAGCAGCGCTGGGACGCCTACAACCGGCTGCGGCGGCACTGGGAAAAGCTCGCCGGCGAGATGCCGATGCGCAACAGCCGCCAGGCGCGGCGCGGGCTCGCCTGGCACCTTGGGCAGTTCGACGACACGACGACCAACGAGATGCCCGAGATCACGCTCGACGACATCAAGGACGTCGAGGTCGAGGCGTCGACCGCCGGCCTCAACCGCGTCGAGCCCGAAGGCGTGCCCGATCAGCTCGCCGCCGAACTGCTCGACCGCGATCAGCAGCCGCCGAAGGGGCGCACGCCGAGCAAGGCGACCGTCGCCAAGGGCCAGCGCACGAAGAAGCGCAAGAAGGCCGAAGCCGAGCAGGCCGAGCACGACGCCTACGTGAAGGAACGTCGCGGCGATCCGACCGGCGACCCGCAGGCGCGCGGCACTCCCGCCGTCGACGACGACGGCGACGACGTCGGCTGGGGCGAGCCCGACGAGGCCCCCGCCACGGCGGCCACCGAGCAACCCGAAGACGAAACCGCAGCCGACGAAGGCAGGTAGCAGCAGAAGGACCAAGAGAAATGCGCAATTTCATCCGCAACATCATCAATGGACTGCGCGGCTTCATCCGCAACGAAGCCCGCGAGACGGCGCAAGAGCCGGTCGCCGGCGAGACGATCCCCGCCCTCGACGAACCCGTTCCCGCGATCGTCCCGGCGGGCTCGCACCTCGCTACGCTCACGCCGGCGGGCATCCTCTTCAAGGGGATCCGCTACTACAACTCCGCGCTCGCCAACATGTTGGCAGGCACGAAGGCGCGCATGCGCGTCGAGGCGAGGATCAAGGATCCGTCCGACGCCTCCAGCATCTTCGTGTGGGACGACACAGCCCGACCGGCTCCGCGCTGGATCACGGTGCCGGCGGTGGACATCCCGGCGATGTCATTCGCAGAGCATGCGCGCCTGCGCGATTTCGCGAGGAACAAGGACCTCGCGTTCATCACGGAAGCCGATCGGGCGAAAGCCCGTGAGCTGCTCCGGGAGCACTGGGAGAAGCTCGCCGGCGGGATGCCGATGCGCGGCAGCCGCCAGGTGCGGCGCGACGCCGACGACGACATCGTGAAAGTCGAGCTCGACCAGGGCGATGCCGCTGAGCCCAGTCCGCGCGAGCGCAAGCAGAGCAAGGCCGCGATCGCCAAGACCACGCGCACGAAGAGGCTGAAGACGGCCGAAGCCAAGACCAAGGCTCCCACGCGGGTTTCCCGCATCAAGCGCAAGTAACAAGGAGCAACCGAAATGACGAACAAGACCATCAATGACGGCATCGAGCGCATGCGCCGCTTCCGTAAGATCGTCCTCGAACATCCGCGCCTCGGCGATATCCGCAAGAAGATCCGCTGGATGCTCGACGACACCAAGAGCGTCGTCGACGACAACGAAGCCGAGCGCATCGCCGCGCGAGGTCGCCCAATCAAGTTCGAGGAAATGTGGCTGCTGCCGATCATCGGGCCCAGTGGCGCGATGAAGAGCACCTCGATCCGCAAGGTGCTGCAGGAGATCAACGCTGACGAAGCGTTCCCGGCCGACGACATCCCCGTCCTTTTCGTGACGATGCGGGAAGTGAAGAACACGCGCGCCTTCCTCGGCGTCGTCCTCGAACAGTACGGGGACGCGGCCAAGGACGTCATCCCCAAGTCGGGCCCGATCGATGCCCAACTCGTCTCGCGTGCAATCTATCACATCGCCAGAAGGAAGCGCACGGTCCTGCTCATCATCGACGAGGCACACGAAATGCTCCGCCACGACGGCGGCAAGGTCGGCAAGAGCATGGCCATGCTGATCAAAAGCATGCTCAACGAAGGCGTCTTCAGCATCGTCATGTTGGGGACCGACGAGGTGCTCAATCTCTTCCACATCTCGAAGGAACTGAAGAACCGCTGCGTCCCGGAGGAAAGGGTCACCCTGGAAGCGTTCGACATCAAGTCCGCCAAGGATCGCGTTTACTTCTTCAAATTCCTCAAGCGGCTCGAGGACGAGATGGTCGCCGCCGGCGTCGTCGACCACGCCCTCGGCTGGGTCGACACGCTCGAGGACCGCGCCAAGGTCTACGACATGTGCGAAGGCGTGTTGGGCGTCGCCTGCCGCGTGCTGCGCATGGCGCTCGAGCGCGCGTTCCGGGACGGCCGCGGCTCCCTGGAATGGAGCGACATCGAGTCCGCTTTCCGGGCTTTCAATCGCAACCAGACGAAGCCCGGCTTCGATCCTTTCGCGGAGGGGCCGAACAAATCGACGCTGGGGCGCCTCAAGGCGGAGGCCGAAGCCAAGAACAAGCGCGGCGGCAAGGAGGCGGCATGACGATCAGCACGCCGCTCCGGAGATTCGTCGCGACCGTCGGCGCGCCGCACGTCGACGAGAGCCTGCGCGGCTACCTCGGCCGCGCGCTGTCGGTCACGGCCGTCAGGAACCACGCCACGATGCTCAAGCTCGCCGATGCCACCAAGCCGAATGCGGTGTCGATCGCGACGACGCTGACGGATCCGGATGAGATCGCACGCATCGCCGCCCTGATCGGGTGCACGCCCGAAGACATCGTCTCGCGCACATACCGGCTGGGCGAGTTCGGGCATTCCGGCTCCGAGAGCATCGACTTTTTCGGCACCCAGATCCGGCTTCATTTCCGCGAAACCAAGTACCGTCGGGTGTCGCCGAGAGCCCTCGAGATCGCGCAATACCACCGTGCGCCCTGGGAGCTCCGCCCGTTCGGATACGATTTCCAGACCAACGAAAAGCTGCTCGGCGTCTGCCCGGCGTGCACGCGCAAGCTCGGCTGGTTGCGCGCCGACGTGCCGACCCTCTGCGACAAGTGCGACGCCGACCTGCGCGATTTTCCGCAGCCGGTCGCGTCGGTGGAGGACGAAGAGGCCTATGGGTTCGTAGTGGGGCTCGTCGATCCGGATCCCGTCAAGAAGCAGGCCGCCCGCCGGCTGCTGCCGGAAGCATGGCGCGAGTTTTCGAACGGCGATCTGTTCGAGACCGCGATCGCGCTCGCGTCCGGCCTGACGCTGGACCCGGCCCGCAGCGCGAAGAACGCCCAAGGGCGCGGCAAGACCGCCGAACACTTCGAGGCGCTGACGCCCGATATGATCGCGGCCGCCGGCCGCGGCATCATCGGCAGCGAGGCCGGCTTCGCCGCTCTTTCCGAGCGCTATCGCGCCGACATGGACGCCCGTCCCCAGTATTTCGGGCGGCGCAAGGAGCTGGGCGCCCTCGCCTACATCACCTACGACAAGCACATCGAACCGAAGATTCGCGACCTGCTCGGCGGCATGATCAGGGCCTCCATGCAGACGACGAGCCGCAACGACTACCTGGTGCGCAAGGGTGCGGACGCCGACCGGTCGATGATGACGATCGAGACCCTGTCCGAGACGCTCGGCATCCGCCCCTTCGTCGTGCGGCGCCTGTCCAAGAGCGGCCTCATCCCCGTCGTCCGCGCCCATGTGCGGTCGCCGGTGCGCATGAAGGTCTCGGACGTGATCCCCCTGTTGGCCCAGTTGAAGGACGCCTTGAGCGAGCTCGCCACCGCCGGCCGGCTCGGGCTTCCGCCCACCGTGCTGCCGAGCCTTGTCGATCGCGGCCTGATCCGCCGGCTGGAAGGGCCGGTCCGCGGCCTGGTGCCCGGCTATCGCGGCTACACCAAGTCGTCCGTCGACGAACTCATGGACAATATCTGGTCGAAGGCTCGCCCCGCCCGCGACAAATGCCACTCGATCGCGTACGCCGCCCGTTCGATGGGGCCCGGCGAGACGCCCTGGGCGGCCATCATCTCGGCCATCGTCGCCGGCGACGTCGAGATCCTCGACAAGGGCACTAAGAGCCGCAATCTCCGCTTCAGCCTCGCCGTCGAAGACGTCGATGCGTTTGTCGCGGGAGTGTCCGAGCACGTGATGCGCGCTCCCCTGGACTACCAACCGTCCGAGTGGATCGCACAGTCGACAGCGGCCGAGATCCTGCACGTCAACGTGGCCTTCGTCTCCCGCCTGGCTCACGCAAGGCCCGAGTTGCTGCCGCAGCGCGGCTCCGGCTTCACGCCCTACTCGACCATGGACGTCCACGCCCTCGCCGGCGTCCACATCTTCGTCGCCGAAATCGCCCACCGGAGCGGGAAGCATCCGCGCAGCGTGCCGACGTGGCTGCGGTCGAACGGCGTCCATCCCGAGATCGCGCTGCAGGAAAACCGCGACTTCGGTTACCTGCGCCTCGCCGTCCAGCCGTTGCTGGAGGCAGCCGTCGCCGACACCGCGCAGATGAAGGCCTCGCTCGCGGCGGCCGACGACACCGTCCGGACCAGGTTCATCAAGGCCGTCGCCGGCGGCGCCGGCCCCAAGGCGGCCGCGGAGGCCATGAGCCTTCCCTACCGCAAGGCCAAGCGCTGGTTCGAGGTCTGGCGCGAGACCGGCGCCACCGCCGAGCGCAAGTTCGGCTATCGCTCCAAGCTCGACGAGCACGAAGCCTTCCTGCGCGATCTCGTCGCCAGGCAGCCGACGATCAAGCTCGCGGAGATCTACGAAGCGATCACCGACCGCGGCGTGAAGACAAGCAAGACCTCGGTCTGGAATGCGCTCGAGCGCTTCGGGATCGCGCTCGCGACCCATGACGGTCCGACAACGCGCCGGCCTTCGGACCGCGCCCCCTCCCCTGAGAAATGAAGAAAGGAATTCGAGTGAAGATCTTGAAGATGCCGTTCATGTCCAGGACGCCGGCCTTGCGGGAGACGCGCCCGAGCGAGACCTGGGCGGTCGATTTCATGGTCCTGGATTTCCCTAGCCGGCCCTACGTCATGTTGGTTGCCGACGTCGGCACGCGCCGTCCGCTGAGCGCCGCCGTTAGCCTCGTCGTCATCGAAGACATCATCGCCGCGCTGGAACGGCTGGTTCGGCGTTCGGGCCGCCCAGAACAGATCTGGATGGACCATAGCCTCGCATACCGCTCCTTGATGGGCGACTTCCACCCCGCGCTGCAGGCTTGGGCCCGGCGGCACGGCATCTCGGTCACTGCCAGCCCGACGCCCCGCACGACGGCTGCCGCCGAGCGGCTCCTCCGCGACCTCAGCACTTTCCTCCGCGACAAACGGTTCCCGACCCTCATGGAGCTCGGCCACGACATCGAACGCTGGCGCCAGTCCTACGTCGCGGCCGCCGATACGCACATTCCCAACGTCACCCAGTAAGAGGAGTACACGATGATCGTCATGATGTCCGAGAAGCGCATGAAGGGCTTGGCGAAGCGGCTGCGCAAGGTGCTGCGCGGTCTGGGCGTCGAATTCAAGCATTACGCCTGCGTCGAGCTCGCCGCCCGCCTGTGCGGATTTCAGGACTGGCGGCACTTCCTGAGCCGCGATCTGGAAGCGCCCCTCAGCCTCCTCGACGAAGACCTCTCGGAAGAGGACTTCGCCGCCCGCGACGCATTCCAGATGCGCGTGCTCGAGTCCGCGGGTCTCGGCGCCGCCGCCCGCGAACTCCTGGACCGCGCGAATCCGACGGGGTCGTGGTCCAGGCAGGCGATGGAGGAGCCGGTGTTCGATGCCGTTGGCGGCAACGACCCGCTCTAACCAACCCCTTCAGAGCTGACAGGAGCGGCTTCCAATGGCTGACGACGGCATTTCATCGACCATCTCCCAGCACGAAGCTCGTCGACCCAAAACGGGCGCCGAACGGCAGCGTGCCTATCGGGAGCGCAAGCGGCAGCAGCGCCAGATTGGGCTCGCTCCTGCGCTGCCCGTCATGCACAACGATGCGTCGAACGCAACGACCGTCGCGCCGCCAGTCACGCCCAACGTCACCCTCACGCACGACACCCCCGTCGCATTACCTGTTACCCCCGTCACCCTCGCCGTCACGTTGCCATTCACGGCCAACGTCACGGAGTCACATCGCCAGGTGACGCGCGGGCGCTCGATCAGCTCCTACGGCTTGACGGCGGCAGCCCTCGCACTCGCCGGCGTAGGTCTCACGATGAACGGCTGGTTTGCCCATACGCTGGGCTCGACCGATCTGGCCGGATGGCTCTTTCTCGCGATCGGCGTCGCGAGCGATCTCGTTGCCCTCGCTGTGCCCCCAACGGCCATCCAGCTTTGGCAGGCACGTCGGCGGGCCACGGCAACAGTGGCTTGGCTGGTATGGTCCATGACCTTCGTATTCGCCGTCACCTCTGGCATAGGGTTCGCCTCAGTCAACATCGCCGACGTGACGCTCGCGCGGGCGTCACGCGTCACGCCCGCCGTAACGATGGCGCGAGACGCGTTACGTGATGCCGTGACGTCACGTAACCGAGAATGCGCCGGCGGGGTCGGCCGCTTCTGCCGCGAGCGCGAGCAAGCCGTGACGGATCGCCAGCGCGCGCTCGAGTCCGTGTTGAGTTCGGTCGAACGCGCAGCAGACCCGCAAACCGACGCGGCCGCGAAGATCGTGGCTTGGCTCACCGCCGGAACTGCCAAACCAGGGGCCGATGGCTTCGCCATGCTGCGCTTGATGCTGTTGGCGCTGCTGCCGCAAATTGGCGGCATACTGCTGATGATCGGTCGGGCGCGCTAAGAACTTGCCTCCTCCTCCGCCGGCAAGTCGTCCTCGCCGAGCGCCGCGGCCAAGCTTAAACTGTGCAGGCGAGCGCTGCGGAAGCGGAATTTCGATCCCCTCATGACGACGAACTTGAAGCGTTCGGCTGTCAGCATATGCAGGATCGGCACCAACGCGTCCGAGGGGATGCTGAGGTTCGCGTCCAGCCTCTCCGGATAGACGTCGATCGCTCCAACCGCGATCGGCCTGAAGTCCTTGCGCCTGGCTTCCTCCATGTTAGTCGATGGAAACAGCGAGACCTCCGCCCGATCGGTACTCAGGCCCGCCGGCCGCAGCAGCCGGCCCTTGATCTGCAGGTGCCGGTGTTCGTGATAGGGATCGAGCGGGTCGCGCAGCGTGTTGAGTGCCAGCCAGTAGCTAAAATCCCAGCTTTCGATCTCTACGACGTAGTCGACGAACGCCTCCGCCGGCTTGCGCCGCCGCTTCGCTTTCCTTGGCGCCTTCAGCTTCGGCTCAGTGGCCATCGCGGTCTCTGCCGTCATCCGGAAGATCCAACGAAAGGCTAACCGAGTCGGTCACGACTGGAAAAGCTTGCTAGGAGGCGTCCGCCTCCGCCTCCGCCACGATCTTCCGTAAGAGCGCGAGGCGCCCTTCCGGCCCAACAAGATCCCGGGCGGCATCTTCGAATTCTCTCCGGTCCATTTTGGCGAAGTTGCCCCACCAGTCGGGGGCGTACCGCGTCTCGATCACGTTGCCGAGGGCGAGGATGAAGTTTGCGTTCACGACGTCGTTCTCCTGCAGCCGGTCGCGCAGCACCGGCACCGCGCCGGCGGCCTCGCCGATAGCGGGCGCCCGCGAGCGCTCGTCGTCCATGGCCTCGCGAATCTTCTCCTCGATGAAGTCCATCAGATCGAGGACGAAGGCGGCGAATTCCGTGCGTCGGCGGGCTGTCATGACTTGCTCCGTTATTTCGATCTGGAGCGTATAGCCGCCGAAGGTTTCACGAGGGTCTCATTCGCAGCCACTGCGGCAATATTTGTTGCCGCGAAGGCAAACCTTATTGGCCATATAAAAGTCCCGCTGCTGCAACCTGTGAGCAGGCCGTCCATAGCGTCTTGCTCGCGCCGAAAAACAGGGTCACTCGCGGGCGTTTCGCGAAAAAATCAGCCTGAATAACAGCGCCTTGTCAGGCACTTACCAGATCGAGTCGTTTTCAAAAGGAAAAACGGGGCGATCGAGTCGTTTTCAAAGTGGAAATCGAGTCGTTTTCAAAAAGCGGGGTCGTGGAAATTCAGCGGGATAGCCGAGTCGTTTTCAAAGTGGCCGCACAAATAATAGTGTGCGGACATCGAAAAAGTGACTCGATTCCGGAATAAGACCGACTCGATTCCCGGCTTTAAGAGTGACTCGATTTTATAGGTCACTGGTGCCACTCAGTTATTCCGCCTGGCTTATCCGTGCGGTTAAGCGCGAGAGCAATGGACTCTAGGGGGGTGTTTTTCCGTTTTGCGCGACCTCGGATCCAGTTAGGCGCCTTTCGCGGCCTTCTTGGGTGATCGGCGTCGACTGGGCTTCGCTGGCTGCGAATTGCCGCCTTGATTGCGCTTCCGCCCCCTCTGCGTTGCGACTGCAGGCGAGATCCGGTTCGGATGGATGGCGAAGACTTCCACGTTGGCCTCCGTCGTCAGGAACGCGTAGAGGTCGTTGGTGGTCTCGCCTTACGTGAGGATCGAGTTCGCGGAAGTGCAGGCCTTTGCGCGGTATTAGGAGGTCAGATCTGATTTTCTGGCGCTCGCCCTGAAGACCCTGCTGTTTCTCGAATTCCGCCTCGACGCAACGGCGGCGCAGGATCCCACGGGCGCTTACCTTTTTGAAAGCGCGGATGGGAGCGAGCCTCTCGAGAAGGAGTTGCAGCAGGATTATTTGCGCTTCCTTCATACTTCGAAGCTGGGTACGCATGACGAAGTAAGAGGAGTGGCTGCGGGACGCGCGGATGTCTTTCATGATCTGGGGCGGGTCCGGATCATCACCGAGATCAAGCGGGAGTCGGATGATTGCTCCTTTGGTGCTCTGCTCGAGAGTTACGGAGAGCAGACCGCGGCGTACCAGAACACGAATGTCCCCTTGGGGATGCTAATGGCGCTGGACCTGACGAGGAGCCAAAGCGTCGGACAGCACATCAGTGCTTTGTGCAAAGCGGTCGTGGGCGACTTCCTCGAAGATGGGGTTCGGCGCGGCGTACTGGTTCTGAAGGTCCCCGGCAAGGCGATGCCGGTGATCCTGACGACGCCGGACGAGGTCGAGACCTGGATGACGGCACCCGCCGAGGAGGCCCTGAAACTGCAGCGGCCACTTCCGGACGGTACGCTCCGGATCGTGGCACGGGGTACAAAGGAAGATCAGGTCGGGTAGACGAGCCTCATGACCGACATCCGCGAGACCCTCAGAGCGCAGCCGCTTCGCATCGGCATTTCCACCCGCGCCCTCTTCAATCTCGAGGAGGAGCACGCGGTCTTCCAGAGTCAAGGCGTCGAGGCCTATGCGGCGCTGCAGCTGGAGCGAGAGGACACGCTCATCGGCAAGGGTCCGGGATTCGAGGTCGTGGAGCGGCTTCTGCGGCTGAACGAGCCCGATCAAAAGCCCTACGTCGAGGTGTTCCTGCTCTCGAGGAATTCACCAGACCTCTCCCTTCGTGCGTTCAACTCCATCGACCACTACAAGCTGGGAATCAAAGCCGGCAGCTTCACCAGCGGCCGCTCTCTCGGCCCCTTCATCTCCGCCTGGGAGCTCGACCTTTTCCTGTCCAACGAGATCGCCGACGTGCAGGCGGCAATCGAGGCGGGAGCTGCCGCGGCGAAGCTGGGCACGGCTCCGGAAGCCCGCCAAGAGGATCCCAGCGACGAAGTCCGCATCGCTTTCGACGGGGACGCCGTCGTGTTCAGCGCGGAGTCAGACGAACTCTTCAAGAACCAGGGGCTGCAGGCCTTCCTGGCCCACGAACGGGAGAACGCGAAGACGCCGATGGCCGGCGGACCCTTCGGCAAGTTCCTGCGCAAACTCTCGATCCTGCGGAAGATCTTCCTGAACGAGCAAGGCGTCAGCAGGGTTCGGATCGCCATCGTCACGGCGCGCAACGCGCCCGCCCATGCCCGCGTGGTGCACACCCTGCGTGACTGGGGGACGCCGGCCGACGAAGCGCATTTCGTGGGCGTCCGCTCCAAGGGTCCGATCCTGAAGGCCCTGGGCGCGCACATCTTTTTCGACGACCAGATAAAGCATGTGCTCGGCGCAGCCGGAGTGGTGCCGGCCGGCCACGTCCCCGGCCCGCACGATCCCGACGAGCCGATTATCCCGGCGGGGCTCTAACTGCGACCACCGCCGGGCTTGACTCCACGAGCGTCGCTGCCGCCAATTCACCGATCAAGGTCGTGGGGTTGCGTCATGGAGCAGGAGTTTTACCAAGGTCTCGCCCATCGGGTTCGCGTTATCGCCGAGCGGGCCGACCCTTTCACTCGGCGTCGCCTGCTGGATCTAGCCAAGCGGTACGATGCCAAGGGCGGCACATCGCGATCGGCGCCAACCGAGCGGCCCCTGCCCTTGCCCTTGTCGCGCACGACACCGCCGACGTCGATCTTCACCGGGCCCGGCGAGTCGTGACGTTTCGCCTGGCCGTGTACGATAGAACATTGATCGTGGCCAACGACGCTCGCGTCAGGAGCGCTTCCGGCGGCTACCCTTGGCGTAGTGGTCGAAAACGCGCTTGACGTGCTCGTCGACGAAGGTGCGCTCGTCATCCCACTCGAGACCAAGTTCTTCGGCCAAGGTCAAAAAGCCGGGGCCGGGCACGGTGTGACCCGCGGTCTTTCTGTGCACGATGGCGGACAGCAAAATGCCGTCCTTCTCGAAGCTGATTTCCGACACCCGCCCAAGCACCCTACCGACCTTGGTGCGGTCAGCCGGCACCGTCCTCGACAGCCCCAGCGCCTGCATCACCTGTTCGTAGAAAAGGATGACCTGGGCGACAGCGGCCTCCTCCAGGTACTTTCGCGCGACCTGGACCTGATGTTCGAACGCTTCGGCAAGGTCGATCAGCCCCTGAAGCTTGATGCATCGGGTGCTGTTGATCTTGATCACCTCAAGCTGCTCGGTGGCGATCATCCGCTCGATGGCGGCGCGGGTCACGCCGCGGTAATCGGCTGCCATCTGCACGGAGACCACCGCCAGCTGTGAATTCCGGCGGAAGGCATCGATGTAATCTTCGACACTCTTGAACTCGAGCACGACACATCCCGTTATGTTACGAATTCGGTACTTAACGGATTAGTTAGCTTGCGGCAAGCCCAGAGTATCCATTAGGGCTCCAAATCACGTCGACCGCTTCCGAAGCTGGCTGACGGTCTAGTCGAAGAGCTCCGCCGGCGTGGTGAATGTCGGCGGCATCTCCGTCGGAAAAAAGAGAGCCTTGAACAGATGGGCGACCACCTCCAGAGCGACGCTGTCCACCGCCGGCTCGAAATAGGACGACACGTGCATCACCCTCGAGTAGGCTGCAGGGTGCTTGGCGTCGCCGGCGACGGGCGCGAACAGGAGCAGCCAGGCCAGCGCAACCCCGACGGCCAGGATCCTGAACTCGCGCTGTCGGTCGTCCGGCACCTTCGCGAACACCCAGGCGGCCGCGAATTCGTCGGCTTCCTCTTCGTCCTTCAGGCTCCTTGAGCTCTCCACCTCATGTTGCCGATGCACATCGACCTCATGGAGCAGGATCCAGGCGACCGCGCCGAGGATGACGTTGTTGATCTCCTGGATTACTTCATGGCTGGAGTTGACATCCGGAGGCATCAAATCGTCCGGCCATGGAATGTCGACCTGCCGCAGCTTGTTCGCGTAGACGAGATACCCGCGCAGTTTCTGCATCTCCCTCCCGATGTTGACAGGGCCTTCGACGACGCCGCGGTTGGCCTTGACGACGTCGAGCAAAAAGACGCCGAACACGGCCATGCACCACACCATCGCCAATCCGGAATACGAGACGGCGATGCTCCGGTTTTCGGGGTTCGCCAGGAACGGCTGAACGCCGCCGGGCGGGGCGCCTTTCTTGGCGATCAAATCCCATAGAGCGCCTCCGAAGACGCTGGTCGCCAGTTCGTCCGCGCGCTCCGGAGCGATGTACGACGGGTTGCTTCCAAGCAGCTGGAAGTAAGGCTCCATAAGCACCGCAGTGTCGTTCGCCGGGAGCGGTTCGTAGGGTTAGGTCATTTCAGTTCGCCTTTCGGGTTTCGGTTGTCGATCTTCTTACTTATAGAACTTCGAAACTTGACCTCGCCGGACAACCTAACGGCATTCTATTTGGCGACGTTTGTTGACGGCCTGGGCAGTCTGCTGCCCTCATCGAGCATCGTCTTAAGCGTTGGGACCGCAGCAACTCCGGTGGACCGCCCCTCTGATCGGGCTACCCATCGCACCACTACGTCCCCCGCTTCTACCTTCGGGGCTTCTCAGGGGAGAAGGGGAAGCTGTTCGCAGTGAACCGTCCGACCGGGCATTCCTTCCGCCCGCCCCCAGAAGGTGTGGCGGCGGAGAATTATTTCAATCGCATCGATCTGGAAGGTATGGACAAGAACGAGCTCGAAAAGGCGCTCGCCGAATTCGAAGCGGAAATGGCACCGGCTCTTGAACGAGTGAAAGAAGCAAAGTCGCTCGCTGGAGAAGAGGACCGTGCGCACATCATGAATTTTATGGCTGCCCTTGCGCTACGCAACCCCTCCACACGAGACGCGCTCAGCCAAATCCACGATCAGTTGGCTCGGCTTCATTTCGCAGAGGAATTCAGAACCCAAGCCGCGGTCGATCAGGCTGTTGCCGCCGGCATGCTCGCGACCGGCACGACGGTCGCGGAGGTCCAGAAAGTCTTGGCGGACGAACGCTTCCCGATGCCGAAACCGCTGCTCATGGCACTCGAAATCGACATGCACGACCCTCTCACCGAGAAGCTTTGGCATCGGAAGTGGCAAATCATCGAGGCGCAGGAAGGGACGTTTGTCACGACGGATGACCCGATTTGCCTGCGATGGAAAGACGGGAAGGGTCCTGGAGGGCTGTCGCCGGGATTTGGCCTCAAGGAAACCGAAGTAATATTCGCGCTCTCGCCCACTCTTTGCCTCCGTGGATCGTTCGAAGGGGAAGAGAACGTGATCGAAGCCGACGCCAAAGCAGTCGGTGAGATCAACAGCTTTATCATCAGCAACGCGCGAAATCAGGTCTACGCGCGTGACCACGAGTTCAAATTCAAGAACGAGGCAGGGGAGCTGCGGAGCGGCGCCACACTTGCGCAGGATAAGTGATTCCTGGATGCCGGTAAAAAGCCTGAAGACGCGATAGTCGTGGCGCTGAAACCTAAATAGACGACAATGCCGGCCCGCCCTTTTGCCAACACCAGCTGCGAAAAATCCGCGCCCAATTTGGTAGTCATCTAAGCGGCTTGCGAGATCGAGTCGTTCTAAAAACGAAAAACGGCAAATCGAGTCGTTCTAATAGTCAGGATCGAGTCGCTCTAAAAATGCTGGATCGTGTGATATCAACGGGATAGCCGAGTCGTTCTAATAGTGGCCCCACAACATTATCACGGCTATAGGCAAAGGAACGGTTGTCGCGAAACGATGGACGTCGACGCGAGAAACCCGCAGAGCTGCTCCCTACCGCCTGCTCCGTGACGCCTTCTTTCGCTTGCCCGCTTCCAGCGGCTTGACGAATATTTCGAAGCGATGACTGACGATCTCAAAGCCGTGAGCGCGCGCAATCTCTTCCTGTAGGCGCTCGATCTCATCGGAACGGAATTCGATGACATCACCGGTCTCGATATTGATCAGGTGATCATGATGCTCCCGGCCTGCCGTTTCGTATCTTGCCCGGCCATCGCCGAAAGCATGGCTTTCCAGAATCCCCGACTCCTGGAGCAGTCGCACGGTGCGATAAACGGTCGCAATGGCGATGCTCGGATCGATCGACATCGCGCGCCTGTGCACTTCGATCGCATCCGGGTGATCGGATGCCGTGGCCAGCACATCGAGAATGACGCGGCGCGGCCCGGTCAGCCGCAAACCCTTCTCGCGGCACAGCCGCTCAAACTCTTCATTCAGCCTTGATTGCATCAGCGCCCTATCGGGTGGCGCGGGTCACAGCTTACCTGCGATCAGCACGTGACCTCCCTACTCGTTTCCTGCAGTTCCCGCTATAAGCCCGCGTCCAAGGCCCTTCTGCCTTTGCGACTTAGTTGCAATAGTTTGACTTCCGGAAGCAGGCATGCAATTCCCTTATTGCAAATAACTCGCAATAAGGGGCAGCTGGCATGCGGTTGTATCGATGGGCTGTGGGGGTGAGTGCGCTCGCCTTGTCGACGGGTGCGCATGCCCAGACGGTCCAACTCGAGGAGATCGTGGTCACATCGCCCAGCCCGATCGCACAATCGGGCCAGACGACCGGCGAGAACGTCCCTTGGTGGGCCACCTCTCAGTCGATACCGGTGGCGCCGTCATTCAGTTCGGTGTCGGTGGTCACCCCTCAGCAGGCCTTGAGCCGCGGGGCAGCGTCTCTTGGCGACACCCTGAGTACGACACCCGGCGTTTCATCGACATCGTTCTCCCCGGTCGCAAGTCGTCCGGTGATCCGCGGTCTCGGCGGCTTCCGCGTCCGCACGCAGGAAGATGGCATCGGCTCCGGCGACATGGCGAACCTGGGCGAAGACCATGCGGTGACGATCGATCCGCTCATGAGCGGCCAAGTCGAGGTCATTCGCGGACCCGGTACGCTGCGCTATGGCTCGCAGGCCATCGGTGGTGTCGTGAGCGCCAATAACGGGCGAATTCCGACCTTTGTGCCGGCAAACGGTATCGCTTTTCAGGCGCGTGGCGGCCTGAACAGCGTCAGCAACGGCAAGGACGGAGCCGTCCTGCTCGACGCGGGCGGCGGAAATTTTGCGCTCCACCTCGATGCATTCAAACGAAGCGCCGGCGACTACCGCATTCCGGGCGGAGTCCAGGAGAACTCGAGCTACTCTTCCCAGGGGCAAAGCCTCGGCGGCTCCTACATTTTCAACGATGGCTTTGTCGGACTGTCCTACCAGAGCATGGCGATGACCTATTTCATTCCGGGCATCGAGTCGGCCCGGGTGAAGAACCATATCGACCTCCGCCAATCCAAGTGGAGCAGCCGCGGCGAGTGGCGGCTTCGCGAAGGGGGAATCGACACGATCAAGTACTGGCTCGGCTATACCGCCTACAAGCATCTGGAAATCGACGGCGTTGGCGCAGCAGCCGAGGTTGGTTCGACGTTCAGGAACCGGGAATTCGAATCACGTGCGGAAATCTCGCATCTGCCCGTCAACACCGCACTAGGCGAGCTCAGAGGCGCCGTCGGCTTGCAATGGGGCCGGCGCGATCTGTCGGTCGGAGGCGCGGACGAACAGCTCCTCGCCCCCGCCCGCGCACAGAACGTCGCGGCCTTCGTGTTCGAGGAACTGCAGGTCACATCCGCGCTCCGCGCCCAAGGCGCCGTCCGCGCCGAGCGCACGGACATCAACGGCACCGGCGCGCGCTTCCCGGCCTCGTTTCTTCCGCCGCCCAACGATCCGACGACGTTCCCGGTCAGCCGCGATTTCGCGCCGGTCAGCGCCAGCGCCGGACTGTTGTACGACCTCCCCTACGAGATGGTCGCGCGGGTCACGGCACAGCATGTCGAGCGTGCGCCGGATCCGATCGAATTGTTCTACAAGGGACCGCACGACACGCCGCGGACGTTCGAGATCGGCGACCCCACCATGACGCTCGAGAAAGCCAATTCTCTCGAGCTCGGGCTGAAGCGCGGCCGTGGCGATACAAGGTTCGATGCGTCGATCTTCTACACGAAGTTCGACAACTTCATCTTCAAGAATTTCACCGGCGTCAGGTGCGGTGACGACTTCGCCTCCTGCGGCACTCCCGGCGCGACGTTCGACCAGATCATCTACTCGCAGCGCGACGCCAAGTTCGTGGGCGGCGAGCTTCAGGTCGAGCATGACGTTGCCAAGGTCTGGAACGGCGTATGGGGCGTCGAGGCACAGTACGACTTCGTCCGCGCCACGTTCACGGATGGCAGCTTCGTTCCCAAGATTCCGCCTCACCGGCTGGGCGGCGGAATCTTCTATCGGGATCCGAACTGGATCGCGCGGGTCAATCTGCTGCATGCCTTCGCGCAACACAATCTCGGAGCGTTCGAGACGCCGACTGCTGGATATAATCTTCTCAACGCCGAGCTGAGCTACACGACCACAGTGCCGACGGGATCCCTGCCCATGGAGGTGAGCCTGGGCCTGAAAGGCGAGAACCTGCTGAATGACGATATCCGCTTCCACCAATCCTACAAGAAGGACGAGGTTCTGCAACCGGGACGCAATATCCGGGTGTTCTCCTCCGTGAAATTCTGAGCGGCTCGGATCCGGTCGCCAAGTGATCGAAAGAACGGCGAGCGATGTCCGGCAGCCATTGCAACTGCGGACATCGCTCGCGCGATGAGGAAGGACTTAGGTTATGTTGAGTGACGCTGCGGCCACGCTACCTCACGACTTGTCGCCGTGGGGAATGTTCATGCAGGCCGACATCGTCGTGAAAGCGGTGATGATCGGGCTGGCCTTCGCCTCGCTGGTGACCTGGACGATCTGGCTTGCCAAGGGCCTGGAATTGATGGCCGCCCGGCGGCGGGCACGCAGTTGCGTGCGCAAACTTGTCCGCGCCGGCAACCTGGAAGCGGCGCGCGAGGAGATCGAAGCCGGCTGGACCGGCAAGGGCGACGTCGCCGACCTGATGGAAGCCGCCGAGCGCGAATGCCGTCGCTCGCCGAATCTGTCGGCCGACGGCATCAAGGAACGGCTTGCGATTGCGCTGTCGCGCATCGAGGCCAGGGCCGGCCGCGACATCGCCCGCGGCACCGGATTGCTGGCGACGATCGGAGCGACTGCCCCGTTCGTCGGCCTGTTCGGCACCGTGTGGGGCATCATGAACTCGTTCATCGGCATCTCGCAGTCCAAGACCACCAACCTTGCGGTGGTCGCGCCGGGCATTGCCGAAGCGCTGCTGGCGACCGCACTCGGCCTGGTGGCAGCCATTCCGGCCGTCATTATCTACAACGTGTTCGCTCGCGCGCTCGCAAGCTACCGGGCGCTGTTGTCCGATGCTTCCGGCGAGATCATTCAGCACGTCTCGCGCGATCTGGAGCGGCAGGACCGCGGGTTGCTCTCATCAGTGGTGGCGCTGGAGCGCGGCCGCGCCGCTGCGGAGTGAGCTGCCATGGCCGTATCACTCAAGGACCCGCAGGACGGCGGCATCGATGAACTGAGCGAGATCAACGTTACGCCGTTCATCGACGTGATGCTGGTGCTGCTCATCATCTTCATGGTGGCTGCACCGCTGTCGACGGTCGATGTCGCGGTCGATCTGCCGGTGTCCAATGCGCAGCCCCAACCGCGCCCGGACAAGCCGCTGTTCCTCACCGTCAAGCAGGATCTGAGCCTGGCGCTCGGCAACGAGGATGTGCCGCGCAGCGTCTTGCAGGCAATTCTGGATCAACAGACCGGCCATGACCGCGAGCAGCGCGTGTTCCTGCGTGCCGATGGCGTCGTCGCCTATCGCGAACTGATGAACGTGATGAATCTGCTGCGGCAGGCGGGTTACCTCAAGATCGCGCTGGTCGGCCTCGAAGATACCGGGCAGGCGACGATCCCGGTCTCGGGCGCCGCGACGCAGCCATGACGGCGATCGACTGGCGCGACCCTGACGGCAGAATCGGCGGCGAGGCGACGCTGCCCTCGGCGTTGCGCTGGACGGCGGCCGGCCTCGCCGTGGTCGCGCTGCATGCGGGAGGCGTGTGGCTCAGCATTAACCGGCCGGCGCCGCAGGCCATGCCGGGTGGGCCGCCGGACGCCATCATGATCGAGCTCGCACCACTCACCGCCGCGCCGGAGCCGACGGCGGCCGACGTCGCTCCCGGACCGCAGGTGACGGAAACCCCACCCGATCCAACTCCTGCCCCGCAGGAGAAGCCGCCGGAAGAATCGAAAGAGACGTCCCAACCGATCGAACCGCCCGCCGCCCGCAATCCCGAGGTCGACATTCCCAAGCTGCCCGAGACGGAGCGTGCGGATGCTGTGCTGACACCGCCGAAACCACCTGAACCACAGCCCAAGAGGCCAGCGCCGAAACGGGCCGCTCCACAGACGAGTGCGCCCAGCGTCAGGACGCAACAGCGCGCGGACAGCTTCGCCGCACCGGCGCCAAGCGCAGCGCGCGCCCCGGCTGCATCTGCCGCAAGCTGGCAAAGCGCCCTTGCCGCGCATCTCAATCGACACAAGCGCTACCCCCCGGGCGCCGGCCAAGGGGTTGCGTCGGTCATATTCACGATCGACCGGGGCGGCCGTGTCGTGTCGGCGCGTCTGGCGCGCTCCTCAGGTGACAGCGCTCTCGACAGCGAGGCTGTCGCCCTCGCGCGACGCGCAAGTCCGGTGCCGACGCCTCCTGCCGGTCACGGCGGAGACACGCTGACGATTTCCGTCCCGATCAGGTTTGATCGTAGCTAACCGAACGGTATGGACGGAATTGCGGTGACAGTGCTGGACTGCATCGTAGTGACGAACCGCGCACCGTTGCTGGCCGCGCTTGCCGCAGCCGCCTCGCGGCGGAGCCTGTAGCTCAATGGTTAGAGCCGGCCGCTCATAACGGTCTGGTTGCAGGTTCGAGTCCTGCCGGGCCCACCACGCTTCGCCCTCCTCCTTCGATAGTAGTAGTAGTTAGTAGTAGTAGTGTATGCGGACAGTTTGAAAACGACTCGATTTCCGCTTCAAGAACGACTCGATTTCATTTTGTGAACGACCCGATCTCAGATCCTCCTGGCGCAACTGACGAATTTCGTCTCTATTTTCTGTCGATTTTAGGATTTGAGAAAACCGAGGGGGGTCTCGATGGCCGGTGCGAAGGAACCCGAACCGGATTCGGCCTTTCTTGGTTAGGCGCAGGCTGAGAGATCGGGCCAATTCGTGGGCCGTGTCGACAGGCCAGGGATGAAGTTCTCAGGCGTGTGGCGGAGCGTGCCGCTGAATGCGATCAAAAGCGCTTGCGTCGTGCTGTGCGCGAGTACGGAAGCGAGCGCGCCAAGAAGTTCTTCGGACGTGCACTGAGGGCGGGCGAAATTGCATGCCGCGTGATTTCCTCCACAATCACCCGCAGTTTGCGGATCTGATCCGGATTGTGGCGGATGAGAAGGGCATTGATCCGGCCCTGGCCGAAAAAGACTACTGGATCATGCACTGCCTCTATGGCCTTCAGCAGCTGAGCTATACTTTCCAACTAAAGGCGGCACATCGCTGTCCAAGGGTGACAAGATCATTGGCCGGTTTTCGGAGGACATCGATATTCTGATCGAGCCGCCGCCCGGCCGAGACGTAAAGACCGGCAAGAACCAGAACAAACCCGCCCATATCCAGTCGCGCAAAGACTTCTAGCCCAGACGATCAAGATCGACGGCATTAGCAGTGTCGAGCGCGATAGCGAGTTTGACGATGTGCCCAACTACAGAAGCGGTGGGATCAAGCTGAATTACAAGACGGTGGTCGAAGCTATGGAAGGCTTGCGCGACGGCGTCCTGCTGAGGCGGGCTTCGATACCGTGGCCCCGAACGCACCGAAGGACATCAGCTCCTGGGTGTATGATCATGCTGCAGCACACAAAGTGGACGTGATCGACAATCGCGCCAAGGCGGTGCCTTGCTATGATCCCCGCTACACCTTCGTTGAAAAGCTCCAGACCGAAATTCCGTAAGCAGCAGGCCGACGGCAGCGATTCGGTCGAATTCATGCGGCACTATTACGATGTTTATGAACTACTCAAGCAGCCTGACGTTCAGAACTTCATCGGCACCGACGCTTACAAGGCCCACAACAAGCGCGCGCATCGTCGAAGACGGGCAAGAAGCATGCCGGGCAAAGCACGGGCGGCTGACGTTTGGTGCTTGCCTGCTTGCCAAGCGCCGAGCCGTTGAAAATCCGCTTTCGAGGTCAACGAATGATTTCCCTTCGGCCCGAAACGGAGAAGCAGTGGCTATGGCGCCGGCACGCGTACCGGTATAAAGGCCGATCAGCGTGAACTGTGCGACGTGTCTCAACGGTCGCTCATCCGACAAGCTTGAATGGCGATCATATACCGTCGTGTAGGTCCTCTGCCGAATGCCAGTCCGCGCCGTGGAGGTGGATCACTCGCGATGTGACCGATGGATGAAGGCGCGCTCGACGCAATAGCCGGCCGCGAATGAGACTACTAGCGCAAGGGCACAGGCGATGTAGCTGTTAAAGTCCCACACAATGCTGACGCTGGCGCTTGCAATAAAAGTGACAGCAATAACCGTGTTGCGAAATGCGTTGACCATGCTGCTCCCCCAGCCAGTTGCTGCGGAACAACTTAGCATTGCGTCCATGACAATTAGCGGCGAAAATGGCCGATCACTCGCCGTTTTTTTGCTCATCGAGTCGGCACTTTCTTGCCGCTAACTTTGCCGCGGGGCCACTCGTCGATTTCAGTCTCGCCCCACCCAATTCGGTTTCCCCTCGCGCAACACGATGGGATTCTATCTTCCAGCCGCTTATCTAATAGATTGGGGCGGCCGCCTGTTGAAACAGCATCAACGCTCCGGATGGGAACGTGGTTGTTCATCACATTCCCCTTGGACGCTGGAAATGCCAGCTGCAAGACAAGGCCATGGTCATCGCGAACTTCAACTGCCATTCAGTGATGCGGGCCTGCTTCTAGCCCATTCGTGCGCTATCTCGGAGAGCGCAGTTGTCGCCTCTTCGAGCGCAGTCTTGATATGGGCAGCTCCACACCTTCATCGTCGCGGATGAATTGGCCGCCGTCGCGGATATCAGAATAATACCTTTTCGTGGTCAATCAAACAGCTCTTGTGGCTCCAGAAGATCTGCTGTCATCGAGGTGCCGCCCCTAGCTCAAATCGAAATAGCGATAGTGCTCTCGTCGTGTCCGAAGCAGCCCAGGCACTTCTTGGCGGCAGTGCTGTGTCCACCACGAGTATTCCAGGATCCGCTTGTTGCCTCGGTCGGCAGGCAGAACTCTGCGGCTTCCCTGACTTCTGCTACCGCGCTCTAAATCAAGGCAAATGCGAGCAAGCTAGAGCAGAGAAGCGCGATACCGACAACGGTAAGGGCCAAGAGGCTACCCGAAACAAGGTCGTGATCGCGCATGGAGCCGTCCTCGACTGCGCCAAAGAAGCGAATACAGCCGCCGCTGCTTTCCCGCCCGATCAGCATTTTTGTTCAAATCCGATGCAAAATTCCTTCCTTTCTCGGTTGAGGATGCGTGTTTTCGTCGTTATCAGGGCGAGTTTGCTGTTTTGCGGCAGCACTACCAGCATAATGCATTACCGGCCTATGCGAACCGAAGGTGTTCGCGCCTCACGAGCCGCGGGTTCGCAGTTATCGATTCGCGGCCCATGTGAAAGCATCGGAGCGAGACGTTTCATAGTTGCTACATGGCTTTCGGATTGATTTCGTCAAATGCGCGGCTTTTTCATTCTTCTTGTGACCTTTGCGATCATGGTGTCCGCACGCGGTCAGCTCCATACTGACTTCGTGCCGCGACCGACTGCGCCCATGCCACCGGTCAATGCACCATAGCTCAACGACGTTTGGAGCCGCAGCAATTTAAGTGGGCTTCCAAACCCGAGGGAACATAGCCACCCTCACACAATACTTTCGATCTTCACCGCAGCATGCGTCGCGAGCACTCGGCCCGCCCTCGGGTCGGTTAGCCAAGTCTTTTACGAATGCAGAACTGCCGCAGCGGCACCTAAGCCCTACGTCGAACCATTTAGCTCCTAAGCTCCTGTTAAGCTCAACCTTCCGAAATGGCTGCCGTCTATGGCAGTTGCAACTCGTTCGAAACCGGCCTGCTTGCGGGAGCCCCGGCCTCATCGCGGCGGTGATCGCGGGAACGGGAGCAAGATGAAGCAAGCGAGAGCTGAGACTCTGGTAACTCTCCCAAGTTCGATTTTCTGACGCCATATCGCCCCATCGACAGGATTACCAAGTGTACCGAGTGCATGGAGCCCGGTCGGTTGGCTGGACGGCGGCTTCTAAATCTGCCCACAACGCTGAGTTTTCAGGGAATGAGCTCTTGTAAGCGGTCTGACCTAAGATTGCGTGGAGCGCCTTCTTCTCCGAGACGGTCAACTCTGAGATTCGGAATGTTCACCTGACGTCGGCATCATTCCGGTCGCTTACCGCCACATGCTCGGCGCGTGGCGAAGCGCATCGAGGCCAATCTGCTCGAGACGCTCGCGCGTCCTCTCACCTTTGCTGGCGGCTTCCAGAAGCTTCGAGGCGACATGTGCCCGCACGCCACCATCACTCCCAGGCACGTTTACACAGACGGCTTTTAGGATCTCCCGCAGAAGTGCTGTTGTAGTGGCGTCCAACATCGGAGAATCCCCCAACTTGAAAGGCGATGATAGCACAGCGCGCTTTCTAGTTGAATTGATCGAGTAGCCGAAAATCCAATACCGCTTTGCTTCAATCGATCGTCTGCCTCAGCTCCCTGCTCCCTGTGCGCTCGCCTACCCTTTCCCGGTCTGCCCCTACCGCCTGCTGGGCCAATTCCGATGCTTCACTCTTGGATTGTAGTCTTGCAGCCCTAGCGAGACGGTCATCGCGCATGCGGCGCCCCTAAACGCCAAAATTCCTCGCTCGAGTGGAGATTTTCGGCGAATTCCACCTTCGCGATCGTGCGAAGTTGCGGCACATGTGCATCGAAGCGGCGACTACCGGGAGCGGAGCGACAGGATAGTGACCTACGCCCGGTACTCCGCAGCTCGCAGTCGGTCGGCCCAACAGCCTGGTCTCTGTCGAATGTTGAGCCCAAACAAAGTTGACGATCGAGCACCTTGGATACAATGGCGCCGAACTCGTCCGCCCTAACAACACCCCCCGCAAACAGACCTGCTGAGAATGGCGAGGAGGTCCGTCGCTTCACGCGCGAGATCCGGTTGATCAATGCGTGCCTGAATGATCTTCTTCATTGCGGCGCGCTGCTGCGCTTGGCATTACCGGGGCGCAAATGATGCTCTTGATGGTTGGCGGACCTGGACGAGGACGAGGGTATTCCGGTCAAAGTGCTTGCAAAGTTGATGAAGGTTGATCCATCTTTCGTCACCACGCAATCGAAGCTACTGGAGAGGAAGAGATTGCTGCATCATCAAGCCATGCAAGCGGGATGCCCGGGTCATGCATCTTTCATTGGCAGACAACGCCAGCAAACGTCTCGCGATTATCGCCGCGAAGCAGGAAAAGCTCGATCGGTTCGTTTTTGGAGACCTTGCTGTTCAGGAGGTGGGCAAGCTGGGCAACAGACTTAGCGCGATCAGGCACCGGCTGCAGAACGCTTGCCTGGCAGACCAACAAGAATCCTGAGGTGTAATCCGACAATCTTCTGAATGCGCGGCGTATCCTTTGTGTGATCTCGACTCCTGATGTTTTGATGAGTCACTCGGGCGTAAGCCCCTTGTTAGAGAGGGACGGATGAAAAGGAATCAAGAGGGAGAGTCAATTGGATCGTCTGAGCGGTCACATCCTAAACTACCGGAAAGATCCAAAACCAAGAAACTGACCGCGACCATGAAAAGGCGAGCCCTGAAGGTTAGAAAGTCCGAGCACCGTGCTCCTCCATCCTCCTGAAGGCTATTGCTCCGCAATTCTCTTAATCTAATCGGGTGTCTCGACTTCGCTGCCAAGACCCTGTTGCCAGTTCGAGAGGGGCTCTGTCCCCCCTTATTAACGGTCCGCGGATGGCAGGTCCGCCATGCCACGCGCGTGCGATCGTGCCATAGAAGATCGTTCTCCGGCTTCTTGCAACCCGCATGGTGGCTTCGTGTATAGGAACGACACAACAGAGGCAGCCGCGGCGCTTAAGGCCCCTCGCCGGCGAACTCCATTCCATGGAATGTAGCAGCGGTGGCAGCGGTAGCGGCCCTAGTTGTCGGCCCCGTTCAAACCAGCCTTGCAAGCCTCACCAGGACAAATTGGGCGCAGGCGAACCCGCCCCTGCAACAGCTGTGTCCGGAGTGTGGCGGCGCAGCACATCTCGTCGCCTACGCTCTAATCGCGAAGGGGTCGGAGGTTTTGCCGGGGAACTAGTTACCTGGTGTAGTGGCAATTTAAGGCGCGGACCGATTTCAGCAAAGCCGGCCTTCAAATACAACGCTGAATTCGGGCTGCGACTCCACACCGGTTGCCTGGGAGCCCCGACTTCAAGTTGCCCCCAGCCCTTTTCGGTACCGAGGGCCACGGCCGCCTCGATGAGGCTCATCGCTACCCCAGACGAGCGGTGATCCGGTACGACATAGAGTTCAGTGATGATTCCGTAGGAGCCGCGCGCGAAAAGCGAGATACTTTCCGCCACCATGATAATGCCTACAGCGCGCTCTTCGACAAAACCGAGAAATCCATGAATGCGCTCTTTCACAAGCAGGTCGGCCACCAGCCGAGCATCCAGTTCAGCCTGCACGTGGCGAGCGCCGAGTTCTGTAAGTAGAGCTCCAACCATCCGGGTCACGGTTCTGGCGTCATCGACAGACACTTCACGCGTGCTCACCATGTCACAAGCTCCTTCAACCAGAACACGTCCCGCACCACCAGCCTAGAGCAAAAGGTGCCGCCGCATACGTGCTCGTGCAGATATGCCCCCATATCGACATTCAGATGACGCCCTGTTCACAACATTTGGAGGCAATAGGCGTTGATGTCGCTAACCGCTGTAAGGACAACGAAACGCTTGAAAGTGAACGCGACGCCTTCTCATTCTCCGAACGTTTGACCCGAATTGATGCACGTGACAACACGAACCATTGTTTGCCCGCGCCTACCCTCTACACGGATTCGTCAACGACCTCATTCCAGTTCATCAGCGCTCCTCTCAGGAGAGCACTATTGACGAACGAACAGTCTCAGACAACGACGGACCAAGCCCAGTCGAAGACAAACTCTTTTTCGGCCTAACCGGAGAACTACCTTTCTAAGATTCACGACGCGCAGCTTTTTTTTGCAAGGCGAGCCAATTCGCCTTTCCGAGAGCGTTCTCGCCTCCATGACGATTTTCTCTCGATCCGTTTGTAACTCTAGATCGCTCTATAAACAATGTTGCGAAGCCCGCAGCGATCGCGGGGCGACAGGGATCCGCTGCACTGCTAAGTCTATCCGGAAGATCAAGTTCGCGTGAGGATTTAGGTGGCCAGCCCGAGTAGCGCGGCAATTATTGATGCAGGTTGACTGAGATGGCACTCTACCGTCGGTCTGCTGTAACGTCAGGTCGCGTCGATTTGTTAGACACCTGTGATCGCTACCGCGATCATGATGACGAAAGAGACTCGTCTCCCTTGGAGAAGCACGCTGCAACATTTTTCGCCGCGCAGCGCCGTTCCGGTTGGTTCCAGCCGAAAGGCGCTTACGTCACCGCGCGCAAGATGCGAGCTTGCGGTTTGTCTAATTATGCCGCTTGGACTCTCCTGAGGAAACCTCCAAGTTCGTGCTTCAGCCGAGAGCTTTCCTCAGACAGCAGTTCGGCAGACCTCAACACTTGCATCGAAGCCCCTCCTGTTGCCTTGGCGCGATGAGTAACTTCACCAGCGCTCGCCGCCACCTGAGTGGTCTTGCTCGCAGCTTCGTGTAAGTTGAGCGCGACATTCTTGCTGGTCTCTTTTTGCTCGCCGATGGCTTCGACAACAGTCATAGCGATGTCGGAAATGCGAGCAACGATGGCGCCGGCTTCGGCATTCGCGCCGACAGCTTCAGTTGTCGCAGCCTGAATGTCGTTGATTTGCTTGCCAATCTCAACGGTCGCTTGGGCGGTTTGCATCGCGAGGGATTTGACTTCCTCGGCGACAACTGCAAAGCCGCGGCCGAGATCGCCTGCGCGAGCAGCCTCGATTGTCGCATTCAACGCGAGCAAATTGGTCTGCCGCGCGATCGCCGCAATAAGTTGAACGACGCTGCCGATCCGCTCCGCCGCGGACGCCAAAGCAACCATGCGCTGATCGCTGAGCTCGGTCTTGCGGACCGCTTCGCGCGCCATTTCCGCTGCTTCCTCGACCTGCCAGCCTACATCAGCGATAGTTAGAGCCATTTCGCTTGTCGAGGTCGCTACGCGTTGAACGTTGGCGGACGCGTCGTCGGATGATGAGGCAACATCCATCGAGAGTTGGCGGCTCTCAACCGCAGAGGAGGTAAGGCTCCGGGCGGAGGCTTCCAGCTCCGTCGAGGCGGACGAAACGGCTTCGATCACCTGCCCTACGGCTGCTTCGAATTCGCCCGCAAGCCGAGCGATATCGGCCTTACGCAGGTCAGCAGCAGCCTGGTCCCGTTCGACCTTAGCATCGAGCTCCGCCTGCAGCTTTTCACGAGCTCTCAGCTTGAACATTTCTACCGCTTCAGCCATATCGCCGAGCTCATCCTTTCGACCGAGGCCCGGCAATACTACATCGAACCGCCCCTCACCTAGCTGGCGCATGGCCGCGGTCATCGAGGCGACGGTTTTGGCAATGCGCTGCCCGAAAAGCATACTGAACAGGCCCGCGAGCAGCGTTGCAAGTCCAATGAGCCAGACCAGCCTCTGCCGAATCTCTCCGGCTCGGATCTCCATAGCGTGCGCATGCGCGTCTGCCGCGGACACGACCTTTGCGATTGCCGGGCGAATGCGGCCGTGAATCTGTCGAAGATCATCCACCTGATCGCTTAGCGTCTGCTGCGTCACCATGAATGAAATAAAATTTGCCTTGTACGCCCGCATCAGCTCGAGAAGCTGGGATTTCTCCTCCGTAGGCAGGCTTGCCTGAGCAAGTTCGGTTTCGAACTCCATCCCCCTGGCGGAAAGCTGATCTGCGTATTTTTCCTCGCCCCGTAAGATAAAATCCTTCTCATGGCGGCGCATCATCAGCATCAAGATCGTGAGGCGCGGCTGCTTCACCTGTCTCAATCGCTCCTCGACCGCGTGCACGGCTATGCGCAACTTGCCCTGAAATCCCTCATTTTCATTGAAGCCTAGGTTGCGTTGTGCTGCAACGACGTTTCCAAAGCGGGTCGCATAGAGATTAATTACCGGCCGCAGGGAGGCGGCCTGCCGCAGCGGATCATCGCCGGGCAACTCCCCGATCAGTTTTTCGACCCGACTTAAATCGTCGAGCTGGCGATCAAGAAGATCCGCATGCGTCTTGATCGACATTTCAGTGGGCTTGCGGAGGAACTCGGTCGCGATTTGGCCAGACTCCAGAAAGCTTTGTGACAATGAAACGACACGGGCTTTCAATTCATTGCTCGCGCTCGCCTCTCGTTGAACGATACTCGCGTAGTGCAGAGCTGCGACGCAGATTACGCCGGTGACCAGCACACCAGAAATCCCGAGCACTGCCATCTGCTCGCGCAATCTGATTCGAAAGCCCCATCGGACGGACCAACGTTCGCGAGTGCCGGAGAATTTCTTGCTCACCATTTGTCCCTCGAAGTGACCGGATCTGTTTGAGCGGTGCTGACAATCGCAGGTCAGCAAGTCGCGCGACGTTGATCGGACTGGGTCAACCTGCTTCGTTCAATCAACAACGAGCGCTGGCTAATTTAGATTGATTTCCAAATCCTGAACTCGTGCGCAAAACGCCGCGCCCCGCGCCAGTGCACGACCTAACTGCTGTTGCGTCAGTTTGACGAACACAGAGCGTGGGCATGACGTGATCATTTTGAATTGAGCGTCTCACGGAATAGCTGCATCTGAACGCTCCAATTCGCATAAAACATGCGACGCATGCGCTAACTTTGGGCTCAATCAGCGCAAGAAACGGATATTTCAACATCCGGCTTGCGCGACTTGACCGTAGGCGCAAGCTTGGAGCTCCAGTGAGTGTGGGCACTCACTTTATGCTCTCTTCAGCCGCCCTTTGGGGCGTTTCCTCCCTGACTTGGCCGTGCGGAATTTTCGCACGGCCTTTTTTCGCAATCCGACGAAAGCAGATCGCTCACGTCAATCGCACAATTTTCGACCTAAGTTGTGGCCCTACGTTGGAGCCCATGGTTGTGCTGCAACCTCTGCGAAGCTGCGAAGGCGTTAGTCAGCCAGGCCGCCCCTGGGCTGGTGGCGAACGCACGCAACCATATCAGCGAGGCGATCGCGTGCAGGCTAGCGCCTCACGCGCCTGCGAAATGGCCGCTGCAGCGCAGGGCTGGAGAGCTGGTGAAGGTCAGGGCGTTGATCCGCTTCCCGGTAGACGGCAATGCCGTCGAGCTCCGCGGGATCTTGGGAAGCGAGGCTGTGAGGAACGACTTCGATCGCACCCCGTTCAAGCTCTAATGGATGTCCGGCCGCGATACAGCGTTTGTCGGAGGACTTCAATTCATTCCCAAGCTGCATGAGACTGTATTGAAACCGGACTTTTTGCAGCATTTCGCGCCTGCTGTGCTGCCGCAATGCAGCTGCGAATGTGCGCATTCGGAGCCGGTAGAAATGGCGAACCATATCCTTCTCCCTGCCCTTTCCAAACACACTATCCGACCTGCCAAGACCGGAGCGTAATGCTGCACACTAGTGCGCTCGCGGCACTGATTTGACGCAATCAACGACATATCGACGCTCAAATTCCGCGCTCGCGCGCCGGTTATCGTCCAATTTCCGCATCACGGCTTCTTCTGAGTGGGCTCTAGGACCTGATCTCCGGCATTGGCGGGGAGCCTTCCAGTTCGCAATGGTCTCGCGGAGCTCCTCGGGAAGCCGATAGCATCCCTGACTCCCAGGGAATGTGTGCCCTGACGGACATCTGACCGCCCAGCGTAGCAGCGCCTCCTGTAGAACCTCCCCATTCGCGTAGGCGCGACGAATTTTGGCCTTTTACCTTCGACCAGCCCTAAGACGTCGTGGAGTACGACCAGCTGGCCCGAGCAGCTTGGCCCGGCTGCAATCCAAATGGTGGGTATGGTCAGCGCATCGGTTTGCGCGTCCCGCGAGCTCGGCCGGAATGCCCTCGAGGCCCAAAGCGAAGCAGCCGGCCTCCTGAACGGTGAGCATCATCGAGCAGACGTAATGCTTCGGCTCTTGTCTTTCGCTGCACCTTGAAGCCGCCCATGGCATTGACGCTCTGAGGGGTAAAACCAAGATGCCTCATCACCGGGATGTCGCAATCCACCAAAACACGCATGATCCCCAGACGCTTGGCGCCGCCCTCGCGTTTCACGGCGCCGGCACCCCGCTGCAGGAAACCTCCCACATTGCGTATTGTCTCATCGAGACTGAGATGAAAGCTGAGAAACGGCATGTCGGCCACAACCAAGGCACGAGGCCTTGTGCGCGAGGCTGCTTCCAGGTGATGATTCATCATTTCCATGCTGACGGGAAGCTTATCGTCGGCGCCCAGGCAGACATTGCCAACACTATCACCGACGAGAATGATTTCGACCGCTGTGTCGGCGATGCGCGCCGTGACCGCATCGTAAGCTGTCGTCATCGCGATGGGACGTCACTCCGTTTTCCATTGCTGCAGGACTGGAATGGTGAAGCCTTGCAAAGGCGACTCTGAAGTGTGGCTCATGCGCGGAAGATCCTACGACACTGATCGTTGGACGGGACACGGAAAGAGCTTCGTTAATAGAAGGGGAGAGCGGCTTCACCTCCCGCCTCGGAAGCATCGATCAAGGCACGATCCAAAGCGCGACGATACAGATTTATTTGCTCGAACCACACGGAAGCCGCCGTCGATACGGCGCACTTTGCAACAACAGGAAGAGTGCTTTGTTGGCTTCATAGCGCGCCGCGGCTCGGCTGCGTTGCGTTCCCGCCACGACCAACGGGCCATTCGTCGCGGAGATGGACCACGACCACCTTCGACCGCAACGTTCAAGCGAGACTTTGTAAATCGAAAATCGATCAGACATGGCATCCCCCGCTCAAGCCATAGCTCTACCCACGATCTATTCCACCGCATGGAGCTCACCGGGGCCGCCGCTCCGTTCCCGGGTGTCGCATGCACGCCGGCGAGGCGGTCGATAATCGCCATCCGATAGACTGCGCAATGCGGGCAGACCAATTTCGAAGAACCGGATTCTGCCGCTTCAGCAGTAGTTCCTGGGGGCCTCCTTGCCCGCCCACCTCGGCAAGGCTGATCGATGCGAGTGCCGGAGAGCGTGGGCGGGCTAGAGTTCGCAAGAAGTTCGTGGCCAATACCATAATAGCCGCTCAATCTCTCAGCCTGTCTGCGGCAAATGCCGAAGAATGAGTCGGAAGCTGCTTCTCCCAGCATCACACCGATTCCTGTCGATCGGTCAGGAAGGGTCCCGTTCTGCGGACAGACCCATCAGGGCGAACGGGGTCCATGCGAGAGAAAGCCAAAAGAAATAGTACGATGTGAGCGCATCATTGGAGGCGGTCGCGCAAGGTCGGCCGGATGACAGCTTAGCCGTAGTCCCCTTGTTCAGCCTGTAAGCATTGAAATCAAAGATTGTTGCCGAGGTCCGTGTCACTTAATTTTCCACACCACTCCTGAAAACGCCTCGCTCGACTCGATGGCCTGTCGGGGCGAAAACATCGCCCGGCTAAGGCACTGTCGCCGGGAGGTCACTCAGCGGCACCTGTCAAGCTGCTCGCAACCAGCGCAACCATTTTTGGTCGGCCTCCCGCCGCGACTTGAAGCGGTCGACGCACCTTTTGGAGCAAAGCGCCGTTCGCCAGCTGTAGTAGCGGATCAGCCCGAACTTCCCGCCACAAATAGCGCAGCACCTTCCTGAACCACCATGGAAATCGTGAGAGTTATTGCGCATGTTGCCTCCTATCGGCGCCACTTAGATCAGTCCCATGCATTCTCCACTTCCACGTCACAGCGCCCGCACATCACGTGCGGCGTCGCCAATTCCGACTTTCGGGCATGCAAGAAGCAGCCGCCGCAGCAGAATGACCCTGACGCGCGCCTTCTTGGCGCGGCCCCTGAAAGCAGTTGCCCCAAACTTCCCAACCTATAACTGCTACTTTGATCCTGAATAATGCAATGAACGGCATTTGGCCGCGTAAATCCTGCAATATTTCAGCTCTGTTTGAGGGTCTTCACCGCAAGAGGTCATTCCGGATCTTTCGCGATTCTTGCTCGCCGTGCATCAAGCGAACAGATCGGCAGCTTCTCTGATCGCGGTATAAATCTGATCAATATCTGCGGCTGTAACGCAATAAGGTGGCATCACGTAAATCGTATTCCCGAGCGGACGCAGCAGAAGATTTCGGTCCTTGAAGAAGGCCTGAAGTTTCGGACCGATGCCGGCGAGATAGCCGGCGTCATTTGTTTTCAGATCAAGCGCAGTGATGGTGCCGGTCCGACGAACGTTTGCAAAGCGCGGATCAGCCCGAAACGGCTGAATTGCGTGCTCTTGCATGGAGGCGAGGGTTGACACGCGCGTGCGCGCATCGGAGCTCTGCCAAAGATCCAGATTGGCCTTTGCGGCGGCGCAGGCAAGCGGGTTCGCCGTATATGAACTCGAATGGAAGAACGTCAAATTGCGATCTTTCGAATAGTGCGCCTCGAAAATATCAGCGCGACAGAGTGTCACTGCGAGCGGAAGCGATCCACCAGTGAGCCCTTTCGAATAACAGGCGATATCCGGAGTGACGTCGGCCTGCTCGCACGCAAACAGCGTTCCGGTTCGACCCCAGCCCGTCATGACCTCATCTGCAATGAAGAGAACGCCCCAGTCTTCGCAGATCCGCTTCATCTCCCGCAGCACCCAGGCGGGGTACATCAGCATTCCGCCCGCCCCCAAAATCAGAGGCTCCACGATGAAGGCCGCCGGCATCTGCTCCCGACACACTGAATATAACGCACTGAGCGTGTCCTGCTCGCGACCTGTTGCCGGGAACGGGATTGGTGTGACATCGAATAGCAGAGGCTCATAGGCCGCATTGAACACGCCGCGGGCTCCGACCGACATCGCTCCGACCGTGTCGCCATGGTAGGAGTGTTGCATCACCACAATGCGAGTCCGCTGTTTGCCGATATTCTTCCAATAGCCGAGCGCCATTTTCAGTGCGACTTCGACACTCGTCGAGCCACTATCTGAGAAGAAGACGTACTCAAGAGCAGGCGGCGTGAGCTGCAAGAGTTGCACTGCAAGCTCCTCGGCTGGCTCATGCGTGTAACCAGCAAAGATAATCTGATTGAGCTTGCCCGCCTGGTCTTGGATGGCGCTGACGATATGTGGGTGACAATGGCCGTGGGTCACGACCCACCAGGACGAAATTGCGTCCATAATGTGTCGACCGTCGGCGACGTGAAGGTAAGCCCCCTCACCGCGCACGATCCTTGTCATCTCGCCTTGAAGCGCGTGCTGCGTAAACGGATGCCAAATTGGCGAGCTCGGGATCGGCATTTCAACTGAAATCGTCGGCACGGAATGAAGACTTGAATGCCGTCTGAAGCGCCTCTGGCGTGAGAGGCGAAAGCAGAGGCAGTCGCCCCAACCAGCGCACGCGGCCAATCTCACGAATGGCAGTCTGAGTTTCCGGGTTGCGTTCGCCGATGAACGCAATACCCAGAATCGTGATCTGCCGCTTTCGAAGAGCTTCGATCGACAGCAGCGAGTGATTGATTGTACCGAGTTTTGTGCTGGCGCAAACCACGACCGGAAGCTGCCACCTCTCAAACACGTCGATGTAGAGTGTATCCCCACTTAGCGGGACCATAAGCCCGCCGGCGCCCTCGATGACAAGAGGCCGCCCTTCCGTGTCTGGCGGATTTATGGAAGCTGCGTCGATGCGAACCCCGTCCATTTCCGCAGACTGGTGGGGCGATGCGGGCGTTCGAAGCCGGTAGAGCTCCGGCACGACTCGATCGGTTGAGAGACGAGCCAACCTGGTGACCGTTTCGGTATCGGTTTCTCCGTCGAGGCCGGCTTGTATCGGCTTCCAATAACTCGCGCCGAGAAGATCGGCCAAGCCTGCGGCGAACACAGTCTTCCCAATGCCGGTATCCGTTCCGGTCACGACGATCCGCAAACTCATCGAGCCTTCCCCTTCGTCTCCTCAGCGAGCGCGTCGACCATGGAGACCACATCATCCTCGTTGACGTTCAGCGTCAGGGAAATTCGCAAGCGCGCTGTCCCCGCCGGCACTGTGGGCGGCCGAATTCCGCGAATATCGAAGCCGCGATCCTGCATCGCAGCGGCGAGCCGCATCGTATGAGCATTGTCACCGACCATGAATGGGAGGATCTGCGAGCTGGAAGGACATCGCACCCCACGGGCTTCCATCTTCCGATGCGTGAACGCAACCAGCCTTGTGAGGCGCCGCTGACGCTCGGGTTCCCGCTGCAAGATGAACAGCGCCTCGGTGACGGCAACGGCAATTAGAGGTGATGGCGCGGTCGCGAAGATGAACGGACGACAACGATTGACCATAAAGTCGCGTAGCACACCGGAAGCAGTGACAAGCGCTCCCGCCACTCCCAACGCTTTGCTGCAGGTATGTACAACCAGGAGATTTTCACGGCGACCGTAATGGCTGGTGAGCCCTCGGCCCTGCTCCCCGTAAACGCCGGTAGCATGAGCCTCGTCAACGACCAGGAACGCGTCGTGGCGATCGGCGAGCGCGACCAGATCATCGAGGGGTGCGAAATCGCCGTCCATACTATAAAGGCTTTCCGCGACGATCCAGACCCGTCCCATTCCCCCATCCGCACGCCAGTCGCGGATCGCAGTTTCGATGGCTCCGAGGTCGTTATGGCCAGCTATGCGAAACTCAGCCCTGCCAGCTCGCGCGCCTTCATGAATACTGGCGTGAACCAGAGCGTCGAGGACGAGCAGATCGCCACGCTGTGGCAGCGTCGTCAGGACCGCGAAATTTGCGATGTAACCGCTCGCAAGAAACAGCGCCGTCTCTGCGCCAAAGAACTGAGCGGCTTCCGCCTCGAGGCATTCATGCTCTTGACAATTGCCGCGCAGAAGTCGCGAACCGCCAGAACCAAGCGGGGTGCCACGTTCGATGGCGGCCAAGACGGCCTTTTTCATATGCGATGCACTCGCAAGCGCCAGATAATCGTTAGATGAAAAATCAATTCCGGCACGCGGATTGAGACCGCGCAAGCGGTGACCATCTTGCAGGGCGCGCAAGGCCTTGACGTAGGGTCCGAATTTATCCATTCGCGACGAGCTCATTGCGCACTCTACCCCATGCTGCCGGCGCTTTGGCTTTAGCCGCCGACGACGAGCTTGAACATGCCACTCAGGTCTTAACGGGTGAGGATGCCATTGTTGCGGTCAACGAGCACGACACGCGGTTGGAACACCTTTGCTTCGGCTTCGTCGAAGGATGCATAAGCAATGACAGTAATTTTATCTCCTGGCATCGCGAATCGTGCCGCAGCACCATTCAAACCGATGATACCGGACCCACGCGGTGCTTCGATGACATAGGTTGCAAAGCGCGCTCCGGTATCCATGTTGTAGATCTCAACGCGCTCATAGATCAGAACCCCCGCCGCGTCCAGCAACGCACGATCAATCGAGATTGATCCTTCATAGTGAAGATCGGCTTCGGTCACGGAAGCGCGATGGATTTTGCCCTTCATGAGGGTGATGTTCACTTCACACTCGCCAGTCAGCGCCTTGATCCTCGGCGCTCTTTCGCTCGGCCAGCTCAGACGTGATGCCGAGCCGCGCCAACAAGTGCGCGTCGCGATCCAACTTGGGGTTTTCTGTCGTCAGCAGCGTATCACCTATGAAGATTGAGTTCGCGCCAGCCAAAAAGCACAGAGCTTGCAGTTCGTCCGTCATATACTGTCGTCCGGCCGACAACCGGACCACGCTCTTTGGCATCATGATTCGAGCAGTCGCGACCAGGCGCGCCACGGCAATGGGATCAGGACGCTGGGCGGTTTCATTGACCGGCACGCCCTTGACCTCATTCCATAGGTTGATCGGCACGCTTTCCGGATGGCTTGGGAGATTTGCAAGCAGCACGAGCATGCCGAGACGATCCTCGATGCGCTCGCCCATGCCGATGATGCCCCCGCAGCAGATCTTGATCCCGGCGCTGCGAACGTGCGCTAGGGTATCGATGCGATCTGCTAGCGTACGGGTTCTGATGATGCTGCCGTAAAATTCAGGCGAGGTATCGACGTTATGGTTGTAGAAGTCGAGCCCAGCTTCAGAGAGCTTTGCCGCCTGGCTCGCGGTCAGCATACCGAGCGTGACGCAGCTCTCCATGCCAAGACCTTTCACGGCCCTGACCATGTCGCACACCTGATCAAGATCGCGCTCGTTTGGACTACGCCAAGCCGCAGCCAGGCAGAAGCGAGTTGCACCTGCATTCTTGGCGCGTTTTGCTGCGGCCAGTACATCGCTACCATCCATCAGGCGGGTGGCCTTCAGATCTGTAGCGAAGTGCGCGCTCTGGGAGCAATAGCCGCAATCCTCCGGACAGCCCCCTGTCTTGATGCTAAGTAGGCTAGCGGTCTCGACGTGATTTGGATCGAAGCTTTCGCGATGAACGTTCTGCGCCTGGAATATCAGGTCTGCAAACGGCAGCCCATACAGAGCTTTAGCCTCGACGACCGTCCAATCAAAGCGGACAAGCCCTTTGCTATCGCGATTGTAGTGCCTGGCTTCTGCGGCAGGATTCATGCATTCATCATTGTCAGCTTGGTAGGAACCTTCTGAAACTCACGTGAAGCTCGCGCTTTTTCGAGGGCAAAGATATAAGGGCGTACTCTCGCTCAAAGACGGCGGAAATGCATCCAAATTGCATGATTCCTGCGAAAGAGCCCTACGCAATATCGATTTCTACGCTGAGCGAGATCATGTTGCGGCCGTTCGTCAGCAAAGGCTCACGCACCAACCGGGGGGGCTGCGCGGCCGGCGCCGCCATTGCAGCGAGCTCACGTTCGAGATAGTAAATCCAGCTACACTTCCCGAGATCGCCGACCATCCATGATTCGTCACATCGTGTTGTTCACCGCCAAGGACCAAGCTCAGATTGAGGGCATAATCGAAGGTCTATCGATCCTCACGAAAATCCCACATCCACGTCGGCTGGAGATTGCCCGCAATCGCAAGAGCGATGCACTCGGGAACGATATCGATGTCGTCGTTTACGGTGAATTCGACAGCGACGCCGAACTCGCAGCTTACAAGCGGCATCCTTTATACCAGGAATCAATCAGGCGTGTGCGACCTCTTCGGGAGCTACGGTTCGCGGCGGACTATAGTGTCTAATGGATACGGGCTCCTGAAAGACAGCTGGGCCAAAGCACACTGCGGGCGTCACACAATGGCGCTCAAACAGTCGCTTCTCGGTCGTCGGGCGAAGGGGCAAGTTCGAAATTTAGCCAGTTCGTTACTCTGACGAGGGGCCTCCTGAGGAAGTTCTGCAACAAAACAAGAACAACCTCCAAATTATGCATGGCGAGTTCGTCTCGGCTGATTTTCCTCCTCTAAGCTCTTTAGGCCCACAAACAGCTGGCCTGTGCCAGCGCCGAGAGCAAGACCGAGCCCGTGAGTCGCAGCGCACAGACAATCCGTGATGGTCAGACCCCGATTTCACCGAGAAAGTGAAGGCAGCTTCACCGGGAGAATTCGGCACGGACTTCGCTTTCCAAGGACGCTCAGTGAACGCAATCGAGCTCGAATATCAGATTGATCGCGCTTTTCTTCAGATGCGGGCGGCTCCTTAGAGGACCGCCTGCCCACACAGCAACCGGCAAAAAGCGCGTGGCCAGATGGAACGGAACACCTCTCACAGAGCAGAGCAACTGGTTCTCAAATGCATGTCCGCGAACTTCCATGGATCGAACCGGCCGTTGCTATGCGGCGTCTGGGAAATCAACCGAACCTGACTTTCTTGGATAGCGCCGCCAGGAGCGAGTTGGGACGCTACTCATATGTTACCTGTGATCCATTCGGTAGCTATATGGTCAACAATGGGCAAGCCAGTTGCAACGGCGTCGCTCTTGGGGGCAATCCGTGGGAAGCTCTCCGCAGTCTACTCGCTAGATATCCGCAACAGAACCGAACAGATCTGCCTCCCTTTCAGGGAGGTGCAGCCGGCTATTTGGGCTACGACCTAAACAGGACACTTGAGCGATTGCCGCCACCTGCGATTGCCGATCGCGCTTTGCCCGAATGTGTCCTACATTTCTATGACGTGGTCATCAGCTTTGACCATCGGGATCACAAGTGCTGGATCGTTTCTACCGGATGGCCGGCTCAGGAGCCTGCGCCTCGACTTGAACGCGCACGCCGTCGCGCCGATCAGTTCGCCGCCTTGCTTGACATGCCGACCCCAGCTCTAAAGGAACTCCCTGGCACATTAGGCGCATGGCAGTCCAACTTCACCCTTGACGACTACATCGCGGCCATACAACGCGTCATCGGCCTCATTTTGGCAGGAGACGTCTTTCAAGCGAACATCGCGCAGCGTTTCACTGCGAGGATGCCGATCTCATTCGAGCCGATTAGCTTTTACTGCCGGCTTCGGTCCCACAATCCGGCGCCGTTTGCGGCCCTGTTGCGCTATGGCGCGCTCACCATTGCCTCAAGCTCACCGGAACGTTTCCTCAAACTCGACGCACGAAACGTCGAAACACGCCCTATCAAGGGCACGATAGCCCGCAGCAATGATTCCGCGGAGGACCAGCACCGCGCACAGGTCCTCGTCGCGTCCGAGAAGGACCGCGCCGAAAACTGCATGATTGTCGATCTTCTGCGCAACGATCTGTCGCGGGTTTGCACGCCGCACTCGATCGAAGTTGCAGGGCTGTGCAACCTCGAATCCCACGCCTCGGTGCACCACCTCGTCTCGATCGTCACAGGTGAACTTTCAGAGAGCCAAGACGCCGTCACGCTGCTGCGAGCTTGCTTTCCAGGGGGCTCGATCACGGGGGCGCCAAAGGTGCGATCCATGGAGATCATCACGGAAATCGAGCGAGTGGCTCGACAGGTCTATTGCGGGGCAATCGGCTTCATTGGTTTTAACGGGCATATGGATACCAACATCGCGATTCGCACCGTAACTATTGATGGCGATCAAGCCATGTTTCATACGGGAGGCGGGATAACAGCGATGTCGGATCCGCAAGCCGAGTATGCTGAGACGCTTGCGAAGGCACAGCGAATCTTTGAAGCTTTTGGTTGTGAAGGACCTGATCCGCTGTGATCCTCATTATCGATAACTACGACTCTTTTGTCTTCAACATCGGCCGGTATTTCCAGAGGCTAGGCGCGTCAACCGAGGTTGTCAGGAACGATGCGATCAGCGTCGCCGACGTGATCAAGCTTAATCCCCGCGCGATCGTTATCTCTCCTGGTCCCTGCACTCCAACCGAGGCGGGAATATCTATGGCCGTTATCCGCGAGCTTTCCGGCCGCACCCCGATTCTCGGAATTTGCCTCGGGCATCAATGTATTGGAAGCGTTTTCGGCGGACGAGTGAGGCGAGCGCTACGCCCCATGCATGGGCGATCCTCTCGCATAATGCATGAAGGGGGGCCGTTATTCGAGGGATTGCCCTCCGCACTTTCCGTCGGTCGTTATCATTCGCTTGTGATCAAGCTTGACTCGACCTCCGCACCGCACCTGATGGTGACAGCGCGGTCCGAGGAAGGCGAGATCATGGCTCTCGCACATCGCTATCAACCAACTTACGGCGTGCAGTTTCATCCGGAATCGATACTCACCGAATGCGGGTCTCTGCTGCTCAGCAATTTCTTGCGGCTCGCAGCCACTCGTTGAACCGAGCATGTAGGCCCAATCGACGTGAGCAGACAGCTGAACATCTCCCAAGGAGGGTTTGTCCCATTCGATTTCGATCAAGCAATCAAAAAGGACATCGAGAAGCGACGAAATGAATTGCTGGAGTCCATACGAAACGGCTTGATTGTTCATTTATCTTCCAAGAGTCATCCGCTTCATTTGGCCGCAAAGAAGGTCGACACAACAGTGTCGCGCATTCGCGCCGCTATGGCGATGGCATTCCCAGATCTTACTGAAACCAATGAGACGATCCGAGCTATCCTATATGGCGAAACACCCGATCTAGAAGCACGAAGGAAGACGTCATTCGCGCCACTGCTCCATTTCAATAATATAGTCGAGCGGGTAAGAAACATTCCCAGTGTCGAACAATGGCAAAAAGTCAAAGAGCCAGGTGAGCAATACAATTCGGACAAGTGGGACGACGATGTTCTGCTGATCAGTTGCGGTAAGGCCGCTATCGAGGCTCCCAAATTGCTGGCGATCGAACTGGAACGTTTAATCCATTATGATTTTCCATTATGATTTATTGCCTTCCAGCATTCACTCCGGTCTCGCGGAAACAATGGTCGCTTTGACCAATTTGAAATACGCAAAGGCTCCGCAGCCAAAGGCACCTTAAACGCGCTTTTCACTCACCTATGGTCGATATTCGCGAGCTTCGAGACCGTCACGCTGCCCTCGCCGTCCCAACTATACTGATAATGATCGCCCTGCATGACGGGCAGCAAGATTAAGGATGGACGAAACACGCAAACATTGTTGCCGCCCTTTCGTCGGACACTATCGAAGACAATGCCGTTCTCACCGTCACCGGAAGACGGCCAGCGCAATGCAAGTCCAAAGGCGCGAGACTTTGAATAGTCGTTTGCAGCGTACAGCTCGGGCCCTGTTTCTTGCTGTCCGCGAATGTCAATCAGCGAGCAATCGATCCCGGCGATCAACTGCCGCATTTGAATGTTTGAAGGAAAGGCACCTTCTGAGAGGCGAAGCCGACGCGTATTGTGGTGCACAGTCTCGGTAATCGCTATTTCAATTTCAAGCGCCGCATACCACGCACCGAGACGGCCGTCGGTGAAGCGGCCGCCAGTCTCATCCGCGTGCAGAAAGGCCGCCATCACCATATTGGCGGTCGGTCCTTGCACGATTTCTGAAGGAGGCAACAATTGCAAGCGTCCCGAATGGGACGTCAGTCGATCGTTCGTGACAGACTCGAGCAGGAACGCAACGGTCAGTTCTTCCTGGCTTAAATTCAAATCGTCAAAGATGCCGACCGTTGGATACCGGCTGGCAATAAGGCGATGTGTATGTGCACGGATGCTCGCGCGGGATTCACTCATTTCATCCCGCGCCAGGCATCCAGATAGCGGCGAACCGAGTAGAGATCGTCGATGCTGCCCCGGAGCGCGCGCTGCAAGGGGGAGAGACCGCCAAACGGAAGGTCATGGTTCGGACTGGTGAACCAACGGGTCGCGCTTGCCTCGTCGGAAAAGAGCGTCCTCAATCCCTTTTGGATTCCGAGCACCAGCGAAACGCGCTCCAACTGATCGCGCGTCAATGTACCGATCTTGCCGTTGCGCCAGTTGTGATAGGTCGGCCTTGAGATATCGCCAGCGAGCGCACGGCGGTCATCAACGGAGAGATGCCACAAATCCGTCAGCTTGAGGAACAGCGACACTGCCGGGGCCGACAGGCGCTCGCGCATCTTCGAATCGCGCAAGGCGTCTGGAGCAAGGATTCCATCCGTAGGTAGCCGGATTTCTGTGGATGCTTCGGGTGTCATTGTCTATATGTATCCTCCACATCCAAGTATAGACACAGAGCCGTCTTTTTTCAAGTGTTCCCTAAGACACTGATATATCGACACAAATAGAACTGAGATGTGAGAATCGAAGTCCGCCAACGACGTAATCTGCCAGCTCTGCGAGAACATAACAAGAACAATAGCTCGCAAATAACCAAAAACCGCCTATGCTCAAGCTATGACCAAAACCGTCAGCGACAATCAGCTCCTCGGCGAGCTGGGCGAGACCGCAGTAAAGAAGATCGTCCTTGAGACGGGCTTCATTTATGAGCAGCGCGGGCGTCTTGAAGCTGGGGTGGACGGACTGATCGAACTCCGGGATCCAAAGTCCGGCGCTGCGCTTGGGAAGCTGCTTGGCGTCCAGGTCAAAGCCACAGCTGAAGGAAAATACATTCGCGAAAGCGACAAGAGTTTCGAGTACACGCTTAAATCCAAAGACCTCGGCTATTGGCGCAAATACAACATCCCGGTCATCATCGTTCTATGGCGACAATCGGACGGCTCGGCTTACTGGCAGGACGTGTCCAGCGGCCTGCGCGGGGATGAACGGCGCCTTAAGTTCGACAAGGCCGACGATGTTTTCGATCCAAGCTGTGCGGATAGATTGGCAGCAATTACTATCGACCGGCGCGCACCGGGCGTCCACATCCCGCCGCTGAACTTTGGCGAGAGCGCTAGGTGGCGGCTGATGTGCTGGCGGGGTCTAACGTTGCCGTATCGAGCGTGTCTTGGATTCGAACTATCTCGCAATCCGTTTGACGATGTTTACGTTTGCTGCAGTCGCAGATCAGCCCCGAAATATCTCCACTTGCCCAGGATCGTAGGTCTAGCTTTCGGGAAGCTGACCGGTCGAGCGAAAGAGTTAGATCCAGGACTTCGAGGCTGTCCTGGCGGATGAAGGGACGAGATGGTCGGATAAGGTAAGACGACCTTTGGCTTCATCGACTTGATGAGTGCACGCAGAGCGTGGTCGTGGTTCGGCGACGCACAATGGGCCTCGACGTTAGGAAGACTCGGGCGCTGTGGCGAGGTCACGTCCTGATCGCACCATTTGAATGGCGCAACCGCCCATTGGCGCTATGGAACGGGCTCGCAAGTGCCGAGCTCCGTCTGCCCGATGTTCGCGACGTTTCCCCCGCTCGCGTTCGGGTGATGCGCTTTCCGAATCTTCGCATGGCGGTAGCTGGCCAGAGGTGGCAACCGAGCTCCCATCATCTGCAAGCGTGCGCGCCGATAGGCTGTTTTCTTCGATCAACCGATAGGTGCGCCCCCCTGGCTCTTGGGCTCTTCGCTGACGACGTGGGAGTTGCCAACGTCAGGATCGAGATGCCAGCTGGTTTTGATAGTACGTAACGCACCGAACTGGTGCGCCATAGACACAATCGGCGGCTCCAAGCTGCCTTCGCGGCTTCTTGCTTATGGAGTCCTTCGATGATCAGTGAGAACGTTTGCCGCCATTCGTACGCACCGCAACCGGTTCAGCCGCGTGCTGTTGCCCGGTCTTGATCGCCAATCCATCGAAAAATGCCTTTGCTCTCAATGCTCCAATCTCCGCCGGATTCCTATCGTTATCCACATTCAGAATTAGAAACACGACATAGAATCAAACAGAACTCCCGCACAGCAGGGCCCGACGAGATAAAATTCGGCGCGAAACGGCGACTCTTGCGTGATGTATGCAGACACGAAATTGCAAGCCATTGTACTTCCGTGTGACATGTTGAGCTTTCGCTTCTGGATCGAACGCAATCAAATGTCGCCCAACAAGCGCGGATCGAACAAGAAAACGCGCCAAGCAGACCCGGACCGAAAGTCCGGCTGCAGACGACGCAGTCTGAAACTGACTAGGATTAAGGGGACACATATCCCAAATGGGACTGTCGACGTAGAAGCACGCAGCTATAAGTTGCCGGCTGATCCGTGGGGTTGTTGGTTTTATTTAGTGACGGCAAGCACGATCATTTAATCAATGCTTAAGACTGAAGAGGAAACGGGCGCCGTTCCAAAGAGAGTTTTATTTTGCCCAAGCGAAATGCGCATCACTCGTGGGAACAGCGCAGGATGATTGGTGCGCTTGGATTGCTGAAATGGCCGGCGATTGTAGTCGATCGTCACGGCATGGTTCTGGATGTCAACGAAGACGCCTATAGTCTTTTTGATGGTGATCTTTCGATCAAGGGAAAGCGCCTGTTCGCGGCGGACCTTCAATCACGAATGAGATTGGATCGGCTGGTCAACCAGATTCGTCTCGCATCGAGTAAAGCGGGTCGTACCACCTTGCAAACTGTCGTCACCAGACGCCAAGGCCGTCCGGTCGTCGTTGATGCCTTTGTGCAAGGATTGGAGGACGACCTATTTCCGGCTGTGGGTGCCCTTCTTCTCCTCACCGATCTCAACGAAACCCTCCAGGTGTCGCAGAATTCTGTGATGGAGATCTTCGGACTGACGCCTTCTCAGGCCCGGCTCGGATCGCTGCTGGTCGAAGGAAAGACGCTCAAGGAAATTTCCCTTGATATGAAAATTTCTCCAGGGACAGCGCGTAATCATCTCAAAGCCGTTTTTCTACGGACCGGGACGAGACGGCAAGCCGAGTTGGTATCTCTGTTGTCCCGCCTGCGGTAACTTTCAATCGAGGTCCGCTCGCGCGATCGAGGCATTCGTTCTGACGCCAGCGCATGCTGTGGCAACGCAGTGGCTGCAGTCAACTTCCTCGTCTCTGACAAATTCTCTCGATGCTCCCCACGCCGAAATCCGTGCTGCACCAATGCCTTCGAATCCGAGGCGATGGGCCACGGCTTTCCGCGAATACGACGTGCGCTGGATGTTCAACAAGGAAATCAACCTGATAGGGGTGCAAGCGCTCGGCAGGGCGGGGTACGCTGAATGCCGAGCTCGGTGTCAAGCACAGGTCAGCACGATCCAGGCTCTCAGAGCCAGTGTCTGTGCCGTCCTCCACCCCATCGTCAGACTTCAGTTGGGCGCGCTCGTCATCGCTCAGTATCAGGGGCAAGAACTTGTGACTCGGGACGCGCTGGCTTCCAGGAGGCATTGACCTCAAGTATTCTCCGATGAGATTGATGCCCGAGGACGCGCAGAGCAGCGCCAAGGACAACCAGGCGCGCAAGCGAGTGGTCCTGAGCGTCATCATGCGTCCGGCCGTCATAGCTCGTCGTATTGCGGTGGGCGCATGGCGACCCGCATCGCCCTAACTCGGCGATGCCTCAGCCGCCATGGACGGGCCGCCCGGGCTGACCGACGGCAACGGCCGGAGGTCGCGTTGGCTGCAGCGACCATGAAGGAATGGTGGGAAGGTCCGGAAAGCGGTCTCGATGGTCGAGAGTTGGCGGGGTCAGCACCCTGATCAATGGATCAGGGACAATCTTTACCAAACAGCTGCCCAAGGTAAACTATAGGCTACATAGTCCTATTTGATGGCCAGAAATCCCTCGAAACAGACATGTTTGTATATGGTCATGGCGTCCATAAACCCCGCACGATGCAACATGTCGAGATTGCCCTTGGTCGAAAACGGCTCAAGAACGCCTTTCAAGCTGCTTGCTTTTCCCAGAACTTCTTCGGGGGAGTAGCCGTTCTCCAGCTTATAATCGGTATAGATCGCGCTCATAATATCCTGAAACCGCGCATCTGGCGCCCTGACTTTCTCGAAAAACAGGAATGCTCCGCCCCAATTGAGTGACTTATAGATTAAGTCTATCAAGTTCTGGCGGTGTCGTGGCGGAACGAACTGTACCGTATAATAGGAGACGATAAAATCGCTGGCTTCGTAGTCTACCTCGCATGCGTTTGCGAGCAAGTACTCGACGTTCGGCGCTTTGCCCGGAGCGCTACGCGCGTATTCGATCATGGCGCGCTCGTTATCGATCCCGATCCAGCGCGTGCCGTGCGGATGGCGTTTCGCTAGTTGCCGCAGGAGCGTTCCGGTTGAAGTACCGATTTCATACGCGACTGAGTCCTTCTTCACGAAAAAATCACTCACCTGTTCAATCAGGCTATGGCCCGCTTCATAGTTGGGAATGGACCGTGCGACGTGGCGATCAAAATATTGAGGTGTGTCGCCGCCGAAGCTCCAGCCGGCGCGTTCGGCCCGGATGCCATCTCCGGTAGGGCCCCTCTCTCTTGCAGCAGACTGCTCCAAGCTGTCCATGACCACCTCTCCCGGTCTTTCCGGCTATGCGAGCTGCAGTTTACGTTCGCTTGTCGTTCTTCTGGCCAATTCGCTTTTGACCGCGGGGCTGAAAAAGAGGGACAAGGCCTCGTCTTCAAAGAGTTTACCGAGTGCGGAAAGTCTCAGCCCGCCTTGGCCCCTATCGTCGAGATAAGCCTCTAATGCGCCGGCATTGTTCAGCTCGTCGACAAGAGCGTCATAATACCTCGAAAGCTGGGGATGAGCGGAGCGGAGCGACCGCAGGCTCTCGTCCTCGATGCGTCCGATACGTAGTCCTGTCGCATAAGAGGCGGCCAGCAATTCCTCTTCGTCGACGGCGCGTCCGGTGGCGATCGGAATGTTGCCCGTCAAGACGGCATCCACATATGACGGAATATTCGGGTCATTGCGAAACACGTGCCCCAGACAATTTGCCTTCGCCACTTTGACGCCGCCATGGGAATAGGCTCCCGCCCCCAGCCCAAGAAGATCGCTCGCCGCCGTCGTTCGGATCCTCTTGAATGGATCGGTAAATTCATGCGATCGCACAAAGCGGTTGCCGTCTGTCTGGTCATAGCCGAGCGCGGCCATTTCCTGCCAAATAAGCATCCGGCCAAGAAGTGTCGTGAACTCGTCCTCGAACTCCGCTCGCTTTGTTTCCGTCCTATACCAGTGCCCCTGAGGACGGTCCCCGAATCGTCCGTGATACCAGGTGAGGTGTGGCGGACGGATCTCGGCAATGGCTTCAAGATTGCCCCATACTTCAGACGTCGACCCCCTATAGAGCCCCTGGATCAGGTCAAGATTCCAGTTTTCGAAGATCGTGTTTGCAATTGCGCATGCACGAATCGGAGTTTCGCGCTGGTAGCCGCGGGCCGCATATTTGAGGACCTCATCATCGAACGACTGTACTCCAAAGCTCAGGCGCGTAACGCCTTGGGCTTTAAGAGACCGCAGCTTGTGTTCGCCCTCAGGCGCGGTGATCGTGAGGGGGCTGCCTTCGATGCAAAACTCCGCGCCGGACCGCAGATCATATTCGCTTCGAATGGCACGTATCAAATCTCGCAACGCTGACTCATCGAGAACGAGCGGCGTGCCTCCGCCGATATAGAGCGATGACACCACGGTGCCGCTTCGAGCGAGCCGCGCGCCCCAAAACGCGAGTTCACGTTTTAGCGCGGTCAGATAACGAGCAACTTTAGCGTCCTCGATAGAGTGCTTTGCCCGGCCAGCGTAGTGATCGACTGTGTAGTGACAGAAGGTGCAGCGGGTTTCGCAGAACGCTATATGAACATAGAGACTGGCTTCTTCGCCCCACTCGATCGTATCGATCACGCTTCTTGAATCGAGCGGTGTCAAAGAGTTGATGGGCGGGTAGATCGCCACCGAGTGCGATCCGCCCAGAACCGCCCGACTGATGCCGATTCCGGCGGCATGAAGTGCCGGCAACATCGCTGGAATTCCGAGCCGTCGCAGCGACGAACATGCTTGCTCAAGAGCGGATTCTCTCGATCTCATGGTCGCACCTCACGTTATCGCGCTACCTAGTTGATAGATCATCGCCGTTGCGCGATGACGGTAAGATAAACGTCGGCGCGCGTATCTGGACTGTCGTCGTATCTGTAGATTACGTCGTATGGATTTATCAGGCGCGGCATATACTGCTTACGCCAAAGGGTTGCATGCTCGCCTATGAGCGACGGGACGATTTGACCCCAGATGCGTTCCGCGATGATCGTCAGATCCGGATGCACGAAGGCTTCGCGAATCCACGCATAGATTTCGTCATACTGGACCCATGGCTGCCGGAGCGAAGCGAGATGAAGCTGCACGAGCCGATGGGTGACCGCGATGCGGCCTCCGGGCCGTACGACCCTCGCCATTTCTTTGACCATACTGGCTCCGAGTCCCAGTTCCCAAATGCCCCCGGTCCATTCGTTGACGGCCGCATCAACTGACGCATCGGGCAGAGCGAGACGCTGCGCGAGACCAGGGCGAAAATCGAGATTTGTGAAGTTTCGTTCACAGGCGAACCGGCGCGCCCGATCGCTCAGGCAGCGAAACATCTCGACGGAAATGACGAGTCCGTCTTCCCCAACAGCCGGCGACAAGCGTCGTGCGACGCGTCCGAGCCCGCCGCAGACGTCGACCACGATGCTCCCGGGCTTGAGCAGCAGCAGTTCCGGGTGATTCGGAAGCAGATCCTCTTGCGCACGGACCAGCTTGTCTTCGACTTCAGGTACCTGGCTCCAGCTATTGTCGTTCTCACATGCCTTCAACAAAGGCAGACGCCATCGCAAGTACGCGGCTCGAAAACGCTTTGCAAAATCCGACACCCGGCCGGGAGACGCAGAAGACGCCGCATTGCCCAGCAATACTTCATCGCTCGGCAAATTGACGATCAGGACGTCACCGAGCGCGTTCTCGATTGCGCGGACCGCTTTGAAAATGGCATCAAAATCATCTTCAGCGGCATCTCCGGCGGGCCAGAGAGCGTCCGGATCAAGCCGTAAGCACAGACCTGAGATGAAGGCCGAGGTCGCCCAGGTCAGAACGCGCCTCCGCTCAGCCTCGTCCACGATCGACAGGCCGGGAGTCATGAGCAGATGGATGGCGACGCAATCGCGAACCATCTCCTCAAGCCCGGCAATCGGATGGTTCGGCGCCGCCCAAGAAATTCCGTCCAGGTAGACCGCGGCACCGAGACGAATAAGGGAACGCCGGAGTTCACTGTTGCTCGACAGGCAATGCGTTTGCACCACCGTCTGGTGCATTCGAATAATGCCTTTCTCGCGAAGGCGGGCCAGTTCACCCAAAGTCAACTTATAATCTGCCAGCTGCGCGCAACGCAGCAGCAACTCCGGCGGATGCGTTTCGTCCTTCAGGCGCGTAGAGATCTGCTCAAGCGAAATCTCACCATCGAGGTCGATTACGATGGAGCGGCGCAAGCTTGCGGTGCGTGCACATTCCGCAATGCGTCGCAGATGCTCAAGCTCCTCGGTCGACGGCTTTGTTTGCGAGGTAATGTGCATAAAGCCGTGCTGGCGCAACGAAGCCAGCATCTCGTCAATCATGGACTGATCGTCGAATTGAGCGCGTAGAACTGCCACATTAACAGGCTCGTTGCTGAGCGTGGTGACAAAATCCACCAGGCCCTCGCCAGGCGGCACGACCATGCCGATCTCGAGGTAACCGTGACTGAGCAATCGATGTTCGGCAATCTCGGCATCCAGAACCTCGACAGCCGGGTCGAGCATGACAAATGCATCGTCCGGCAGCTTCTTGGAAAGGCTGTCCGGTCTGGAGGTCTTAAGGCGCTCAAGCAGCTTCATGGGGCGCGCCGCAGCAGATCAGGTGTGAAGCAAGAGGGAGCTCATCTACGGCATGCGTTCCTTTTCGGGAGGCAATTGCACTTTTCGACGGGTTAGGTTGATTATCCGATCCGCTTACGATGACACCGAGCCCCGCCAGAGAATCGGTCAACGCGAGCACATCAGCTTGGGCGACATCGTTCAGGGCCGTCGACAATTCCACCAAGCTCTTTGGGACACGAAGAACATCAAAGAGGCGGGCAGCTCGCTGCGAAAGCTCCGCATATTCATGGGGGGATTCAGCGACCGGAACATAGATCAGCCAATGTCGTGGAGAGGCTTCGAGGTCCTGGCCGGGGTCGAAGTCAAACGGATTCTCAATCCATGGGGTGAGATCATAGGATGACGAGATCATCGTCGCCGCCGGATGGGCGACGAAGCGGATTGACTGCAAATTCCTGCTCGGGCTCTCTGCCGAGAAAGCCTCCGCCGCGGTATTGGGCCATATCGGGGGAACGGCTTCGCCGAGCCGGCGCGCAAGCGCAACGCCGGCCGCGTCGATAGCAAGCACATCCTGGTGCGGGCGGGAGAAGAACTCCGCACGACCGGCCAAAAATGCGACAAAACATGCTGCCGTTCGCCAGAAGTAAGGCCCATTGTCCGCGTAACCGCCTGACTGCACAAATTCCGAGGCAACCGCTTCAACATCCAGCCCACTCGCGTGCAGGAGCCGGCGCGTAAGCGGGACAAGGTCTAGCGCACCCAGAGCATTCCTGACCAATCCGCGACGATACATGCCAATGTTGGATTCGGTCGGCGCGGGAGTTCCCGCATAGTCCACTAGGATTGCAAGCTCATCCGCCGTGCAGCCATTGGCATCTTCGGTCCTCGAGTTGGGATTCACGACCCAATTCGCGAGGCGATCGTCCCTCAGTACGCGCCGCCACGTATCCCAGACCAGCCGCGCGTCCACTAGGCAGCCTCGCTGCGCGTCGTACGTCTGCTCGCCCGCCCGTAGGCGCGATCCCACGCCTTACGTCCCCGTTCGAGGTCCGAGAGGATTAGATCGGTGGTACGCGCGGTATCCGCCATTTCTCCATCGCAGTAGAGAGATTGGGTCTCATATTCGAGGATGACGGCGCCAGGTCGCGCACGCGACAGAACATCATCGAGCAGGTCCCAAACTGCCTCTGCAACCTGGGTATCGTGAAGATCGTGATATTGACCCTTGATCCACCGCCCTCCCGCCATATGAATAGTGATAATGCGGTCGAGCGGGATGGTGCTCAGAAACCGACGGATGGAATACCCCCTCGCGCGGTGGTTCTGCTCGTTCGCGTAGAGATTGTGCAAGTCCAGGTGCAGGTAGGTGCCTGATAATTCAAGCATTCGCGCGAGGAATTCCTCTTCGGGCAAATCGCTACCGGGGCATACGCGGTAGTACGCAGCGTTTTCGTGCGCGAGCGGAACGCCATAAAGATCTTGAAGCGCGCGCGCCCTCGCCGCCACACGAACAGATTCAGCCCGCGAGAATTGTAACGGACTGCTCCAAACGTCGGACCAGGAGGCATCGCCGTAGAAACAGTGGTTGGCGACCGAAGCAACGTTGAATTTCTGAGACAGCGGAACGTGCCGTCGTACCGCCGCTGTGCTCATCAGATCGTCGAAGCCAAAGTCACCGCCGTAGTTCGAATGTCCGAGGAGCGGATATTTATCCATAATGTCGCGCATGAGATCGATGGCGCGGGGAGATACAAGACCCGGCCCATCAAGAGGGCTCATGACCGAGTCGAAGAGTACTTCCAGCGCGTCAAGGGGCTGGCTCAGAAACGGAAACCACCCAATTAATTCCGGGTTAAACTGAAGCCCAACGCCCAAGCGCGGAACGCTCATTTCCGAGACCTCCAATAGCCTTGGCGGCCCCGCAAAGGCGACGCGCCAAGGCCACGCCGGATTAGAATCGGTCAGTTAGGGATGATCCGCCGCGCACTTCGCCGCGGTTGCGGCGCATCTCGCTGCGGTTGCAGCGCACCGCGCCGCGGTGGCCGCGCATCGGGCCGTCGCTGCCTTTGCCTGGGCATGCGCCGCAGTCGCCGCACATTTGGCAGCCGTAGCGGCGCATTGCGCGGCCGTGGCGGCACATTTAGCGGCTGCCGCCGCCGCTTCTTTCACCGAGAGCTTTTTGACGTCCATTGGATTTCTCCGTGTGTGGAATCAATTGTCGAAAACCACTTCTCGAAGTGTCTCACTCAATCACCAGTAGAACTACCTGATCCCGACGTGGCAGCCAGTCCCATTTGGGATAGGAGCAGATGATTCTTTCCAGGGTTCGAGCGCTGCATATGAACTCTCGCCTACGGTGATCAGGTAAAGTTGAACGATCTCGCCACAAAGCTAAGTTCATGCCCGCGCGTCAGGGCGAGACCGCCACCGACGCCGCAGGCTCCCGCATAATTCAGTCAATGTGCTCGCGCCTGTGTTCGACGTTGCGCGAAGCCGACGTGGTGATCGATGCTTCGGCATCGACAGAGGTACAACTAGCGCTGGCGCACTATTGCAAAATTCGGCGTACCGTACGTGCTCGGCTACGCGACGCACTGGGTGGCGGGCGGTTTGGTCGCGCGTTTCCTCCCTGAGGAGGAAAGTTGCTTCGTTTGCCTCAACGAACATTGGAAGGACGGTCGCAGCTCCGGCGGCGGCTATCGGCAACGCCGCAAGAGATCAAGATCTTCGATCCTTTTTCAGTCTGGCCGCGGCGGTGCGCTTACATGTGGGTGATGGTGGATCCCGGCCCGCCGGCAAGGCGCTGTACCGCCCCGAGGCATCCGGCATATCCCGCGTAAGGCGCGCGAGTTCGGCACCTCGACGACGCACTGGAAGGCCTCATCGTCGGAAAGCACATCAACAGCTGCGTCGGGTATCTTCTCGCGGTGAAGGACGCCAGGACCGTTTCGATCTTTGCAAAATGGAGACACTAAAGGAGAACAGCTGACCAGGGGCAATCTCCACCTAGCGAGCTTGCATCAACGGCTAACAGGAACGCCATGGCGGAAGCTCGGCGGCTGTTATCGAGCTGGAGGACGAAGTCAAGCCAGAGGTTGGTCCTCTCAGAGGCAAAACAGCGCCCTGACGGCGCGCCCGTCGGCGGGCGAGTAGCTGTCTAACCTCAATCAAGATGCCGTTTCAGCCGAACTTATCGCGCGGCGCGGTTCGGTTGCGTTTCACTTTGGTTCACATCTTTGTCGAAAACGAAGGCCCCGATCTTATCGGAAAGGCCCGGCTTTGCGGCTTCGCTCCCTGCCGCGCCGCAGAATGCCTGGCAAGGCCCCTCCTCCCCACTTTGATCAATACCCATCCACGTTGGGCCTTTGTCACCGAAGATTTCCTTGTATTTTTCACAGTCGAGGATTTCCTGCGCGGAGTGATCATCTCGCGGTGAAATTCGTCTCAGGCCGGGGGTGGTTATGAAGTACGACCGGATAGATGCCCGCATTCTCGAGATCGTGCAAAAGAATAACCGTCTGACTTCGGATGTGATTGGCGAGATGGCGGGGATCTCTCCCACCGCCTGCCAACGACGGTTGAAGAGGCTCCGCTCGGAGGGCATCATCCAGGCCGACGTTTCGGTTTTGTCGCCGAGGGCGGTCGGACGACCTATTCAAGTGCTTGCACTGGTGACCTTGGAGCGAGAAAGCGCCGATATCATCGATAGGTTTAAGAAAGCCATCAAATCATCAATCGACGTCGTCAACGGCTTTTACGTCACGGGCGATGCCGACTTCGTCCTGTACATTACCGCGCCGTCCATGGAGGAATACGAGCAGTTCACCCGGCGCTTCTTCTACGAGAATCGCGACATCAAGGGCTTTAAGAGTGCAGTCATATTGGATCGCGTAAAGGTTGGATTTGCTGTTCCGGTTGAGCTTCCCCCAAAGGATTGATTGTCCTGATGCGCGCGATCGTCGCGACCGCCATCTGCGGTTAACACTCCGGTGGGTTCTTTGGAATGTCAATCAGCATAGCAACAAAAGACACATGTAGAGCCCGGTCTCATCGCAATCTCGTTGGCGCAATTATCGTATCGCTAGCGATAAGGTGCAAAAGCAAGAATGTGGCGCCTTGCCTCCGAGCCGGCGCGAACGCGTCCATTCGCTTGGCTGAAATTCGTCGAAGACAGGCCCGTGAACGCGGAATTTGGGCGCCGATGAGTTACTCGTTGCATCAATCAAATGAAGATGTTTGCTATAGTCGGAATCACGTTCTCGTTGCGGTCAGGCGCGGCTAGCAAAAGCCTCTATCAGGAGAGGGACCATGACCGATCGCCTGCCCTCTTTCGAAGTGATCGACTGCTCTCAAGATAGAGCTCTCAAGCAGCAGCCTGGCACACCACCGAAGCCTCTGCGTTCTCTTCCGGTGCGTCGTGCGAAACGGCCCCTTGTGAAGAACGCAATCCTGGCCCGTCTTCCTATCCAACAGCTTGCGGCCATAGGGGAGTGCCTCAAGCCGGTCGCCTTGAAAGAACGGATGGTTCTGCAAGAGCCAAAAAGGCCGGTCGAGCACGTCTACTTTGTAGAGAGCGGCCTCGTCTCGCTTAGAGTTGTTACCGCGGGCAGTATGCTTGAAACGGCAGTCATAGGCTATCGGGGCGTCGTCGGCACGTCTTTCTTGTGGGGAGCACATCTTTCGAGCAACCAATCTGTCGTCGTCTTCCCCGGAAGCGCGTATAGAACTCGCGTCGAGGATCTTCGTCGGATCATGAAGGTGCATCCGGAGATCAGAGACCATCTTTTTGAGTACGTGCAAGCGCTGACATTTCAGTGCGTCCAGACAGGGTTGTGCGGGGTTCGGCACCATCGTGAACAGCGCCTCGCGAGCTGGCTTTGCCTCGCTAGTGAAGCTGTTGATGACCGCGTGCTGCCAGTGACCCACGATTACCTTTCCTCGGTGCTGGGGCTGCGCCGCGCGGGTGTGACCGAAACCTTGATCCGCTTTGAGGAGCAAGGGCTGATTCGCAAGATGCGGGGCGTCTTGCAGATCGATGAACACAAATCGCTCGAAGAGAAAGCATGCTGTTGCTACAAGCTCGTCTCAGCTGCCTATGCGTCCTCATCAGTCCGCACTCTCGGCGAAGAACAGGCGCGCTAGCAACTCGCGACTGGCGTTTCTGCGTCCTCTGGGTTCTTGCGACGCGAAGTTGAGGCAATTCGCCCCGAGAAAGACCACACCATCACGAATCAATCGATCCCTTGCGGCGTGTAGCTGGTGGTGGGTAACCGATCATCGGGTTACCTAGAGGCGATTTGCCGAGCACGTGAGCAGTCTAACTACCAACCGGCTGGTCCTCTTAGCTATCAATATTTGCTATAAGAAGCGCGCTAACGTTGGGGATCAAAGCAAGATCCTGCTGCCTTAGCCCCAACGAGTTCGGCCGCTGCCGACCACCCGAGGGCTGTCGCATCTTGTATATTGATCATCACATTTTCCACTGCGTCAGCACCGCCCCAGCCCGCTTTCGTTAATGGGAGTGGGCGGCGCATGCATGACGTCCCCTTTGAAGAGGGCAGGCAGTCAAGGTAGGCTCGGCAAGTAATCTCAGGCTCGGAATTCTGGTTCTAGCTACGCCAGCGCGAACCAATCCTTCTGTCTACCAGATCCACAAATAGCCAGTTTGCGTCGCACGAGCATCTGTCCTGCTCTTGAAACTTCCCATGTAATCTCGTCGAGGTCAGCAGCGATCTCCTCGGCGCTACGCAGTTCGCGTCTTCGCAGCGACGTCAGAACGCGCCGCTCGAGCGCGACGAGGTCGAAGTTCGGCTCGACGTTACCTTCTTCAAAGCGGTCACACCACAGGAGCTGGCCACGCCAGATGATAAAATGACTACCGCATCCTCCGTCTCGCCAAACCGACGGATAGAGGGTTGGTTCATTGATCCGCATATCCAGACTCCAAGACTTTCCTACGCGTGGATCGAGATTGACGACGAGCGTTTCACCGCATCCATCCGGACAGCGCATCAGGACCGAGCGCAGTGCGCCTCGCTGGATGACCACCGCATCGCCGGGAGCGGCAAGCATCTTTTCTCCCTCATCGCGGTATTCTGCAAAACCGAGCAGGTTCACCTTCCTCACAACCATGCTCATGTCTCCCTCGCCGCCAGCTCGCGCGCCAATTGGGCCGCGATGGCGTATCCTTTCGTACGCCTGAAGCGGTCGGCAGCAGGACCGTCATCCCATTGACAGCGCCTGAGGAGTTGAACGGCGACCGCAGCTTGATATTCAGTGGAACACGATTGGACTGCGATTCCCATCCGCCTGAGCTGTCGCACCACCCTGGACATCCAGCAAAACTTGCTGGTCGGATCACAGGGCCCGGGGGGATGCAAGAACGATGTCGGAGCGTAAAGACGATCAATCTCAGCCGCCCAAATGGCATCTTCATATACCAAAGGGTCGCACTCCGGTGGCATTTGAAAGGCAAGCCAGGTCTCCAACGCCGCCAGATCCGCCGTCAGGGGAGCGGAGCGGACAACGGATGCAAGGTCAATCACAATCGCATGGTCGTTGCGCACGCGCACGTTTTCCCCATGGAGATCGCCATGCGCCGGCGCACTGCGGTAGCGCTGGCGCAGTTTGCCTAACTGATAAGAATGATCTCCGGTTTCGCCTTGATACCAAAGCGAAAAGCATCTTCAACATAGCACGACTTCAGCTTGCAAGGACGCAGTATTTCGGCATCGATCATAGCTAGGACGACTGAGCCCTCGTCCGGATCCTTGCCGTATGCTTGATCACGCCAGCCGCCAAGAGTCTCTTCGATCAGCGACGTCACGGCCCGAGCCGCCAGATTTCGGCGCGCCAAATTCCATAAGGATTCGGATCGGTCGACGAAACTTCCGACCAACAGACCGCGTTCCGCGCCGAATACCGGATCGTGAATATTCGGTCTCAGGCCGAAAGGAATATATTTATCCGCGTATTCGCGGTAGTTCCGGTATTCTTGGTCGATCTTGTCGCGTCGATCCAGTTTGGCGAAATCAGGCTGCGGCCATGCTCCAGCATTGGACGTATGAACGGTCATGTGAACGGCGAAGACGCGAGCTTGCGACAGCCCTCCCGTGAGCTCCTCAAGCACGATCCGACTGCAGTGCGCGAATGCACGCTTAAAGAGTATCTCGTCGGCCTCGCGCAAGGGTTCGCGGTCGCCCGCGACTTCGATCTTGAGGTCTGCGCGCGGCCTCTGACCGGCGTCGTGCCTTGCGATTTTCTCCGCTAAGGAATACGCTGGCATATCGGTGCGGACCGCGACCCCTGCAACATTCAGGACTGATTTCGCCGACGCCTGCACGCGCCCCATGGTCTCGTCGTCGTCCGCAATAAGATCTACGCGCAAACCGCTGTCGATTAGGGTTCTCACATGCGCGTCGGCGGCCCTCACTACGTCTTCCGGCATGTCGGAGCCGAACTGAAACACGGCGGCGCAGGCTTTTGAGGTATCCACGCCATCCGCCGAGGCGCAGCACAGCAGGTGCAGGTTCCGTTGCACGAACTCCCGCTCGGTTTCGGGCGGCGGTGGCGTACCGAACCACAGCACTTCGGGTCGCGCCTTAGCCATTGTTCGCCCTCGGCCGTACCGGAAGAGGCCACGAGGGCCCTTTGGCGAGAGCGCCGCGACGCGAACAGACGACGCAATCGTCGACTCTTCTCGCCTGCGTCGGTCGCACCGCGCCTCTGACACCCTCGTAAAGCTGGAAACGAGCCTGGCCGGGCATCGAGGTCACGGCAGCCATGAACATGGTGGCGGCCAGCGACGCCATCGTCGTGTTGATTGACATGACGGCCGGTTGAGGCTCGTAGTCCCCAACCAGATAGGGATCGGACGCGCGGCGTTCCGGGCTCATCATCTCGCGTCGGATCTGATTTCCGTCTAGCGCGCCTGTACATGTCAGACACGGCAACTCAGGAGCCAACATCTGCACACGCCCGCTGATGTGGGTGACTGCACCCTCCCGGACGGTAATGCTCGTGCCCATATCGATTGTGGGCACCAGGTATTGGTAGGCGACGTGGCAGACCACTGCCCTGCTCGCATGGGAATCAGTGCAGAGGAAGACGAAGTCGAGGCCGACAAGCTCCGCGGCGATGTTCGCATCGACTACATCGGCTCTCAGTCCCCGCACCCGCGAGGTCGACGAGCACGCGAGTATCTCCCTTTCCGCGACAGCGATCTTGCTCGTGCCCACGTCACTGGGACCGGCTCCGGCCAAGCGGTTGAGGTTCGTGGTTTCGACCACGTCAGGATCGATCAGCACGAAATCGCGAACGCCAAGACGAGTAAGCTGTTGGAGCAGCACTGACCCTGTACCACCGACCCCGACGACACCCACCTTCAGTGACGAGATTACCCGCTGACCATCGGCACCGAAGGCGCGCACCTGCCGATCATATCGCACATCGCTGCCTTCGGTGGATTTGTCAGACGACAGGAGGACCAGTCGCTCGCCGACCTGCCAGACCGGCACCTCCTGGGCCGTGCCGATCCGCCGGGCTCGGCAGCCCGCCTCACTCAATACGAGCGCCAGGTGTTCGCCTTGAGGCGCGCGACGACGCAGATAGCCAGCCAATGCGACTTCGCCCGCATCGTCGACTGCGGAGAATCGCGGATGGCTCTGTTCGAACGGATGGGTATGCACCAGCACGACGCTTCGTCCCAGCGCGCGGGCACGGTTGGCGACTTCGACGATGAATGCAGGTCGAAGCGTTGCCGACACCTCATCGCGATGCTCGTAAGCCGAATCGGCGACGCTCTCTACATCGTCCACCAACCATGTGTCGGTGTGCGGATCGTGCACCGAATAGGCTACCCCGCAGCTCTCGAGTGGCGCTGAGGCCAGCAGGTCGGCCGAGGCCCTGCGATACGTCGGCCAGACGAAACGCAGTCCGCTCATTGCAGTCGCCTCAGGCGATCGGCGATGGTGTTCATCCAGCTTGAGAGCGTGTCGCGGTTGGGATTCCATGCTTGGACATGCCAAGAGAACCAGAGTCCAGGCTCCGCGGTCTCCGGGATAATGTTGTTGTTGCCGGCATTGCACGGCATGCGTCCACCCTCGAGCGTCAGATCGTTGTCCGCCCAGAAGCAATCAGGTGCGGCAAAGGGGTAGCCGGTCGGAACCAGAAAACGGATCGAAGTCGCAGCCCTGCTCCAGCCGGGCGGCAGCGAGATCGAACCGATCGTCACCAGGATTGCGCCGCTCGGCAGATCTTGCGTACGCACATCCGGCCAGCGTCGACGCAAATCGTCGATCTGGACTTCAGCGGCGCCGCCCATCAGCCGAAGTTCGCCTTCGGGGCCGACGAGAAGCGAAGCGGCCCCTTGTTCTTGTCTAACGAGACCCGTTCGTCATCTCCGATAACGCGATCGGGATCGTTTCCGTGCCCTTCGAGAATGAGATCATGAGAGGAATCCCACTCGGCAACGCGCGCCTTAATTTGCAGCCCTGTCAGTGCCGGCTGGTCGGTCTCGTACTTCTTGCCGCCGACAAAGAAGAAGTACGTCTCTTGGTGTCCGTTCTGCTTGTCACCCATCTGTTCGCCTCTATTGTCTCGCACCCAGGCGCGGCTTCCCGGCCGAATAGGCGAGTTCCCGCAAATCACACGATGCGAGCTCCCGGCCCGCGTGTCAGGCCGTTGTTATACGAACAGGATCGGTGATTTCCTTCGAAATGCGACTGATCGACGCCGAACGGCGCCCGAGAGAGGCTGAAGGGCTCAGGATCCGCGCTCTTGCGGCGTCGGCCGGCGTCAGTTCTCATGGCGGGCGCGAATCGGACGCCGCGATGGGTTCCCGACAATCCAAGGTCACGCTGTCCAAGTGGCTTGCACTGAAGCGGAAGAAACCGGCCCGGGCTCACCTCCAAAATGCGCTGCGGCTAGAACGTTCGCTTTCGCCATTTCGAAAGCACCCGGTGCATCCGCGTCGGGAGAGGCGGCCTTGGCTGCAAGCCCAAACTTGTGAAGCGGTAGCCGCGTCCAAGCGTCGAATGGCCTTCGCCAGACATAGGACTGACCTTACGAGCCTCCAGAAGGCGACTTTTCGACTACCCCAGGATTGCGGGTGTGGCGCGCAATTGGACACGGGCCGCGCGGGACCGGATCAGCGACATGGAGAGCGTGATCGTTCTCCATGCGTAAAAACGGACGGCCAGCTCCTGCTCTGGAACGACACTCCACATGACCATCTCATTGGTTGCGAACCTCGGCGTGCGCGGCGCCGGACCACCCATCGTTTGCAGCCGGCCGGTGATTTCGATCGTCAGAGACCGTGAACGGGACGCACCGCTCGACCGCCGGCCAGCCCAATGCTTACCTCCGAAATACGGGTAAGCTTCTGTCCGGCGGACGGCGCGCACGGCCGCAGATTCAACGAGTGCATCGCCTTAATCGAGCAGAGTTGTGGCTTCACACAACGATTCATGTGCTGCGGCATTTATCTCCCGATCGAGCGCGATAACAAGCCGCGGGTGTTGCGGAAAGTCACTGAACACTGGGCGAGGGAGCGCAGCGCGACACGATCATCGTTCGTCTGCCGCCCCGGTTTGCGCTGACGAGGATGCCGGAAGGCGGCACTGTGAAGGACGCGAGTGACGGAGGTGGGTCAGGACCGAGCGTACCGTCACCCCGCTTGGCATAGCAGCAGCTTTCGTGATCCAAAGGACAGATGCTTGCCCACGTATCCTCGGGGGCGACCACTCTCCATCTCGCGACAGCGTTGTCGTCTGAATCAACTATGCGCCGAAGATGAACATGTTCCCTTCCGAAATCAATGAAGACCTGCAGACAGCCGGAGTGATGAGGACGCGTTAAAGACCTTAAGCATCGACCGCATCGTCGGGTCCAAAAATCAACAGTAAGACCCCACAAACACACACACGGTACGTTTCGACGTGGCGCGCTCCGACAGCGCATCGTCGCGGAACCCCTCTTCTCTTGTCAGAACTGATGAGGAAAACTTCGTTTCCGTTTCAGCTATTCCTTCCAGGTTGAGCCGCCCAGCCAATAGTCCGATGCAGATGAACCGACGAGTTCTTTGGCGCTATGCTTACGTAGTGAAACTGTTCCAGATGGAACAGTCGATGGGGGCGTCATCGGCCAATCATTGCCACCGCACGATGAGCCAGCGTTACATAATTATGCACCTGAACATGAGCCGTCCTGAGTCGGTCCGTGCGACGACACGAGAGGAGAGCTGCCAAGATCTTGAGGTGGAACGCGTTCGCAGGGTGTAACGCCATCTCATCCGCAGCGATGCGTTCTATTGATGTCACCGACCAATTCTCGCAATTGATCACAACGTTGTCACTGGGGTCCGACCGGCCGTCAAGCTTTCAAGAGCGTTATGCGTCGATGATCTCACCTCGCCTTAGTGGTCCGCGGCGCTCCGCAGTGACGATCGGCGACCAAATAAAGCACGCCCTATTCATAGTGACAGCGCCTGTATTATGGCTATACAGCTGCGGTCGCGTAGTTCGCTTCCCATTCCGCCGGAGCAACCCACAGTCGGCCCTTACAGTTCGCTAGATCTGCATCAGCGGCAACGGAATGGCGGCCGTTACTCAATAAGACGCAGACGCCGCGCCTTGACGACGCATTGGATACGGGTGGTCGTTTCCAGCTTTCGCATTGCATTTTTGACATGAAAGTTGACGGTGTTCTCGCTCACTTTCAGGATGACTCCGATGGCCCAGGACGACTTCCCTTCCTCGACCCATCGCAAGCACTGTCTTTCCCGTGACGACAGAACAACCCCTTGCACATCCGCCATGAATTTCTCCTGGAACAGAGAGGACGTGGAACGAGATCAGCAAATGCCATACCAGTCCGTGGCACCTCAAACTCTCGCGGCAGGACAAGATCTTGGGAGATTGCCGGTTCACTTCTGCGGAGACTGCCACCCAACTGCAGCCCTATCGACGGGATTGCGACATATGTCGAAAACGCAACAGCAGTAACTACGACAACCGTAGCAGTCGATATTTGCTCAACATCTGTGTGAACTGGATATCACCTTTTGGCCAGGCTTCCTCCCGCAAGGGGTGAATGCTCTGTGAAGGGCGCTAGCACCCGGCTTGCGAGCCGAGATCCTTCATTTGCACCAAAGCTTTCCTTTCTAACGTGTCGGCTTGGATCCACCCATCACAACCGGCCCCGCGTTCGGCGCCCATCGTATGGCGATCATGCAAGCTTTTACGTCCCAATCACCTACCAACGCTGGTCATTGATCGGCATCACCGCAAAAGGGTATGAGCAGTGCGGTTTGCACCAATCGACGGCCGGCCAAAAGGACTTCTGTATGAAGTATCAACCACAATCCGCTCGGCCCAACGCAGGTCATCAATGCACTCGGCCGTCGCCTGTCGAAATGCTTCGTGCGCAGGTCTGCTCGCATGGCGAGCTCTCGTTTCTGATGGAGGCGCATGACGGCCTATCCGCTACAATCGCCCAGCGCTCAGGATTCAAGGGGCTCTGGGCGTCCGGTCTGTCGATTGCCTGTTCTCTAGGTTACCGCGACGCGAACGAAGCATCGTGGAGCCAGCTTGTCGACGCTGTTGAGCGGATCGTAGATTCGAGCCAACTTCCTGTCCTGGTTGACGGCGACGGCGGCTTCGGGAATTTCAACAATGCTCGACTGCTGGCGCGCAAGCTCCTCCAGCGCGGCGCTGCCGGCGTCGCACTGGAGGACAGCTGTTTTCCGAAGATGAACTCGTTTGTTGGGGATCGGCACCCGCTCGCCGATATCGACGAATTCTCGGGCCGCCTCCGGGCAGTGAAGGATACGGTCGCAGACGACTTGGTTCTGGTTGCAAGGATCGAGGCGCTGATCGCTGGGTATGAGATGGACGAAGCACTTTTGCGCGCTCACGCCTACGCCGACGCGGGAGCCGATGCGATCCTCATTCATTCGCGAAGGAGCACTGCGGACGAAATCCTTTCATTCGCGCGCGCTTGGCAGAACAGATTGCCCGTCGTGATCGTTCCGACGAAATACTACCGAACGCCGATCTCTGTATACCGTGAAGCCCGCATCGCCACCGTGATCTGGGCCAACCACTCCATGCGAGCGGCAATAGCGGCAATGCGGCAAGTCTGCCGTCGCATCATCGTTGAGGAAAACACCGCGAGCGTTGATCCGAATATCGCTACTCTCGACGAAGTCTTCGAACTTTTGAAGTACGACGAACTCGCCCGTGCGGAAGCAATATATCTGCGGCCCGACGCTGAATTGCGCAAATAAGGTTTCGTCGACACAGGAGCATATTCGTTGCCGAGATCTCACCGTCCTGGACTTCCTGCTAGCTGGCCAGGTGCGATACTTCAATCTCAAATGGCTTTCGTTGCACCGAGATGTCCTTAGATGGCGTAGCACGCCTACTCGGCCGAAATTCGCATTTTTTCATCTGGGCAGCAGCTCGAGGTACCGGATCCATGGCCTCCCTCCTCTTTGGAAAAGGACCGACGAGGACCATTTGTCTGCCTTCACCCTTGGAGTTGATCTTCAAGGCTCCGGCCGGCTTGATTTCGCTTCAGCAAGCATCCGTTGCGGCCGAAGACACTCGTCGGTGTTTCACCTTAGCGGAGCGACGAAAAGGAACTGAATGGTGACCAATGCTCCCAAGAACGCCGTCATTCTCGCCGCTGGCTGCGGCTCTCGCCTGCGTCCCCTGACAGATCTGAGGCCGAAGCCGCTCATTGAGGTCAATGGCACCTCGATTCTTCACAACGCTCTGCGCAACCTGAAAATTGTCGGCGTGGAAGAGGTGACGATCGTCGTGGGTTACCGCAAAGACGCCATTCAGTATGCCTGCGGCAGCCGCTTTGGCGGGCTCAGAATCAAATATGTCGAGTCGACTGTTTTTGACCGCACCGGAAGCGCCTATTCTTTGTGGCTGGCGCGCGACGCGCTTCTCTCCGGAGACTGCTTTCTCCTCGAGGGCGACGTCTTTTTCGATGAGGATGCGTTGCGATATTTGATTATCTGGCGGGGGACTGATGTGGCTGCAGTCGTTCCCTTCGATGATTCCATGGAAGGATCAGCCGTTCTGTTGTCGCAGAACGGCTTCATCTCAAGCTTTCGAATGAAGCAAACGGCGTCAAATCTTGTTGCGGATGGCCCAAAGCTATTCAAGACGATGAACCTATTACGTCTCTCGGCGCCGACACTCAAGGCCACGATCGTTCCGACGCTGGACGATATCATCGCTGCCGGGGCTAGGCAGACCTACACCGAAGAACTTTTGGGTTATCTGATAGAAAGACGAGGTTTACAGCTCGCCGCGGCGCGATGCGATGGCCTCAACTGGTACGAAATTGATAATGCTGAGGATCTGCAAATTGCCGAGCGGATTTTCAGGAACCGAATGAACGCCTACACGCCGAGACGTGATTTGCAGACTAGGTGAGAGTCCAATGCTAAAATACCTTTGGGATCCAGCGAACGCCATAACCATCACAGGTCTGCTCTTTTCCTCCACCAGCCTATTTCTTGCTCTCTCTGAGCGCCTCGAGCTATCTGTGGCAGTAGCGCTTTGGGCTGTTCTATCGGACCACCTCGACGGGTTTGTGGCAGGTCGCACGAAGGGTCGCGATCCAGATGTTGCAAAGATGGGAGCGAGCCTCGACGGGTTTGCCGATATTGTCTATGGAGCCGTTCTGCCTGCGGTAATTGTGGTACAAGTCAGCCAAGCCTCGGCGCTCGCCGTTGCGACCGCAACCATGCTACTGGTCGCTGGTGCAATAAGGCTTAGCTACTTTGCGAACTTTGGCCGGTCGTGCGATGGCTGCTTCTTAGGCGTTCCCTTGTCTTACGACGTGCCGTTCCTGGCGCTCTTATTTCTTCTCAAGCCTCTCATTCCTGCTGAAGCATTTGCTGACGTCGTGAGCATTTGCTTCTTGCTGCTCGCTATGGCGCATGTCGCGCCTGTTCGTGTGCCACCACTCAGTGCAATAATGTATGCGGCAATAAGTATCTTCGCAGTCGCATCATCGGTGGCTTTGGCTAGTCGGTCCCTTTGATTGCGGATGGAAGTATGATCCAGCGAGTGAGCTGCTGCGTGTTGCAGGCTTCCCCTACCATGCAGGTCGCGCGATGACGTGTAGCCTCGCCAATCGCAATGTGCGCGCACCAGTCATATTGCCGGGCAACTTTTCACGCGAGTCGGCGCTGCCAGATGGTTGTTGGCCGTGAGCTAGTCGAGAGAACGCGATCGTTCTAGAATTTTCGTCAGCCCTAAAACGGTTCACTGGTCCACTCATGAACAGCACTGCACAAATCGACGTACCGCGTAGGTCGGATGACGTCTCCGACCTAATCAACCGATTCCCCGGCGGCTATTGGAAATATGACATCAAGGACTTCGTCCTTCTGGTGAATCCATATTTTCCGCCGCAAGCGTTCCTTGACGAACTTAAGGACGCTCTACCGCGGCTTATCACCTGCTATCCCTCTCCTAATGTGCAGATGCTTCAGCTTCTTGCGGATGCGGTGAAGATTCCGGCGCATAATCTTGTCATTTGCAATGGCGTGGCTGAACTGATTCCCATCCTTCTTGGTCGACTGGGTATGAGGATTGCGGTCCCGGTCCCAACCTTCAATCCCTATGAAACCACCGCCTTGCCCGGGCGGCTGTCGCGCTTCATCCTGCCACCGCCAGATTTTGAACTCGATGTGCACGGCTATGCGGCGTTTGCGCATGCAAATCGTGTCGACGGCGCGGTGGTGATATCGCCGAATAATCCAACTTCGCGGGCCGTTCCTTATGCGGATTTGCTATATCTCGCTTCCGCGCTTCGAGATCAACAGCAACTCCTATTGATCGATGAGTCATTCATCGAGTTTAGTGAAGTCGGACGAAGTGCGAGCTTGGAAAACCACTTGCTCGAATTTCCCAATGTGATCGTTCTCAAAAGCCTGGGAAAGATTTACGGGACATGCGGTTTGCGGCTCGGGTATGCGGCATCGTCAAATGCGCAGACGATGAACGAAATTAGGGCTGCCCTGCCCGCGTGGAATGTCAACACGTTTGCGGAGTTTTTTCTAAGCAAGCTTCCTCACCTGGCGCACGCGGCGAAGCAGAGCTGGATAAGCGTGGGCAGCGACAGGGACAAATTGTACGCAGACCTGCGCAGCATCGACGGAATGAGAGTTCTGAAGCCAGATGCAAACTTCGTGTTCTGCGAACTTCCGCCCCACTTTCCGGATGGGGACGTGATCGCCTCAAAACTTTTGAAAGATAGACGGATATTGATCAGGCACAATGGCGGCAAGACGCTTCAGAATGGCAAACGATTCTTGCGTATCGCAAGCCGCACTGAAGACGACAATAGGCTTTTGGTGGAAGCACTGAAAGTCATTTCTGATTAGCGCAACCTCCCCCCGGTACCGAGCCTTCGAATTCGCCGGGACAGCTCCCCCAGACTTTCGCACCGCGCGAAAGGCACAGGCCGCGCGGAGCGGGCCAAGCAAACTCCACTACGCTGATCTTCTATTTGGTCGGTCGAGCGGAAACAAAGAAGGTCAAGGCGCTGCGCAATCACATCGCGGCTCGACGCACGGTCGGCGACCACAATCCTCCGACGCGGATCGACTGTGTACAGCACGGCGGCTGATCTTCATGCCCACCTAGTCTGGTATGTTCTGGAGGCCCTGAGCCAGTCGCTGAACCTGCGAAGACATCGCTGGTAGCCGAGAAGCCTGCGGATGCCGCTTCCTGAGTGTTTCCGGGAAACTTGGAAATGAGTGCGTTGTAGTCGTTAGAGAGCTTGTCCGGGGACCTCTGCCTTTGTTTTTGTCGGTTGACTGTCGGCCATCATCCAGTCCGCTGCAGCGAGAAGAACGGTTTCTCCAGGGTGCTCAAGAGAAGGGGCTGCGCCAGCGTCATCCGACGGCTTGCGCTTCTCGCAACGTTATGATCCACCGCCATTTCCGCGATCGCAGACAATCCTATCCGCAACAACGACTGCGTCGAACGGCCCAATCGTCGACACCGGTGACAGCAGGAGGAGTGCTTCGCGGGAAGCCGTCCGCCGCCCCGCGAACCGAAGCAACGGGCTATCGGCAAACAGTTGCATCAGAAGGGGAGAATAAATACCTCAGTGGACTCCAGCGGACATCCGTGGACTACCACCAATGACTCCGTTCTGTACGAAAGAAACGGCGAGCGCGTTCACCGTCTCGACGGCGTAGTCGCAGACGGCGACAGGCTCGTCGTCGGGAAGGCGGTTGATGGATGCCGCAACAGTTTCACCTCTGTCGTCAGTCTGCGTGGCGCGGAAGGTGACGCACCCCCGACCCAAGAGCAATTGGACGCCACTATCAAGCCCAGATGGAGGATGCTTGGCGTCCTCCGGTTCAGGAAACCACGGAGAGGCAAGCGCCGCTTGCCTCGGTGGATGACGCGATCGAGCAGAGAAACCGACGTCTAGAGAACGCTTGGAAAAGGTTAGGACACCCGGCCTACCGCGTTCCGCGCCCGGTGGGCCTAAACAGGAGGGGCCATATGGCTGACGGATCGAACCTACCAAAAGCAGCCCAGCTCCCACGGTTCGCAGGATTGGCGAACTCGAAAGGATCATCATGAACAATCCGGACGGAGGCAGGGGCGATGCTATCCGTGAGGAGATCGCGCTGCTCCGCGAGAGGAGAGAGGAGCATACCGATCGGCATCGATCATGCTGCAATGTGAATGCAGCAGTCCGTAGACACCTCGAAATGCTTCCGGCCAACGCGGTGTTGTCGGACGCAAAACGGATCAAGGTGCCGCCTAGAGCAGGCGAGAGCTTTGCCGATGCCGTTCATAGAGTCAGGCGGGACATCGGCAACCTCGTTGCGGAGAAGCTTCAGGTTCAGCAGGCCGGATTGCCCATCGAGGAAATTCGCGCGAAGGCCCGGGACTGGATTTCGCGGCATGCACGGACGGCGCGACCGCCCATCACCGCGACACCTAACGAGTTCGCGATCAGCTTCGAAATCTACGACGAAAAGGCATCGGTTCCGGTGCCCGACATAGGTGCGATCATGGCGTTTCTATATCCGGAGAAGCTGGCGAAGCGGATCGACGAAGCCATCTAGCAAATGCCCAAGCCAAAACTTGCCTTGTCGGCAGAGCAGAAGGCCAAACGGCTCCGAGAGATCAAAGACCTGCTGTACGAATGGGAGACGGAGAAAGAGGCCCTGATCTCATTGGCCGAAGAACAGGGACAGACGATTGATCGACGTCCAAAAGCTGATCCGAGGCAATACTCGGCCTCGTCGTCGACCGACATAGCCGCATGACGAGCTTCCCTCCCGTTAGCTGTATCAGGGAGGGCATTGTGCTGGCCTGCCTTTGATCCGGTCCGGGGCCAGCAGCGGGCCACTGCGCAGGTGTCCGCGTGAACAAACGGCGCAGAGCCTGGGGGCAGAATTGACCTTCGCTGACGCGCCAGGCAGGCCCGTCGTCATTCCGAAGCTTCCCCGGCACCGGAGAGACAACGGGGTTTTCCTCTCTCAGGCGCTTTTTCTGAAGCCGCTCGCTATCCAGGCGATCGCGACGCCGATGAGAGCAAAAGGATTGGTGGCGTTAATAGGAGTATGACAGCAGCTTGCGTCCGCTCCGCCCTCTTTTCGTTTTCTTCAGCTATCACCTGGAGCAATTCGTCCGCGGTTTGATTTGCTCCGTCAATCTGCTTCCTCGCGTCCGTGGGATCAGTGCGCTGCAAGAGCAATGCGCCTCTGTTTACGCCCTCGATTATTTGGCGTCGAAGCTCTTCCGGTCTGCGCGAGCTGCCGAGACCCTCGCTTACAACACCCTTGTACTCGACATGGAGTTGGACATTGGGCTGCCAAAGCCCCTTGAATTCGCACTTCCCCTTCATTGAAAATGCTAAGGTCCATCCATGCGACGCTTAGAACAACCCATAATCGCAGAAACCCTTTAGACCAAGCCATCGAGATCTGTCCTCGGCGCGAGGTCGACCCGAGACCGCGCCCGTTTTACTAGCTACAGACATTTAGGACGCAGATGCTGCAACCGGCCTTATTGGAGTAGCTTGGCGTAGAAGGGACGCATGAGATCGTTCACCTCGTCGTACAATTTGGTCTTGAGAAGCTTATTCTTCGTGTCCGTCTGTATAACATACCCATCGTATTGCGTGCCGTGAAGGCTAACTGTACTGAGGATCAATTGAGAGGCTTCAGGAACTTGACTGAGACAGAATTCGATCATGCGCCTCGCATTTGCTGCGTCTTGATCCTGCTGCACGGGCGAGTCAATCACGATCGGACAGAACGCTGAGGTGGAATATCTCTTCATCGTGTGGATGAACGCATAGTAGTAGGCGAGAAGCCCGCGCGGCAAATCGCTGCCTGTCTCGCGTATGTGACAGTCGATCGCCTTGTAACTCTCTTCCGCCAAATTCGGGACGTGAAGCTGCTGAACAAAAGAGTTCATTTGTCGCAGATAGAAACCCTTAATCTCACCTTGACGCTTCTTGTCATCCAGCGACTTCATAGTTTGCGCTGCCTCGTCGGACTTGATCTCTTGAGTTCCAATTTGCGAGTCAATCTCCTTCTGTTCAGAGGCGATAGCCCCATCCATCAGTTTCTCACTCTCGCCTTCTATGAGGTCACGCAGCTTCAGATCACCCCTCTGCTCATCAAGAATGCTGTTGATGCGCACGATGGAGTCTGAGAAGTGCCCCAGCTGCTCCTTTTGCGTAGCAATCTCAACATCGACAGCTTCTATCTCCTTGCGAATCTCAACGATAAATGCGCGGCACGTGTCGACATCTGAGATCAAACCAAATTTATTCGCAAAGTCATTCGCGTGGATGGTCCCGCACGTGGGACAAATGATCTCATCCTCGGTTTCGCGGCGTAGAAACTCGTAGTCGGCATCGAGGTCGGCTAGCGCACTTTCGGCAATAACACTCTGCTCAACAAGGATCGCTCTCCTCGAATTCAGCTCCGAGAGGGCGCGCTGCACTTGGTCTTGTGCGGACTGCAATGACTGGCATTCACCGACCAGCGCATCAATCTGAGCAACAAATTGATCAGGAGAGAGATCGAAATGAAGTCGCTTGCGGTTTGCTCGTAGTCGCGCGCTCGCACGATCCAATGCGCGCCGCTCGACTTTAAACTCTTCTTTGGCTTTGTCGGCCGAAGCCTTCAGTGCCTTCGCTTCATAGTACTCGTTTGGCCGTAGGCCAGCATGAAAGTTCGCTACATCCTTCCGGTATCCGGCGAACATCTGGAGGTTCGAGAACGAACTCCAGTTCTCGACCCAACTGACGTCCTGGTCGACATAGAATGGGAGGAATAGATACGCTGGAGGCGGCACCTGCAGCTCGCCCTTTCGGTCAGCCAACGTAAGGCCGAAATCTAGCAGCTTCGCAAGTTGTGGCCCGATCCCGCTAGTGATGTTGCTACCGACCCAGATGGTTGCTCCATCTCCGTCAAAAAGCCCAAACGTACTCCCCGAGCGCAACAACTTATACGGAGAGCCGTCTACGGTGAACTCGACCAGAGTATCGACGGCGGCATCCTTCCACGTCTGATTGACCTTTGCAGAGTCGGCACCAAAAGCGGCATAGATCGATTTGATCAGGCAGGACTTTCCAGTGTCATTGTCTCCTAGTACGACCGTCCTGCTCGGATCGAACGTCATTAGCTGCGCCGCCTTCTCGCGCGCGGATAGCAGAAGCAACCTTTTTAATTGCAAGTTTTTCATGGCTGCGTGTTCTGAGATTTCGAATCAATTTTTTGTACATCTCCTGACGGGTCATAAGTCATCACCTCGTAGATGATCATCGCTCTAGCGCGGCTCGGCGTCAGATCAGAGATCGTCGTTTTCGCAAAGCTCCAAATCGCAGCCATTACTTGGTCAGCCAACGGCGTTAAATCCAATGATAGGCTACTCGGCCATTTCAATTCTGTTCGGATACGTGAGCGAACACGGTTGATTGCTTCATTACCCGCGCCCAAAGCAAGAGTTCTGTAAAGCCGCCATTCTCTGGCAATGAGTGCCTTCTCCAAAGCTGAGTAGGTAAGATCATTCGAGAAGTCGGACCACGCCGGTACGGATTGGTTGTTCGCGATCTGCGATAGCCAACCATTCACATGGCTCTTGGTGATCGCTTTGTGTTTGATCAAGTCGTCAAACGTATTGATGGAGCCGGTAAATTTTGACTTTGTACGACAGTCCTCGATGATCGCCTTGTACAGAGTGTCCGGACTATAGGTCACCGCCCCAAGCTGGCGCGTTACAAATTCCTGCATCAGACCTTTCACGTGCGCCGAAGCATCGTGCAAGCTCAAGTCAGCTCGGACAAAATGCATAAGCTTCGCCGTGTCTGCCGTTGCCGCTGGACGCTCGTGCTTCAGCTTCGTCAGAAACTTGGCAAAGGCTTCCGGAGTGCAATCTGCAAAGCAGGAAATCGTTGCCGACGCGTCCATAAATTCGCAGGGTAGATTGGAAACGAAGTTCAGCCTTTCGGTTTCGTCCGGAAATAGCTCATAATTGTCGTGCATCTTGCCGATGTAGGATGGGAGCAAAGAGGCTCCGTCCTTTGACTTCTTCCGGGTGCTCAGGTCGGTAAGCGTCCAATGGCCTTTGACCTTCGTCTTGACTTGATAAAATCGAGCTCGGGTAGGCGTTGAACTGCTGTTCAGCCGCACGATGTCGTCGTGAAATTCGAAGGCGATCGCGTAGTCCTCGAGATCGTTGTGGCTCTCGAAGATCAGCACGAGTCCCCAGATCGCCTGATAATCGTATCGCTCGTATCCTGTTTCGCCCGACTTCTCCCGTCGTGGCGTTTGCACGAGCTTATCCGCGAAAGACATAGAAGATTTCCCCCGCGATCACTTTAGCTCGTCATCTGGCAGAGACAACTAGCGCGCGCAGTTTGTGATCTACACCCTTTGACCATACGGCGGACCAGCCTAGCGGCACCTAAATTCGCCACCCAAACGGAGCGAACAAAGCGTGAGTGGAACTAAATGATTGAAATCATTGGTCAAGTTGGGTAGGAACCGCAAACTGACATCAGCAGCATTGATAAAGCTAGAGAATTTGCGCTCTACGCCGAATGTTTTGTACCAGCATTTTGTATTTCAATCCCAGCATCTTCCTCGCACTCCCTCATGATCAGCTAGCGAACTCACCTAGCCGCGCATCTCCGCGAAGCATCGCCCCGACGGAGCAAGCGGCTTCGTGGGCTGCCGCTCATTCTGAGCGTAGCCCCCCGTACGTGGTCTTCAAGAGACGAATGGCATCGAAGATACCCGCCACGCCAGCTGTGAACTAGGCTAGGCGCTCGCAATGTTCGCAGCGCGGCCGCCCTCCGGTGCCCGAGGCGAGATATTGCCGTTCGATGTTATTGCCCTCGGTACACTTGTCGTTGTCGTGATAGACGTTTCGCGCATTGGGCTTCTTTGAATGAAATGGTGACACTTTCGACATAAATCGGCCCTTCCCGATGGATGGTATTTATTCGCACGGGATAGCAAACATGTGGGTTTGATTTGATGCAGTAACCCTGGGGTCGGCGCATAAATTTCGCGCTCCCTCAGATTTTTCGACGAATTCCGCCATCGATCACAGATCGAGATACGCGACGCGACTATCCCCCTTCATGAGCTTTGCGGATCGACGCTCATTTCATGTGAGGTTGCTGGGACGAGCTACGACGTCAGCAGAATCAAGATAAACGGCCTCGCCGACCTGCACACGACGAAGATACTGCCGGTATGCGCCGCTGCTGGTCTCGTATATCTTCTCAACCGTACCAGGCAGGTCCTCTCTATTACGGATAAAGACCTCTGCGAGGGGGCGACCGGTCATCGTTGCCGACCGCGAGAGGCCCAGAAGACCGAGCACTGTCGGCGCAAAATCGCAAATACTCGAGGGCAGTTGTGAGGCGAAGCCGCCTTTGATCAGCGGCCCCGCCAAAATGCCGACCGACGACATCTCCTTGGCATGCAGCCCGCCGTGCACTCCGAAGCCGACAGGCCCATCCGCACTCCAAGTGCGGCCGCTAAGGCCAAACGGATCGAGTCTGTCATCCGACCGGAACGAGAACAGGATGTCCGCCGATCGGGGGTGGTCGGCGAACACCAAATGGCGGGCAAAGCTGCCCGGTGCAATGCCATCGACCGCGCCGCCCGCGGTGAACACCGGCCCACACCAGGGCCTTTCGATCATCGCCCCGACCGCGCGGCGGATAACGTTTTCCGATGGCTCGGTGAGGTAAATTGCTCCGACCTGCCCAGGTATAACAATGGCATCGATCCCGGCCGCCGGTGTCGGGCCGCAGCGCAGCCCCGCAGCCTCCAGCGTCTCGAATAGATCGGCCCGCGCATGCACGGTCACGTGTCCATGATCGGAGGCGGCGATCAGGTGCACGCCTTGGGACAAGCCCTCAGCCTCCCACCAATCGAGCACGCGGCCAAACTGCCGATCGACAAAGCTGATTGCTTCAAGCGTCTTTGGCGCGCCGGTCCCACAATCGTGCGAGGAGATATCGGGCTCGCCGAAGGAGAGGATTGCGACGTCGGGCCGAAGCCGAGGCCAGATGACGTCTAGAAATGCTGAAGTCAGAAAGGCTTGAGAGGCAAGATCTGGGGTGCCCGTGGACGGGGGCGCCGGCGTCGGCCCCAGCAGAGTCTCCACTTGTCTGAGCATCTCGGCCGAGGTCGCGATGCAAGGGAAGTGAGCGGAGAGCGTCACTTGGCCGAACTTTCGAGCCTTATGGTTCAGCAGGCGCGTTGCCCCCGCCGAGTTGGAAGCCAGGACGGCGAAGGTCCTGCCGTTCGCCGCCAAGATCTCGCCAAGTGACGGCACACCTAGTAGATGGCCGCCGCTCGCGGCATCAAGATCCTCGATCATGCGCGCGTCACTCGTGTCGACGGAGCGCGGAATCGGCGACTGCTTGTCGAGATATGAGTTTCCAACGATGCCGTGGCGATCCGGCGTCGCGCCAGTGACGAGGCTCGTGAGCGCTATTCGTGTTTCGCTGGGATAGACGGTGCGCTGCCGGGCCAGCACCGCACCGCGGCGCTGAAGCCTGATCAGATTCGGTGTTAGTGATGGCTTGACGAGATCGGGGCGAAGCCCGTCGAACAGCACGATGAGAACCCGATTCCGGTGCGGTCGTTCGAACATGATCGTAAAGCTTTCGTCTAGCTGGGAGGTAGCGGATCGGGAGCGCTCAGGACTGGGCTGACGCGGCAGCGCCATCGACTTGGAGCCGATGCTGATTGCTAGCGCTGGCGCAATGCGGGTACGGAGCTCCCGGCTATGCTGACCAACGCCCGGCCAGCCTGTCGACCGGTCCCGAGCCGGGATTAGCGGCTCGCGAGCGCCCGCAGCTCTCCTCAGCCGTAGTCTGGGCCGAGTTGGATTGGACACCGGCTGCAGTGTCAGCAGTTTGGTCTGAGCATGGTCGCCTGATGCATGTCTCCGGGCGCAGCGCAAAGCCTCGGAATTCATCACAGGCGCCGAGGGCCGCCGAGCCCCGGCGGGACGTTAGGCAGGACATCGAACAAGCGGAGGGTAGCCTTGGCCTCGCAAGCAAGATTGGCAAATGCCGCGTCCAACCGAACCTGCTCGCCGCCGTAACCGATCCTGATCTGGTCGCCATCGCAATTGAGACAGGAATCGCCGCTGATGTGGGTCGTTTCGCGTGGCGGCTTGATTCCAGCGATGCATCTCGTGTGCTTGGGAGGAGTTCCGCAGCTGTGGAGCTTGCAGACCACGGTCGGCGTGTCGAAAATTGATGATGCCTGATTAACGGTGATCGCGTCGACGCCCGTTAGGCGCTGCTGGGCTGCACGATTTGCAGGCTTTGCTCTCGAAGGGAGGGACGCGTTGAGCCATTCTGCCAATAGTGACAAGTTTGAAAGCCTGCAAGTCGTCAAAGGACACTTGATGGTTTCTACTCGCCCTCAAACGAGCTAACCACTTTGCCTATCGTTATTTTGAAATGAAATGATCTAAGAATGCGATGCTAGTTGCTATCTCTTCTTACCTATCTTTGCAGTCGCACCATGAAGCGCAACGTTCAATTTTCAGCCAGTCTTGCGTTCGACCCCGTCGCATCGGCACTGGCAAGCATGCTGGCCTATGGTCGCCGTTTGGCATCAGTAATGCGCGCGCATCACCTGAGCGCGGCTTGTCAAGTGGCGGAACCGCAGGACGAGGAGCGCCGCATAGATCGGATGCGTGCCCTGCTCGACGATCTCGCCGCGATCGAACACCAGGATGCGGTCGAGGCCGCGCACCGTCGATAGGCGGTGCGCGATTACGATCGAGGTGCGGTCCTTCATCAGCCGTTCCATCGCCTCTTGGATCAGCGCTTCCGATTCCGAATCCAGGCTCGACGTCGCCTCGTCGAGGATCAACACTGGCGCATCGGCTAGGAACGCGCGCGCCAGCGCAACGCGCTGCCGCTCGCCGCCGGACAGATTTACGCCGCGCTCACCCACCAGTGTGCCGTAGCCCTTCGGCGATCGTATGATGAAGTCATGCGCATTGGCGAGCCTCGCCGCCTGTTTGATCGCCGCCATGCTGGCGCCGGGTCGGCCATAGGCGATGTTTTCAGCCAGCGAGCGGTGAAACAGGATCGGCTCCTGCTCCACGATCGCGATCTGGCTGCGCAGCGACTGCTGCGTGGCTTTCGCAACGTCCTGGCCGTCGATCAGGATCCGGCCGCCGGAGACGTCGTAGAGCCGCTGAAGCAGCTTGACGAACGTGGTCTTGCCGGAGCCGGAGCGCCCGACCAGACCGACCCGCTCGCCGGCGCGGATGTTGATCGACAATCCGTCGTAGAGCGGCACGCGATCGCCATCATAGAGGAAGGTGACGTCCTCGAACGTAATCCTCCCACCGTGAATATCGATCGGCTTGGCGTCGGGGGCATCGACAATGCCGATCGGCTCGCCATAGATAGTAACGAGTTCCTCCATCTCGTTCACCGAGCGCTGCAGATTGTTGATGTGCATCCCGACGTCACGCAGATAGGCGTGGATGATGTAATAGCTTGTCAAGACATAGGTGACGTCGCCCGGAGAGGCGCGCCCCGCTATCCACAGCAGGATGGCGCCGCCGATCACCGAACCACGAAAACACAAGAGCATCACGAGCTGCACCGCGCTCGTGCCGTTGGACCGCAGCCAGGTGCGCTGCACCCGCGCCCGCCAGCGTCTGACGACACCGTCAAGCCGCGCATCCTCACGCGCCTCAGCACCGAAAGATTTCACCACAGTATTGCAAGTGAGCGCGTCCGCTAGCGTGCCGCTGACTTTGCTGTCCCAGGCGTTGGAGACGCGCGCCGCCGGCGCGATGTAGCCGATCGTCAATGCCGTCGTGATGGCAACATAGATCACGGCGCCGAGGCCGATCACGGCGCCGAGCTCGGGCCAATGCAGGCCGAGCAGGATCGTCGAGCCCACGAGCACCGCGAGCGACGGCAACAATGCCATCAGAATCGTATGATTAAGCAGGTCGAGCGCCCACATGCCGCGTGTGATCTTGCGCACGGTCGAGCCGGCGAACGAGTTAGCGTGCCAGTCGGTTGAGAAGCGCTGCACGCGCATGAAGGCCCCACGGGCTACATCTGACATGGTCTTCAGCGTGAACGGCACGATCGCCTGCAAGCCCGCAAACCGCAATATAATTGAGAGCAGACCAAGCGCGAGGGTACCAGCGAACGCAATCAGTGCCGCACGTCGCGCCGCTTGGTCGGAGGGGACCGAGGTCAATGCGTCCACCAGACGGCCGGAATAGACCGGCATGAACAGGTCGGCGACCGTCGCCCCTAAGAAGCCGACGAGGATAATCGTGGCACGGACTGGCTGCTTCAGCCAGTGCTCTAACGCAAACGGGAGGACCAAGCCGATTGCGGCGCGTCGTTTGTCATCTTGACTGGTCATGGGCGCTAGGGGTTTGTGGCACACGCGGTGTAAAAACCGCTCGATCCAGACCCGATCTGCCCAATGCTTGGCGCGCCGTCCGAGGGATGCGATAAATGCCCGGAGTCTGGGGGCTGCGGCCGAACTCTTCTACCCATTTCACCCACTCTTCGCGTAAGCGCTTAGCTGAAGCGCCTCACGCTTTGCGAGCTCCTCGGGCTGAGAGCATCGATCTGAGACATCGGCCAGCCTTGCGCGACCCGAGCTTGTGTGAGCCAGGTAGGCGGGATCGGCGTCACTCATCTTTGCCCGTCTGCAGAAGCGCGGGGATGTCCAGCTAGCTCCGGCCTCGGCCATGGCTGGCAAAGTGCATTTTGATGAAGGAAGTTTTCAGCATATGACCGCGAGAGACTTTGCGTGATCGGATCGCGGCGCGACTTCGACTTCACCTGGAAGATCACCTCCGCGTCAATCCGGATGGAGGTCATGGCAATCCGAACTTCCAACGTGCCACAAACGATCCACCGCCGTGCTCGCGGATCGTTAATTGCAGATGGCCCACCGGATAAATGGACGAATTAACCAGTGAGCAGCTCAGATCGTTACCCTTTTTCATCTCCTCTCCTCCGGCGCTTGCGCTTTGGTACTTTGCCGAACTCCGGGTTGCGGAGTCGCACAAACAGACCCATAGCAGGCCTTCTCATCCTTGTAGTTGGCGAGCGTTTGGACCAATACCGAAATAACGTGCTGTTTCAGGTCGTCCGGGGCAGGTGCTGGGCCGTCCAGCGACTTCAGCGTCACCTCGATCAACTCGATCGCGCGATCCTTGTCACCCCTCTCGTAATAGTACTGAGCGACCGCCGGATAGGACATGAACTTAGGGACCTCGTCCCGTTGCGGAGGATTTACGGCCAGAATGTGTTCGGATAACTCATCGCCCATCGCAAAGCGCTCGGCCTGCGGCAAATGAGAGTTGTCATTCGCCGGATCAAAGAGTTGGCGCAGCGCCGCGGCCATCCACATCGCGGATTTTTTGTTGATCGCGTCACGAACCAATTGCCGCATCACCGGCAGGCCGGCCTGCAAGTCGCGCATTTTATTAAGCAACAGATCCGCCTGGAGCACGCGGAAGTTCACGTCATCCGGCAGGACAGCGACGGCTTCTTCGACCACCGAAAGCGCCTTCTCCCAATCCTGCGCCTTCATCGCCGGCGTCAGTTTGGCGAAGATCGGCATTGTGCGTTCGCCCTTGGCGATCCGCTCTGCATCGGCGGCTTTCGCTTCATCGCTGATGCGCCAGCTGCCGGTCAGAATCTTCGGCAAAACGTCATCGAGTTGCGTCGGGGAACCGACAAAGGCGATGTGGCCGTCACGGTCGACGACGAACGAGGTGGGAATCCCAACAGAAAAGCTGGAATCCATCCAAAGCTTGTCCATTTCGCGTGTGTAGTCGAGCCCGACCCGATAGTTGAGATTCGGCAACTTTTCGGTCAACCATGCGTCCAACTTGCTTCGCGCCTCTTCCGCTGTTTGAGCGCGCTCACCAGCTGCTATTCCGACGACCTCAACTCCGCTATTTCTGTATTTCTCTTGCAGCTGTACCAGATCGGACAGTGCCGCCACACACGGTGCGCACCAAGTTGCCCAAAATTCGACGATGTACACGTTCCCGGGCTGGAAGCTCGTGAGGGGCTGACCACGCAGCCAGTTCTCCACCTTGATCGGGGGAGCTGGGGATTCTAAGCCCAGCGCCATGTTACGCTCCAAAGTTATTGTCAGAGACTGCGCGACGTTTTGTGCTAGCTGATCTCCGATCGCGACCGCGACCGAGAGGTGCGGTGCCTTGGTGTAGACGGGCTGCCGAGCGAGAGCCGTAGCGAATGTCGGTGTCGCAGCGCTAAGCGCGACGACACACAAAGTTACAAGGAACAAGCTCGTCCTCTCACAAGCAGGCCACATCGGTTCAAGGAAGGAAAGCATCGCTCGACTCGCATCTGGGTGTTCTCAGCACTTTCAGAACTGCTGCACCTAGTAGCAACGTCCGTGCCAGCATCGTCTGCGCGCATTAAGGCCTAATCTCAACGGCAGTTCACGGCGACCAGTGTTTGAACCCGACGGGCTTTGTGCCACTGTCGGAGTTTGAACACGAATTGCGCACTTCGCGCCGCCAGAAAACTGATTTGATGTTGTGAGCCGCCGAACGGAAACTTGGTAATGCCTCCCCTAGCAGACAGGATTAGAGGCGAGCGACGATTGGACTCGAACGAGTCACCGGGACACGTGTTCTGGTCGATGACGACGGAGCCATTCGCGGGGAACGGATCAGGGAGGCTTTGAAAGTGTCAGTGCTCGCCATCGCCCCAAGCGGTTCCTGCACCAAGAGCAGGTACTTCGACTAGTTTGCTGTCCAGCCGAGTACACCAGGAGTCCCTGACGCCCCCATCCACTTCGAAAGCCGTTTCCCTCGTATCGAAACAGATGCCGCCGATCGCGCGATGGAGCTAAGGCTTATACAGGCGTTCACCTCCAGGTTTCTGACCAGGAGGCCGGCTGGACCCACCCGCTGGCGGCGCGCATCACTTCCTTGCCGGCATGAAACCCTTTGGCAAGCTGCGGACCCTCAAGACCCATCGTGTTACAGCTGGATGACAGGTATCGAAATAAGCAGATGGAAAACCCTGCAGTATGCGATGTGGCCGACATCGACATAGGCTATGCAATGCGATCAATGTCATCCATGCGATTGGCGCGTATGAAAGGGCCGGCGCCAGCGCCGTTGTCATCGAGGACAAGACATTTCCCAAGGTTACGAGCCTTGCTGCGGGACGTCCAGATGATGATTTATGGCAATTACGGGATCCGGGCCTCAAGCACAGCCTTGAAGGACAGCTTCCGCCGTATCATCGCTGATGGCGGCGTCCAGAACGTCCACAAGCATATTGTAGCGGTAGAGGAAATCTTCAGACTGCAGAGAATGGAGGAGATTAAGGCAGCTGAAACGCGCTTTCTGCGCTGATGCAGGGCCCAAGGCCAACTCTAACCTCGCCTGAACTGCTGTCGCTGCAATCTCGATGGTTTGTGCCGGCTCATTCATCGTGGCTGCAACTCCATTTCGTTGAATGGAGGACCATCGGCTCACTCTCAGTCAGCATCTTTTGCGTTTGGCTCGAGGCTATTAGCGCAAATGGGGCAGCGGAATCGAACGCTGCCGAGCCAGCGGAACGACCGAGCTCCGGTCGGCGCCGGCAGAACCTCGCCGCCACAATTGATAGACGATCGACATACCCAAGCGCTGGTGCGGCCTGCCCCAGTAGCGCCGGGAAACAACGATTCGGTGACACGCATCGGAACAGTTCGATTTTCGAAACCTCCAGTTTTGTGATGTTTTTATGTAGGTTATAGCCAGTGGTTTGATGACCATCGAAATGGCTGCCTTCGCGCATGAGAGCTCGTGCGCTTGTGGCATACAATGTGCGCCGGATCCGCGTTGAGCGCGGTATTCCGCAAGAGCAATTGGCCTACGATGCAGGTGTTGATCGCTCCTATATGAGCGGACTTGAGCGCCAACAGGCGAACCCGACAGTCGATCTTCTCGATCGGCTTGCCGGGACGCTCGGCGTTGCTGTCTCCGAGCTGTTTGTTCGGCCATCCAAGGGGGCGCCGCCACCCGCTACCTTACGTAAAGGTCGCAAGCCGAAGCCGGCACGCCGCAAAAGGACCTAGCCCCCCTGACAGCACCGAGCCATTGACGCCGATCTTGTGCGGTGACCAAGTATCAATGCGCTCCCAGGCGGATTTTGTGCGCAGCCGCCCCCTGATTCGCGGCAATCCCGCGATGGACATCGAATAATATGATGGATGTTCAATCTGGCGCCGGAGCGGACAATGGCGGCTCAAGACGACGAAGTTCCTTTAAATGCCATCCGCGCTTTTGTGACCGTCGCACGCGAAGGCAGCGTCACGCGCGCCGCCAGCAGCTTGGGAACGACGCAGAGCTCGGTCAGCCGCTATTTATCCGTCCTGCGGGACTATCTTGGTGCGGACCTCATCGCGCGGCGCGGCCGGCGCAGTGATTTGACTGAGTTCGGAAGACTATTTGCTAACGCAGTCTCTGAACCGCTCGAGACAGTGGGCTTCACCGCCAAGAGAATGCGGCGGCGGGCGGCAGCGGGCACCAATCGGATCGTCGTCCGCACATCACTATCGACTTTTGCTTCCTCGCTTCTGATTCCAAATCTGCAAGCGTTCTCTGCTGAAGCTGGCGGCGTTATCGTGGACGTCATCAGCTCGCTCTCGCCGCCGACATCTTCGGATGACTTCGACATATTGATTACACGTGACCTTTCCGTCATCGAACCCGCCGACAGTTGGGAGATCTACAATGAGGAGCTGGTATGCGTCGGGCCGCCAAACCTGGTCGCGGGCAGAGAGCTCTCGATCGTTCGCTCAACTCCGATACTGAACATCACATCACGACCCGACATCCTGCCGACATGGCTGAGGGCCATGAACCTGTCCTCAAACGACATACGAGCGGGCGCGCGGTACGATCACAATTATCTTGCTCTGCCGGCAGTCATGACAGGGAAATGCCTTCTTGTCGCACCGGAAATCATCGTCAGTGATCTAGTGCGAGGGGGCGCCTTGCAAATCATCCCCGGCTCACGCGCTCCAAGTGGCATGCAATATCGCGCCTATGCGGTGGATCGCAGCGAGCATCCCGAAATCGCTCGTTCTTTTTGCCGATGGGTGGCTCGTCTTTGCAAGAAGGCAGCACTTGCGCAAGCTGCCTGACGCCTAGCAGGCCCCCTCATACGGTACAGCGGGAGATCGATGCATTGCCCGCTATTCAAGTTGAGAGCACTCAACTTGAGAAAACCATCGGAGCAGAGTCGTCAAACCCTTACGAAGATTGCGCCTCTCTGTCGCAGCAATCCGGACGCCAAAGAGTGAGAGACCGGAACGCAAAGATCTCATCCTATCCGCGATCGTGCCATGCCAAAAGAATTGCAGCACGGAATGGAGGTATGATCGCCCAAGAGCTCATGAACTGTCATTCCTGCGTCTGCCCTTGTCGAGCAATGCGCGGCAGCGAAGGCGCATGAGGCGCCGCCCCAGCTTAACAAGTCGAATGGTTCGGCTGCGCAAATCGTCTGTTTTCCAGCCCCGCTCGCCAATACGATGGCTTCCAAACAGACCGTGCGCGATTTGGCGATAGCTATTTCCTTCCTGCCATCCATCCAGTGCGCGCAGCGCGAGGATAAGCCGACGCCGCTTCAAAGCTGGCAAAGCAAGAGGAGGCGTTCCGAGCGGCCGATGCTCAAGCGCGAGCCAAAATTGACGTGCGGCCTGCAAGCGGAGCTCGAGATCCGCGTCGAGCGGCAGGTCGAGCGCGACAGCAGACCCGCTTGCCGGAAGTCTCCTCAGCCAAAGGCGATGCTTCGCGCCTCCGAGTGGCACGATGGCATGCCAGCCATCCGGCGCGCGACGAAGGTCGCTACCCGGCAGATTGCCGAAATCGAGCTGGTAGCTTTTAGGCGCCACGGAGTTGGCCGCCCGCACAGGCAGTACGGTCGACAGCACTTCGGGTGCCCAGAAGACTGCCTGCTTGTCAAATTTCTTTTGCGGATCAGCCGGAAAACGAGAGCCCCCACTTCCGTCGCAACTGGTCCGTGGTTGCGCTGGATCGTTGCCGGCGAGATAACCGCCTATAATCCTCTTGGTAGTCGGGATCCCGGCGCAGCCACTCCCAGGCCACGTCGGCAGCTTCTGCCTTCTTGAGGTCGCTGTATGCTTCCTCAGATCTCCAGTCAGTACCTGGCATCGCACCATTTCCCCGCAAGATTTCACACGCTACGAAATGCAGCCGATGATTGTGGCCCTTTCCGGTTGCGTGCGTACCGCCTGCGAGCCTTGCACGCACTTAATCGATGGAGTAATCATCTTTTGCGATTGCTGGGAATTCCGCGGATCCTGACATCCGCCGTGTTCATTGCTTTGGCCAACCGCCACGCAGCAGATCACGATAGCCGCGGCCGGCTAGCCACTTGGCCCGCGTCAGATGACTTTCGAACGTGCGTCGCGCACGATCGGGTTCAACGGTCGGCTCAAGCCCAAGCACAATGCGCGCGATTTCGCGCCAATCTGCCTCGTCAGCGTCGGCATCGAGAAGTCGCATGTAGGTGATGGCGTGCTCCTTGTCATATGACGTGAGCTCGTGCGCGGTGGGCGCCAATTCTGCGATCTTCGGGTCGGCCGGCACTGCCTGACTCCTATCAAACTGAAAAATCTATCGAATTCCGCGCAACGATAACCAAATTGGGGGCGTTGTGGTACCGCCGGAATCGTCGCAGCGCCAAACTCATTTTCGCACCAAAACCGCGATCGCATATCGGCTCACAATGACCTGGTGGCTCCATCCTGCGCATTTCCTCTTTCATCGCAGTACATACCGGAACTGATCGGAGATTTGCCATGTAGCTAGGCTGTTCTTGCTCTTTCATGCCGGGGTGCCCGTGGTGACCGGCCCGCGCGCACTGGCCGTGGCCAGACCAGCCCTTGGAAAAAATTCGTTTCCCTTTTCGAGCTCCAGTTGAACGGTTGTCCGATCTGGTCGCGGTGCCCGGAAAACGCCGCAGTACCTCTGAGCGGCCATTACTGCTCTCCGGCCAGTGGCGGGCTATCGCACCGCGAGAACGCTTGTGATGATCGACGACATTCGAAGACGACAAACGTTACGGCGTCTGCATCTCACCGTGACCTGCTTCCTTGAAGCAAATTGGAACTAGGACAACCAACTGCATAGGTGTGAGCTTATCGTAATACTCTGGCTATAACCAGTGGTTTCATAATCGTCGGAATGGCTGCCTTTGCGCATGAACGCTCGTGCGCTTGTGGCCTGGAATGTGCGCCGGATCCGCGTAGAGCGCGGCATTCCGCAAGAGCAATTGGCCTATGATGCCGGGAGATTGACCGCTCGTATATGGGGCGCATTGAGCAGAAGAAGGAGAACCCGACCATTGATCTCCTGGATCGTATCGCCGCGACCTGGAGTATTCACTTGTCCGAATTGTTTGCGGAGCCGGCCAAGGGTGCGGTGCCACCTAAGCCGATGTCCAGAGGACGCAAGCCGGCACGCCGTGTCGGAACAGGACGTAATTATGTAGAGAGCCATGTTTGCAGCTAACCACGGGAGCGAAACGAGCCGGAGCGGCTCACGTGCTCCGTTCGAATCTGTGGCGGCCGAATCCGATCTCCTGCTCCAGCCGATGTTGCGCCAGCACGGTTCGGCTTAAAGAAGGCCCAGAGCGGCCCATTAAAAAGCCGAGTGATCCTCACAGGCCAGAAGAACGAAGAGGCCGCCTGCCTCATCGCAGGCGCCGGCGCGCACCTACTATTCCTGCCGCCCTACAGCCCCGATCTCAAGCCGATCGAGATGGAATTCGCCAAAGCCAAAGAACTGTTGCGGCGAGCCCCCCGAACCGTCGGCATCTCATGGGACGCACACTGAACATGTTCACTCCTGAACAATGTGCCAGCTACGTCTGACATTGAGGATAGAAACCGCTTTGATCGCGACCGGCTCCAGCGAACCGCCCAGCATGCCTAACGTATGCGACAGGCGCGTCCACGCCTTTCTGTCCGAACAAACACGCGACCCGCCTGCTCATAAGCGAGCGTGAGCGCGATCCCCAATTGCGAAGGACACGCTTGAAAGGCCTTCATCGATGATCAGGACCCTGATGTGCCTGGGCCCACATTCATGAGTTGTTTCCGCAGCGCGCGAGGCCGCTTTTAAGTTGGATAGAGCCTCGACCATGGCCCGAGCTCGATCCGCTCCAGCTTTTCAATGTCCAGCCCCGATAGCCAAGAGCCGGCTCGCATTCTACCCGGCTCTCACACGAGAATGGCACCGCCTGCTCGCGCTTCTCAGCAATTCTTATGGACAAGAAAAGAAGCAGGTTGCCCGCGCCGGTTAGCCGATTCTGGCGGGATAAGCTCGAACCGCCAGCTCCCCTCGACATTGCAGAGCCACAACTTAGTCTTGGACCGCCAGCGTCTTACGAAAACCCGGCCACTGCTAGGCAGCCTCGGCGGCCCGTGATTTCAGCCTACTCATGTGCGGTACGCCGGCGTCAATCGCAAGCTGGTCCATGGCCAAATGAGGACTGCCAATTTTGTTGACGGGGTACGGCTCAGCCGCGCGATTGTCCCAGATTGCGACGTCACCTGATTTCCAATTCCAGCACAGGGTGTTCTGCGGCGCGGTGAGATAGGATTGCAGCAGTTCGAACAGTCTTTGGCTCGGATAGCGCTGCAGGCCGACAAAGTTCTGCACGGAACGGCCGAGCAAGAGCATGCGTTCGCCGGTCTCGGGATGAACACGAACGATCGGATGTGTCGTTTCGTAGATCGTTCCGGTGGATACGTCGTCCAATGCTCTCTTGTCGGCTTCGGTGGCCCCCTCCATCGCAATGTGATCGAATGCGGCGCAGCGCACAGCCCAGAGGTTATCGGCGAGCATCCGCAGGGGATCGGGAAGATCAAGATAAGCGGCCGCCGTGTTCGACCAAGCGATGTCCGCGCCAAAACGCGGGACCGCTGCCTCCCGCAGCACTGAAATTGTTGGGCGGCGGGTACTGAAGACGTCATCATCGTTCATCTGGTCGACATGACTGCTGGCGCGATCAGGGAGCGTCTTCCGGATTGTTAGGTCTCCCCCTGTGTCCAGCATTCTGGGATTCGGTATCAGCGAGCCGAGCCGGAGCACCAAACGCTGTTGCTGGGCATGATCGAGATGTCCCTGATCACGGAAGAGGATGACCTTACGCTCTAGCAGCAGCCGGTTAATGGCTATGATGACCTCGTCAGACAAATCGTCCGACAGCATAATGTTCTTGATTTCGGCACCAAGCCGGTCCGCATGTTCGACGATGTCTGCTCGCGGGATAACGTTATCGATTATCATTGTGCCACTCATGACGGTGTCTCTCTCTGTGAATGTCTAAACAAAGCTCCGCGATTGGTGGTGACGCGTGGCAACGAACGCGACAAGGCCGTCTTGATGACACGCATCCGAATTGTCTGAGGGGTGACCCACACCGCGCAATTCGCCGGCTGATTTTGATACAGACCACCATCATCTTAGGATCTGACTCCCTCTGCGGTGCGGACACAGCCAGTGCGGTTCGAATCAACTCGCGTATAACGCGAGCAGATCGATTTGCAGCCTGATCAACAGTACAAATTATAGAGGCCGTCTATGTCCAGTCCATGAAACGAAACCAGCTTTCTTTTCGATCTCGAGTAACGTTCGCCTCGTCTGCGAACTCGTTCTTGTAAAATCCTCGAACAACGATCGCATCGTCACCTCATGCGACTGACATGGCCTCATCCGCACGACAAGAATCGAACTCGTTAGAAGCCTGCGCTCGCGAAGCGGATATGACGCCTCGCTTCGGTAAGTTTACTCTATCTTAAGCTGTACATTTTCTCTACAGCTACCTACACGATCCGCAATCACTTCCTCGCGACTTGGAGTTGTCCAATGCGGGGTGTCTTTCGTCGGCTTGTTTATTGTGTTGTTCTTCTTGCCGAGCAGGAAAGCCGCGCAAAATTCGGACGCTGCAACTCCCATTGCAGCTAAACCACGGACTCAATCCCTCGATTTGCGAAATCTGCGCTCGTCACCGAATGCAGGTCTTCGGGGCTGTGACCTACGTTCTCGGCTCTGTCCGGAGGCGTAGATTTTCCTTGCGGAGCGCGGCTTGTTTAGCTTCCTGGCAGTTGACCGCACAAAATAGAGACAGAGCGCGGCCCCGCAGGAATACCGTGCGACCCCGAGACAATGCAGCGACTTCGCGCTCTCTCTAGTACCTTAAGGCGCGTGAGCATGATCACACACGCACCAAAAATGCAGGATTTCAGAGAAGACAATGAAAGAATGCACCAGGAGGGTAACAACGCATCCACGCGGCCGAGCCATCGTGCAAGATGCGCATCGCCGCAACAAAGCCCCTTTCAAACCTAAGGCTCGTCACAAGCCGCAGTAAACTCCGTTAAGCTTCCTTGCATGTGCAGCCAAAGCTGCTTGTAAGCAGCTCGCGCCGCGCGAAATTGTGCTTAGAGTTCTTCGATGCCTTTGGTGCCGATCTATCTGGTGTATTTTGATTTTGATTATCGACAATTACGACTCATTCGTGTTCAATATTGCGCGCTATTTCCTCGGTGAACAGACGCAGGTCGTCCGGAATGACGCGATCAGCGTCACCGATCTCATCGCGCTTCAGGCGCGTGCAATCGTGATCTCTCCCGGCCCGTGCACGCCAGCGGAGGCCGCCATATCCACTGGCATTGTCCGCGAACTCTCGGGTCGCGTTCCAATTCTTAGCATCTGTCTTGGGCACCAGTGTATTGGAAACGTTTTCGGCGGTCGCGTGGCGCGCGCGGTGCCCCATGCACGGCCGAGCCTCACACATAACGCATGACGGCCGAGGGTTGTTCAAGCAAGTCCCCTCTCCACTTTCTGTTGGACGCTATCATTCTCTGGCGGCCGAACTCGAGCAGTCAGACGCGCAGCATCTCATGGTGACAGCCCGTTCAATTGAGGGTGAGATTATGGCTTGGTCACATCGGCATCCCCCAACCTACGGCGTGCAATTCCACCCCGAGTCAGTACTTACTCACCAAGGGCACGTGGTGCTTATGAACTTCTTGCGATTGGCGGTCAGTTTCCAAGCGTGAGATCGGAGACTTCGTCGAATGGCGAGCTGCGTATTCGGAATCGCCCCGCAGAGGTTGGACAAGATGTAACCAGAAAGCGGAAATAGCTCAGTTGGTACGATACGTACGCAACTTTCTCTTTTGGTGCAGCCTCAATTGAATTACTTGGAGCCGAGTCGGCCTCTTCGCATCACCTCCACTCGGTAAGTCGGGGTCATCTTCTGGCGTCCTAGCGAAAACGTTTATTCGAGATCGCCAAGAGATTGGCGGTGTCTAGACGGTACTGCGGGTACCGCTGCCCTACTCCTAGGTTGTAAATTTCAAGGGAGAATAATCATGCAATTGCGCTATGGTGTAATCTTAGCACTTTTCCTGCCATCAGTTCCCTCCTTTGCAGCTTGTACTGTCGATGACGGTGCCCTTACCGAACGCATCAACCAAATTCAGGCATCATACGATAAAAAATTTGAAGAGCGTCGCGCCGGCGTTGAGCGCGAGTCTGAGGACATTAAAAAGGACGCTCCGGATCCGAATGCTGTAGAAGGCGCGATAGGGTTTGAATTGGAGACGAAGTGGAAGGTGCAGGAAGTGAAGCTTCACATTCCGGAGTTTCGCAACGAAGACAAGAAAATCGCGTTGAACCTGCCCCGAGTTGAGATGCGCCAGCAGACGTGGATCTATCACACACCATCAGTACGGATGGAAGCACGATGCATCAACAAACCCCCGGAAACAGTTTGCTCCATGAGAACTAAGTGCATCGGTGGAGGTTGGAGCAAGGTCTGCACGGACATACCAGAATGTTATACGCGAGCGGGTGGACAGATGTGCACCGACATTCCTATCCCTTTTATGCAAGAACAGAAAACGATATTGGGCGTACCCGAGGTGCGCGGCTCGGATCGCCAGGAGGTAGTCCTTTCTATACCAGTTGTAGAAATGAAGCTGCAAACTTGGAAAGTTAACGTTCCTGAGTTCACGCTCAAGAACGTGAAAATTGAGATAAAGAAAACACAGGATCGAGCAAACGCGCTCCAACAGCGCGAGCAAAATGCAGCCCAAGTGCTGACGGAAGGCATGCAAGGCGAGATCAAGAAAGCGAGCGTGGATCACACGGAGACACTCTTTCAGTGCCAAGAGCGGGATCTTCGCGATACAATGACCACAGCCTTGAACGAAAATCCTTATGGGTGCTCCGCCGGCCAGGTAATAGTGGCACAATCGGGCGGCGATCCGTGAGACGCTGCCCGGTCCTTTGCTTCGGTGTTAAGGCTCGCCGCCGGACAGGCATCGCCTAACACAAGTGTTGAGCCTGAAGCTGTTCGGTTACGTCGATCTGGAGGCGCGGGTGCGGCGTGACCATCCGCGGCGAGCGATTCGCCAGTTCGATTGTCGCCGCCGCGCACGCATCATCTCCGAATCTCGTCGGAGCCAATGAACAGGTAAAAGGCCGACGATATCGCGGACCTAGTCGACGAAACGGGAGATCGCTCGACAGCTTGAATGTCTGGCAATTCCAAACGCTCCTTATATGTTCAGTTGACCTCAGGCCGGAGAGAGAGGATTTGACCGTGAATTTGGAACTTCTGACAGCTCTGAAGAAGGTCGCGAAACGTCGGGCGCGGCTAAAGCTGTCTCGCAACGATGCGCTGCAGGTATTGATCAAAGAGGGTATCAACAACTCTCGCGGCGGCTTGACGAAGGAATATGGTGGTCCGACCTTGAAGAAGGTTCGCACCCTCCGTCGTAAATGAGTCGTTCTGCGACATCGCTGGCGGTGGGTTGCGCCGTACGCCTTGGAAAGGGACGTTCCGCCCTTGAAAACGAGGTGCTCTCCCAGTGGAGAGGAAAAGAGTGCGTTCAAGCACCAAACAACCCAGACATCTTGCTCAAGGAGATGTGCCGGACGTCCTGAATTGGAAGCAGCAACGCCGAGCACCTCTCGGCGCTCGGCGTCAGACAGATTTAGGAACCTGTCAGACATGCAGTTCGCTTACCGGCCTGGCAAGCCAAGTCGGCAATGAAGACGCCGCGGACTTAAGTTCCCTCACTTCGGTTGGGGTCAGTTTCTGACTGAGCGACCGCAATGCTCGTTCTGCCGTCTTGGGACCAACCCAGGCAAGCGCACGCACCACCTCACCAGCACGACGGTTCGCCAGCGTAAGCTGCCAAAGCGGCGCATGCTTGAGCTGGACAACTTGCTTGCCAAGGTGGAGCTCGCGAGAAGGACCAGAGGTCAGATAAACCTGACGGACGGGTACCTGCGTTGTCAAACCAAGATGGTTGGCCGCCGCCGCGCCGCTGGAAACAATGGTCTCACCGCTGCGAGCCTTGGTTTCCTCAACGACTTTTTCGACCGACGGAGCTCTAACCCCGAAACGGCTTTCGACCGGACGTAGATACACCCCTCGCTTCGCACGCAGGAGCTTTCCTCGCTCGGCAAGACGCGAAAGGGCCTGATCGACAGCAGCACGCTTTCCAAGGTGCAAAAGCGCCTTGGCAGCAATCGGTGCGCCTTCGGGCAGTTCTTTGGTGACTTCCAAAATCCGGGTGCTAAGGGCGGTCATGGCTCTCACTCCAGTGTCAGAAACATAGGAGAACTTCTGACAACAAGAGCTAGATTTCAAAAAGGTTTCGATGTCATATCAAGGATTTACCCAATTGCGGCCGATTCGGACCTTTTTGGGGCCAAAAGGGCGGTTCCTGCCCCCCCGTCCAACGTGCTGGGCCGGATCGGTATTCAGACGGCCTGGCTATCGGCCGGAGCAACCGCAATCGCTTCCCTATGATAGGAACTACCGACCTTCAACGAGGGTTGCCCGCCTCCCACCCACGAAGATCTCCAGATCCCGGGAAAACAGGCAGACGAGATCGACACCGCGGCTCAGCGACAACGAAATTGCGCTGTTGTAAGCCGCGCCTGCCTCTGCCGCACCAGATGCTGTTGTCGCGACAATGCGGTAAGACCAGCCCGCGCACTTATAGGAGCTGGACTTCCTCGATCGGCCGAACGCAACCGCTCCATCGTGGGCGCTCTCGTTATCCGCCATCGCTTGCCGAACCCGGCTGCTAAAGTCCTCGCCAAAGACAAAGCCTCCACTCAGCATCGGAACGCGAAGCATCGAAACACAATCCGGCGGCTGTTCGCTTCCGGTGAAGAACACGACCAGCAAAGGGTAGCGAGGAAGGCCTTCAGAATGTACTTTCCGAAGCAGCGCTTCGATATCCATTTCCTCAGACATTTGCTTCGGACATGCCTTCAGGCTTTTCGATCTCGGTTATCATCATCGTTGCGGCCGGGGTCTGGGCAATTTCACTCCTGTACTTCGGAGTAGACCTATCCTGGGATTACGCCAAGCCATTTTCGGTCACGGTCGCGGTCGTCACCGGCCTCTTGACGGCCGTCGACCGGGTATTGTGGCGGCACTGGCCGTTCCGGCTTTTTCACAAGACACCCGAGCTCTCCGGCGAGTGGGGAGCTGAATTATTGTCCTCCTACGCCAAACAGGGTGGCCGAGACAATAAGACGATCACCGGCACCGCCACGATTACGCAAACCTACACATCGTTATCGGTTCGATTGGTGACAGGCGAAGAGCCCAACACAAATAGATCCTTTCAGCTTGCTGGACGGCTGATCCGTCACAATGATGGTGTCTTTGGCGTTTACCAGAGCGACCCCGACATTCTCGCTCGCGGCACGCAGACCGAAATCCACTATGGCGCATTCCGCTACCCCGTCATCGGTACGCCGCCGAAGAAGATGAGCGGTCATTACTGGACCGATCGCAATACCAAGGGATCGATCCAACTCAAGAAACGCCTATGAGAACTTGGTCTTCCAGGTACCGACTTTAGAGCGCTCGCCGCTTAATCTAAGCCGAGGTCACGCCGGGAAAGTCGGACGGATCGGGCTTGTGAGTCAGAAATTTTTGAAGTGCAGGATCAGCAGAAACCTTCTGGAAGCTGCCTTCCGCCAAGCCAAGCAACGTACCTTGAGCGTTCGCGTCAGCAACATCCAGGGCCAAATATGCCTGCTGCTCTTCCGATTGGGTGGCATCGATTCGTAGATAGCGTTCGCCCAGTTGGTGGCGCAGCATGTAATCGACGAGCTGCTGCTGTGAGGAAACGATTGTTCTCAATAGCCGGCCTCGCATCATCCATTTCGCGCTGCCGAGATCGCGACCGAGGGATCGCTTGAGGGAAAATCCGGTCGAAGTGGTGCCGATGCTGAGGATCGAGATCTGACACACATCTTGCTTCAGAAAGTGCGTTGCCTCGTGCAGGGCACATTGGTCAGGGGCATTGGCGACGAGACCGCCGTCGGCATGCGCAGCGCCAACCTCCGCCAGTGGGAAGTAGGTCGGCGCGGCGCTGGTCGCCATGACCACGTCGACCAATCGCCGCTTGGGATGCAGCGTGAAATCCGGGTGATGACCCGTCTTGAACATCTGGACACTCCCCTTCGTCATGTTGACCGCGGGGATGATCAAGCGGTGCTTGCAGGCAGCCAGCATCGTTTGGTCGCCAATAATTTAGGAAACAACGCTCCGCAAGGCTTGGCCATCGTATTTCGGACCAAGCACTGACCGCCCCTCCGTCGATCCAGCCGAACTTGGGCCGCGGCCGGCCCGAAAAGATGTCCCGCCCCCGTTCGATGAAGAGGTCTCGCATGCGGGCAGCCGGCACATCCAGCGAAACGCCCGCTGCAAGATCCCACCGACGGAAGTGCCAGCGATCAAATCAAAACAGCTTCCAATGGGTCTGCCAGCCCTTTCCTCCAGGCGGGCAAGGATCTCGGCAGCGTACAGCCCGAGGTACCCGCCCTCGCTGAGCGCAATTATCTAAAACGGCTTCTTTTTTGTGGATTTTGTTGCCAACTCGTTCTCCAAAGCCCTCACCTAAGACGCCTCAAAGCTTGCCCAGAAGCTGGCGGCGGTGCGCAATCGCCAGGGACGTCTTTCGGGGCGTATGGAGGAGCTCGGCATCAGACTCAAGACAGAAGCAAATCTTGAGGCCCTCACCGAAGAAGTCACCAAGTCGAGCGAAATCGAAGGCGAGGTTCTCAGCGACGAACAGGTGCGTTCATCGCTGGCCGTCGTCTCGGAATCGATATCGACGCCCTCACCCCTTCCGAGCGCAACGTCGAAGGCATCGTGGAGATGATGCTCGACGCCACTGGAAAGTACAGTACGCCCCTCAGCGCCGAACGGTTGTTTGGCTGGCAGGCAGCCTTGTTTCCGGGGCGCAGCGGCATGAACAAGATCACCGTCGGTGCCTGGCGCACTGAGGCGTCGGGTTCGATGCAAGTCGTCTCGGAGCCGATCGGACGCGAGCGGGTACACTACGAAGCCCCCAAAGCCGCCTTACTGGCGACGAGATGAAAGCCTTCATTGATTGGTTCAATGGCGCGCAGGAAATCGATGCCGTGTTGAAGGCGGCGATTGCGCACCTTTGGTTCGCCACCATCCATCCGTTCGAAGACGGCAATGGCCGCAATGCCCCGCGAGATTGCCGATATGGCGCTGGCCCGCTCCGAGAACAGCTCGCAGCGCTTCTACAGCATGTCGGCCCAGATCCGGCAGGAGCGTAAGCCTACTACGATATTTTGGAAGCCACCCAGAAACGTGAACTCGACATCACCGAATGGCTCGAATGGTTCTTGATTGCCTCGATCGTGCCTTCGATCGCGCTGACACAATCCTGGCGTCAGTTCTTCGAAAGGTCCGCTTCTGGAAGAAGCATGCCGATCAAAGCTTCAACGACCGCCAGCGCGCAATGATCGAACGCCTGTTCGAAGGCTTCGAAGGCAAGCTCACCTCATCGAAGTGGGCACTGGTAACGAAGTCATCGCAGGACACAGCTCTGCGTGACATTGACGATCTTGTCGCAAAAGGCGTGCTGACCAAGGACTCGGCCGGCGGCCGCAGCACGAGCTATTCGCTAATTGACGCGGATTCTGCTAATCGCTAATCAAGCGATCGCGTCGAGCTTCGCAGTTGCTGCGCCAAGTTCCGCAGATAACGTGTCATAGATCTGTCGAGGATCTTCCCATGCCCCGGCGCTTCTTCCCCGGTTGAATGCCGAAACGCCTTAGTTGTTCTGAAGACCTTGGTTAGGCCCCGCTTGCCGATTCAGCAGATAGCATCACTGCATCGGCTCCATCATAGATGGCGGTAGCGACATCTGAGGTTTCCGCCCGCGGCGGAATCGGCCCAGCCACCATGGAATCCAACATTTGCGTTGCGACGATGACGGATTTTCCGGCACGCCGAAGGCGCGCACGAGCTCCTTTTGCCGGCCAGGCACCTCCTCGGGCGGGATTTCGACGTCAAGATCACCGCGCGCCACCATAACGCCGTCCGACAAGCCAATGATGTCGTCGATTCGATCGAGCGCCATCGGCGTCTCGATTTTCGCCATCAAACTTGCGGCCTCGCCGATCAGGGAGCGTGCCTCAATCAGGTCGAACGGTTTCTGAACAAAGGACAAGGCCACCCATTGGACCCAAGGTCAATGCCGAACGCGAAGTCGGCGCGATCTTTGTTGGTGAGCGGAGATAAGGCGAGCATGGCCCCCGGTACGTTGACCCCCTTGTGGTCCGACACCAGGCCTCCGACCTCCACTTGCGCAACGATTTCTCCGTCTCGCGGCTCGGTGACCCTCAAGCGCACCCGGCCATCGTCAATGAGAAGTTCTTGCCCGGGATGGACGGCTGCAAAGATCTCCGGATGAGGCAAGGGTATCGATTGCTTTGCTTCGTTGGCTCCATCATCACAAAGCGGACCGTTTCTCCAGCACGCAAAACCAGCCTGCCTTCTTCAAGGGATCCGATGCGGAGCTTTGGACCTTGGAGATCCTGCAGGATGCCTATCTGCCGGCCGAATTCCCGCTCGAGTTCACGGATACACACATAACTCTTGGCGTGTTCTTCGTGGGTTCCGTGACTGAAGTTTAGCCGAAAGATATCTACCCCGGAAAGGTAGAGAGCACGTATCTTCTCAAGCTCGGCACTTGCCGGACCGGCTGTTGCCACGATCTTGGCGTGACGCGAGCGACGCAACGTATCCCCCATCTGAAGATTGTGATCGATCTAGCCATAAAGACCAAAGCCGACCCTTACGGACTGCGGTCGACGGTAGTTGAGCAAGCCAATGTCCTTCTTCGTCAGTCGCTTAACACCATGCGATGGAGGCTATTGGCAAAGTAAATCCTGCTTTGAACCGTTCCATGACCACCATTGTTTCAATGCGCTTTATGTCTGAACTTTCCTCTGTAAGGCGCCGAGCAAACCGCTCGTAATCTTCCATATCGTTTACGGTAACTAGCAAGACGAGGTCAGCCAGACCTGTAACGTAGAATGCGCTCATCACTTCAGGCATCTTGCTAATTTGCCTCTTTAGACGATCAACGGTATCGGCACGCGCGCGCTCCAAGGAAATGAGAACCACTGCGGTCACATTACGCCCAATTGCTTTTGGAGAAATGATGGAAACGTCGGCCTCTATGACACCCGTCGATCGAAGGCGCTTCAGCCGACGTTGAACTCCGGATGCGGATAGGCCGACCTTCCCTCCAAGTTGTTCACTACAGAGGCGATTGTCTCGTTGGACGAGATCAAGAAGACGAAAATCGATCTTGTCGAGTTGCATCACTGCCTCGCGGCCAGCGGATTGCGATCGCGTCGGGGAAGCAGACGCCTGCGCCGCTTGTCCTGACATTTTCGACTCCTCACTACGCCGCCTAGCTGTTGAACGATCGATTTCGCCCGCTGTCATATGTCTTGGAACACCTACTGGGGAGCCGAGCTCTTTGCGATACATCGAAGACAGTTAGTGCGCCGATCTCCCCCTCCGCCGGGGCTCACCACTCGAACCCGGCCGCCCTCTCAGGATGTCGCGGGTCGGGCCGACGTTTCTATCGATGCGCGCCCCGGACCCGAGCACATGTTCCCCGCCACAGACGAGTGTGGTAGACGCTCAAGCTCCGGAGGCGACGGCTTTTTGCTCCTGATCAGCGGAAAGCACTATTGCGTTGACGGCGCGATATGCGAATAGGATGGCGGGACCGATTGTTATGCCTGCCCCAGGATAAATTCCGCGCATCGGCGACGTCATGTCGTTGCCGCAAGCATAAAGCCCCTGGATTGCGTTGCCTTGTGCATCCAGGACGTTTCCGTAACTGTCCGTCGCCAATCCGGTCGCCGTGCCGAGCGTTGCCGGAACGATCGGCAGCGCGACAAATGGTCCGTCTTTGATTTGTCCAAGATTTGGATTTTTCCCGACGGTCGGATCGCCGAGCGTGCGATTGAAAGCCGATTCCCCACGCTTAAAGAGGGATCCCGTCTTTGGGCAGCGTGCCCGTTGTGTTCCTCGATCGTCTTTTGAAGCACAGCGGGATCTGGTCCCGGCTGCTTTGCGAGCTCAGAAATCGTTTCACCAGCCTTGACGTAGCCAAGGCGCACATATTTACCGATGCTCAACGTCCAGGGCCATGGCAGTAGGTGTCCCATACCCCTCAATCGAACGAACTGGTGATCGCAGATGAAGTAGAATCGCTTATCTGATGGATAGCCGTTTTCAAACATTGCCAGGCAAATATCGTGGTACGAATTCGATTCGTTGACGAAGCGTCTGGCATTTGGACCGACAGCAATGACCCCAGGACGGCCGCGGTCGAGCCAGCCGTATGGCACAACCTGCGAGCCGCTGCCGCGTTTCAGGATTGAAACCGGGGTCCAGAAGCCGGCCGATGCGACATCTTTGTCGATGGCGGCCCCGAGCGTAGTTGCAGGCCCAATGCCGTCACCGTTAACATCGGCGTGGGCCAACGTAACATCATGCTGGTGTGCACCACTGAGGTCCGTTCTCAACTGCGCGTTCCGGGCAAAGCCGCCAGTTGCGAGAACAACACCACGTGAGGCGCGCACGCGGATGCCAACGTTGATCCGCTTGATAATGGCACTCGTGACGCGCCAGCCTTCCTTCGTGAGTTCGACCGCTGGAGAATATGGCCAAATTTCTACGCCGTACTCGCGCAGGCTCACCAGCAGCCGCGCGATCAAGGCATTTCCCCCGCTGAGCTCAGTACCACGGCTGAAGCTGAGCCGATCCCGCGCATAGCGGCTCAGGCAAGTTAAGACGTGTTTGAGCGACGCAACAGATTGGAGTGGGTTGAGAAAGCTTTTCACCTCACTCGATGAGATCATCATGCCCCCGAGCACAACCCGAATGGGATGACCAATCAAATCGAAGTCCTTGCCTAGAAGCCGCCCATCATAGGGGGCGGGGCTCAGTGCCCGTCCCTTATCAGCGCCGCCAAGTTGGCTCGAGTGATAATCGGGCGTAATGGCTAGGGTAAACTTGACACTCGTGCCGTTCTCGAGCGCGGTTCGCGCCGGCGGCCTGTCTTCAAGATAAGCATCAATGAATTGCGCACGATAATAAACGCCGAGTTCGTGCTGCAGGTATGTCCTCGCATCGGCGATGGTGTCATCGATGTTAGCCGCGCGCGCCTGAGCAGAACAGGGAACCCAGACCATGCCATTCGAAAAGGCCGTCGTTCCGCCAAGACGCGGAGATTTCTCGCACGTAAAATGGAGCAGCTGATCGGCCGTGATCGCGACGATCTTCTTGTCTCGGCCAAGCTTGACGGGAGCATAGTGCGTGGCCGCAATGGCCCGCCCCGCGTTCTCGAGCAACCTTGTGGTAAAGACATTGAGGCCGAACAGATCGACCAGCGCCGGATAGAGGATGATGTCGCTGTGAGTGGCCAATTTAGCGAGTAGCGCAGGCCTTGCGCTGCTCACCAGAAGTTTTGGAAAGCCATAAGGCAGCTCAGACACAACTTCGCCGAAAACTGCGCTTCCCCTGCCACCCTCAACCCCGACAATCGCGCTGATCGTTCCTGCCCCCAGGAGGTCACCAACCTTACTGCGCGTCCTTTCAGCAATCTGCTTCAAGAGTTCCGTGGGGGTCTTCGCATCGGCTGGTTTGTCGCCGTCATCCCTCTTAGTGCCGCTGTCAATCAGGATGGTCTTGCGGCCGCACGCCTCGATAATGTCCGCAAGGTAAGACGCCTCGCGGCCCTTGGTATCCAGCGTGGCCACGATCGCGACCGCATCCGTAGTCGCGGATCCAGTCGCCAGTTCGGACAGGTTACCATCCCAGGCCGACCTCAGGTCGTCCGTGCAATGGTGAGACACGATCTTCCTCCCAGAACGATTCCTAACAACAGGTGGTCTAGACCCGGCTCTACCCGGGTGTAAGATCCGCGAGGCGTCCAAATGGGTAACATTGGGTATAAACGTTGAGAGCGAGAGTTCCGGCAAACTTGCCACACAGATGCCGGACAATAGCTAAAGGCGCAGAATTGCAAGCCTACGCGCCCTCTTTGCGCAGCCTTCCAGAAGGCTCCCTGCTGGTCATGGCGACCCTTGCCAATCCGCGATTGGAACGACTGTCTTTTGCGAGACTTGCTAACCCTCGACAAGACAACGTCGGCTCCTCATGTCTATGCGGCGATAATCATGATCGACCCGTTCGCTTGCTGGGAGGATATGGCCGAATCGTTGAAGGATGCCCGCATCACCGGCGTCGCCAATTTCCGCCCGCATCTATGATCGAGCGGTCGGCGGCGGGCGCACCTGTTGATGCCGGACAGGAGCTCGAACTTCGGCGGATGGAATGGTTCATAAGTCTTGGCTTAAAGTCGTTGTTTGCCGTCGCGAGCGATTCTGAAATCGCTGCAGCGGAGAAGCGATTTGGCTCCCATCTGGACGAACTCATCCATCTACCAGCAGAGGCTCTTACACGGAGGACGAGCGAAGAGACGGAGCTGGTAAGCCTTGGCCAGCACGGATCGTGATTACCAATGGTCGCGCTTTTGGATGGGACGACTTCGAAGCGGCCAACTTGAGCAAAGTGACGAGCGGGACTGCTCTGTAAGATCCGCAGCTTCCTGAGCACGACCCCAGAAGGCTGCCGGTCGGTCTTGCCATCCTCAAGGGCGGCGTCGATCCGACGACGGGCGCCCCATATGAAGATCAGATGGACTAACCTGCGCCGCCTGTCATACGGGGCATCTCGAATACAAGAATGTCAGCATACGGTTCGACGGTGGGCCGGCGATGGTCAATCTCGGCGACGTTGAAAGAGTGATCGGGCTATCGATCGGCTACACGCTGATGTTGCCATGGCGATTTGAGCGTTTCGCCAGCAAGCTGGAGCGGATCAAAGGGCAAAGCGTCGATAGAAAGCAGATTCGAGGCGATCTGGAGCTCGCACTTCAAAAGATCAAGAACCAAAAGGCAGCGGCCGACAGGCTTATGACGGGACAGGGAGTGGCGGATCTCGACGAAGGGTTCGGTCGACTTGATGCGCTGAACCGGATCGGGAACCAGGTTTTCTATACGAGCCTACTCGATCCCGCGACTGGCGAACTCCGGGACCAACTCCTCAAGGGCAATTTCGCGCGGCACGATGCGCCCGTGAGCTTTCCGCCAATCTGGGACACGCCGTACTTCCTTTGGGCACAGTATGACGCTTCTGTTCTCAACGAACTCGTTCGCAATTCCGGCGAGGCGCTCGGTGTCAGCGCGACAATCAATATGACAGCGGCCGCGCCCGGACGGCCGCTTTTTGCGTCGTCGATACATCTATCCGAAATCGCGCGGTTCGAAGAGCTTCTTCGCGGCGCCGATCCCTTTTCGGCGGGCGATGCAAGCCGCGGAAAATTTACCGGGCTCGTGGCCCCCAATGGAAGGACGCGCAGGAGAAATTCCGCGGTGACCCGGCCTGGGCGATTGATGAAAAGCTCGTCGAACAAGGTCGCGATCTTTATCGCGCTCACTGCTTTGAATGTCACCGGGGCCCGGTCAACGACACTGCCTTGGACAAAAAGTGGCCGGAAGATTCGTTCTGGAGCCCAGAGAACCCCGATCGCTCAGCCAAGAATGAGAAGAATTGGGTGGAGATCGGCGGACGGCATTATTTCAACGTGGTCCAGATGCCGGTCGCAGCGATCGGCACCGACCCCCAACAATCCAGCGTCCTCACGACGCGGCGCGTTCACCTACCCGCGTCACTCGGATTAAATCCTGCAGATGACCTCAACAAAGCCGGAGGCTGTGGCCTTCCGGCAGATAAAGGGGGAGATCCGCTGTTTGTACTCGCGCTCATGGACGTGGTCGGCAAGACGATTGACCAATGGATGATTGCGAACGGCACTTCTGAAGAAACCAAGCGTCAAATGTGGGGGCCGAGAAAGAACTGCCAAAAACCAGCTATGTCGGGGCGCGTGCAAGCCGCAACGGCAAGGACGAAGTTGTTCTCGCCCTTGAACCTCAGTACCGGGCGCGCCCGTTGGACGGTGTCTGGGCGGCAGCTCCTTATCTGCACAACGGCTCCGTTCCGACGCTGAGAGACATGTTGGTACCGCAGGGCCAGCGCCCGATGTCGTTTTGCGTCGGCAGCCGTGCGTTCGACCCGGTCAATGTCGGACTTCTTACGAAAGCACAGTCGGCCGACAGCTGTGCGGCCGGCCTGACGAACTTCGATGTGTCGCTGCTTGGGAACAGCAATCGCGGACATTCCTTCGAGGGCAAGGAAACCGACTTAAAGAAGCTGCCGCCTGGCGTGGTCGGACCAGAATTGACGGACGCCGAACGGCGAGCGCTTGTCGAGTATATCAAGACTCTATGAGCAAGGCGTTGCCCGCCGACCTGTACGTCGGCGCGGCTACGGTGGGACCTTCCGCCGAGCCGATTCATCCCTCCGTCGGCGGCGTGCACCATCGCCGCGAGAGCGAGGACGTCGACGTCGATTTCGCTTGGATCGACCTCGAGCCTTTCGAGGCTTCCGATGACGCTGCCCCTCACCTATCCCAGAGCCCGATTGCCGCTCAGGACGTCGACGGGGAATTCGGCTTCCCAACGACCTGCGAGATCCGGTGCCTGGTCGGCTGGCCCATGCGACCGTCAAAGCATAGAAGGCGTCAAGTGCCTGGCCGGTTGCGGCGCAGACCGCATCAACAATGGATCACACGAATGTCGGCGCCACTCTAGAAGATGGGTCGCAAAACTGTGTCGCACTGTGTGCACCGTCACGCGTTTGTTCAGATCCGCTGCGCTGTGGGCCGAGCGGCACGCAGCATACAGAACGGTCGCATCAAGCGGCCGCTAACTGTCCCGGACGGCAAATAGTCTGCGTGTCGGTCGGGTTAGCCGCCAATAGGCCCTTAGAATGTTAAGAAGTCGTGGCGAGAGCATGACGTCCCTGCCGCCTTTGCCCGCTCACCCGGATTACCATCCGCTGTCTGTCGATATCCGGAATAGCGAGGAAAGCCACTTCCGACACGCTTAATCCTGCGGCATAGACGTCGTCAGCGCTATGCGGCTCCTTAGGCCCAAGGATTGCCTTCAGAAAGCGCACCACCTCCTCGGCAATCAGCACGACCGGCAGCTTGAGAGGCTCTCGCGCGTAGGCGATGCGCTCGGGAATCTCACTGTGGCCGAGCGTCACGCCGTCGAAAAAGTGCAACGCACATACCATCTGGTTGACATGCTGCCAAGAGATCCCTGTTACCACCAGGTGAACCTGGAACGTATGAACATCCTCCAAGCGGGAGATCGGCTAAAAGCAATCGGCTAGGCTTCGATACCGCGTTGAGATTTGATCGGCTGCGTTGCCGGCGACAAATTGCCCACCGTCATGTCCTTGATCATGCGGCGGCTCACCTGAGCCATCAGAAAACCTCCTGTCTGAAGGGGTCGGCTCTGAGAACACTCGGATCCTGTCAGACGGCAGTCGGCGCGAGCGGCTTCGTTCAACCGCCAATCAACAAATGTCGCGCCAAAGACCCACTTTCAGGCAAATCCAAAGCGTAGCTTGTGGAGTCCAAATCGACGGCTGGGAGTTTCTTCCGGGAGGCCAGTTCCTGCCGATGCTTGACTGTTGATCGTTGACCACTCCTTGTCGCGGCGGCGTTGCACCGAAGAGGGTATGCGCATGGCTTCGCGGTACTTCGCGACCGTGCGGCGGGCAATATCGATGCCCAAGGCGCGCAAGCGTTCCACGATGGTGTCGTCCGACAGGATGGCGGAGGGCTCCTCCGAATCGATCAGCTGCTTGATGTGGTGACGCACCGCTTCCGCCGAATGCGCTTCGCCCCCGTCGGCCGAGGCGATCGAGGCCGTGAAGAAATATTTCAGCTCGAACGTGCCGCGGTTGGTCGCCATGTATTTGTTGGCGGTGACACGCGACACCGTGGATTCGTGCATCTGGATGGCGTCGGCGACGGCCTTCAGGTTGAGCGGGCGCAAATGGGCGACACCGTGGGTGAAGAACCCGTCCTGCTGGCGCACGATCTCGGTCGCCACTTTCAGGATGGTGCGGGCGCGCTGGTCGAGCGCGCGCACCAGCCAGGTCGCGTTCTGCAACGCATCCGTGAAATAGGACTTGTCGCCGTCCTTGCCGATCTTCTTCGACAGCTCGGAATAATAGGTCTGGTTGACCAGCACGCGCGGCAAGGTGTCGCTGTTGAGCTCGACATGCCAGCCGCCGTCGGGACCCGGGCGGACATAGACGTCGGGCACCATGGTCTGCAGGCGCGCCGAGCCGAACTTCATGCCGGGCTTGGGATTGAGGCGGCGGATCTCGCCGATCATGTCGGCGATGTCCTCATCGTCGACGCCGCAGATCTTGCGAAGAGCCGCGATGTCGCGCTTGGCGAGCAGATCGAGATGCTCGACCAGCGCCTGCATCGCGGGGTCGTAGCGGTCGAGCTCGCGCAGCTGGATCGCCAGGCATTCACTTAAGGAACGCGCGCAGACCCCGGGCGGATCGAATTTTTGCAGCACGGCGAGGACGCTTTCGACCTCGGCTTGCGACGCACCGAGACGCTCGGCGGCCTGGCCGAGATCGGGCGGCAGATAGCCGGCCTCGTCGACGAGGTCGATCAGGTACTGGCCGATCATGCGTTGCGCGGGCGCGGTGAAGGCAACCGAGAGCTGCTCGGCGAGATGGCCCGACAACGTCGTCTCGGCCGCGACAAAAGCTTCGAGATTGTAGTCTTCGTCACCGGAGGCGCCGCCGCCCCATTCGGTATAGGTGGTCGGCGCCGCATCCTGGGCGTTCCGCGAAGCTGCCTCGGCCAGCTGTTCGCCGCTGACCTGATCGACTTCAGTCGGGGCTTCGGCGCCAGCTACATCGTCATTGGCTCGCTCGAGCAGCGGGTTTCGCTCGAGCTCCTCCTCCACGAAGGTGGTGAGATCGAGATTGGACAATTGCAGCAGCTTGATCGCCTGCATCAGCTGCGGCGTCATGACCAGCGACTGCGACTGCCGGAACTCTAATCTCTGCGTGAGCGCCATGAAGCAAGAACCTTTACTGAAGTTGGCCCGCGTTTTGCTCATCTAGTCAGGAGCTGATCCACGCGTATTTGATGTCGCGCAAAAGTAGATGCGAGGTGAGATATTTAATGAAGGCAGCCAACAGCTGGACACCGAAACAATTGCGAAACTCCTTCGTTAAGTCCGTGAGACTAGAGAACCAGAGATTAGGAGGTGGCACTTTGACCCGAGGACATGAACCACAGAACAGTTTCACTGTGGCGACACTCCGATGAAGGACTTGGCAATCCGCGGCGGTTTTGATGACTTCTGAGAGTAGCGGCGATCCTACACCATCCCGTAGGACCACCGGCAATAGGTGCGCTGGGATTAGGATCGGTGCCTGCCCGCCACTCTGATAGCCCATTAACAAAGAGCCTTGCTGCACGCTCGGAGTTGGCGCGAACTTTGAAGCCAATCATGGAAGAACGTTGCCCAAACGGACTGGCACTAGGGCTGGCAGTCAAAACAGTTGAGGTGGCGGGTTGAACCGGCCGCGAGATCGGCCCTGCGCCAAAAGAGATTGCGAGGTTATCGTCGCGTTCGGCTGCCTAAAGCCTGCTGCCTGTTAGCGCAGCGCCTGCCCCATGTGCGTCGAAAACAAGTCCCTTGTCGAAGTTGCTGAGGCCTCGGCGGAAGATCGAACAGCGGACACTATTGTGCCTGCGCTTCGGCTTATCCTGGCGAAGGTCCCAACGTATTCGCGATGTCGCTTCCGGCCTCTGACGCATCCGAATCTGGGAAGGATACCTTCCTCCTCCAAATTGGCCGGCGTGACCGGGACGATCTTCTCGGTTTGTCGAGCGCCTGCGCGAGTTGCTTCGCTTGCAGCGGACTGCCGACAATCACACGGGGCGAAAGGCGTCCGCACCGCCATGCTGTTGCGATGACCTCGAGCACCACCTCATCGCTGGCCAGCAGAGTCTTGCCAGCGCTTTGACGCACTCCGCGTCATATCAGTGCTGCCGGCGGAGCCTGCCGCCACCCCAAACATCCCTCCGAAGCTTCGCTGGATGCCGAGTCCAATCACTCGTCTCATCGGCATCTGAGCTGCGGCGAGACGACAAGTGCGAGTTAGGGCTCTTGCTACAACGCAGTGAGTCGCAGAGGTGGCCAGCTCCCAACTCGAACTCCCGGCGCATTGCCTGTATCGCCGGACCCGCAATTCGTGCTCCCGCTGCCTCCGTGCCGATGGTAGTACCATACACCACGCTGTAGAACACCGCAGCGGAACGTTGGCACCGGCAGATCTCATACCGGTTACTAACACTATTGAGCGGCCGCACGAAGAGTTCAAGCGACGGATCAAGATCAAGACCGTTTGCCATCAGCGGTCGCCACGGCAATATTGTCTTGGCCTGCTCACTCCTGCCAGATCAACATGCGGCAAGGTCGATGGGTGGAGAATCCTTACCACAATGCCTAGATAGGCGATTGACCTCGCTGCACGAGCAGGTGGCTTCATGTTGATGGAAATCGTGCCGCAATTGTAAGGCGGCGCTGGCGGCGTTGCCCCCGCGGTGAAGCGCACGGCTTCAGCGATCATGGCTTTGTGTACCGGCAAGCCGCTGCCATAGGGCGAACCACCTTGCCTCGGCGGAGCGCATCAGGCAGCGGCACCTCGATTGCCGGATCGATAAGACCGGGACGCTGGCGCGGCCTCGATCGCCTCGGGACGGTTGCTGGAGAGAATGAAGATGATGTCGGCGTCTTCCGCCGTCTCGTTGAGCAGCGTGTTTAGCAACACTAGATCGCTTGAGAGGCGGATTGAGTCTGGCGCAACGGGACTTGCATGCAACGACGACGCCCCAAGTCCACACCGGGCGCTGTTGAGGGACACCGCATACGCGCGCCTGATGCGCTTGCGTGCCCAGCTATCTGGTTTGAGCCGCTTCCGTTGAAGTACATCGTCGAAGCCACTAGAGATCGGTTGTCCCGATCCGCGGCAATTACAGAAGAGCCCGCCCGAAGACGGGGCCTTTGATCGTGCCTTTAAACGGGCGCGGAGTTAAATGAGGCGGCGTCGGGTTGCTTTGTGTACAGCATTTGTCCGGTTCGCCGCCCCTAGCTTTCTGACGACGTTCTTCATGTGAAAGTTGACGGTATTCTCGCTGACGTCCACAAGTCGCCCGATTACCCAGGCTGACTTTCCTTCTGCAACCCAGTATAGGCACTCTGTTTCTCGCTCGGTTAGCGGAATGTCTGTCTCGCAATCTTCATCAAGGGGCGGTGTAATCTGCGCGACAGCGTTGTGAAACGCCGACGCCAATATCGTGAGATGAGCCATGCGCTTCTGTGGATCGGCATCATCGAAGGGAGATGCAAACGATACGAAAGCCAATCGGCCTTGCGATCCAAACAATGGCACACTTATGCCATGCTTAAGACCTGCTTCTCTGGCCTCGTGCAAGACGCGCAGCTCACGGGGCTGCAGTTTATATTTATGGGTTAGGTCATCCCAAAGAAAGGGCCTTGGCAGCATTGCTGTCCGCCGGACTACCGGGTCGATCGCTCGATACTCTTGCTCAGCATAGCGTTGGCACCAATCAGACGGGAAGTTTATGGTTGGCGGGGGCGGCAGATAGTCCAGCAGACGACGCTCATTCGAGCAGGTGAGTGCTCCGTACGCGACTTTATTAAAGCCTTCATTGCTCGCGCAACTGACAAGAAGATCGAACAGCGCTTTGATTGATTTTGTCTGTGTAGCGCATTCGACGAAGCTAAATAGGTCTGGCCCGCGGCTTTCCCGTCCGCTTGAAGAGAGTGGCATTTGGCCGTGCGATTGGTCATCCATTTCTATTTCCATTTTACTTGCACAGATGTTGGCTCTGCTTGTCGCAGCTGGAAGTCCGCGCGCGAAGGAAAGCGCCGGGCCCGAAATGTTTGACCCGGTCCCAGCGCGTACCGACCAATAGGTGGAGCAAACCGATGCGCGCCGCTCCGCAGGTTGAGCCAACGGGGAGCTGTCTTTGTTCGTTGCCGGTCGGTCCGGTTTCTATCCGAGCTACGGAGTCGTCACGTGCGTATCCAGACTCTCGAAAGAATGGCTGGCAAATGATGCAACGGTTGCGGCGGACAAGGTCAGCACTTCTCGTAAGAACATACCAACGTCTCAAGCGCCGACGTAAAGAAGTGCGCTCGGCACGGAACTCTTCGCGCAGCTCGGCACACCTCAGGTCACGGACCGGTGCGGCCCCTCTCAGGCGCTTGCGCATGTTGGGCCGCCACTCGCGGACATTGACAACCAGCTGCTTTATAAGGACGACAGCGTGCATGCGATCCTCAGGACTTCCAAGAACCAGCATGGTGGGCACAGCAATTCTCGTACCACTTTCCGATTTGGCAGAATGGCCCCTTAAGAGAGAGGCACTCAGAGAAAGACGGTCTCATCTGAGTTGTTTCGAGCGGATGCGACATACGTCAAACATGCGACAACGTCTCAGGCGCGACATCGAATTGATATAGATCAGAGCATGATTGCGGTTGCCTCACCTGCATTGACGCGGAACGAGGTGGGCGCTGCCCGTGCGGTCCTAACGCGCAAGCCAAATCGAGTAAGGGCCTTTCCATCCTTGAAATCGAGCAGCGGAGCAGCAGTTTAGTCTTGCGGGTTCTTTGAGCAGCCGAGGACCGGCGCTTTCAGCGTTTCGCTGTGGCGCGCCTTTGCGAACCGCCCCCTTCGGCGTCGTGAGGACTTGCCCCCTCCTTGCAACGCCGAGGAGCGAGCAAATGAAAGAGGAAAGAATCACGGAAGGCTCGTCGTGGATTGATCCGGGGCGCGCTGTTGATAAAGACTCCTGCTAACGTCGCGGAGATGCTGCTCCTCTCGGCCTAGGCGTGGGGGTCTGAAGCGGATTACACGCCAGCTCGGATGCAGCTTTCACACGATGAAGGGCTAGTAGCGGCCGGTGGGGTGAAGCCGTTCAAGTCGTGTCCGCCCTAGCTCTCGCGCACCACGGTCTTCAGGTAATGGTAGGCCTTGATGATCTCGACCAGGCGATCCTCCGTAGATCGGTCGCCGCTATTGGCATCGGGATGGAGCTGCTTGACCATCGCCTTGTACTTCGCCTTGATATCGCCGAGCGTCGCATTGGCATTCAGGCCCATCACCTGCAACGCTTTCCGCTCGGCATTTAAAATCTTGCGCGCCTCAGGCTTGGCCTCCGAGCGGGGGCGGGCACCGGCGCGTCCGTTCAGCTCGAGGTGCGTGCAGAAGGCATGCCAGTCGTCCTCGAAATCGGCCGCGCTGCCGACCATTTTGCGGGCGCTGATGTTCTCGCCCATCTTCCAGGTCGGACGATGGCCGGTCAGCGCGTCGTTCTGGTAGCGCGCGACCGCTTCCGCGTCCATCCCCGAGAAGAAATTGTAGGACTCATTGTATTCGCGAACATGGTCGATGCAGAAGTGCCAATATTCGCGCGCATTGTCGCGGCCCTTGGGCGCGGGATGGGTAGCCTTGTTTTGGCAACCAGGCCATTCACATAGCGCCGCGGTCTGGTGCTCCCGCGCTTCCTTCTTGTTGATGCGAATGGAGTCGAAGATTTTGGAGGTGTCGATCAGCATGACTGGCTCCGTTAGCGGAGCGGCAGTTAACAGCGCCGCTTGTATGCTAGAGAATTCGTTTGGACAGCAAGTTGGATCTGTCTCAGCCTTTGCGTCTAGTTAGTGGCATGATGTATCAGGCACTTCCTAGCAATCGACATGCCAGGACCCGCGAGCTTGGTTCAGGCAAGCATCCTTCTGCGATTCAGATCGACTCAATTGCAATTTGCTGTCGGGTTCTGCACATAGAGGTCTTGAACGGGACCGGGTGAATACGAAGAAAGCGGGAGCTGCGCAGGAATCTGGGTGATAACGCTCAGAGAGCCGGCGTATCCAGGCGGATGGCGAACCTGCGAGAACTTCTTCAAGGAGCCGATGCGGCCCGAAGGAGACGATCAACATCCTACCCTTCGGTCAGCCGTCTGCGGTTGATCATGCACTGCTACAAATTCTGCGCAACATAGCGCGCGATCTGTTCGTCCGGGCCGTCCAGACGGAATTGCCGCGTTCCGCAGACGCCGGCGAGCTGAAGCCGCCGCGGATGGTCGCGCCGGCCGTGCGGAACGGCCATGGCCCGGCGCGCAACATCGCAACGGATATCGGCGAGATCGAGATTGCCAGGCCCAAGGTGAGGACCGGCGCGCGAGCGGCTCGCCAGTTGGATCGGCTTCACCTCGGTGATTTTGCCAGTCCGAGCGCGGCGAACTAGGAGCCTCGATCGCCTGCTGCCCGCCCCTTAGCTGCGCGCTATGTCGACCGGCGATCCAGGAGGCGCTCTCGGCCCTGCTGGAAAGGATACAACGAACCTTTCACCTTCGATGATTTTGAGCCTGAATGACCAATCGCAGCGCGAATACGAGCGCTGGCAGCAAAAAGCCGTCAACGTGCTCAAAGACATCCCGAGCTGGTTCGGAGCGGCAAGAAGGCCATACAGGATCTCAATGGCGCCAAGCCGAGCGGTTGGAGCATGCACTCGATACCTTGGTCGAGAATCGCGCTAAATATGGCATGACGTTATTGCCGGACAAGGATTGCGAATCTTGAGCCTATTGGCTGTCTATGACTTTCCTGCCGAGCACCAGAGCCAGCTGAGAACTACAATCCGATCGAGAGCATCCGCCGCGGTGCGGCAACCGAGCGTGCGAGCCAAGAAAGCGTTATCGCCACAAACCGTAAAATTGATGGTGCAAGCTGATCGAGGTGGCCTCGAAACGTGCGGGTTGACTGAAGAGACCCAATCAGTTGCCGAGATGGTCGCGGCGTCAGAGTGCCGACGCCATTGTGCTCGTCCCGAACGGGCAAAGCCATGCCGCCTGCTCGGTCCCATCACGAGTCGCGGTCCAAAGCGGCGAAATGACTGATTTGAGATCGCAATCCGTAAGTCTCTAAGCGCGTCAGCTTTTCGACAGCTGATCCCAATAGAACGAGAGAGAGCGCCACTATCGTCTCCGCATTGCGAATCGACTCAAACCCCGGGGAGTTGACATGGACCCATTTAACAGCATCAACCCATTCGACCGTGACCACGCCGCGGTGCCACAACCGCAACAGCAGCAAGCGGAGTTTGAGCCGTACTTGGATGAAGTGCCGCAGCTTGATCCTCCTGCCGTTGCAGAGATCCCCGCTTCTTCAGATCCCTACTATTTTCCTCTGACTGAGGAAGAGCGTAGCCTCATCGAGGCCTTGGAACTTGGGCACCAGGGGGCTTACGGTCCTCATCCCGAAGACGCCGTCACCAGACACCTCGGGGACACCGCTGCCCAGCACAGCGCGCCGCGGGAAGCTTGGACTTGGCCGGTAGAGCTGCCTGTGGAAGGTCACGATCAGGACCCGCTGCGAGGGATGATGGGCGAACCCACCCTAACATCGTCTCTCCCAACCGCGCGCGATCACCAGGGACCGGACCGCGGAAAAGCCGTTCAGCTCAACTGGAGCGACGGCTACCAACCGGCTCGGAACGAGCTGACCGGGAGCGCTCCCTCTTCAAGTCACGAGGTCCTCTTGGGTGAGGACTACACCGGGGAGTTGAGGCCTGCGAAGAGGCAAAGAACACTAAGCCATACGGAAGGGGATGCCATCGGACGCGAGGTGAGCGAGCCCGGCAGTTCAGTCGTTCGCGAGCTGATGGAAGACGCCGGCGCACCGTTTCAGGCCAGCGATCGGCTCGTCCTTCCCGAAGGCTACGATCAGGACCTGCTGTGGGCGATGGTGGGAAACGCTGGCGCATCGTCGTCCGTCGAGCCAACCGAGGGTCATCACCAAGGGCTGGATTCAGAACCGGCCGTTATTCCCTTCAATTTCCGGCAGGGCGACCAGCACGCGTCCGCTGCGCTTGACCGTAGCAACGTCGCGCCGAGCCAGGACAGCCGACCCAACAGTTTTATCGTTCACAATGACCGCTACACGGCGCTGTTCGTGCCCGCGGCAACGATGAGGCGAAGCACCCCTCTTCCGCAAGGCGCTGCCATTCCTCTGGGATTTCGACTGGAAAACGCTCCGCAGCCCAGCGCGCAACCAGCGAACCGAGCCTCATCATCGCGGCTTGGACGGTCGATGGAGCAAGCCGCTCCGGCGTCCTCCTCCAGGGCTGAGGGGACGTCCCCCGCGCCCCGCGAGATTTATGCTGCATCATTCGCCGTTCCCAAGAATTTTTCGCACGGCGACCAACCAGCCCCGGACACGATGCTCTCGATGCTTCGCCGCTGGGGCCAGTTGCCGAACGATGCGCAGCCGGCAAGAAACTACGATATTCTCGGCGAGCGTTACACCGCCCTCTTGGGGCCGGGAGGCCCAAATGACGTGCGGCTCATCCATCACCCAAGCAATGGAGATGCCGAGAGACAATCCCCACGCTAAGAACTAGGAACCCGACCACATAGCTCCGGTATTGGACTTATCAATGTAGCATAGCTTGCGCCAGCGAGCTTGGCGCGGTTCCGGGGGGTCCGGGTGAGCGCTACCCCGCCCGATTAACTTGCGCGCATCATCGCTGTGCGGCTCCTCGTTGAGCCGCACAGCGATCTTCTTTGATCTTCCGAACGCCAAAGCTGCGAAGAACACCTACGGTGTTATCGCCGTTGCGTTTTACAGCATTGCCATTGATTGGGGCCTCGGCCCCGAGACAGGGAAGCATCCTCGGAGTAAAGAGGCTGGTTCCTGCCGCATCGAACACGCGTCGGCTGAGCTTAGCTGGCTGCAGATGGGTGTGGTCGTCCATCAGTCCCAGATGCACATCCTGGCCGTGGCGTTCCGCAGAAAGCTCGTCTGGCCGACGAGGCGCTGCCCAGCACCTCGTCGATCCGCCTCGAGCCTTTCAGTACATATCTCAGGGGTCAGCAATGGTCCGGAATACCGTGCGCGATCTTCATCGCTTAGCCCAGCCGACGTGTTCCGCAGCTCACACAGTGCTACCCCGAAGCTACTGCCAACGCCCTTGTCGTGGTTATACTCCTGAGATGTGCATTCAACGTCCCCGCGGAAAGCCGGTCAGCAATGCCGTTCCCATTTTTCGGCGTAGACAGTCGCTGAAACCTTAAGAGCAGTGCATAGACCGTGAATTATCTGTCGCTACTCCGGTTTTGGACGCTTTGAGTGAGAACCGCGTCCTCCGGGATAAGGTTTCGGTTCAGCGCGGACCGCCGTCGGCACTGCTCTGCCCCGTTGAAGACGACGACCTGAGATGACCTCTCCTCAAGGAGCTTCAGCGCAGGATGAAGCTGAGCATGCCGCAGCGACCTCTGTCCGGCTGATCAAATCGGCCAGATGAGTGTCGAGGACCCTCAAAATAGCGAACGAGCCGCAAAGACGATCGCCACGGCAACATGGTTGCCGAGCACCAAAGCTGTATCTGTCCGCGACCAGCTTTCGCTGCTGAATGTCAACACCAGGAACTCCGACCCCGAGGCTGCTGCCCCAGCTAAGCCATATCGCGACCATTATGTGTGAACGACCGCACATCTCGCGCGTACTTTGATGCCGGCAAATCATAGGGCAAGGCTCGCCGGCGCGAACGTTGAGGCGTTTCGCACTTCCTGCCGGCTTCAACTGACGATCGCCGCGACAATGTTCTACCTGAGCTGATCGTGCAAGCCTGCCGGGCCGAAAGTAGCACCAGGCGGGCACACCGCGGCTCCCGCAAGCATCGGGCCGACGCGACTCGCGCGAGGCGATCAAGTTCACGAGGCGTCTGCATGCCCCTAGCGGCGGATCGACGAACGCCACATTGAAAGATGCCTGGACCAATTGTGCGCAGGCTGTGCCGTGCGTTTGTCGCGTGTTTCAGTGTCCGGGCTGAGGAATAGAGCGCGGGGGGAGTACTTTCTGGCACGAGTGTCGTCTCTCTTTGGAGACCTGGCGCGATCACGGCTTGGCCGAGAAGCCCTCAGAGGAACGGGCCGAGCGAGTAAGGCAGCTCTGGTTATGGCTCGATTACCTCGTGGCCATGAGCGCTTGAGATGGGCCCTTCCATTTAGGGAAAAGATCTACTCTGGCTTCAGGTCCGCTCTGGGGTCTCGATGCGGAGAACATTGCAATTCGTTCATGCGCCGCCTTCAGCTGGCCTGGCGAGTTTGCCGATGAGCTTGAGACAATCGGCCTACGACGGGCTGCGGCTTCGGACAAAGCGCATAAGCCTCTCCTTGCTCACCTGCAGGATCAGCCGTTTTGCGGAGCCCCCTCTCCGTTACCGCTAAGCACCAAACCGGGATGCTGCACCCTAGACTCCAGCCTCGCCGCGCGTCGCGCCGATCGCGTCAAATCCCTTACGGCCAAACGCTTAGTGCAGATCTGGCGTCCTCACAGGACGGCCTCGCAGCGGAAGCGGCACGGGCGATGACCAGGAGTCTACGAGCGCACCACCAGCTCTAGGTCGCTCACAGGTGACCGATACGGTGCATACGCCCGCGAAATTATCCTGCACCTGACCTGCCATCGAACTTTCATCGAGCGGCAGTCACATGTGGCGACTTTCAGCGAGACCGTGCTTTAGACCACCCCAAGACTAGAGCTTTGTCGCGTGATTACAATGGGGGGCTGGTTACGCCGACGTGGTTGTGCGGCGAAATCAGCGTTCGACTGCCGATCGCCCACGGGGTGGCCCTTCGCTAACGATGTGCCCATGTCTCCACTTCTGTCCTGCGCATCCGCAAGGGACAGGAAACAGTGGCCATTGAGCGGTCAGCGCGAAAGCGGCTCTTGAAGGACTCGATGAAGCCGTTGCCGGCGGCTTGCCGGACCGTGAGAAAGTAAGCGTATCGCCGCGCTGATAGGCTTACGGGTCACGATCGCGCGACATGAACTCGCCGCCTTGATCAACGCGGATCTTTGCTCGCAATCCCACTGACTTGCAGCCCCCTTCCAGCACCGCCAAGATGGCGGTACCGCGAAAGGCGATCCGCCAGCCGCTGTCGCAACGAATGCGAAAAAAACCCAATTTGGGACGGAGGCGCGATTAGACGACCCTACCGGTTTGTGCAGGAGATTTCGGGGCTCAGGTCAGTTAGCTTGCTGGGTGTTAGGGAGACTTCTTCAATGTTGATTGTCGAAACTGTTTTAAAGCCAGACCAGTTTGGCGGTATTGGACTTTTCTCCGCCGCCCTTTTGCTCAAAGATTCGCTGATTTGGATTCACAACCCAATCGTTGACATCGCAGTGACGCCTGAGCAGTACGAAGCTCTAGCTCCAACATTTCGAGCTCTACTTGATAAGCATGCCTATCCAAGAGACTACAAGGCTAATGATGGTGTTATAGAGTACAATGCTGACAATGCCCGCTTCATGAAGCACAGCAGTCAGCCAAACACATATCAAGACGATCATTGCCGAATTTTAACCGCGCGTGACGTACAACCTGGTGAAGAACTGACCTGCAATTACTTGTTTTTCGATCCGACGTGTGACTTATCGTGGAATAAAGAACCATCGGTGAATGTTGATGCCCCGACGGGCTAGGCGGCAGTGGACTGAATTCGCGGTCTGACGACTTGATTCGTCGGCGAATTTACGGGAAGAGTTTCGGCAACTATTTGTGGCCATCGACCGACCCAGCTTTTTGCGGCAGCCTCCTGGAGCCTGAAGACGTGGAGTTCACAAGATCTATAGAGCCTACCCTAGGCAAGATCTCCGCAGATGCCCCTGCTTTCGCACTTAGTTCAGAATCTGACGACGCTCGATCAATTCCCAATCGCTGCTGAGATGGCGCAGGAACTGAGCCTGAAAGTATCTTAGCATGCGCTGATTGGGCTGCTTAACGTCAGAGTGGCAATGTGCTGTTCACAAACGCACTTGATGACGACCGCTTGCGAGATCGAGCGCACCAGCAACGGCCGGGACGCCGACGAGCGGCGCGCCCTGCGCCAGGGAAAGGATCAAGCCGCTTCTCGAGGATATGCACGCCTGATTGTTGCGAGAGCGCGAAACCCTCTCGCGCTCCTCCGAGGTCCTGAAGCTTATGAATTACATGCTCAGGCGGTGGGACGACTTCGCCCGCTTCCTCGACGATGGCAAGATCTGCTTGACGGATGCGCTGAGCGCGCATTGAGAGGCATTGCCTTGGGGAAGGCGCAACTAGACCTTCGGTGGTAGCCAGCGTGGCGCCGACCGTGCCGCCATCATGCTGACGATGATCACGACCTATCGCCTCAACGACTTTGATCCCAAGGCCTGGCTCGCCGAGGTCCTGGTCTGGATCGCCGATCTTCCCGCGTCGCGCCTGCACGAACTGCTGCCCTGGGAATGGAAGCTCCTGCGCCAGGCCGATAAGCCCGCCGGGTCAGCAGGCCGCTGACCTTCACCCGACCGATCGTAGAGCTCGCTGTGCCCGCGCGCATGCGTCAATCAGGCGGTCTTCGTCGTATGCGTACTCAGCTCCTCACGTGAGACACTATGATGCTCTGCGAGCACACCGATTGCGGATCTTCGATCGGCTAGAACAGCATTTCACTCGGTCGTGCGCCCTATTCAGTTGAAGCTGACACCAGCGCCTAGTCGGTCCCGCAGCGCCTGCCGACTGATGACAAGATTGTTGAGGTTCAAGTCCGGCCGTCTTGCTGCCAATCGCCTAACCAGTTCCCTGGTGCCGTCCAGGACAAAGACGCCGCAGTCATAACTGTTCTGCTGCTGTCTTATCGGGGCCTGTTGCAGGTAAGCGTCGAGCCGTCCTGCGAGTTCCGCTGCGGGCCTGTCATTGTATCCCTGGGTAGAGTCATAGTGATAGGCGACCGGCCGGCCACGATCGCGGCGATCAACCAGCAGCAGCGACCAGTGACTGCCGCGCTGATGTCTATCCGTGTTGCTGGCATCGCTTACCGGCAGGAACAGGAAGTCGACTGTATCGTAGCGAACCCACCCTAATGCTCGTTCGGCGACCTCCTTGGAGGGAGATCGCAACATTTGGGCTACCAGGGGATCCACGAACCGCGTCCGGGCGGCGAAATCCGGATTGTTCTGCTGGAGCTCCTGCGCCAGGAGCTCATAGTCCCGCTGGATATGTTGGTCACCCAGCCACTGCGTGGGGCCCAGCACGGGTCCGCTACGGTGGCCGGAAGAGGCAACAGTAGCCGAGGGGTCGATCTGAGCACCCGGGACAGAGGTCGGGCGAGGATGATGGATGAATTGCGCACCGCGACGTCCTCGCGGCCCCAATGTAATCGAGTTGGTCTCACCGTTGATGGAGACCTGGGTTGGGCCGCTGAACGGGGTCGGCAGGACCCCGATATTATCCAGGACATCGAGTAAGAAATCCGGTACCGGCTGGGAGCCATCCTGGCAATCCTCATCGACTCGGGATCCGATGTCCTCAAGCTCCTCAAGTACGCCCGACCGCCCGACGAAGAAGGCGGGTTTACCGGCAGGGCTGAGCACCGGCGCTGACTGAGCATCGTCTTGCATCTGCTGCGGTGTGTACGGCAGATCAACGAAAGAGTTGAGACCCCGGTAGATGTCTGAGGAGTGAGCTGGCGCGTCCGACGGTCCGGCGAAGACCGGCGGTCTAGCGGCAGCCCCACTCACCGGCGTCGACTGAGCATCGTCTCGCATCTGCTGCGGCGTGTACGGCAGATCAACAAAAGACTGAAGACCGCGGAAAATGTCTGGCGACTGAGCTGGCGCGTCCGATGGTCCGTTGAAGAGCGGCGGTCTGGCGGCAGCCGCGCCCACCGGCGCTGACTGAGCATCGTCTCGCATCTGCTGCGGTGTGTACGGCAGATCAACGAAAGAGTTGAGACCGCGGTAGATGTCTGACGACTGAGCTGGCGCGTCCGGCGGTCCGGTGAAGAGCGGCGGTTTGGCGGCAGCCCCACTCACCGGCGCCGACTGAGCATCGTCCCGCATCTGCTGCGGCGTGTACGGCAGATCAACGAAAGAGTTGAGACCGCGGTAGATGTCTGACGACTGAGCTGGCGCGTCCGGCGGTCCGGTGAAGAGCGGCGGTTTGGCGGCAGCCCCACTCACCGGCGCCGACTGAGCAT